>NZ_CAXPMC010000008.1:0-163521 GCF_964218355.1 Ferrovibrio sp. | reverse complement strand
TGCCGCTGGGGGCCGATGGCCGCGTCGGCCCCAATGGCGAGGGCGAGACCATGGCCGCCCTGCGCGATGCCGTGGGCGACAGAATGGGCCCGGCCCCGACACCCGACGACATCGACCGCCGGCATGAGGCGCAGGCGCAGGCGCGGCCCGGTGTACGGGCGGATACCGGTGCACGGGCGGATGCCGGTGCACGGGCCGATGCCGCGCCCGCCCGGCAGTCCGTGCCGCTGCCGGACAGCTACATCACCATCCGCCGGCCTGCGCCGCCGGTGTCAGTGCCGGTGTCAGTGCCGGTGCCGCCGCACAAGACCGCGATTTTCAGTCGACCGGAAAACCGCGATGCCTGGACCGATTTCCAGGCGGCGCAGGACTGGCTGATGCCGGACAGCCCGGTCCAGCGCGACGTCTATGCGCATCTCTATGCAGAAGAGGGCGGCCGCATGGTCGATCCGGAGAGCAGGGCGGCGGGCGGCATCCTGCCGGCGACACTGGCCGACATGCGCCGGCGCGGCCTGCTGGCCGGATTGCCGGCCACACTGGCGCCGGCCGATCTGACGCCGGCGCAGCAGCTGCATGTCTACCGCGCGTATTTCGACGACGTTCTCCATACGGTGGGCGGCGCCGCCGCGCTCGAGAATCTGCCGGGCGATGTCGCCCGTGCGGTGGCGGACACGCTGTTTCTCGACGGGCGCGGACTCGGCACGCAGTTTCTGCAGCAGGCCGTGAACGGCACGGATGGCAGGGTCGAGGTCGATGGCCGCATGGGTCCGGAGAGCCTCGCCGCCATCCGTGCCGCGGCCGGCGATCCCGCCCGCCGCGACCGGCTGCTGGCAAACCTGAGCCGCACCCGCCTCGACGGCAAGCCGCGCAGTGCCGGCGAGACCGATCGCATCGCCCGGCTGGCGCCGCCCGCATCACCGCCGGCATCACCAGTGGCGCCCGGTCAGAAACGCGGCCGGAAATAATACGGGTTGGTCCAGATGTCGCCCTGTCTGCGCAGCATGAACACGCCGGGCGGATCGTTCTCGATATTCGTCTGGCAGCGCGGTGCCTGCAGGCTGTCGTAGCAGACCCGTGCCATCACGCCGATCAGGATATCGCCCGGCTGGGCCTTGAGCGGTCCTTCGGTGCTGCGGTCGACCGGGTCCAGCGCCGATGGCCGGCGCGCATAGACGACGCGGTATTCCCGCCATTCGTTGACGCTGCGCGGCTGCGGCAGCGGTGGCGGCACCACGCCGGCCTCGATCAGGCGGCAGAGTTCCGGCTGGTCGCGCAGGAAGCAGGCATACCAGGTATCCAGGGCGCAGAGCGGCGTCACCGGGTTGCCGATGCAGGTGCTGGTGGTGGTTTCGGCGGTCAGGCCGATGCGATGCCACACGCCCGGCGGATCCACCGGCGGCAGCGTGTCGTCGGCCGCCCGCGCATCGGCCGTCCGCGCATCGGCCGCCCGCGCATCGGTGGCCTGCGCCGGCGCGGCCGCAACAGCAGCGAGCAGCGCGATGACCGGCAGCGCGATGACCGGCAGCGCGGCGAGCGGCAGCAGGGAGCGGAGCGGAGCCATATCGCAGGCTATCATGCCGCCATCCCACTTCCGCAAGATTTGTCAAAAGCGGCCATGCTAGCGTCTGCCCCAGTCGATGCCGCAACTGTCGCTCATCCAGCCGAGGTGCCGCCGCCATGTCCGGTCCCGCCCGTTTCGATCCCGATGCTTCGGAAGCGCCCGCCGCCGGATCTGCGGTACCGGCCGACAGCGCCAGCCAGGCCGGCTATATCCGCCGTTTCACCCGCGTCATCGACTATATCTACGCCCATCTCGACGAGGCGCCGGACCTGAATACGCTGGCCGGGGTGGCGGCTTTGTCACCCTGGCACTGGCACCGCACCTGGCAGGCGGTCTATGGTGAATCCGTCGCCGGCACGGTGAAACGCCTGCGGCTGCTGCGCGCCGCCGCCGATCTCAGCCAGACCGACCTGCCGCTCGACGCGATCTGGCCGCGCGCCGGTTATGCCAGTCTCGCCGCCTTCAGTCGCGCCTTCCGCGACCAGTATGGCCTGCCGCCGGCCGAATACCGCAGACGTGGCAGCCACACCCGCTTCACCCAGTCCGCCACGCGCACCGGAGATGCCGCCATGCACCAGGTCGAAATCCGCAGCCTCGAACCCGCCGCCCTGGTGGTGATCCCGCATCGCGGCAGCTACATGGAGATCGGCCGCGCCTTCGAGACCCTGTTCGGCACGCTGGCGGCGCGCGGCCTGCTGCGGCCGGACATGTGCATGAAGGGCGTCTATTATTCCGATCCGACCGTGGTGCCCGAAGCCGAGCTGCGCTCGGCCGCCGGCATCCTGCTGTCCGATGCGGCATTCCCCGTGGCGCCGCCGCTGCAGCGCGCCTTCCTGCGCGGCGGCGATTATGCGGTGCTGCGCCACAAGGGGCCGTATTCCGACATGCGCCCGGCCTATGACTGGCTGTTTGGCGAATGGCTGGTGCAGTCGGGCCGCGAGGCCGCCGATGCGCCCTGTTTCGAGGATTACCTCAACAATCCGCGCGAGGTGGCACCCACCGAGCTGCTGACCGATATCTGCCTGCCGCTGAAGTGACGCGCGGCTTGCCTTCCGCAGGGGCGGGCAGGCTATGCTGCCCCGGACGCGGCATCACGGGAGAAACATCGATATGGAATACCGCACCGCCACCGCGCTGGCCGCCGCCCTGCGCGCGAAAGAGGTTTCGTCGGCCGAGCTGACCGAGGCCGCGATCGCCGCCATCGAGGCCGGTGACGGCGTTCTCAATGCCGTGGTGGTGCGCGATTTCGACCGCGCCCGCGCCGCCGCGACAGCCGCCGACGCGGCGCTGGCAAAAGGGGAGGTGGCGGGCCGGCCGCTGCTCGGCCTGCCGGTCACGGTGAAGGAGAGCTTCAATGTCGCCGGCCTGCCGACCACCTGGGGCCTGCCCGGCAAGCAGCATATCCCGGTGGCGCAGGATGCCGTGGCGGTGGCGCGGCTGAAGGCGGCCGGCGCGGTGCTGCTGGGCAAGACCAACGTCTCGTATCTGCTGGCCGACTGGCAGGCCTATAACGAGCCCTACGGCACCTCGAAGAACCCATGGAGCGCCGATCACACGCCGGGCGGCTCGTCGGGCGGTTCGGCGGCGGCGCTGGCGGCGGGCTATGTGGCGCTGGAGCTGGGCTCGGACCTCGCCGGCTCGCTGCGGGTGCCGGCGCATTTCTGCGGCGTCTATGCCCACAAGCCTTCCAGCGACATCATCCCCGGCCGCGGCCAGACCCCGCCGGGCATTCCGGTGCTGTCGCTGGCGGCGCGGATGGACCTTGCCGTCTCCGGCCCGATGGCGCGCTCGGCGGAAGACCTGATGCTGGGCCTCGACGTGCTGGCCGGGCCCGACGACCATGAAGGCACCGCCTGGCAACTGGCGCTGCCGCCGCCGCGGCACCGGGCGCTGAAAGACTATCGCGTCTTCGTGGTGGACCAGCATCCGCTGACCCCCACCGATGCCGCCGTGCGCGGGCCGCTGAACGATCTGGCCGGCAGACTCGAAGCCGCCGGCTGCCGGGTCGGGCGCGACAGCGCCGCCCTGCCCGATCTCGGGCTGGTGGGCAGCACCTATCTGCGGCTGCTGATGGCCTTCATCGGCGGCACCATGCCGCAATCCGATTACGACTCCGCCGTCATCCGCGCCGGGGCGGTGCCGGAAGCGGCGGCCGACCTGCGCAGCATCGTCGAGCATGGCCTGGTGATGAGCCATCGCGGCTGGATGCAGACCGATTTCCTGCGCACCGGCCTGGCCCATCAGTGGCGGCGCTTCTTCCGCGACTGGGACGTGCTGCTCTGCCCGGTGATGCCGACCCCGGCCCTGGCCCACGACCATGGCCCGATGGCGGGCCGCATGGTGCAGGTCGACGGCCGGCCGGTGCCCTACGGCCAGCTGCCGCTGTGGTCCAGCATCGCGACGCTCACGGGCCAGCCGGCGACCGCCTTCCCGGTCGCCATCGCGGCAAACGGCCTGCCGGTGGGCATGCAGGCGGTGGGGCCCTTCCTGGAAGACCGCACCACGATCATGTTCGCGCAGCTGGTGGCCGAGGCTTTCGGCGGCTTCGTGCCGCCGCCGCGGGTCTGACAGGCCGATGGCTGGGCGGGCTGGATACGGGTTTATGTCAGCGGCGTGAATTCGCCGGCTGCGGCGCTGGCCGGCGCAGAATTGTTCTTTACGGCGATGCGGATTCCTGCGCCCAGTGATGCAGCCTCACCCGCCGGGACAACCGCCATGATCACCGCTCTGCGCTCTGCCTGCCGGTCGCTGCCGCGCCCGGCATCTGCCCCTGCCGTCATTCTCGCCGCCGTTTTCCTTCTTCTCGGCAGCGTGCTGCCGGGCCCCGCCGCCCGGGCGCAAACCGCCGCCGGGACGACCGCGATGCCGGCGGAAAAGCTGCCGGCCGGCTTCCGCGCCGCCACCGCGAAGGTCAACGGCACCAGCCTGTATTATCGCACCGGCGGCAAGGGCAGCGCCGTGCTGCTGCTGCACGGCTACGCCGAGACCGGGCATATGTGGCTGCCGGTGATGGCCGAACTGGCAAAGCGCCATACCGTGATCGTGCCGGACCTGCGCGGCGCCGGCGGTTCGGCAAAACCGGCGGGCGGCTATGACAAGAAGACCATGGCGCAGGATGTCCATGCGCTGGTGGCGGCGCTCGGCCATGACCGCGCCGTGGTGGTCGGCCACGATATCGGCCTGATGGTCGCCTATGCCTATGCCGCGCAGTATCCGCAGGAAACCACGAAAGTGGTGCTGATGGATGCCTTCCTGCCCGGCATTGGCGACTGGACCACGGTGTGGCTGCTGCGCGACCTGTGGCATTTCCATTTCCACGGCAAGACGGCGCTGGCGCTGGTGAAGGGTCGCGAGCGGATCTATTTCGAGCATTTCTGGAATGACTTTGCCGCCGATCCCAAGCGTTCGCTGTCCGAGGCCGACCGCCGCTTCTATGCGGCGGCCTATGCCCAGCCCGGCGGCATGCGGGCCGGCTTCGAATACTTCAAGGCCTTCGAACAGGATGCGAAGGATTTTGCCGGGTTCGGGGCGACCAAGCTTGCCATGCCCTTCCTGGTGCTGGCCGGCGAGAAGGCCTCCGGCACCTTCCTGATCGATCAGGCCCGGCTGGTGGCCGGCAATGTGGACGGGCAGGTGGTGGCCGGGGCGGGCCACTGGCTGATGGAGGAGGCGCCGAAAACGACCATCCCCGCCCTCGTCGCTTTCGTCGATTGAACCGGCGCAATTTTCTGTCTTGACGGCGCGCGGCATGCCGCTTACCGTCCGCAGCACCATGCAGCGCACCATTCTCACCACCGTCGTTATTAAGGTTACCGCCACCGGCGGGGAGCCTGGACGTCGCGCGTGAGCAGATAGAGCACAGCACGAGAAACCAGGGGCCCCGCCGGCGACGGACGGGGCCCCGGTCGTTTCAGGGTCTCGTTTATCCGCTGCCCGGCCGGCCTCCGCCAACCGACGGAGACGACCATGAACAGCCTCGATCCCGAACTGAGACCGGACCGCCTGCAGGCGCCCGATGCCTATGACCACCGCGTGCTGGGCACGCGGCTCGACCTGTTCCACCAGCAGGAGGAAGGGCCGGGCATGGTGTTCTGGCATCCGCGCGGTTTTGCGATTTACCGCGTGGTGGAGGACTATATCCGCCGGCGCATGCGCGAGGCCGGCTTCATGGAAGTCCGCACGCCGCAGCTGCTGTCCTGGGCGTTCTGGGAACAGAGCGGCCACGCCGAAAAATTCGCCAATGAGATGTTCCGCGTCAGCTCGGGCAACCGGCCTTTCGCGCTGAAGCCGATGAGCTGCCCCGGCCAGATCCAGCTGTTCCGCAAGCGTGTCCGCTCGGTGCATGATCTCCCGCTGCGCTACTTCGAATTCGGTGCCGTGCACCGCGACGAGCCCTCCGGCGCGCTGCAGGGACTGATGCGGGCGCGCAGCTTTACGCAGGACGATGTCCATATCTTCTGCACCGAAGAGCAGGTGGAGGAGGAAGTGCAGCGTTTCTGCGAGCTGCTGCGGGACATCTATTCGGATTTCGGCTTTGGCGCGCCGCAGGTGTTCTTCTCCACAAGGCCGGCGAAGCGCGCCGGCGACGATGCCACCTGGGATCGCGCCGAGGCGGCGCTGGTGATCGCCGCCCGCAAGGCCGGGCTCGATTTCGCCATCCGCAACGGCGAGGGCGCCTTCTACGGGCCGAAGCTGGAATTCCACCTGCGCGACAGCCACGGGCGGGCGTGGCAATGCGGCACGGCGCAGCTCGATTTCGTGCTGCCCGAGCGGCTGGATGCCAGCTATGTCGGCAGCGATTCCCGCCGGCACCGCCCGGTGCTGATCCATCACGCCGTGCTGGGCAGCCTGGAGCGGTTCATCGGCATGCTGCTGGAACATCACCGCGGCACGCTGCCGCTGTGGCTGGCGCCGGAACAGGTGATGGTGGCCAGCATCGGGCGCGAGCAGGAGGGTTATGTGCGCAAGGCTGCCGCGGTGCTGGGGCGCGAAGGGCTGCGGGTCGCCACCGATATCCGCCGCGACCGGCTCAGCCGCAAGATCGCCGAGGCGCGCGAGCAGGGCGTGCCCGTGCTGGCGGTGGCCGGCGAGCGCGAGATGGAACGCGGCACGCTCAGCTTGCGCTGGCGCGACGGAAGGCAGGAGGAGATGGCCCTGGCCGAGATCGGGCGGCGGCTGCGCGGGCAGGCGGTGAAGTGAGGCGCATGCTGCGACGGGGCTGGGTTCCCGCTTGCGCGGGAACGACGACAACTCTTTTTCTCGTCATCCCCGCGCAAGCGGAGATCCGGTGACGCCGCTTCAGAAGGACCAGCCGAACACGATCTGGCCGAGCCAGGTGGTGCGGTCATTGGCATCCGTCGTGCCAAGTTCCTGCCGGCGGCCCCGGCCGGCCTGCGCCGCGCCCAGCACGGCGGCGAGGCTGAGGCCCGGCAGCGGCGTTTCCCATTCGGCATAGACATTGACCTCGCGCATCAGCGCATCGTCGGTCACGCCGGAGGGGCGCCTGTCATAGGCATGCCAGTACCAGATCGCACCCACAGCCAGTGCATCCGTCGGCTGGCTGCGCAGGTGGATCATCTGGCTGGCGACATTGCTGTTGCCGCCGACATAGCGGGCATAGATCTCGCCCTGGTCCCAGCTGCCGAAGCCGCGGGCACCGCCGCCGGAATACAGCGCATCCCAGGCATGGTCGGCGCCGTCGGATGAATTGTTGTCGCCGCTGAAGCGGGCATAGCGGTAGCTGATCCGCGGCGTCCATGGCAGGGCCGGGAAGGTATACTGCGGCTCGACATACCAGGCCCTGGCGTCTTTCTTTGATCCGGCGCCGTCATTTTTCTCGACGGCATATTCCGAATAGAGCGCGAAATCGCTGAACGCCTCGCCGAGGCTGCCGAGCAGGGTGCCGCCGGTCCGCACCGCATAGACCTTCATGCCGTCGCGGGCGGCGGCAACGCCGCGGTCGGCCTCGTACAGGTTCAGGAATGTGGCGCCGAGATACCAGCTGCGCGCCGCGTAGTCGCTGCGGGCCGCATCTTCGCCGCCGAACCATTCGATATTGCCGCCATGGAGGCGGGTGGCGGCAGCATCCGTGCCACGCATCAGGGTTTGGTCGGTGCTGCCCTGCAGGTGGAACAGGTCGGCACGCACCGGCGCGGTGTTGACGCGCAGGATCGCGGTGCGGTCGAAGGCGCCGCGCGGGCCGATCACATAGGCGCCGCGGCGGTTGCCCTCGGCGGCGCCGTCGACGATCAGGAAGCCGTCGCCGACGCTGAAGCCCTGGCGGCCGGCCGAGATGTCGATGGCGTCCTCGCCCAGAGCCGCGACGCTGCTGCCGGATGCCCAGCCGAGATAGGCTTCCTCAAGGCCGAGATGCTCCGGCCGGTCGCTGGTGGTCGAGGTCGCCTGTGCCTCGCCCTGGCCGCGGGTGGCGCTGCCCACGGCCTTGATGCCGCCATAGAGGCGGCTGCCGCCGAGGTCATAGCTGGCGGCGAGGCCCGGCGCGACGAAACCCTCGGCCCAGGCGCGGCCGCCGGCGCGTTCGCCGGTGCGGCTGGTGCTGCCGATGCCGTTGCCGGCATTGGCGGCGCTGAACAGGCCGAAGCCGGCTTCCAGCGTGAGGGTGAGGTCGAGCGCGCCGGCCCGGTAGTGCAGGCCCGGCTGGTCCTCATCGCCGGCGCGGGCATCCGGGGCCAGGGCCGGGCCGGAGGCGAGAAGCGCGGCGGCGGCAAGCAGGGCGGCGCTGCGGGGCGGCAGCGGGCGGTACGACATGACGGACTTCCCCCGGTTTCCGAAGAGCTGGTGGCAGTTTCATAGCGCAGAAGCGGCGGAACAACAAATCCATCCTGTTATATTATACAGCCGCCGGCCGGCATGGCTTGTCCCGCCCCGGCCTATCGACTAGAACCGCACGGCTTTTCCATTCCGCATTTTTCCGTCCCCGCAAGGAGAGACCCATGCGTCCCAGCGGCCGCCAAGCCGACCAGATGCGCCCCGTCCGGCTGGAGCCGGGCTTCGCCAAATATGCCGAAGGCTCCTGCCTGGTGAAATTCGGCGAGACCCATGTGCTGTGCGCCGCCACGGTGGAGGAGCGCGTGCCGCCCTTCCTGCGCAATACCGGCCGCGGCTGGGTGACGGCCGAATACGGCATGCTGCCGCGGTCGACCCATTCGCGCACCGAACGCGAGGCCTCGCGCGGCAAGCAGTCGGGCCGCACCCAGGAAATCCAGCGCCTGGTCGGCCGCAGCCTGCGCGCCGTCACCAATCTCGAAGGCTTCGGCGAGCGCCAGATCCGGCTCGACTGCGACGTGCTGCAGGCCGATGGCGGCACCCGCACCGCCGCCATCACCGGCAGCTGGGTGGCGCTGTATCTCGCCTTTGCCGGGCTGGTGAAGCAGGGCGCCATCGCGCAGATCCCGCTGATCGGCCAGGTCGGCGCGGTCAGCTGCGGGCTGTCCGACGGCCAGCCGGTGCTCGATCTCGACTATGCGGAAGATTCGACCGCCCAGGCCGATGCGAATTTCGTCCTCACCGACACGGGCGCCATCGTCGAGGTGCAGGGCACCGCCGAGAAGGACCCGTTCTCGGAAGAGCAGTTCGCCGCCATGCTGAAGCTGGCCAAGAAGGGCATCGCCGAGCTGATGGCGCTGCAGCGCCAGGCCGTGGGGAAATAACCGCGTGGCGGCGCGGCGCTTTCCCGGCGGCCGGCTGGTGGTCGCCACCCACAATCCCGGCAAGCTGGTCGAGATCCGCGACCTGCTGGCGCCGTTCAGTGTCGATGCCGTCTCTGCCGGCGATCTCGGCCTGCCCGAGCCGGAAGAGACCGGCGATACCTACGTGGCCAATGCCGAGCTGAAGGCGCTGGCCGCCGCCACCGCCTCGGGCCTGCCGGCCCTGGCCGACGATTCCGGCCTCAGCGTCGAGGCGCTCGATGGCGCGCCGGGCATCTATTCGGCGCGCTGGGCCGGCGCGAAGAAGGATTTCAACTACGCCATGGACAAGGTGTGGCGTGCCGTGCAGGAGAAGGGCGTCGAACCGCCGTTCAATGCCTGCTTCGTCTCCGTCCTGTCGCTGGCCTGGCCCGATGGCCATGTCGACAGCTTCGAGGGGCTGGCGCCGGGCCGGCTGGACTGGCCGCCGCGCGGGCAGCATGGTTTCGGCTACGACCCGATGTTCGTGCCCGAGGAAGAGGTCGGCCATGGCTTTCGCACCTTTGCCGAGATGCTGCCGGAAGAGAAGCACGGCCTCAGCCACCGGGCCCGCGCCTTCCGGCTGCTGATCGATGCCTGTTTCCGCGGATAGCATCGCCACGCCACAGCGGGCCGCGCCGCGCCGGGGCTTCGGCCTCTATGTGCACTGGCCCTTCTGCGTCTCGAAATGTCCCTATTGCGACTTCAATTCCCATGTGCGCGCGCAGGTGGATGCCGCGCGCTGGCAGGCGGCGTATCTGGCCGAGCTTGGGCATTATGCCGCGGCCGGGATCGGCGCCGGTGAAGAGATCACCTCGGTATTCTTCGGCGGCGGCACCCCGTCGCTGATGCCGCCCGATACGGCGGCCGCGATTCTGGATGCCGCGCGCCGGCACTGGCGTTTCGCGGATGATGTCGAGATCACGCTGGAAGCCAACCCGAACTCGGCCGAAGCCGGAAAATTCGCCGCCTTCGCCGCGGCCGGCATCAACCGGCTGTCGATCGGCGTGCAGAGCTTCGATGGCGATGTGCTGAAATTCCTCGGCCGCGCCCATGATGCCGGCGAGGCGCGGGCCGCCATTGCGGCGGCCGCGAAAGCCGTGCCGCGCTGGTCCTTCGACCTGATCTACGCGCGGCCGGGCCAGAGCGCCGAAAGCTGGCGCGCCGAACTGACCGAAGCCCTGCGGCTCGCCGGCGACCATCTGTCGCTGTACACGCTGACCATCGAGCCGAATACCGGTTTCGCCGGCGCGGTGGCGCGCGGTGCGCTGGCGCCGATGCCGGCCGACGACCAGGCAGCCCTGTATGACCTGACCCAGGAGATCATGGCGCAGGCCGGCATGCCGGCCTACGAGATTTCCAATCACTCGGGCCCCGGCGGCGAGAGCCGGCACAATCTCGTCTACTGGCGCAGCGGCGAGTATCTCGGGCTCGGGCCTGGCGCCCATGCGCGCTTCATGCGTGCCGGCGAATGGCGCGCGGTGCAGAACCGCCGCAAGCCCGAAGCCTGGCTGGAGCAGGTGGAAACGCAGGGCCATGGCCGCGAGGCGGAAATGCCGGTGCCGATGCGCGAGCGCGCCGAAGAGGCCCTGATGATGGGCCTGCGGCTGGCCGAAGGCGTGTGGGATGCCAACCTGCGCGACGCCACCGGCGGGCTCTCGCTGGCGGATCTGGTGCCGCCCGGACGCAGCGCGCCGCTGGAAGCCGCCGGACTGCTGCAGCGCAGTCCGGAGCGCCTGGTCGCGACGCGCGAGGGCCGCGCCGTGCTCGATGGCCTGCTGGCGAAGCTGCTGGCGTAACCCTTTCCGTCGTCCCCGCGGAAGCGGGGACCCAGATCAGCAATAGATGCCGGCCTCCCGCTTTCGCGGGAGCGACGAAGGACATTCACTCCCACAGGCTGAGGATATGGCCCTCGTCGGGTTTCACCTCGCCGGCCAACGTCGCCTGCCAGGCGGCGGCCACGGAAGATTCGCCGCTGCCCTCGATGATGCGCAGCCAGCCGGCGGCCTTGGGCAGGAAATCGCCGATGGCATCGGCGAAGCGGGTATCGATGCCGCCGCGGCCCCAGTCCTGGGTGCGTTTCCTGATGCGGTCCGGCGCGAAGAAGAACACCGGCTTCGGACCCGGCAGGCCCTTGCCCGGCGGGCTGGTCTCGCGATGCGACAGGCCGACGGCGCAGCTGTATTTCAGCGCGTCGCCATAGTGTTCGTGGATCGCCTTGCGCACCGCGCCGCTGCCGGCGAAATCGACATAGACGGCCGGCTGTGCCGCATCCAGGCTGGCGATGTCGTCATACAGCACCACGCGGTCGTAGCAGCCCAGCCCCGCGACGAAATCGCGGTTGCCGGCCGAGGTCAGCCCCGTCACCGTGATGCCGCGGCGCTTGTGCAGCAGCCAAGCCAGGCCGAAGGCGGTTTTCGACGAGGCACTGGAAATCACGACCGTCTGCGCGCCGAAGAATTTTTCGTCGGCGAGGAAGTCGTCGATCAGGAAGGCGGTGATGAACAGCGGCCGCAGCAGGGCCTGCAGCGGCTCGTGCTCGGGCAGAAAGGCGGTGTCGCCGGTGGTGCGCACATAGAAATTGTAGGCCGGCGGCAGTGCCTTGCGATGCGGCGTGCCGTCGACCAAGCTGGTATCGGTGATCTTCTCCGGCTGCAGCACCGCATGGGTGGCCATCGGCAGGAAGCCGTAGATGCGTTCGCCCCTGGCGATCCTGTCATGCCGGCTGTCGATCACATCGGCGAAGCCCCAGACCGGCACGATGCCCCGGTTGTCGCCGGCGGGGTAGAAGGCCCAGTAGGCCATGCGGTCGCCCATCTCGGCATAGGTGATGTTGTTCGCCGTGAAGGCGAAGCTGTCCACCTTCAGCAGGATCTCGCCCGGCTGCAGGGCGGGCAGGGGGGTGTCGACGATGGCCGTCCGGCTCAGGTCGGCCTTGTCGATCACGAAGCTGGCGATGCTCGCGGTCATGGTTTCCTCCAGTGCTCACAGTATCCGCTGCCAGTCTAGCGCGGACAATGGGGCAGCACCGTGACAATTTTCCGCCGCCGCCGGCGGATTATTCGGCGGGGTGGCGGCGGGCTGAAGCGGGCTCATCCGCGGCGTCGCCCGGTTCATCCCTGTGCCCGTCCGGTGCCTTCGGCAGCAGCCGGCTGACGAAGCGGCCGAGATCGTCGAGATAGGTGAAGATCACCGGCGTGACCAGCAGGGTCAGCAGGGTGGAGGAAATCAGGCCGCCGATCACCGCATGGGCCATGGCCGAGGTCTGCTTGGCGCCCTCGCCGAGGCCGAGCGCCAGCGGCGTCATGCCGAAGATCATCGCCATGGTGGTCATCACGATCGGCCGCAGGCGGATTTCGCCGGCCTCGAGGATGGCGGCCCTGCGCTCCATGCCCTCGCGGCGGCACTGGTTGACGAAATCGACCAGCAGGATGGCGTTTTTGGTGACCAGGCCCATCAGCATGATCAGGCCGATCACCGAGAAGATGTTCATGGTCGAGCCCCAGGCCCACAGGCCGAGCACCACGCCGATCAGCGACAGCGGCAGCGAGGCCATGATGGCAAAGGGCTGCAGGAAGCTGGCAAACTGCGAGGCGAGGATCAGGTAGATGAAGATCACCGCCAGCAGCAGGGCGGCCGCCGCATAGCCGGCCGACTCGATCATGTCCTTGGAGGCGCCGCCGAACCAGAAATGATAGCCCGGCGGCAGCTTCATCTGCTGCAGCTTGGCCTGGATCTCGCGGCTGGCCTCGCCGACGGTGCGGCCCGAGGTGGTCGCGGTCAGCAGCACCTCGCGGGCAAGGTCGCGGCGGTTGATCTGGGTCGAACCGGTCGAGCGCTGCACGCTGACCACCTGCGACAGCGCCACCATCTTCGGATTGCCGTCGGCATTCATCTGGTTGGAGGCGACATAGATGCGGTCGAGATCGGGCAGGCCGGTGCGGTCGTCCACCGGCAGGCGGACGAACACGTCGTAGTCTTCCGCATCGGGCGCCTTCCAGGTGCCGGCTTCCTCGCCCGCCAGCAGTGGCCGCAGGGTGCCGGCAATGGCGGCGAGGCTGAGGCCGAGATCGGAGGCGAGCTGGCGGTCGATGTCGACGGCCACGGTGGGCTTGTTGGCCTTCAGGCTGGATTCGAGGTCGACCACGCCGGGCACGGTGCGGATGATGTCCATCGCCTCGCGCGACAGCCGGTCCAGCTCGGCGATGTCCTGGCCCTTCAGCGCGATCATGATCGGCTTGTTGAGGCCGCCGCCGAGATTGGGCAGGCCGATATTGATATTGTCGATGCCGGCGATCTGCCACAGGCGGTCGCGGATCGGCTGCGCCAGCTGCTGCGGGGTGCGCTTGCGCTGGCCCAGCGGCACGAAGCGCACATACAGGGTACCGACATTGCGCCGCGCGAAGCCGCCGGCATTGATCGAGGCCACCGTGTAGTCGATCTCGGGGATTTCCTTCAGCGCCGCCTGCACCTGGGTGATCTTGGCCTTGGTGTAGTCGAGCGACGAGCCCGGCGGCGTGGTCACCTCCACCAGGATTTCCGACAGGTCGGGCTCGGGCACGAATTCGGTGCCGATGGCGCCGGAGCGCAGGATGGCGCCGGTGCCGACGAGGCTGAGCAGGGCGACGACCAGCACCACCCAGCGCCAGCGCAGGCTCCAGCCCAGCATCCGCCGGTACAGGCGGGCGACATGGTCCATGCCGCGGTCGATCAGGCCGATGGCACGACCGATCGGGCCGCGTTTCGCATCCGGCTGGCTGTCCGGATCGTGCCAGACGCTGGACAGCATCGGATCGAGCGTGAAGCTGACGAACAGCGAGATCAGCACCGCCACGGTGACGGTGATGCCGAACTGCAGGAAGAAGCGGCCGATGATGCCTTCCATGAAGGCGACCGGCAGGAACACCGCGACGATGGTGAAGGTGGTGGCCATCACCGCCAGGCCGATCTCGTTGGTGCCGTCCAGCGATGCCCGGCGGTGGCTCTTGCCCATGCCGACATGGCGGGTGATGTTCTCGCGCACCACGATGGCGTCGTCGATCAGGATGCCGATGGCCAGCGACAGCGCCATCAGGGTCAGCTTGTTCAGCGTGAAGCCGGCAGCCCAGACGGCGCCCAGCGTGCCGATCACGGCAATCGGCAGGGTCAGGCCGGTGATGATGGTGCTGCGCCAGGAATTCAGGAACAGGAAGACGATCAGGATGGTGAGGATGCCGCCCTCGATCAGGGTGCGCTGGGTGCCGTTCACCGAGATCAGGATGGCGCGGCTGTCGTCGCGCACGAACTGCAGGCTGATATCGGAGGGCAGGTCCTTTTCCAGTTCGGCCGCCGCCTGCTTGAGACCGCGGATCACCTCCAGCGTGTTGGCGCCCTGCACCTTGACGAATTCGATCACCAGCAGCTGCTGGCCGTCATACAGGGCGATCGCCTTCTGCTCCTCGGTGCTGTCGCGTACGGCGGCGACATCGCCGAGATAGACCGGCGCGCCGCCGCGGCGGGCGACGATCAGGTCGGCCAGCCTGCGCGGATCGGCCACGCGGCCCTCGATCTGCACGACATATTCGCGCCGGGCCTGGGTCAGCGTGCCGACCGGCAACTGCTGGTTCTCGCTTTTCAGCACGCCGATCAGCTGGTCCATGCCGATGCCGTAGGCCTGCATCTTCTCCGGATTCGGCAGCACGTTGATCTGGCGCTTCAGGCCGCCGACGATATAGGCGTTGCCGACGCCGCGCACGGTCTGCAGCCGCTTGAGGATCACCTGGTCGGCCATGGTGGTCATCTCGCGCAGGTCGCGGCGGTCGCTGCGGATGGCGATCGAGGCTACCGGCTGGCTGTCCGGCGAGAAGCGGGTGATCGAAGGGTCCTCCACCTCGTCGCGGAATCGCGGCGTCACCTGCGCCACCTTCTCGCGCACGTCCTGCACGGCGGCGACCGGATCGACGCTCAGCTCGAATTCGATGATCACCAGCGACACGCCTTCCAGAGAGCGCGAGGTCAGGCTGCGCACGCCGGCGATGGTGTTCACCGCATCCTCGATCGGGCGGGTGACCTCGCTCTCGACGCTTTCCGGGGTGGCGCCGGGATAGGTGGTGTTGATCACCACGATGGGGAATTCGACGCTGGGGAACTGCTCGACGCTCAGCTTGAAATAGGCGAACAGGCCGATCACCAGCAGCGACGCCATCATCATGGTGGCGAAGACCGGGTTGTTGACGCTGATGCGGGTCAGCCACATGGCGCTCTCTCCCTTCGGGCGCGCCGGCTCAGCGGCCGGAAATCCGCGCCGGCAGGCCGTCGTTCAGCCGCAGGCCCGGCGTGGCGATCACCGTTTCGCCATCCTGCACGCCGCTGCCGATGGCGACGCGGCCATCGGTGGTGCCGTCCAGCGCCACCGTCACCACCCGCCGCTGCAGCCGGTCGCCGGCCAGCACGTAGACGACGCTGGCGCCGTCTTCCTGCCGCACCGCATCGGCCGGCACGGCGACGGCGCCGGGGGCTTCGGCCAGCACCGCCTCGCCGGTGCCGAACATGCCGCCGCGCAGCACCAGGTCCGGATTGCGCAGCAGGATGAAGACCGGGATCGAGCGGGTGCCGGCCTGGGCGGTCGGGTTGATGCGGGCGATGCGGGCGTCGAATTCGCGGCTGCCGAAGCCCTCGACATGCAGCACCACCTTCTGGCCTGCCTTCAGCTGCGGCACGTCGCGGGCCGGCACCAGGGCCTCGACCTCCATGGTGTCGAGATCGGCGATGGTGAACAGCTTCGCATCCACCGCAACGCGCTCGCCGGGATTGACGAAGCGTTCGGCGACCAGCCCGTCCAGCGGTGCATAGACGGCGGCGTCGCCGACCGCCTTCCTCGCCATGGTGACCTGCTGTTCCATGGCGGCGACATTGGCGCGGGCGGTGCGCCAGGCATTCTCCGCCTCGTCCAGCGCGGTCTGCGATTTCACGCCGCGCTGGGTCAGGGTCTGCGCCTTCTGGCGGTTGATTTCGGCGAGATTGAGGGCCGAGCGGGCGCTGTCAAGATTGCTCTGCTTCTCGCGCAGCCGGGCCGACAGGTCGGCGGTCTCCAGCCGGGCCAGCAGCTGGCCCTTCTGCACGCGCTCGCCGCGGCGCACGGTGATCTCCTGGATCACGGCGGCCACCTCGGCGCGCACCAGGGTCTGGTTCAGGGGCTGCAGGGTGCCGCTCAGGCGCACGGCCTGGCGCAGGCTGGCGATGCGCGCGGTGGCAAGGTCGGCGGGGGCGAATTCGAGGCCGGCGAAGCGTGCCGGCGCCGGGCTGGCGGACCTGCCGCCGCCCTCGGCGACGGCATTGGCCGGCTGCCGGTTCTTCAGAAGGTAAGCGCCGCCCGCGCCGAGCATCAGCAGCACGGCGACGGAAATCCCGATCTTGGCAAAGCGAGTCATGTTGCCCCGTAAGGCGGCGAAGGGTCGCCGCAATGGTCCCCTCAGGCCGGCACTTCCTGCAAAAATCCGGCCGGCCCGTGTATATATGTACGGCCAAACAGCGTCCATCCTTCGATAGTTACCCTAAGGTAACTGTGACGGGTGTCACAAAAGCGGCCCAGCCAGCGGAATCCGGTGCGGTCATGCCTGCCTGCCTTTTCACCATCGGCCATTCCAGCCATCCGCCCGACCGGTTCGCGGCGCTGCTGCAGCGGCATGGGGTGGCCTGCCTGGTGGATGTGCGCTCGCAGCCGGCCTCGCGCCATGTGCCGCATTTCGCCCGGCGCGCCATGGAGGGCTGGCTGCCGGCGGCGGGCATCGCCTATCGCTGGATGGGCGCGGCGCTGGGCGGGCGGCCGCGCGATCCGGGCCTGTACGGACCGGATGGCCGGCCGGATTACGCGCGCCGGGCACAGCAGCCGGATTTCACGGCCGCCATCCGCGACCTGCTCAATCTGGCGGCAGTGCAGCCGGTGGCAATCATGTGTGCAGAGCGCGATCCGCTGCATTGCCACCGGACGCATCTGGTGACACCGGCCCTGCTGGCACAGGGCGCCGGCGTCACCCATCTCATGGCCGATGGCACCACCATTGGCCACGCTGCATTGCAGCAGCAGGTGCGGCCGCAGCTTGATCTGTTCCGCTGATGCCGTCCGTGCACGGAAAGCTTGACGGCCCAGCAGCCGGTGCCGCAGAGTTGCCCTCCGAAAAATACACTCTGGGAGGAAAACCATGCTTCATCGCAGCTTGCGTCGTGCCGGTACTGTCACGGCCGCCGTTCTTGCGCTGGCCACCGGTCTTGCGGCCGGTTCTGCCTCGGCGCAGAACTACAAGATGATGACCGGCCCGCAGGGCGGCACCTGGGTGCCGCTGGGCGGTGCGCTGAAGGCGCTGTTCGAGAAGGCGATCCCGGGCAGCAGCGTGCTGACCATGCCCGGCGCCGGCATCGCCAATGTCAAGGGCGTGCAGGATGGCAAGGCCGATTTCGGCTTCGGCAACTCGATCTCCACCGTCGATGCCGTCAACGGCGAGGCGCCGTTCACCGAGAAGGCGACCAATGTCTGCCAGATCGCCAATCTGTATCCGCAGTATTTCCAGGTCGTGGTGCTGGCCGATTCCGGCATCAACAAGGTCGAGGACCTGAAGGGCAAGTCGATCGCCGTGCAGACCCGCGGCAACACCGCCGAGGCGATCTCGCAGCATATCCTGAAGGCGCACGGCCTGTCCTATGACGCCATGGGCAAGGTCAATTTCATGGCCTCCTACAACGATGCCGTGGCGCTGCTGAAGGACGGTCATGCCCAGGCCTTCACGCTCGGCACCACCATTCCGGCCGCCGCCGTGATGGATCTGGCCAGCGCCCGCGACATGAAGCTGCTGCCGGTCACCGATGCCGGCCTTGCCGCGATGAAGAAGATCAATGCCGGCTACAACAAGGTGATCGTGCCGGGCGGCACCTATCCGAAGCAGGACAAGGACCTGCCGGTGATCGGCTACTCGACGCATTTCATCGCGTCCTGCAAGCTGCCGGAAGACAAGGTCTATGCCGTGACCAAGGCGATGGCGACCCATATCGCCGACATGGCCGCCGTCAACAAGGCGATGGCCAAGCTGACCGCCAAGGACATGGCCGAGGATATCGGCGTGCCGCTGCATCCGGGCGCCGCCAAGTACTACAAGGAAGCCGGCGCCCTGTAAGACGGGGCCTGCGGCCGGCGCCATCGGGGACCGATGGCGCCGGTCTTTTTTTGCCGGTATGCTGAGCGGATAACCGGCGGGAGGGGAAACCGATGAATGGCAAGAGCCTGATCGCGCGCGTCGCCGCGCTGATCGGCGCCGCGATGGCGGTGTATCACATGTATGTCATCGCCTTCGGTCCGCCGGAAGCGATGATTTTCCGCGCCATCCATCTCAGCTTCGCGGTCACCCTGATCCTGCTGCTCTATCCGCTGGCGGAAAAGGACGGCCGCCGCCGCTTCGTCTGGCTCGACGCGATCGTCTATGCGGTCGCCGCCGCCGCGATCGGCCACCTGTTCGTCAATTTCGACTATTTCATCAACCGCATCATCTATATCGACGACCTGACCACCTTCGACATGGTTGCCGGCGTCGGCCTGGTGCTGGTGGTGCTGGACTGCACGCGCCGGGTGATCGGCTGGGCACTGCCGGTGACCGCGCTGTGCTTCATCAGCTACACGCTGTTCTTCAGCGACGTGGCACCGATGGTGCTGGTCGACCAGCTCTACATGACCACCGAAGGCATCTTCGGCTCGACGCTGGGCGTCTCGGCCGCCTATGTGATGATCTTCGTGCTGTTCGGCGCCTTCATGGAGCGCACCGGCACCGGCACGCTGTTCATGGATTTCGCACTGGCGCTGACCGGCCGCTCGGCCGGCGGCCCCGGCAAGGTGGCGGTGGTGTCCTCGTCGCTGTTCGGCACGGTGTCGGGCAGCGCCGTGGCCAACGTGATGGTCACCGGCGCCATCACCATCCCGCTGATGAAGCGCACCGGCTTCAAGGCGCCGTTCGCCGCCGGCGTCGAGGCGGTGGCCTCGACCGGTGGCCAGATCATGCCGCCGATCATGGGTGCCGCCGCCTTCGTGATGGCGGAATTCCTCGGGGTTTCCTATGCCACCGTGGCGCTGTGGGCCTTCCTGCCGGCGCTGCTGTTCTATGTCGCCTGTTTCGCCTCGGTGCATTTCGAGGCCAAGCGCCAGGGCCTGAAGGGCATGCCGGCCGACGAGGTGCCGAGCCTGCGCCGGGTGATCGTCGACCGCGGCCACCTGTTCATCCCGGTCGCCATCATCCTGGCCGGCATGTTCATGGGCTATTCGGCGCCGCTCTGCGCCCTGGCCGGCACGCTGGCCTGCTTTCCCGTCGCGATGCTGCGCGCCTCGACCCGGCAGGGCCTGAACTGGCAGATGATCTGGGATGCGCTGGTGGACGGGTCGCGCAACACGCTGGCGGTGGCGCTGGCCTGTGCCTGCGCCGGCCTGGTGATCGGCTCGATCACCCTGACCGGCCTCGGCATCACCTTCACCAACGTGGTGGTTGGTCTGGCGCAGAACAGCCTGGTGCTGGCGCTGGTGCTGACGGCGGCGGCCGGCATCATCCTCGGCATGGGCATGCCGACCACGCCGGCCTATATCGTGATGGTGTCGCTGATGGTGCCGGCGATCATGAAGCTCGGCGTCATCGAGCCGGCGGCGCATATGTTCGCTTTCTACTTCGCCATCCTGTCGGCGATCACGCCGCCGGTGGCGCTGGCCGTCTATGCCGCGGGGTCGCTGGCGCGGGCACCGATCTGGCCGGCCGGCTGGGCCGCGGTGCGGATCGGCTTTGCCGGCTTCCTGGTGCCGTTCATGTTCGTCTACGAACCGGCGATCCTGTTCATCGGCGATCCCTTCACCATCGGCCATGCGGCAGTTACCGCGATCATCGGCATCATCGTGATGGCGGCGGCGCTGGCCGGCTATTTCGGCGGGCCGATGCCGATGTGGACGCGGATTCCGCTGATCGGCGGTGCCCTGCTGATGATCAAGCCCGGCTTGGTCACCGATGTCATCGGCATCAGCACCATCGTCGCGGTCTATCTGATCGGGCGGCTGGCGGCCCGCAAGGCGGCCCTGTCGGCCCCCTCCAACCCGGGTTGACGGCCCGGCGCCGGCCCCGCCGTCAGGATGCGGGGGGCGTGCCGGCTGACCGGGCGGTCACCGCATAGGTCTGGGCGACCACGCCGCGGCCGAGTACGCGGCTGTCGACCAGGTCCAGGGCCACATCGCGGCGTGCCGGCGGCAGCAGCGGCATGCCTTCGCCCAGCAGGCAGGGAATGACGTAAAGCTCGAACCGGTCGAGGGCGCCGGCGGCCAGGAAGCCGTCCCACAGGCGCGGGCCGCCGAACAGCCAGACATCGCCGGTCGCCGCATCCGCGCGCAGTTCCGCTGCCAGGGCCGGGATGCCGGTGCGGGTTTCGACCCCCGGCGGTGGATCGTCCAGCGGCCGCGAGGTCACCACGAGGCAGCGCTTGTCCCGGTATGCCCAGTCCGGCCCGAAACTGCGGGCGAGCTCGTAGCTGGCGCGGCCCATCACGATGCTGCCGATGCCGGCGATGAAATCGGCATAGCCGAATTCGACCGGGTCGTAGTCATGCAGCCAGTCGACGCTGCCATCGGCACGGGCGATGAAGCCGTCGGCAGAGACGGCCAGATAGGCGCGGAACAGCGGCATGGCGGTCGCGACGGCTTACGGCCGCACCACCTTGCCGGGATTGAGGATATTGTCGGGGTCGAAGACTCGCTTCAGCCTGCGCATCATCTCGATCTCGATGGCCGGCTTGTAGCGCGGGATCTCGTCGATCTTCATGCGGCCGACGCCATGTTCGGCCGAAATGGTGCCCTGCATCTCATGCGCGATGGCATGGATGATGTCGGAGATCGGCTCCCACAGGTCGAGGAATTTCTCGCGGTCCCAGCCCTCGGGCTGGGACGGATTGAAATGGATGTTGCCGTCGCCGATATGGCCGAAGGCCACGACGCGCACGCCCGGCAGATAGTCTTCCACCGCTTTGGTGGCGCGGGCGATGAAGGCCGGCATCTGCGATACCGGCACGGCAATATCGGTCTTGATGCTGGCGCCCTCGGGCTTCTGGGCGCCGGACATCGCCTCGCGGATCTTCCAGAAGGCGGCGCGCTGCGCTTCGGACTGGGCGATGGTGGCATCCAGCACCAGGCCCTTCTCGAAGCCCTCGGCCAGCACGGCTTCCAGCGTGGCATCGATGCTGCCATCGGCGCGGCCGGACGAGAATTCCATGATCAGGTACCAGGGATGCCGGCCCTGGATGGGATCGGCGGTGGCCGGGGTATGCCGGAGCACGAAATCGAGGCCGATGCGCGGGATCATCTCGCAGCCGGTGACCTGGCCGCCGGTGGCGGCCTTGCCCAGCGCCAGCAGTTCGATGGCGGCCTGCGGTTCCGGAATGGCGATGAAGGCGGTGGCCATGGCGGCGGGCAGCGGATGCAGTTTCATCACCGCGGCGGTGATGATGCCCAGCGTGCCCTCGCCGCCGATGAACAGGTCCTTCAGGTCGTAGCCGGTATTGTCCTTGCGCAGGCCGCGCAGGCCGTTCCAGACCTGCCCGTCGGCCAGCACCACTTCCAGGCCCAGCGCCAGTTCCCGCGTGTTGCCGTAGCGCAGCACGGCATTGCCGCCGGCATTGGTGGAGAGGTTGCCGCCGATGGTGCAGCTGCCTTCCGAGCCGATGGACAGCGGAAACAGCCGCCCGGCCTCGCGGGCCGCCTGCTGCACCTGCTGGAGGATGCAGCCGGCCTCGACGGTGATGGTGTCGTTCAGCGGATCGAGGGCGCGCACCCGGTTCATCCGCTGCAGCGACAGGATGATCTCGTCGTTGCCGTCGAACGGGATGCCGCCGCCGACCAGCCCGGTATTGCCGCCCTGCGGCACCAGCCGGGTCTTCGTTTCGGCGGCGAGTTTCACGATGGCCGAGACCTCCTCGGTGCTGGCCGGCTTCAGCAGCAGCGGCGTGCTGCCGGTATAGAGGTCGCGCCATTCGCGCAGATGCGGCGCCAGGGTTTCGGCATCGGAGGTCCAGCCCTTCGGGCCGACGATGGCGCGGAAGCGGTCGAGCAGGTCGGGGGCGAGCCGGATCTTGTTCTGGGCATTCATGTTCTAGCGTCCTCTGGCGGCGCGGGCGAGACGGTCGTTGATGGCGAGACCGAGGCCGCGGGCAGGGATCGGCATCACCGCGATGCCCGTCAGGCCGGGTTCATGATCCAGCACATGCAGGCCCGCGTAAAGCCGCGCGGCCGCCTCGGCAAGGTCGCTGCCCGCACTGAGGGCATAGACGGCGGCGAAACCCGCGGGAGGCGGTCCGAAGGCCAGCAGGCCCTCGCGGCCGCCCTGCTGCGATCCGCCCTGCTGCGGTGCAGTGGCATTCAGGCGCACCGGCAGCCGCGGCGCGTAATGTTTCAGCAGCATACCCGGCGATTCCAGCTTTGCATCCTGCGGCAGGCCGAGTGGCGCGCCCAGCACCGCCTCGATCTCCTCGGCGGCGATGCCGCCGGGGCGCAGCAGTGTCGCCTGCGGGCCGGCAAGGCCGATCACCGTGGATTCCAGCCCCACCGGGCAGGGGCCGCCATCGAGCACGGCGATGTCCGGCCCGAGGCTGTCGCGCACATGCTGGGCCGTGGTGGGCGAGACCTGGCCCGAGCGGTTGGCCGAGGGCGCCGCCACCGGGCGGCCGACCCGGCCCAGCAGGTCGCGGGCCAGCGGATGTGCCGGCATGCGGATGGCCAGCGAGGGCAGGCCGGCCGATACTGCCGGCGCCACCGGGCAGCCGGGGGCGCGGGGCAGCACCAGGGTCAGCGCGCCGGGCCAGAAGGCGGCGGCCAGTTTCCGGGCGCGGTCATCCATCACGACGAGGCCGTCGAGCTGCGCGGGATCGGATATGTGGCTGATCAGCGGGTTGAAATCCGGCCGGCCCTTGGCTGCGTATATTTTCGCGACGGCGGCCGGATCGGTGGCATCCGCCCCCAGCCCGTAGACCGTCTCGGTCGGGAAGGCGACCACAGCGCCGGCCTTAAGCCGTTCGGCAGCCTCTGAAATCGTTACGTCAACCATGATCGCATTGTCTTAGCCTGCCGGCCTTGGCCTTGCTAGGCGTCCCGGGCCATATTATGCCAACGCCGGTTTACAGAGCCAGTTTACAGAGATCGCGTACAGGGAGACCGAGATGGATTACGCCGCCCCCGTCAAGGACATGCGCTTCGCGCTGGAGCAGATTGCCGGCCTGGCCGAACTGGCCACGCTGCCGGGTCTGGAGAATGCCGATCCGGAAACCGTGGCGGCCGTGCTGGAGGAAGCCGCGAAATTCGCCACCGGCGTGCTGTCGCCGCTCAACCGCGGCGGCGACCAGCATGGCGCGAAGGTCGACAACGGCGTTGTGCGTACCGCGCCGGGCTTTGCCGATGCCTACAGGAAATTCGCCGAAGGCGGCTGGAACGGCATGCCCTTCCCGGAAGACCTCGGCGGCGGCGCCATGCCCTGGGCAGTCACCATGGCGGCGCAGGAAATGGTGCAGGCGGCCAACCTGTCCTTCTCGCTCTGCCCGCTGCTGACCCAGGGCGCCATCGACGCGATCATGGCCCATGGCACCGACGAGCAGAAGGCGCTCTACCTGCCGAAGATGGTGTCGGGCGAATGGACCGGCTCGATGAACCTGACCGAACCGCAGGCCGGATCGGATGTCGGCGCGCTGAAGTCGAAGGCGGTGCCGGCGGGCGATGGCACCTACCGGATCAGCGGCAGCAAGATATTCATCACCTATGGCGAGCATGACATGGCGGACAACATCGTCCACCTCGTGCTGGCGCGCCTGCCCGATGCTCCGCCGGGCACCAAGGGCATCTCGCTGTTCATCGTGCCGAAATTCATCCCGGACGCGAATGGCAAGCCGGGCAAGCGCAACGACCTGCGCGTGGTTTCGCTGGAGCACAAGCTCGGCATCCATGCCAGCCCGACCTGCGTGATGAGCTACGGCGACAACGGTGAATGCGTCGGCTGGCTGCTGGGCGCCGAGAACCAGGGCATGCGCTGCATGTTCACCATGATGAACAATGCGCGGCTCTCGGTCGGCTGCCAGGGACTGGCGATTGCCGAACGCGCCTTCCAGCAGGCGCTGGACTATGCCGAGCAGCGCAAGCAGGGCCGCCATCCCGGCATGAATGCCGAACAGCATGTCTCGATCATCGAGCATGCCGATGTGCGCCGCACCCTGATGCTGATGCGCAGCCTGACCGAGGCCTGCCGCGGCCTGATCTACCTGAATGCCGCCGCCATCGACCGCGCCCACCATCATCCGGACGAGGCCGAGCGCAGGCGCTGGAAGGCGCTGGTCGAACTGTTCACGCCGCTGTCGAAATCCTGGGTTACCGATATCGGCTGCGAGGTGGCATCCATGGGCGTGCAGATCCATGGCGGCATGGGCTTCATCGAGGAGACCGGCGCGGCGCAGCATTACCGCGATGCCCGCATCCTGCCGATCTACGAGGGGACCAACGGCATCCAGGCCATCGACCTCGTCACCCGCAAGCTGCCGCTGAATGGCGGCGAGACGGTGCAGGCGCTGTTCGGCGAGATTGCCGGCACCGTGGCCGAGCTGGGCCGGGCCGGCGAGGGCTTCGGCGGCATCCAGCGCAATCTCGGCGATGCCCTGAAGGCGCTGACCGCGGCCACGCAGTGGATGGGCGGCCAGCTTGCCGGCAATCCGCAGGCGGCGCTGGCCGGTGCCACGCCCTTCCTGCGCGCCTTCGCCAGCACGGTGGGCGGCTGGCTGCTGGCGCGCCAGGCGCTGGCGGCAAAGGCCGAGATTGCCAATGGCGCCACCGATCCGTATTTCACCGCCAAGATCGTCTCGGCCCGCGTCTTCGCCGAGCAGGTGCTCTCGTCGGTCGACGGCCTGTGCCGGTCGGCCACCGAGGGCAGTGCCGGGCTCGAGGAGGTGACGCCGGAACTGCTGCGTGCCTGAGCGGCAGCCGGCTTCCGGCCTTTGACGTAACGGCAGGGATAGGCGCCGCCGCCGCGCTGCCCTATCTCCTGTGGCGGGAGGCGGCCGGACGCGGTTGCCTGTACCCGCGGCCGGGGCCACAATGGCCCCACCAGCCTCCGTGACGACAAAGACAAAAGGGACCGCCAGTGTCCGAAGCCCAGGAAAACGAGTCCGCCACCCCCGGCATCGACGGCACGCCGACCAGCGATGCCGCCGGCAGCCTGACCTATCCCTTTGCCAGGGCAGCGAACGGGGGCCGCCCCGGCGATGCCGAGGTGATGGAGATGCGACCCGGCGTGCTGTGGCTGCGCATGCCGGTGCCGATCCCCGGTCTCGACTACATCAATCTCTGGCTGCTGGAAGACGGTGCCGGCTGGACGCTGGTCGATACCGGGTTCCGCTCGTCGAAGCTGCAGGCGATCTGGGAGCAGGTCTTTGCGCGCCATCTCGGCGGCAAGCCGATCACCCGCATCCTCTGCACGCATTTCCATCCCGACCATCTCGGCCTGGCCGGCTGGCTGCAGGAGCGCTGGAACGCGCCGCTGTGGATGACCCATGGCGAATGGACCTTCGGCCGCATGCTGGAACTGGAGGCGATGCCGGAGGTGCCGGCCGAGGTGATCGCCTTCTACCGGCAGATCGGCTTCACCGACGGCCAGATCGAGGCGCTGAAGGCGCGCGGCTTCGGCAATTTCAGCAAGGCGGTGTCGCCGATCCCGCGCAGCTTCCACCGCATCACCGAGGGCCAGCGCATCCGCATCGGCGCCCATGACTGGCAGGTGATCGTCGGCCGCGGCCATTCGCCCGAGCATGCCTGCCTGTTCTCGCCCGACCTCAACCTGCTGATCTCGGGCGACCAGGTGCTGCCGCGCATCTCGCCGCATATCGGCGTCTATCCGGGCGAGCCCGAAGCCGGCCCGCTGACCCTCTATCTCGACAGCTTCCCGAAATTCGCCCGCCTGCCCGACGATATCCTGGTGCTGCCGGCCCATGGCGATCCCTTTATCGGGCTGCATACCCGCATCGACATGCTGCGCCGGCATCACCAGGTGCGGCTGGATGCCCTGCTCGGCGCGCTGCACCGGCCGCATACCGTTACCGAGACGCTGCCGCTGCTGTTCCGGCGCGATATCTCTGACCACATGACCCTGGCCGGCGGCGAGGCACTGGCGCATCTGCATCACCTGATGCAGACCGGGCAGGTCGAGCGCGAAGCCGATGCCGCCGGGGTCTGGCGGTTCCGCCGCAGCGATGCGGCCGAGGGTGCCGCGGCGCAATAGGCGGCAGGATGCGACAAACCGGCCGGGACAGGCCGGAAGGGAGGAAGACATGAGCGACCTGAAGGGCAAGACCCTGTTCATCACCGGCGCCAGCCGCGGCATCGGCCTGGCCATCGCTTTGCGCGCGGCGCGCGACGGCGCCAATATCGCCGTGGCCGCCAAGACCACCGAGCCGCATCCGAAGCTGGCCGGCACCATCTACACGGCCGCGGAAGCCATCGAGAAGGCCGGCGGCAGGGCGCTGCCGCTGGTGGTCGATGTGCGCGAGGAGGCGATCGTCGAGGAGGCGGTCGCGAAGGCTGCCGAAACCTTCGGCGGCATCGACATCCTGGTGAACAACGCTTCCGCCATTTCGCTGACCGGCACGCTGGAAACGCCGATGAAGCGGTATGACCTGATGCACCAGATCAACACCCGCGGCACGTATCTGTGCAGTCAGAAATGCCTGCCGTATCTCAGGAAGGCGGCGAATCCGCATATCCTGAACCTGTCGCCGCCGCTGAACATGGAGGCGCGCTGGTTCGGCCCGCATGTCGCCTACACGATGGCCAAGTTCGGCATGTCGATGTGCGTGCTGGGCATGGCCGAGGAATTCCGCGGCAAGGTGGGCGTCAACGCGCTGTGGCCGCGCACCGCCATCGATACCGACGCGATGAACGTGATCACCGGGCCGGATTTCCGCCGCCGCTGCCGCAAGCCGGAGATCATGGCCGATGCCGCCCATGTGATCCTGACCCGGCCTGCCAAAGAGTGCAGCGGCAATTTCTTCATCGACGACGAGGTGCTGGCCGCGGCCGGCGTCACCGACCTGTCGGCCTATCGCCATGAAGGCGTTGCCGAGACGGATCTGGTGCCGGATTTCTTCGTCTGACGCGCGGATCGCGGGTGTCACAACTTTGTCACGGCGATAAAAGCCCGGCCATGCGGCCGGGCTTTCCCATTTTGCCATATCCGGCAGACAGATAGCGGGAATCCCGCCGGCCGGCCGGGATGCCGGAAGGCCGCATTCTTCCCGCATCGGGGCCGCATTTCGGTCGCATTGCCCGCTAGAATCGAAACCCGTGGCGGCCGGCGGGGCCGGCGGCCACGGAAGTATTCGGCAAGACCGCAATGGTCGCGACCGTCATTCATCCGATCCTTTTCACCGCAAGGAGTTTCGTCATGAACCGCATTGCCAGAAGCCTCGTCGTGATTGCCATGGTGGCCGGGCCGGTCGCCGCCTGCTCGTCGACCGCGACCCGGGAATCGACCGGCGAATATATCGATTCGGCCGCCATCACCACCAAGGTGAAGGCGGAGCTGGTCAAGGACCCCGACACCAAGGCCGGCCAGATCAGCGTCGAGACCTTCAAGGATGTCGTGCAGCTGAGCGGCTTCGTCGACACGGCCGCCGCCCGGACCCGCGCGGAGGAGATCGCCCGCAGCATCAGCGGCGTGCGCGCGGTCCGCAACGACCTGGTCGTCAAGTAACGCGGATCGGAGCCCGTCATGCACAACGCGATTCTCCGGCTCGACCGTGCCATTCTCGGCCATGTCGCCATCAATCGTGTGCTGGGCCTTGCGGCTTTTGCCGCCGGCCTCGGCCTGCTGCTGCTGCAGTAGCGCCACGGCGCAGGCAGAACGGAAACGGCGGGCCAGGCCCGCCGTTTTCATGTCTGCGGCCCGGATGGCGGCTCAGTCGCCGCCGGCCTCCTGGGCGATTGCCTCGTGATGGCGGATCACCTCGCGGACGATGAAGGCGAGGAATTTCTCGGCAAAATCCGGATCGAGCCGGGCCGCCTCGGCCAGGCTGCGCAGGCGGGCGATCTGTGCCGCCTCGCGCGCCGGATCCGCCGGCGGCAGGCTGTGGCGGGCCTTCAGATGCCCGACCTGCTGGGTGCATTTGAACCGTTCGGCCAGCAGATGGACCAGCGCGGCATCGATATTGTCGATGCTGTCGCGCAGCCGCCGCAGCTCCGGCAGCACGGCATCGGCATCGGCGGCAGGCGCGCCCTGCGGCTTGGCATCGGTCATTGTGCGGCTTCCTCCCTCGGTCCCATCGGGCCGCCCATCATGCGAACGATGCCGCAGGGGTCAAGCATCCGGCCCGGCGGCCGGCGGCACAAAAAAGAAACCCCCGCCGGATGGCGGGGGTGCCGGGGATGGCCGGACCGAGGGTGGGCGGGCCGGCTTTTCCCGATCGGGTCTGGTCCGGCCGATCAGAACCGGTAGCCGGCCCCGAGGCCGACCACCCAGGGATCGAGGTCGGTATCGGCCCGGATCGTGGTGCCTGAACCGGTGACGACGGTGACGTCGGTGTTGAGCAGGATCTTTTTCACGTCGGCATTCAGGTACCAGCGGTCGCCGATCCGGTAATCGATGCCGGCCTGGAAGGCGACACCCCAGGCGTTGTCGTAATCGACGCTGCGCAGGCCGCCGGCAACATCCTCGCTGTAGAAGACGGCGTAGGTGACGCCGGCGCCGATATAGGGGCTGAAATCCGATTTCGGCATGAAGTGGTATTGCAGGGTCAGGGTCGGCGGCAGCAGCCACACATCGCCCAGCCCGGTATTGCCGCTGCTGCCGTTCTTCACGCTCATCTTGTGCCTGGTGGTCGCCGCGATCAGCTCGGCGGCGATGTTGTCGGTGAAGAAATAGCTGACATCGACTTCGCCGGTCCATGCGTTGCTGGCATCGACATCCCCGCCGATCACCGTGACGGTGGAGCTTTCGTCGGGCAGCAGGCCGATCACGCGGCCGCGCAGCATGATGTCGCCGGCCGACTTGCCCGATGACTGGCCCGATGACTGGGCCGCGGTATCGGCGGCGGCAAGGCCGCCGGCCAGCAGCAGGGCGCCGGCCAGGGCGGCCAGACGGAAATGACCCGGTACCATATTCTTGCTCCGATCCTTCTGACGGCGCCGAAGCGCGGCGCCTGCAGCTTGCGTCCGGGGAGGGCGCAACCGCAGGCATCCTGTCATCCGGGCGGTGCCGGGCCTTGATCAGGATCAAAGAGGGGCGGGCAGGTGCCGGTCAGCTGGTCAGCAGGTCGACCCGGTAGCGTTCGACCTCGGCCTCGGGGTCTTCCTCGACGGCGATCACGGTGACATCGTCGCGCGACGCCAGGCCCGGCAGATAGGCCAGCAGATAGGCATAGGCTTGGCGGGCGATGGCGGGGCCGTCAAAGGCGATGGCAAACGACACCATGCGGCAGTCGAGACAGTAGCCGGCCTTCATGTAGTCCTGCGGGGCCGCCATGTCGTTGAACAGGATACCGGCGGTATGTGCGGTGGCGGCTTCGCGGACCTGGGTGGTGGTCATGTCCTGGCCATCGGCCCGGAAGGGCCGGTTCACCCGCTGGAAATAGGCCCAGGCCAGCATCAGCGCGGCGGTGGTCTTGCCGCCGCCGGCCGGGCCCGAGACATAGACGAATTGCGGCACCTGCAGCCGGGGATGGAGAATCTCGAGCTGCTGACGGGTAAAGCCGAAATCGGGGAGGGATTCGAAGATTCGTTTTGGCATCGGCTGGAAAGGGCGACGGACTTCCCAGTGTCATACCGCAGACACACGTAACTTAGAATTGTTTTTATGCGAAGTAAGCGGAAAATTACGGGCGAATGGCCGGCGGGCTGATACGCCTGCCGCTTCAGGCCGCCTGCCGCCGCAGCCCCAGCCGCTGCCAGACATCCAGCAGGGCGCCGGTCAGCGCCTGCATCATCGCATCGGTATGGAAGGGCGAGGGGGTGATGCGCAGCCGTTCGGTGCCGCGCGGCACCGTCGGATAGTTGATCGGCTGGATGTAGATGCCGTGATCGGCCAGCAGCATGTCGGAGGCCGTCTTGCAAAGGGCGGCGTCGCCCACCATCACCGGCACGATATGGCTCTGGTTCACCAGCACCGGCAGGCCGGCATTCAGCAGCATCCGGCGCAGGGTGGCGGCGCGTTCCTGGTGGCGGGCGCGCTCGACCTGGCTGGTGCGCAGATGCCGCACGCTGGCCCTGGCGGCCGCGGCGATCGCCGGCGGCATGGCAGTGGAGAAGATGAAGGCCGGGGCATAGGAGCGCACGGCGTCGACCATGATCTTCGGGCCGGCGATATAGCCGCCGACCACGCCAAAGGCCTTGCCCAGTGTGCCCTGGATGATGTGCAGGCGGTGCATGGCACCATCGCGGTCGGCAATGCCGCCGCCATGGTCGCCGTAGAGGCCGACCGCATGCACCTCGTCGAGATAGGTCATGGCGCCGTATCTGTCGGCGATGTCGCAGATCGCATGGATCGGGGCGATGTCGCCATCCATCGAATAGACGCTCTCGAAGGCGACCAGCTTCGGCCGGCCGGCCGGCTGCGCCTTCAGCAGTTCCTCGAGATGGGCAAGGTCGTTATGGCGGAAGACCTTCTTCTCGCAGCCCGACTGGCGGATGCCCTCGATCATCGAATTGTGGTTGTCGGCATCCGACAGGATGATGCAGTCGGGCAGCAGGCGGGCCAGGGTGGCCAGCGAGGTCTGGTTGGCGATATAGCCCGACATGAAGACCAGGGCGGCCTCCTTGCCGTGCAGGGCGGCCAGCTCCGCTTCCAGTTCGACCACGGCATGGCTGTTGCCGGAAATGTTGCGGGTGCCGCCGGCACCGGCGCCGAACTGGTCGGCAGCCTGCTTCAGGGCCGCCAGCACGTCCGGATTCTGCCCCATGCCGAGATAGTCGTTGGAGCACCAGATGGTGATCTTCGCAGGGCCGATGCCGCTGTAATTGTCGGCGACCGGAAAGCTGCCGCAGTTGCGGGCCAGTTCCGTGAATACCCGGTAACGCCGTTCGGCGTGCAATGTGTCGACCGCCTGGCCGAAAAGGGCTTCGTAATCCATGGGGCTCTGACTGCTTTGTCCGGCCTGCCTGCCTCTGGATGGCAGGTCCGGCGGGAGTTAACCGTTTGCTGGTGCCCGCATATTAGCCACCGCCCAGGTGGAATGACCAGAGGGTGATGCCTGTCCGGGCCGCGGCGCGCCGTCGCAGGGTCGCCGCTGGCTGTGGATAAGTCATTGATCAGGATCAATTTCCAGAAAATCAGCGCGGCCGGCGCATGCGGAAGATGCTGTCCGGCGTCGCCGCGACATACTGGTCGAGATAGCCGGCCCGCATGATCGGCTGTGCCGCGCCGGTATCGAACAGGCCGTCTTTCAGGAAGGCCCGGGCAATATGGACCCCGACCACCTGGCCGATCACCATCCAGGCATCCAGCGGCCGGCCGTCGAGGTCGTGCAGGTGGCTGATATGCAGCAGGCGGCATTCCATGGCTGCCGGACTTTCCGCCACCCGCGGCGGCCGCACCTGGCGGCAGGGGGCCGGGGTCAGGCCGGACAGGGCGAATTCATCCACCTCCGGGGCGACACTGGCCGAGGTGGCATTCATCGCTTCGGCCAGCGGGCGGGTCGCCATGCTGGCCACGAATTCGCCGGTCGCCTCGATGTTGGTCAGGCTGTCCTTCCGGCCGGAACTGCCGAAGGCGATGATCGGCGGCCGGTCGTGAAAGGCGTTGAAAAAACTGTAGGGTGCCAGATTGACCCGGCCTTCGGCATCGCAGGATGAGATCCAGCCGATCGGCCGCGGCGCCACGATCGCCTTGAACGGGTCATACGGCAGGCCATGGCCCCTGGCAGGCTCGTAATAGTGGAAAGCGGCATCCTCGCGGCTCAGATCGGTCATTTTGCGGCTCCGGCTATCTGTGCTAACCAGACGATGCGGGCAGACGGCTGTAAAGGGTGCGGACGGAGGAAATGTGATGGGGTTCGATCTCGCCCGCCTGCAGCTGCTGATCGTCGAGGCAGACCCGGCGATGACGGGCACCTGGCGCAGCCTGCTCGGCGGCTTCGGCATCCGCCAGCCGCGCTTTGCCGCCGGCAGTCGCGCCGCTTGGGCCCTGCTGCAGGCCGGTGGGGACTGGCGGCCGGATCTGCTGGTCTGTCGCTGGGAATTGCCGGACGGGGATGACGGCCTGCAGCTGGTATCGCGGCTGCGCGGCGATGCGCAGTCGCCGGCCCCCTTCCTGCCGGCGATCATCGTCACCGCCACGGTGACGCGCGAACGCGTGCAGCAGGCCCTGGCGGCCGGGATCCATGAAATCCTGGTGCTGCCGCTGTCGGCGAAGGCAATCGAGACGCGGCTGCGCGAGACCATCGAGAAGCCGCGCCGCTTCATCCGCCAGGGTGGCTATTTCGGACCCGACCGGCGGCGGACGGCACGCCCGGGTTATGCCGGACCGTTCCGTCGCAGCACGGATGCGCGCCCGGCTCCGGGGCGCTGATTTTCAGGACAGGATGGTCAGGCGAGGCTTTTGGCGGCGGCGGCGCGCAGGGCCTCAAGGATTTCCCGGCCCAGTTCGCCGGCATCGCCCTGGACGCGGTTGTTGATCACGGTATGCAGGGCCGTGACATGGGCGTCGATCACTGAACGGTCGGTCTTCGCCTGTTTCGTGGCCGCCTCGGTATAGCGGCAGAGCAGGTTGGCAATCTCGGTGACCAGCGGGTAGCCGAAAGTGCTGCCCTGGCCCTTGATGTCATGGGCGACATCGTAGACGGCGCGCAGCCGGACCGCGTCGGCACTGCCGGCGCTGTCGGTGATCGGGGCGATGGCGGCTTCCAGCCGGACCATGTCCTCCTTCACCCAGCCGATATACTGGTCGGCGAGTTCCGCAACGGCAGCCTGTGCGTTGGCAAGAATCGCGCCCAGGCCGGCATTGTCGCTGTCGCCGTTGTCGAAATCACTCATATCCATGCCTGTTTATGGAATCCGGCCGGGCTGTTGTCAGCCCGGTACGGATGATCAGGTCCGATCAAACCGGGATATCGGCGGCCTGTCCAGTTACCAGACGATAACCTTTCCGGAGATCGGCCCGCGGCCGGGTCACTCGGCGGCAGCCGAGCGGCCGGCATCGACATCGGGGCGGGTTTCCAGCTCGGTCAGCCTGCGGGCGATGAAGCCGGCCGGCCGCGTGAAGCGGGCCAGCAGGTTGTACAGCACCGGCACCACGAACAGGCTGAGCAGGGTGGCAAACGACATGCCGCCGACGATCACCCAGCCCAGCGCCGACCGTGATTCGGCGCCGGCACCGCTGGCGAAGGCCAGCGGCCAGGCGCCGAAGATGGTGGCGATGGTGGTCATCAGGATCGGCCGCAGGCGGGTGATCGAGGCCTCGGTAACGGCGTCGGTGACCGACTTGCCCTCGTCGCGCAGCTGGTTGGCGAATTCGACGATCAGGATGGCATTCTTGGCGATCAGGCCGACCAGCATGATGATGCCGATCTGGCTGTAGACATTCAGCGACGTTCCGGTCAGCAGCAGGGCGCCCAGCGCGCCGGTCACTGCCAGCGGCACCGAGAAGATGATGATGGTGGGATGGATCCAGCTCTCGAACTGCGCTGCCAGTACCAGGAAGACGATGATCAGCGCCAGCACGAAGGTCAGGTAGATGGCGGCGGAGGTGTCCTTCAGCTCGCGGCTCTGGCCGGCATAGGAAATCCGCGCCTCCGGCGGCAGCACCTCGGCCGCTACCCGGTCGAGATAGGTCAGCGCCTGGTCCAGCGTGTAGCCGGGGGCCAGCGAGGCCGAGATGGTGACCGAACGCAGGCGGTCGGTACGGTTCAGCTCGCGCGGGCTGGCACCCTCGTCCAGCCGCACCAGGCTGGCCAGTGGCACCAGCCTGTCGCCGGCGGCACGCAGATAGATGTTGTTGAGGTCGTTCGGCGTCACGCGCTGGGCCTGCGGCGCCTGCACCAGCACCTTGTACTGCTTGCCCTCGCGCTGGAACTGCGTCACCTCGCGCGAGCCCAGCATGGTCTCCAGCGTGCGGCCGATGGTCTCGACCGGCACGCCGAGATCGGCGGCGCGGTTGCGGTCGATCTCGACCCGGATTTCCGGCCGGGTCGGCTTGTAATCCTTGTCGGCGCCGAGCAGGCCGGGATTCTGCAGGGCGCGGTCGAGGATGCGCTCGGCCCAGTCATCCAGCACCTGGTAGGTCGGCCCGCCGATCACGAACTGCACCGGTGCCTGGCTGCCGCGCTGGCCCAGGCTCGGCGGGTTGATGGCGATGGCGCGCACGCCGGTGATCGCCAGCAGCTTGGGGAAGGTTTCGCGGACGATGTCCTGCTGCTTGACGCTGCGCTGGTCCCAGTCCTTCAGGCGCACCACCATGAAGGCGGAATTGACCGGCGAGGGCCGGCCGCCCCAGGCCGGCGCCACGAAGGACTGCACGACGGTGGCGTCGCCGCGGTCGACCAGCGGCTTCAGTGCCTGCTCGATCCGGATCACGTTGTTGCGGGTATAGTCGTAGCTGGAGCCTTCCGGTCCGGTGACCGAAACGAAGAAGACGCCGCGATCCTCGATCGGTGCGAATTCGCGCGGGATCGCCGCAAACATCGCGACGGCGGCCGCCGCGGCACCGGCGCCGAGACCCAGCACCACCACCGGTGCGCCGATCGAGCGGCGCAGCAGCCAGGCATAGCCGTTGGTCATGCCAGTGAAGAATTTCTCGGTGACGTGGTAGAACCAGCCTTCGTCCTTCGCCTCGTGCAGCAGCTTCGAGCACATCATCGGCGTGAGCGTGAGCGCGACGAAGCCGGAGAACAGCACGGATGCCGCCACCGAGATGCCGAATTCCCGGAACAGGCGGCCGGTATTGCCCTCCATCAGCGAGATCGGCACGAACACCGCGATCAGCACCACGGTGGTGGCGATGACGGCGAAGCCGATCTGGCGCGCGCCGCGCAAGGATGCCAGCAGCGGCGGTTCGCCCAGTTCGATGCGGCGGTGGATGTTTTCCAGCACCACGATGGCGTCGTCGACCACCAGGCCGATGGCCAGCACCAGCGCCAGCAGGGTCAGCACGTTGATCGAATAGCCCAGCGCGCCGATGATGATGAACGAACCGATCACCGACACCGGGATGGCGACAGCCGGGATCAGGGTGGCACGCCAGGAGCGCAGGAACAGGAAGATCACGCCGATCACCAGCCCGAGCGCCACCATCAGGGCGTGGAACACCTCGTAGATCGACTGGCTGATGAATTTCGACTGGTCGTAGCCGATTTCCATGGTCACGCCGGCCGGCAGGCTGGATTGCAGACGGTCGACCGCAGCATTGACGCCGGTGGAAATCTCCATCGCATTGGCCTTGGACTGGCGGATGATGCCCAGGCCGATGGCGGTGACGCCGTTGACGCGCTGTTCGGTGCGGTCGTCCTCGGCCGCCAGCTCGACCTTGGCAACCTCGCCCAGCCGCACCAGATAGCCGCCCTTTTCGGCGATCACGATGTTGCGGAACTGCGCCGGCGTGCGCAGGCCGGATTCGGTGCGCACGGTGAATTCACGCATGCTGCTTTCCACGCGCCCCGACGGCAGCTCGACATTCTGGCGGCGGATGGCGCCCTCGACATCCTGCACGGTGATGTTGCGGGCGGCCATCGCCATGCGGTCGAGGTAGACGCGCATGGCATAGCGCCGCGCGCCATAGACATTCACCGAGGCGACGCCGTCGACGATGGAGAGCTGGTCGACCAGATAGCGTTCGGCATAGTCGGTCAGTTCCAGCAGCGACAGCCGGTCGCTGAACATGGCGATGTAGATGATCGGTCTCGCATCGGCCTCGGTCTTGGCGATGGTCGGCGGATCGGCTTCGTCGGGCAGCCTGGACAGCACGCGGCTGACCTTGTCGCGCACGTCATTGGCGGCGGTGTCGACATTGCGGCTGAGGTTGAATTCGATGCTGACCGAGCTCGATTCCTCGCGGCTGGTCGAGCTGATCACGCGGATGCCTTCGATGCCGGCCACCGCATCTTCGATGATCTGGGTGATCTTGCTTTCGATGATTTCGGCCGAGGCGCCGCGGTAGATGGTGTTGACGCTGACCACCGGCGGGTCGATGTCTGGATATTCGCGCACCGACATGCTGCGCAAGGCGAACAGGCCGAAGATGATCAGCACCAGCGACAGCACGGTGGCGAAGACCGGGCGCTTGATCGAGACATCCGAAAGAACCATTGCAGTGCTCCGTCCGGAGGATGTTGTGTTGTTCGGTGTGCGGTCAGCCCTGGCTGCGGCGGTCGGCGGCGCTGCCGGAAACCGGGGCGCCGGTGGCGCGCACGCGCATGCCATCACGCAGCTGCTGCAGGCCGGTCACGGCGACGGTCTCGTCGCCCCTGAGGCCCTCGATCACCTGGGCAAGGCCGGGCAGGCGCTGGCCGACCTGCACGCGGGTGCGGGTCGCCTTGCCGTCGCTGATCACATAGACGAACTGCTCGCCGCCACTGGCCAGCAGGGCCTCTTCGGGGATCATGATGGCATCGCGGGTGGTGCCGACGGCCAGCGCCACGGTCATGAACATGCCGGGCTTGATGACGTCTTCGGCATTCTGGATGCGGGCGCGGACCCGCACCGCGCGGGTGGTCGGGTCGATGCGGCTGTCGATGGTGGAGACGGTGCCCTCAAATTTGCGCTCGCGCAGCGCGTCGGAACGGGCAGTGACGATGTTGCCGGTGGCGACGCCGCCCAGCACGGTTTCCGGGATGTCGAATTCCAGCTTGATCACCGAGGTGTCGTCCAGGGTGGTGATCACGTCGCCCGGCCGCACCAGGGCGCCGAGGCTGACCTTGCGCAGGCCGAGCTTGCCGTTGAACGGCGCGCGGATCACGCTGTCGGAAAACCGCGCCCGCTCGGCGGTCAGCCGGGCCTCGGCCGCCTCGTAGGCCTTCGACAGTTCGTCGACGCGGGCCTGGGCGACGCTGCGGCTGGCCACCAGGGCCAGGGCGCGGTCATAGGCCAGCTTGGCGCCGTCACGGGCGGCGCGCAGTTCGTTGATCTTGGCGCTGCTCTCGCCGGCTTCCAGCTCGACGAGGATGGCGCCGGCCTTGACCTGCTGGCCTTCGACGAAATTGATGCGTTCGATGATGCCGTTCGCCTTGGCGGTGATGGTGACGGCTTCGTTGGACTGGGCGGTGCCGACCGCCTCGATGGTGCGGGTCACATCCATCCGCCGCGCGGCGGCGGTCTGGATCGGCAGGCCCTGGGGGGCACCGCTGCCGGGTCTGGCGGCGGTGGCCGCCGGCTTGCCGCCGACCAGCGGCAGGCTGTCCCGGTAATAATAGGCCGCACCGGCAGCCGTGGCGAGAAGGCCCACCACAATGACCTGACCCCAGAGTTTCATGTCTGTCCGTTTTCCGCTGATCCCTTGCCTGCCGCACCTCCGGCAGCGCCCCCCTGGAATCCCCCTGGAGCGTTGCCTGACCGGCCCGGAGCATGATCTATTGTATACGTCCTAATTGCCAAGGTCCTGCGAATTAGCGGCCGGGAGGAAAGAATCTGCATGGCCACCGCCCTGTTTTCCCACTCGGCCTGTTTCGCCCATGATACAGGCGAGGGGCATCCGGAATGTCCGGAGCGGCTGCGGGCGGTGCTGGCAGGGCTGGAAGCCGAGGAATTCCTCTATCTCGACCGCCGCGAGGCGCCGCGCGCCACGACGGAGCAGATCGGCCGGGTGCATCCCGGCGGCTTTGCCGACCGCATCCTGCGGGCGATCCCGCAATCGGGCCTGCGCTATGTGGATGGCGACACGGTGGTCTCGCCCGGTTCCGGCGAGGCGGCCCTGCGGGCGGCCGGCGCCGTCTGTGCCGCCATCGATGCGGTGATGCAGGGCGAGGTCCGCAACGCCTTCTGCGCCGTGCGGCCGCCCGGCCATCATGCCGAGCCGGGCCAGGCGATGGGGTTCTGCCTGTTCAACAATGTCGCCATCGGCGCCTGGCATGCCCGCGACCGCTGGGGCCTCCGGAAGATTGCGGTGATCGACTTCGACGTCCATCACGGCAACGGCACCCAGGCCGCCTTCGAGGCCGATCCCGACCTGTTCTACGCCTCGACCCACCAGTATCCCCTCTATCCGGGCACCGGCGCGGCCAGCGAGAAGGGGGTGGCCGGCAACATCGTCAACCTGCCGCTGCGGCCGTTTGCCGGCTCGAAGGAATTCCGCCAGGCGATGGAAACCGTGCTGCTGCCGAAGCTGGAGGGTTTCGCGCCGGAACTGGTGCTGGTCTCGGCGGGCTTCGACGCCCATGTCAGCGATCCGCTGGCCCAGCTGCAGCTGACCGATGCCGACTACCACTGGGCGACCGAACGGCTGCTGGCGGTGGCGGCCGCGACGGCGCAGGGCCGGCTGGTCTCGGCGCTGGAGGGCGGCTATGACCTCGAAGCCCTGGCCCGGGCCTCGGCCGCCCATGTTCGGGCTCTGATGCTGGGCTGAAAACCGCGATTTCTGCCGAGGCCCCATCCGGGCCCCGGATTGCGCCCGCCGGCCCGTTTCGCTACAACTCGGCCGGCTTTCATAGATACTCACCGCCGGAGCGCATGATGGCGTCCTACCAGTACATTTACGTGATGAAGGGCCTGGGCAAGACCTACCCGGGCGGCAAGCAGGTCCTCAAGGACATCTGGCTCAGCTTCCTGCCGGGCGCCAAGATCGGCGTGCTCGGCCTGAACGGTGCCGGCAAGTCGACCCTGCTGAAGATCATGGCGGGGCTGGACAAGGAATTCACCGGCGAGGCCTGGGCGGCCGACGGCGTCAAGGTCGGCTTCCTGCCGCAGGAGCCGCAGCTCGATCCGGCCAAGGATGTGCTGGGCAATGTCATGGAAGGTGTTGCCGAGACCAAGGCCCTGCTCGACCGCTTCGAGGAAGTCTCGATGAAGTTCGGCGAGGTGACCGACGACGACGAGATGAACGCGCTGATCGCCGAGCAGGCCGAGCTGCAGGAAAAGATCGACGCGGCCAATGCCTGGGACCTGCAGCGCAATGTCGAAATCGCCATGGACGCGCTGCGCTGCCCGCCGGGCGAGGCGGAGGTGACCAAGCTGTCGGGCGGCGAGAAGCGCCGCGTGGCGCTGTGCCGGCTGCTGCTGTCGAAGCCGGACATGCTGCTGCTCGACGAGCCGACCAACCATCTCGACGCCGAATCGGTCGCCTGGCTCGAGCGTTTCCTGCACGAATACGAGGGCACCGTGGTGGCGATCACTCACGACCGCTACTTCCTCGACAACGTGGCCGGCTGGATTCTCGAACTCGACCGCGGGTCCGGCATTCCGTGGGAGGGCAACTATTCCTCCTGGCTCGACCAGAAGGAAAAGCGGCTGGCGCAGGAAGGCAAGGAAGAGGACGCCCGGCGCAAGACCCTGCAGCAGGAACTGGAATGGGTACGCCAGAGCCCGCGCGCCCGCCAGGCCAAGTCGAAGGCGCGCCTCAAGGCCTATGAGGAGCTGCTGCAGCAGCAGAACGAAAAGGCCGCCGACCAGGTCTCCATCACCATTCCGGCCGGACCGCGGCTCGGCAATGTGGTGATCGAGGCCGAGCATCTGAGCAAGGGCTTCGGCGACCGCCTGCTGATCGACGATCTGTCCTTCAAGCTGCCGCCGGGCGGCATCGTCGGCATCATCGGCCCGAACGGCGCCGGCAAGACCACCCTGTTCCGCATGCTTACCGGCGGCGAGCAGCCCGATGGCGGCACGCTGCGCGTCGGCGACAGCGTGAAGATGGGCTATGTCGACCAGAGTCGCGAAAGCCTCGACGACAAGAAGACCGTCTGGGAGGAAGTCTCGGGCGGCGACGACATGATCCAGCTGGGCAAGCGCGAAGTGCCGAGCCGGGCCTATTGCTCGTGGTTCAATTTCCGCGGTGCCGACCAGCAGAAGAAGGTCGGCATGCTGTCGGGCGGCGAGCGCAACCGCCTGCATCTGGCCAAGATGCTGAAATCCGGCGCCAACGTCCTGCTGCTCGACGAACCGACCAACGACCTCGATGTCGATACCCTGCGGGCACTGGAAGAGGCGCTGCTGAATTTCGCCGGCTGCGCCATCGTGATCAGCCATGACCGCTGGTTCCTTGACCGCATCGCCACCCACATCATGGCCTTCGAGGGCGACAGCCATGTCGAGTGGTTCGAGGGCAATTTCCAGGATTACGAGGCGGACAAGAAGAAGCGGCTCGGCGCCGATGCCGACCAGCCGCACCGCATCCGCTACAAGCCGCTGAGCCGCGGCTGAGGCAACCGGCATGAACCGGCGGCAGCGGCGCGCGCAGCAGAAGGGCGGCGGGCCGGCTGCACGCCGACCGGCGGCGCCGGCGGGCCCGCGTTCGGTTTCCGAGATGCTGCTGGGCCTCGGCGGCGTGCAGGCCGTTGTTCCGGTGGCGCCGCCGGACGAGCTGCAGGCCGATCATGTCGGCTCGGCGCTGGCGCAGCTGCGCATCGGCGATCGCCAGGTCGCGGATCTTGCCCGGCTGCAGCGGGCGCTGGCGGCGCAGCCGGATTCCGAAACCCTGCTGTTCCAGGTGGCCCGCCTGCAGGTCTGGCTCGACCGCCGTGCCGATGCATTGGTCACCTTCCGACGCCTTCTGGCGGTGGCGCCGGGTCATGCCGAGGCCCGCCACATGGCGGCGGTGCTGGCCGGCGAGCCGCCGGAAAAGGCCAGCGCCGAATACATCGCCAGCACGTTCGATGCCTTCGCCGACAGCTTCGACGAGAAGCTGGTCGGCTGGCTGGAATACCGCGCACCGCAGCAGCTGGCGGCGCTGGCGCGGCGCGTGCTGGACGGACGGATCGCCGAACGCGCCATCGATCTCGGCTGCGGTACCGGCCTGGTCGGCGCGGAAGTGAAGGGGCTGGTGCGGCGGCTGGATGGCGTCGACCTGTCGCCGCGCATGATCGGGCATGCGCGCCGGCGCGGCGTCTATGCCGACCTCGCGGTCGAGGAACTGGTCGCCCTGCTGCAGCGGCGGCCGGACAGCTACGATCTGGCGCTGGCTGCCGACGTGCTGATCTATATCGGCGACCTGCGGCCCCTGTTCGCGGCCCTGCACGGGGCGCTGCGGGACGGCGGGCTGTTCATTGCCAGTGTCGAGAAGGGCGGCGGCGCCCGCTACATCGCCGAGAAATCCGGCCGCTACCAGCATGGCGAGGACTATCTGCGCCGCCGCGCGGAGGAAGCAGGCTTCGACCTGGTCGCACTGGAAGAGGTGGTGCTGCGCAAGGAGGAGAACCGGCCGGCGGCCGGCTATGTCTTCGCCCTGCGCCGGCGACCGCCGGTTGCGGCCGATCCTCTGGCCGCCCTGTCCACCGACGATCTGCTGGCACAGCTGGCGCAGCCCGCCGCCGGCCTGCTGGCCGCCGTGGCGCAGCGGATGATCGGCCGGGATTTCCAGGTCGGCTGGGCTCTCGATATCGGCGGCGGCATGGCAAGGCATGCGGAAGACCTGCGTCGCCTGAGCCAGCATCTCGACATGGTCGATCCCGATCCTGCCCGCGTGCGCGTTGCCTTCGAGAGTGGCGCCTTTGATGAATGCGAGGCGGCCGGCACGCTCGACTATCTCGAGGCCCGACCGGATCATTATGACCTCATCCTCGCCGGCGACGCCCTGGTGCGGGCGCCGGATGCGCCGGCACTGTTCTCGGCGGTGAAGGTCGCGCTGGCGGTGGCCGGGGTGTTCATCGCCCTGGCGGACCCGGCGCGTCAGGATGCGGCAACGCTGCAGGCCCAGGCGCAGGCCGAAGGCCTGGTGGTGCTGGCGGTCGAGCCGGTCAGCCTGCCCGATGGCCGGCCCGGTCTCTGCCTGATCGCGGAAAGCTAGGCGCGCGCCGCGCGCCGCTTCAGGCGGTGCAGGCAGGTGACGGTCAGGATCAGCCGGCCGTCCTGGTTGATGGTGTCGTGCCGCATGGTCACCACGCCGCGATCGGGTTTCGACTGCGAGGCCTTCAGTGCCATCACCTCGGCCTCGGCATGGATGGTGTCGCCCAGCCTGAGCGGCAGCAGCCAGCGCACTTCCTCCATGCCGGGCGAGCCAAGATTGGCGGCGGCGAAGACGCCGAGACGGAAAAACTGCGCAAACGACAGCGACAGGGTCTGGAAACCCGACGCGATGAGCCCGCCGAATTCCGTCTGCGCCGCCGCCACCCGGTCGATATGAAAGGGCTGCGGGTCGTAGACCCTGGCGAAATCGAGAATCTGCGCCTCGCTGACGGTCACGGCCGGCGTGACGAAAAGCTGGCCGGGATGCAGGTCGTCGAAATACAGGTCGGTCATGTCAGTCGCGCGCCTTCACGGGGCTGATGCGGGTGAGGATCAGGCCGGCGATCACCACGATGGCGCCGCCGAACTGCACCGGCGAAACATGCTCGCCGAGAAAACTGACGGCGCTGAGCAGCGCGAAGACCGGGATCAGGTAGGAATAGATCACGGCGCGGCTGACACCGAGCCGGGCAATGCCGGCATACCAGAACAGATAGCCGAGCGCGCCGGCGATGATCGCCGTGAAGGCATAGCAGGCGACGATGGCGGGGGTGACGGCCTCCCAGCGGATGTCGCCGATGCCGAAGAACAGTGCCGGCGACAGCAGCAGGGCGCCGAACAGCATGGACCAGGCGGTGGTGCGCAGCGCCCCCAGCGTGGCCAGATACGGCGTCGAGAAGACCGAGTAGTTGGCCCAGCAGAAGGCGACCAGCAGGAACAGCAGGTCGCCTGCGAGGCTGCCGCCGCCCACCGTGATTTCGGTCAGGCTGTTGTTGATGACGAGGAAGACGCCGCCGAAGGACAGCAGCACGCCCAGCCAGGCCAGCAGGGCCGGCCGCTGGCCGCGGAAGGCGGAGATCAGCAGCGCGAAGACCGGCGAGACCGAAACCAGGATGGCGCCCTTGGAGGCGGTGGTGAGGTCAAGCGCGTTGGTCCACAGCAGCTGCATCAGGGTGATGCCGACCAGGCCGAGGCCGATCAGGCCGGGCAGGTCCTGCCGTCGCGGCGGCTGCAGCCCGCCGCGCAGGGCCAGCACGATCATCAGCGTCGCCGCCGCCAGCAGGTAGCGCGAGGCGGCATAGACCGGCGGCGGCAGCACGGTCAGCACGTATTTGGCGGTGGGGAAGGTATTCCCCCACACGATGACGGCCATCAGCATGAACAGGTCGCCGCGTTCCGGTTTCACGATCCGGCCTCCTGCCGCCGCTCGACCTGTCGCAGTGCCAGTGCCAGCACCAGGCTGGCCAGTCCGGTGCCGAGCAGCAGCCAGCGGCCGGCATCCCAGCCGCCGAGATGGGTGACGAGGGCGGCGAGGCCCGGCGGCCCGAGGAAGGAGCCGATATTCAGCAGCTGGATCACCGCCCCGTTCACCGTGGCGATCTCGCCGGGCTGGCGGGCCTGCCGCGGCACGCTGGCCAGCACGGCCGCCGGCAGCATGCCGCCGAATCCCGAGGCGGCCATGGCCAGCAGAATCTTGGCGGGCACCGGCAGGGCGGTATCGAAGGTGGCCACGCCGAAGGCACCCATCGCCACCGAGATCACGGCAATGATCAGCCAGCGCGGCAGGCCGCGATGCATCAGGGCGGCCGAGATCATGTTGCCGGCCACGTTGACCAGCACCACCAGGGCGGCGCCGGCCGCGATCACCGCCTCGCTGGTCACGCCGCTGTCGCGCAGATAGGTGGGAATCCAGGTGACGATGGCGAACCACTGTGTCGTGTAGCAGGCGAAGCAGCCGGCCAGCAGCCAGGGCCCGGGCCGGCGCAGCGGCGCGATGCCGAAGCGCCGGGCCGGCGGCAGTGCGATGGTCCGGGTCCGGCGCAGGATCAGCAGCGCAGCCAGCACCATCACCGCCGCCAGCAGGAACCACAGCCCGCGCCAGTCGAACAGCCGGCCGACCAGCAGGGCGCCGAACATGCCGAAGGCGACGCCGAGCGGCATGTAGCTGCTCCACAGGCCCAAAGCCAGCGAACGGTCCTGCGGCCGGGTTGCCGCGGTCAGCAGGCTGGGACCGGAAACCACCGTCAGGACGAAGCCGCAGCCCTCGACCAGCCGCGCCGCCAGCAGCAGCGGGATTCCGTCGGCGAGGCCGCCCAGCAGGCTGCCGGCCGCGGTGATCAGCAGGCCGAGGCCGAGTGCGCGGCTGCTGCCGATGCGGTCGGAGGCCACGCCGGCGATGATGCCGGTGGCGGCACCGACCAGATTGAAGGAAGAGGCGACAAGGCCGGCCAGCACCATGCCGAGGCCGAATTCGGCCCGCAGCTGCGTCAGCAGGGGCGGCAGCTTGCCGAGCTGGATCGAAACCAGCACCCCCGCGGCGATCACGGCGAGAATGGCCGGCCAGTCGGTGGCGGATGGCTCCCCGGCTGCGGCCGGGGCGGACGAGGAGGACATGGCACGCTTTTCTTTTTTTGACGCGCCATACTAGTCGGATGACCGGACCTGGCAATGAAAAACCGGCCCGGAAAGACAAAGGGCGGCGGGTTGCCCCGCCGCCCCGGTACCGGCCGGAAGCCGGCTTACTTGAACATACGGTCGGCCTTCGGCGGCAGGAAGCCGGCCTCGAACAGATCGGCGGCCTTCGGCGCCTTCTCGATACCGACGGCCGCGGCGACGGCGTCCGACGACCGCTGCAGGCGGGCCATGTCGACATCGCCGAAGCCGTTCTTCTTGACGTAGTCGGTGACGACATTCTTCTCGATCGACATCTTCAGGCGCTTCAGCTCCAGGTCTGCGTCGATCAGGCCGTCGCGCTCCTTGGCGGCCTTCACGCCGGCTTCCGGATTGGCGACCACTTCCTTCCACGCCTTGATGGTGGCCTTGACCAGGCCCTTCACCGCAGCAGGATTCTCCTTGATGAATTTCGGCGAGGCGACGACGGCATTGCCGTAGAAGTCCATGCCGGCATCGGCATAGGTGAAGACGACGACATCGCTGAGCGGCACGCCGATCTTCTCGAGGTCGAGCGCCGACGAGAAGTAGTGGCCGGAAATGAAATCGACGGTGCCGTCCTTCAGGCTCGGCTCGCGCAGCTGCGGCTTCAGGTTGATATGGGTCACCTTCGACTTGTCGATGCCGGTCTTGGCAGCGAAGGCCGGGAACAGCTTGAACGAGGCATCGAAGACCGGCGCGCCGAGCTTCTTGCCTTCCAGGTCCTTCGGGGTCTTGATGCCCGACTTTTTCAGCGCATAGACGCCAAACGGCGGTGCGTCATAGGCCATCATCACCGCCTTGACCTGGCCGTCCGGATTCTTGGCGTTGTATTCGACCAGCGCGTTGATGTCGGCGAAGCCCATGTCGTAGGCGCCGGTGGCGACGCGCTGCAGGGCGCCGGCCGAGCCCTGGCCGGCATCGACGGAAACGTCGAGGCCCTCGGCCTTGTAATAGCCCTTCTGCAGGGCATAGAGGAACGGGGAGGTCGGCCCCTGGATCACCCAGTCGAGGGTGAACTTGATCTTGGTTTCCGCGGCGGCGGTGCCGGCGGCACCGAGGCCCAGCGCCAGCGCGAGGCCGGCGGCGGCGTGGGTAAGCGTACGAGCGAACGTCATGGTCAGATATCTCCCCATTAAGGCCGGCCGCCGGTCGCTTGTGGTTCCGGCACAGGCCGTACCTCCGGGGCTGGCGCAGGCAAACGCGCCGGGTGTGTCCGGTCCGGCGCGGCTGCGAAGGCGGCAGTCTAGGGTGCCGCCGGACAGGCCGCCAAGGCCGAATCGGGCACAGGCTCGGACAAAACTGTATGCAATTCCCGGTCCAGTCGTGGCGGTGCGGCATTTCCGGCGCCGGGGCCCCGGTTCCGTATGGCTCATGCAGATGGCCGGGAAATTTGCCTATATGGCCGGCAATCTGCCGGAAATTATGGCAGACTGGCCGGGTTCCGGTGCGGGACAGGAGATTGCACTGACCCGGAGCCGGACGTAAGGTGCGCCCGCCTTTCCACTTCTGAATCCGCGCTAGGAGTCGCCAGTCCCATGCCGTTCCTGTCCGATGCCCTCGGCCGCATCAAGCCCTCGGCCACCATTGCCGCCACCCAGAAGGCCCGTGCGCTGAAGGCCGCCGGCCGCGATGTGATCGGCCTGGGCGCCGGCGAGCCGGATTTCGAGACCCCGGCGAATATCCGCGAGGCCGCCAAGGCGGCGATCGACCGCGGCGAAACCCGCTATACCGATGTCGACGGCACCCCGGCGCTGAAGCAGGCGATCGTCGCCAAGTTCAAGCGCGAGAACGGCCTCGATTACAAGCCGGAGCAGATCTCGGTCGGCACCGGCGGCAAGCAGGTGCTGTTCAATGCCCTGCTGGCCACCATCAACCCGGGCGACGAGGTGATCATCCCGGCGCCCTACTGGGTCAGCTATCCGGATATCGTGCAGTTCGCCGGCGGCAAGCCGGTCTTCGTGACCGGCAAGGCCGAGGACGGCTTCAAGCTGCGCCCCGAGGTGCTGGATGCCGCGATCACGGCGAAAACCAAGTGGCTGGTGCTGAACTCGCCGTCGAATCCGTCGGGCGCAGCCTATAGCCGCGACGAACTGAAGGCGCTGACCGATGTGCTGCTGAAGCACCCGCATGTCTGGATACTGACCGACGACATGTACGAGCACCTGACCTATGACAATTTCGTCTTCACCACCCCGGCCCAGGTCGAGCCGGCGCTGTACGAACGCACGCTGACCATGAACGGCGTGTCGAAAGCCTATTGCATGACCGGCTGGCGCATCGGCTATGCCGGCGGTCCGGTGCAGCTGATCAAGGCGATGGGCAGCCTGCAGTCGCAGTCGACCTCGAATCCGTCCTCGGTCAGCCAGGCCGCCGCCGTCGAGGCGCTGAACGGCCCGCAGGACTTCATCGCCAAGAACAATGCCGTGTTCAAGCAGCGGCGCGACCTGGTGGTCAGCATGCTGAACCAGGCCAGCGGCATTCACTGCCCGAAGCCGGAAGGCGCCTTCTATGTCTATCCGAGCTGTGCCGGCACCATCGGCAAGACCAGCAAGGGCGGCGTGAAGATCGGCAGCGATCTCGATTTCTGCAATGCGCTGCTGGAGGAAAAGGGCGTTGCGGTGGTGTTCGGCGAGGCTTTCGGCCTCAGCCCGCATTTCCGCATTTCCTATGCCACCTCGACCGAGGCCCTGAAGGACGCCTGCACGCGGATCCAGGACTTCTGTGCCGGGCTTTCTTGACGGTAACTGGTGACGGCCGTCACGTTGCCGCAGGGGGCGATCTTGGCGCGGAAAACCGCGGATGCTAAGCAACTCCTGAGGCGGCCGGACCCCGGCCGGGCAGGTCAGCGATGCCCTCGACGGTAAAAAAACGCTCCGTCGTGGTCGGCGGCCACCGCACCAGCATTTCCCTGGAACAGGCGTTCTGGGAAGCGCTGCAGGAGGCGGCTGTCCAGGAAGGCAAGACCATCAACCAGATGGTCAGCGACATCGATGCTGCGCGGACGGGCAATCTGTCGAGCGCGATCCGGGTCTGGGTTCTGGATCGTGCCCGTCAGGGGCTGCTGCAGCCGGCAGGATCCGCCACAAGTGCGGATATCCCGGCAGAGAAGTTGGCGTAACAGGCGGCGTCGGGGGATACCGCAGTTTCCGAGTCCGAGTGTTCTGCTCCCGACTGCCGTCCGACAGGAGAGGCAGCATGCGCGCGATGAATATCCTGGCCGCGGGGGCGCGGCAGGCCGGGTTCCGGCTCATTCTGGCCGGTCTGGCATTCGGCATCCTCGCCGCCTGCGACCAGCCGCCGCCGCCGCCGGAACCGATCCGCCCGGTCCGCACCGTAACTGTCGCGCCGCAGGCCTTCGAGAGCCGCTCCAGCTATACCGGCGAAGTGCGGGCCCGCTACGAGACCAGCCTTGCCTTCCGCATCGGCGGCAAGCTGGTCGCCCGCTTCGTCGAGATCGGCAGCGAGGTCAAGAAGGGTACGCTGCTCGGGCGCCTCGATCCCGACGATACCCGGCTCGCCATCCAGAATGCCCGCGCCCAGGTCAGTGCGGCGCAGGCCAATTTCAATCAGGCGCAGATCGAGCTGACCCGCTACAAGCGGCTGTTCGAGACCCGCGTGATCAGCCAGGCCGAACTCGACCGCCGGCAGAACACCTACAACACCGCACAGGCGCAGCTCGACAGTGCGCAGTCGCAGCTGCGGGTGGCGCAGAACCAGATGGACTATACCGAACTGCATGCCGATGCCGACGGAGTGATCACCGGCATTTCGGCCGAGGCCGGCCAGGTGGTGTCGGCCGGGCAGACGGTGATGAAGCTGGCGCGGCCGGAAGAGAAGGAAGTGGTGTTCAACGTTGCCGAAAACCGGCTGGACGAACTGCGCAATGCCACGGCCATCGCGATCAGCCTGTGGGCCAGCCCGGACAGGGAATTCGCCGGCGTGGTGCGCGAGATCGCGCCCGGCGCGGATCCGGTCACCCGCACCTATGCCGTGAAGGTGACGGTGCAGAATCCGCCGCCGGCCATGCGGCTCGGCATGACGGCCAGCGTCACCATCGTCCGCCGCGGCAGCGACAATGTCGTCGCCCTGCCGCTGTCGGCGCTGTACCAGCAGGGCGACCGGCCGGCAGTGTGGATCTATACCGGAACGGCGGAGCAGGGCAGTGTCGCGCTGCGCCCGGTTGCCGTCGCGGCCTATGTCGAGCATGCGGTGCTGATCGCCGACGGCCTGGCGGCCGGCGAACAGGTGGTCACCGCCGGCGTCCATAAACTGATCCCCGGCCAGACGGTGCGTCTGCTGGAGCCGGCGCGGGCGGAGATCAAGTCGTGAGCGGCGTGCCGGTGATGCCGACGCCGTCCGGCGAGGATGGCGGCGGCGGGTTCAACCTGTCGGCCTGGGCGCTGCGGCACCAGTCGCTGATCGGCTTCCTGATGGTGATCCTGCTGGCTGCCGGCGCGCTGTCCTACATGCAGCTCGGCCGTGCCGAGGACCCGGATTTCACCTTCAAGATCATGATCGTGCGTGCCAACTGGCCGGGCGCCACCGCCCGCGAGGTCGAGCAGCAGGTCACCGACAAGATCGAGAAGAAGCTGCAGGAGACGCCGTATCTCAACTACGTGATGAGCTATTCGAAGCCGGCAGAATCCACCGTCTACGTGGTGCTGCGCGACGACACGCCGCCAAAGCAGGTGCCCGATATCTGGTACCAGGTGCGCAAGAAGGTTTCCGATATGCGGCATACCCTGCCACAGGGAACCCAGGGGCCGTTTTTCAACGACGAGTTCGGCGATACCTTCGGCACCATCTATGCCTTCACCGCCGACGGCTTCAGTCACCGCGAGCTGAAGGATTATGTCGAGGACGTGCGCGAGGAAGTGCTGCGCATCAAGAATGTCGGCAAGGCAGAGCTGCTCGGCGTGCAGCCGGAAAAGATATTCATCGAGTTCTCGAACAAGAAGCTGGCCAATCTCGGCGTCAGCCCGCAGCAGATCCTCGATGTCATCCAGGCGCAGAATGCCCAGACCGCATCGGGCGTGGTGCAGACGGCCTCCGACCGCATCGCCACCCGGGTCAGCGGCGAGATCGAGACGGCCCGGGCGCTGTCCGAACTGTCGATCCAGGCCAATGGCCGGCTGCTGCGGCTCGGCGATATCGCCGACATCCATCGCGACTACGCGGATCCGCCGGCCCCGCGTTTCCGCTTCAACGGACAGGAAGGGGTCGGGCTGGCCATTTCGATGGCCAAGGGCGGCAACATGATCGAGCTGGGCGAGCAGCTGGCTGCAACCATGACGCGGCTGCGGGCCGACATGCCGATCGGCATCGACATGCTCGCGGTGGCCGACCAGCCGACCGTGGTGCAGCGCTCGATCAGCGAATTCATGAAGGTGCTGCTGGAGGCGGTGGTGATCGTGCTCGGCGTCAGCTTCCTCAGCCTCGGCCTGCGCAGTGGCGTGGTGGTGATGCTGTGCATCCCGCTGGTGCTGGCCATCACCTTCACCTGCATGCAGATTTTCGGCATCGACTTCCACCGCATCTCGCTCGGCGCCCTGATCATCTCGCTCGGCCTGCTGGTCGACGACGCGATCATCGCCGTCGAGATGATGCAGGTGAAAATGGAGCAGGGTCTGGACCGCTTCCGCGCTGCCAGCTTCGCCTATACCTCGACCGCCTTTCCGATGCTGACCGGCACGCTTATCACCGCAGCCGGCTTCGTGCCGGTCGGTTTTGCCAAGTCCTCGGCCGGCGAATACACCTTTTCGATCTTTGCCGTGGTCACCATTGCCCTGCTGGTGTCCTGGGTGGTGGCGGTGATCTTCACGCCCTATATCGGCTATCGCCTGCTGCCGACGCCCAAAAACGCATCCGGCGGCGGGCATGGCCATGGCGACGACATCTACCGGCGCGGCATCTACCGCTATGTCCGCCCGGTGGTGGACTGGTGCGTGCGGTTCCGCTTCTTGGTGATCGGCGCCACGGTGGTGATTTTCCTGGCCAGCGGCTTTTCCTTCCAGTTCGTGCAGCAGCAGTTTTTCCCGTCGTCGAACCGGCCCGAGCTGATGGTCGATCTGCGCCTGCCGCAGGGCGCTTCCATCGCGGCCACCGAGGCCGAGGCGCTGAAGCTGGAAGCCATGCTGGCAAAGGATCCGGATGTCATCAGCTACACGACCTATGTGGGAGCCGGTGCGCCGCGGTTTTATCTGCCGCTGAATATCGAGCTGCCGAACGACAATTTCGCCCAGGTCGTGGTGCTGACCGGCGGCGACAAGGAGCGCGAGGCGGTTCGCGAGCGGCTGATCCGCGCCTTCCAGGAGGATTTCATCCTGCTGCGTGGCCGCGTCAACCGGCTGGAAAACGGCCCCCCCGTCGGCTTTCCGGTGCAGTTCCGTGTCTATGGCAGCGATCCGATGGTGGTGCGCGACATCGCCTTCCAGGTTGCCGACATCATGCGGGCCAATCCGAATACCCGTGATGTCAATCTCGACTGGAACGAGCTGAGCAAGGTGGTGCGGCTGGATGTCGATCAGGCCAAGGCGCGGCTGCTCGGCATCTCCTCGCAGGATCTCGCGACCACCCTGAACTCCATCGTTTCCGGCATCACGGTAACCCAGTATCGCGAGGGCCGCGAACTGATCGACGTGGTTGCCCGCGCCGTGCCTGAGGAACGCCTCAGCCTGAACGGCATCAAGGATATCAATGTCGCCGGCGCCGACAGCAGCCGGCCGGTGCCGCTGACCCAGGTGGCCGAGGTGAAGTACGGTCTGGAAGAGGGCATCATCTGGCGGCGCGACCGCCAGCCGGTGATCATCGCCCGCGCCGACATCATCGACGGCATCCAGGCGCCGGTGGTCTCCCAGCAGATCGAGCCGCAGCTGGACGGTCTGCGGTCGAGGCTGCCGCCGGGCTACCGCATCGTCATGGGCGGCGCCATCGAGGAAAGCGCCAAGGCGAATGCCTCGATCGGCGCCGTGGTGCCGGTGATGATCGCGATCATGGTCACCCTGCTGATGATCCAGCTGCAGTCGGTCCAGCGCATGATCCTGGTTCTGCTGACGGCACCCCTCGGGCTGATCGGTGTCACCGTCGGCCTGCTTGGCTTCAATGTGCCCTTTGGCTTTGTCGCCATGCTGGGTGCCATCGCGCTGGCCGGCATGATCATGCGCAACTCGGTGATCCTGGTCGACCAGATCGACCAGGATATCGCGGCCGGCAGCCACCCCTGGGATGCCGTGGTCGATGCCACGATCCGCCGTTTCCGGCCGATCGTGCTGACCGCGCTGGCGGCGATCCTTGGCATGATCCCGCTGTCGCGCAGCGATTTCTGGGGGCCGATGGCCTACACGATCATCGGCGGCCTGCTGGTGGCGACGCTGCTGACGGTGCTGTTCCTGCCGGCATTGTATGCCGCCTGGTTCCGGATCCGGCCGAAGACGGCCTGATCTCCCGTCTCCCGGTGCCGGCTAGCGGTCGTTCAAATGGCAGGCCGACAGGCGGCCCGGCGCGATTTCCCTGAGGGCCGGCGCCTCGCTGCGGCAGCGCTGGGTCGCATGCGGGCAGCGCGGGTGGAAATGGCAGCCCGGCGGCGGGTTCAGTGGCGAGGGAATCTCGCCCGCGATCGGCGTGTAGTCGCGCCGTTCGGCCACCAGGCGCGGCGCCTCGGCCAGCAGGGCCTGCGTGTAGGGATGATTGGGCTGCCGGAACAGCTCCTCCGTCGGCGCGCTTTCCACCACGCGGCCGAGATACATGATCACCACACGGTCGGAAATATGCTCGACCACCGACAGGTTGTGGCTGATGAACAGATAGGTCAGGCCAAGCTGTTCGCGCAGGTCCATGAACAGGTTCAGCACCTGCGCCTGGATCGACACGTCGAGCGCCGCCACCGCCTCGTCGCAGACGATGAACTGCGGCTTCACCGCAAGGGCGCGGGCGATGCCGATGCGCTGGCGCTGGCCGCCGGAGAACTGGTGCGGATAGCGCTTGCGATAGCGCGGATCGAGGCCGACCTGCCGCATCAGGCCTTCGACATAGGCCCCCATCTCGCTGCGGCGGATCAGGCCATGCGCCACCGGCGCCTCGCCGATGATGTCCTCGACCCGCATGCGCGGATTGAGCGAGGCGTAAGGGTCCTGGAAGATCATCTGCACGGCCAGCTTGCAGGTGTGGCGCTCTTCCGGCGTCATTTCGGCCAGGCCCTTGCCGCGGTACTTCATGCTGCCGGCGCTGGCATCCATGATGCCGGCGACGATGCGGCCCAGCGTCGACTTGCCGCAGCCGGATTCGCCGACCAGGCCGACCACCTCGCCCTCGCGGATCGTCAGGTCGACGGCATCGACGGCATGCACCGCCCGCTCCTGCAGGCCGGCACCCATCAGGTTGGCGATGCGCGAGGCGATGTCCAGCCGCCAGGTGAAGCGCTTGGAAACCTGGTTCAGCTCTAGGATCGGGGCGGCGTTCACGAGGCAACCTCCGCTGCGCTGATCGGCGCGGCATCGAAGGGATGGAAGCAGCGCACGGCATGGCCGGGCGCAAGATCGGCCAGTTCCGGCATGCTGTCGCAGGCGGCATCGGCACGGCTGCAGCGGGTCTTGAACCGGCAGCCCGGCGGCAGGTTCAGCGGTGCCGGGGCCATGCCCGGAATCTGGAACAGCCGCTTGCCGCGCGGCAGGGCGCCCGGCACCGAGCCGATCAGGCCGCGGGTATAGGGATGCTGGGGCCGTTCGATCACCGTCGCCACCGGCCCGGTCTCGACGATGCGGCCGGCATACATCACCATGATGCGGTCGGCGAGCCCGGCAACGACGGACAGGTCGTGGGTGATCCAGATCAGGGCGGTGCCGGTCTCGCGGCACAGCTTGCGCACTTCATAGAGGATCTGGCCCTGGATGGTCACGTCGAGCGCCGTGGTCGGCTCGTCGGCGATGATCACGTCGGGTTTGTGCAGCAGGGCGATGGCGATGGCGATGCGCTGCCGCATGCCGCCCGACATCTGGTGCGGATAGGCCAGCAGGCGTTCCTCCGGCGCGGCGATGCCGACCGCCTGCAGGGTCTCCACGGCGCGGGCGCGGGCCGCCGCCTCGCTGATTTTCTGGTGTGCCTGCACCGCCTCGATCATCTGCGTGTCGATGCGCAGGACCGGGTTCAGGGTCATCATCGGATCCTGGAAGATCATCGCGATGCGTGCACCGCGCAGCTGGCGCAGCCGGCTTTCGCCCGCGGCGGTGATGTCCTCGCCCTTGAACAGCACGCGGCCATTGGCGATGCGTCCCGGCGGATCGATCAGGCCGAGCACCGAGAAGCCGGTGATCGACTTGCCGGAGCCGGATTCGCCGACCAGGCCGAGAATTTCGCCGGGGGCGACCGCGAAGCTGACGCCGTCGACGGCCCGCACGGTGCCGTCGCGGGTGGGGAAATGGGTTTCCAGATTCTCGACCTGCAGGGTCGGGGTCGCGGTCTCGCTCATCGGTCCGGTTCCGGGATCAGCGCTTCAGGCGGGGGTTGAGCACATCGCGCAGCTGGTCGCCGACGAGGTTGATGGCAATGATCACCAGGGTCAGCAGCACGCCCGGGAAGACCGAGATCCAGTAGACGCCGCTCAGCAGGTAATCGAAGCCGTTGGCGATCAGCATCCCGAGCGAGGGTTCGGTCACCGGCACGCCTAGGCCAAGGAAGCTGAGGGTTGCCTCGAGGGTGATCGAGCGGGCGATGTCGACCGTGGCGATGACGATCAGCGGCGGCAGGCAGTTCGGCAGCAGGTGGCGCAGCAGAAGGCGGGCGCGGCTGATGCCGAGGCAGCGGGCCGCCTCGACATATTCCTTGTTGCGCTCGACCAGGGCGGCGCCACGGGCGGCACGGGCGAAATAGGCCCATTGCACGGCCACCAGCGCAATGATCACCTTGTCGACGCCGTTGCCCAGCAGGGCCAGCAGGATCAGGGCCACGAGGATGGCGGGAAACGACAGCTGGATGTCGACCGTCCGCATGATGATGCTTTCGGTGCGGCCGCCGATATAGGCGGCCAGCAGGCCGGCGCTGGCGCCGATCGCCAGTGCCAGCGCCACGGCGGTGACGCCGACGAACAGGCTGATGCGCAGGCCGTAGAGCATGGCGCTCAGCATGTCGCGGCCCTGGCCGTCGCTGCCCAGCATGAAGACCAGTCCGGTGCCGGAAACCTCGCCGGGCGGCAGCCGGGCATCGAGGATGTCCAGGGTGGCGAGGTCGTAGGGATCCTGCGGCACCAGCAGCGGCGCCAGCAGTGCGGCTCCGACGAACAGGACCAGCATGGCGACGCCGAGCAGGGCCAGGCGGCTCTCGGCGAATTCGGCAATGATGCGCCGCAGCGGCGATTCCGTCGGGGCGGGCGCGGCGGCGGGCAGGGCGGTGTCGGTCATGGCGCCTCCTCCCGGATCACTTGGCGTTGCCGAGCCGCACGCGCGGATCGAGCACGGAATACAGGATGTCGACCACCAGGTTGATCAGCACCAGCAGCAGCACGACGGTCAGCAGGTAGGCGACGACGACCGGGCGGTCGAGATGGATGATGGAATCGATCAGCAGCTTGCCCATGCCGGGCCAGGAGAAGATGGTTTCGGTGATCACCGCAAAGGCGATCAGGGTGCCAAGCTCGAGGCCGGTGACGGTGGTAATCGGCACCATGATGTTCTTCAGGATGTGGACGCCGATGACGCGCTTTTCGTTCAGGCCCTTGGCGCGGGCGAACTTGACGAAATCCATCAGCATCACCTCGCGCGCCGTGGCCCGGGCCAGGCGGACGATCAGTGCGCATTTCGACAGGCCCAGCGTGATCGCGGGCAGGACGATATGGCTCCAGCCATCGGCGGTGAAGATGCTGAGCTGGATGCCGAACACGCCGACCGTTTCGCCGCGGCCGGAAGCGGGCAGCCAGCCGAGCTGCACGGCGAAGATCATGATCAGCATCAGGCCGACCCAGAAATTGGGCAGGCTGAAGCCGAGCACCGAGCCCGCCATGATGCCGCGGGCCAGCGCCGTCTGGTGGCGCAGCCCGGCATAGAGGCCGAGCGGCACGCCGATCACCAGCGCCATCACCGTGGCGGTGATCGCCAGTTCCATGGTGGCCGGCATGCGCTCCAGCACCAGCCGCATGGCCGGCTGGCCGAACACGAAGGATTTGCCGAAATCGCCGGTCAGGGCGGCGCCGAGGAAGCGCAGATACTGTTCCCAGAGCGGCAGGTCGAGGCCGAGCGCGCGGGCGATCGCCTCGCGGTCAAGCTCGGTGGCTTCCGGGCTGGCCAGGATCGCCAGCGGATCGCCGATCATGTAGATGCCGACGAAGACCAGCACGGACATGACGGCGAGGACCAGCACCGCCTGCATGAGCCGCCGAATGATAAAGACCAGCATCCCCCGGACCCCTGCCAGATTCTGGATAAAATGCGAGCTGCCTCTTGCGCGGGCTTTTCTCCCGCCAAAGGCTATAGCGGAAAGCGAACGCGGCGCCTAGGCCCGTTCCCGGGCGCACCAATCGGCATGGATGGTTCGGTTCAGTCCCGGCGGTCGCTGTCGCTGTCGCCGTCATCGGCGGGACCGGTGCCGAACACATCGGCAATGGTCGGCTCGGACTGCGGGGCTGCGGCTGCCGCACTTTCCGGCAGGTCGGCAGCGGGGATTTCGGCGGCAGGGATTTCAGCGGCGGGCATCGCGCCGGCGCCGGCCTCGGCATTCGCCTTGCGGGCGGCGCGGGCCTCGCGCTTCTCGCGGTTTTCCCTGCGCTTGGCGGCCAGGATCAGCGTGCGGTCGAGTTCGGCCTGGCTGCAGATGCCGAGGCTGACCGGATCGCGCGGCTTGATGTTGGCATGGTTCCAGTGCGTGCGGTTGCGCACGGAATCGATGGTCGCCTTGGTGGTGCCGAGCAGCTTCTGGACCTGCGCATCGGGCACTTCCGGATGATACTTCAGCAGCCAGGCGATGGCATCGGGGCGATCCTGGCGCTTCGACAGCGGCGTGTATTTCGCGCCCTTGGTCTTCTGGCGCTGGACCGGCACGGTCGGCGCCAGCAGCTTCAGGTCGGCGGCGGCATCGGCCTCGCAGCGGGCGATTTCCTCGGCCGCGACCTGGCTGTTGGCGACCGGATCGAGCCCGACGATGCCCACGGCCACCTCGCCATCGGCAATACCCTTCACCTCGAGCGGATGCAGGCCGCAGAAGCGGGCGATCTGGTCGAAGGTCAGCTTGGTATTGTCGATCAGCCACACGGCGGTGGCTTTGGGCATCAAGGGCAATGCCATGGGTAAAATCCTCCTGGTGCGGCCGGCCGGCTAGTCAGCGGTCGGCCGCGTGAGCGGAAAAATCGGGCGACAATATAGTGGAACCGGGCGGGGGCGCAACCACCCGGTTTTTTATATTTTAGTATTACTATCAAACAATTAGAAGCACTTTGCCGACATGGTCGCCATGATCGATCCGGGCATGGGCCGCCGCCGCCTGCTCCAGCGGGAAGCGGGAGTCGATGATGGCCCGCACCCGGCCGTCGGCCAGGGCCGGCCAGACCTTTTCCTCCAGCGCCCGGGCGATCGCACCCTTGAAGGCCACCGGCCGGGGCCGCAGGGTCGAGCCGGTCACCGTCAGCCGCCGGCGCATCACCAGGCTCAGGTCGCCCTCGCCCTTGGGGCCGCCCTGCACGGCAATGATCACCAGCCGGCCCTCTTCCGCCAGGCTCTTGATATTGGGGGTGAAATACTTGCCGCCCACCATGTCGAGAATGACGTCGACGCCGCGGCCGCCGGTCAGTTCGCCGATGCGGGCGGCGAAATCCCCGGTCTTGTAGTTGATGGCGGCATCGGCGCCCAGTTCCTCGCAGTAGCGGCATTTCTCGTCGGTGCCGGCGGTGACGTAGATCTTTCCGGCCCCCAGCAGCTTCGCCAGCTGGATCGCCGCCACGCCGATGCCGGAGGCGCCGCCATGGATCAGGATGCTCTCGCCGGCAGCCAGCCGGCCGCGGTCGGCGATGTTGGTCCACACGGTGAACCAGTTCTCCGGCAGGGCGGCCGCCTCCGCCATGCCCAGCCCGGCCGGTACCGGCAGGCATTGCTCGGCAGGGGCGACGCAGTAGGTGGCATAGCCGCCGCCGGCGACCAGCGCGCAGACCCGGTCGCCGACCTTCCAGCGCGCCACGTCGCGGCCCAGCGCAACGATCTCGCCGGCCACTTCCAGGCCCGGATAGTCGGGCGCATCGGGCGGCGGCGGATACATGCCCTGGCGCTGCAGCACGTCGGGGCGGTTCACGCCGGCTGCGGCCACCCTGATCAGCACCTCGCCGGCCGCCGGCTGCGCCATCGGCCGCGGCGCCGGCTTCAGCACCTCGGGCCCGCCCGGCTGGCTGATCTCGATGACGGTCATCTCCTGCGGCAGCATGCGGTTTCCTCCGGTGCGCTTTCTGAATGGTCTTCGTGATCTAACGGCCCGGGCGCGATCCGGCAAGCATGCGGCGCTCAGTCCGCCGGGGCGCGCCGGAATTCGCCGGCAAAGGCCAGCAGCGACAGCAGCGGCAGGGCCAGGCCGGTCAGTGCGGTGGCGGTCCAGCCGCCATGGGTGTAGCTGACGCTGGCCAGCACCGAACCGGCGGCACCGCCGAAGAAGAAACTGGCGATATACAGGCCGTTCAGGCGGTTGCGGGCCTCGGGGGCCTGGGCAAACAGCGCGCGCTGGCCGGTGACCAGATTGGCCTGTACGCCGAAATCCAGCGCAATCGCCGCCAGCACGAGCAGGGGCAGCATCCGCAGTTCGGCCCCGAACCAGGCCGCCGGGAAACTGAGCGCCACCAGCACCATCGCCAGTCCGGTGGTGAAGCGGCCCCAGCCGCGATCGGCCCAGCGGCCGGCAAGCGGCGCCGCCACGGCCCCCGAGGCGCCGGCCAGTGCGAACAGCGCGATGCCGCGCTGGCTGAGGCCGAAATCCGGCCCCGCCAGCAGCAGCGGCACGGCAGTCCAGAACAGGCTGAAGGCGGCAAACAGCGGCACATGATAGGCCGCCCGCCGCCGCAGCACCGCATTGCCGCGCAGCAGGCCGAACAGCGAGTGCAGGATGCGACCGTAGGACAGCTGCGTCTGCGGCTGCCGCCGGGGCAGCAGCAACGCGAGCAGCCCCGCCAGCAGCAGCATGGCGCCGGCCATGATGCCGAACACCGCGCGCCAGCCGAACAGGTCGGTCAGCAGGCTCGACAGTGGCCGCGCCAGCAGGATGCCGAGCATCAGACCTGCCATGATGTTGCCGATGATGCGGCCGCGCCGGTGGTCGGGTGCCAGATGGGCAGCGAAGGGCACCAGCAGCTGGGCGCCGACCGAAGTCAGCCCGATCAGGAAGGCGGCCGTCAGGAAGGGCAGCGGATGAGCAGTGAACGCCATGCCGGCGAGGGCAATGCCGGCGGCGATCAGCGTGACCAGGATAAGCCGGCGGTTTTCCAGCTTGTCGCCCAGCGGCGCGATCAGCAGCAGCGCGATGCCATAGCCGATCTGCGTGACCGTCACCACGAAGCCGGCCAGCGTGTCGCTCAGGCCGATATCCGGCGCAATCAGGCCGATCAGCGGCTGGGCGTAATAGAGATTGGCGGCCACCAGGCCGCAGGCGGCGGCAAAGACGAAGGTCAGAAAGCCGGTCATCGCCGGGGCTTCGGCGGCCGGCGCGGCAGAATTGTTTTCGGGCATGGGAACTCGGGGCGGGAAGGGAGGCACGCCCAAGATTAGGGCGGCGGATCGCGGAGTATAGCAGGATTTGGTGGCGGCCGGGATTGAGCGGGGCGCCGCAATGCCGCTAGTCTCGGACCGCCGGGAAACGGGCGCCGCGACGGGAGGACGACATGGACTGGGACGAGGCTACGACACGCCGGCCGGCGGCACCGAAATACGACGTGATGTCGATCGAGGATCTCGAGGGCCGTATCGCCGAACTGGAGGCGGAAATTGCCACGATCCGCGAGGTGATCAGGGCCAAGCAGGCCGCGCGCGGCACCGCGGCGGGCTTCTTCAAGACCTGAGGGCTCGGCCCCGCAGCCCGGCCTCCGGCGCGCGGATATGCGCCGGAACCAGGTCGTCCATGGGCTGCCCGGCCAGGCGCAGGGCAACCCGGCAGGCGGTGACGCCCGGCTCGGCCTGGCTTTCCAGCACCACGAACTGGCCGCCGGCCGCCGCCGCCACGGCCCGGTCGTATTCCATCATCCGCCAGCAGGCAGCCGTGCGGCCGGTGCCGCGCAGCGGGCAGGGAGTATCGATCCGGGCCAGGACGGTGTCGGCGGTCACGGCGGTCACCGGCACCTGTTTCGGGCTGGCGAAGCCGCGCTGCCAGGCGGCACCGAGCGCCGGCAGGCCGGTCGCCGGACCGATCCGCTTTGTTCTCGTGGCCAGCGCTGCCAGCAGCCGCGACCAGGCAAAGCTGGCACCGCCCAGGGCAGGATGCATCGCAAGGGCCGCCGATATGGTCAGCAGCGCAGACATGGTCCGGCGGATAACGGCTTTCTGCAGCGGGGACATTTCCAAGACATAAGACAAAATATGTCAAATGTCAAACTGCGATGCCGGCCAGCTAGCGGCTACGGACAGCCCGCAGGATCATGTCGACGGCCGTTTCGGCGCGTGCGCGCCAGGAATCTCTGTCGAACATCGCCGCAAGCTGCGGCGCATGGAAGCTGGCCATCAGGTCGTCGATCGCCAGTGCCTGGGCATCGGCGGCACCGACCCGGAACGCCCCGGCCTCGCGGCCCTCGGCCAGCAGGCCCGCCAGATGGCGGCGGACATGCGAGCGGTGCTGCCGCATGACGACGGCGATATTGCGCATCACCTCGTCGAGAACCTCGACCAGACAGGGATCCGCCAGGTAATGCCGGGTGTTTTCGGCATCGGCGAGCAGGAAGGCCTGCAGCCGGGCGGCCGGACTGCGGCCGCTGTCGCGGGCGATATCGGCGAGGCGGGCCTCATCGGCGGCCAGCCAGCGGGTCGCCAGGGCCGCGATGATGGCCCGTTTGTTGGGGTAGTAGCGATAGATCGCCGTCCGGGCCAGACCGGCTTCAGCGGCAATATCCTCGATCCGCGTGCGCTTACCGCCCATGCGGCGGAAACAGGTCAGCGCCGCATCCAGCAGGCGGTCCTGCACCGGCTCCTGCGGGGCCGCTCCGGCGGAGCTGGCCCCGGCTTCGGCGGCGGCGATGGCTTTGCGCGGGATCATGGCGCGACCATACAGCATCGCCCCGGCCTGTCCATCCTGCCGCCGGGCGCGCCGGAGCCCGGCATTTCACGGTTTTTTAAGCCGTGATCGGCATACTCGGCCCGGTCAATGGTTTCCTCCCTGTTGTGTTTGACCTCGGCCGTCGGGTCATCCCGACGGCCGCTCTTTTTGCGGGATGGAAACAGATTGTTACACCTGCTTGACTAGGGTACTCCCGGCATGGATTAATCGCGGGAGTTTCGAGGTTGAGGCAGATGTCGGGGTCGTTCCATCCAGTCGGACGGAACGGCCCACTTTTTTTGCCCGGCCCGGAGACACCCGGTACGATCTTCAGTCAGCCCGCCGGCCCGGCAACGATCCGCGAAGCATCCGGCCGGGCAGGGAGCAGACGCCATGCTGGAACCGAAATTCCACCGCTTCGACACGCTCAGCCTGCATGCGGGCCAGCAGCCCGATCCGGCCACCGGCGCGCGCGCCGTGCCGATCTACCAGACCACCTCCTATGTCTTCCGCGATACCGACCATGCGGCGGCCCTGTTCAACCTCGAACGCGGCGGCCATATCTATTCGCGCATCTCCAACCCGACGGTGGCGGTGCTGGAGGAGCGGCTGGCGGCACTGGAAGGCGGCGTCGGCGCGGTCTGTACCAGTTCCGGCCAGGCGGCCCTGCATCTCGCCATCGCCACGCTGATGGGGCAGGGCGGCCATATCGTTGCCTCGCGCAACATCTATGGCGGCAGCTACAACATCCTCGTCCATACCCTGCCGCGCTTCGGCATCACCACCAGCTTCGTCGATCCGCGCGATCACGCGGCCTGGAAGGCGGCGATCCGGCCCGAGACGCGGCTGGTCTTCGGCGAGATTCTCGGAAATCCCGGCCTCGAGGTCCTGGATGTGCCGGCGGTGGCGCAGATTGCCCACGATGCCGGCCTGCCGCTGATGCTGGACTGCACCTTTGCCACGCCCTACCTGTTCCGCGGCTTCGAGCACGGTGCCGATCTGGTGATGCATTCGGCGACCAAGTTCCTCGGCGGCCATGGCGTCGCCATCGGCGGCGCGCTGATTGACTCGGGCCGTTTCGACTGGGAGGCGTCTGGCAAGTTCCCGACCCTGACCGAGCCTTACGCAGGTTACCATGGCCTCGATTTCGCCGAGGAGTTTGGCCCCGCCGCCTTCATCATGCGCGCGCGCGCCGAAGGCCTGCGCGATTTCGGTGCCTGCCTGTCGCCGACCAACGCCTTCAACATCCTGCAGGGCGTCGAGACCCTGCATCTGCGCATGGAACGCCATGTCGCGAATGCGCGGAAGGTGGTCGACTTCCTGAAGGCGCATCCGGCCGTGGGCTGGGTGTCGTATCCGGACCTGCCCGAACATCCCGACCATGCGCTGGCGCAGAAACTGCTGCCCAGGGGCTGCGGTGCGATTTTCAGTTTCGGCGTCAAGGGCGGCCGTGCGGCCGGCCGGGCGCTGATCGAGAATCTGCAGATTTTCTCGCACCTGGCCAATGTCGGCGACGCCAAGTCGCTGGTGATCCATCCGGCCAGCACCACTCACCAGCAGATGAGCGCCGCCGAGCTGAAGGCGGCCGGGATCGGCGAGGACCTGGTGCGGCTGTCGGTCGGCCTCGAGGACGTGCAGGACCTGACCGACGATCTTAACCAGGCCCTGCGCGCCGCGGCGAAGGCGGTCAAGGCGGCGGCGGAATAACGACAGGACGGGGAAACGCAGATGTGGCTTGAAGTAGAGGGGCGGAAGGTTTTTGCCGCCACCGGCGGCCGGGAATTCGATGCAGGGCAGCCGGTCGTGGTGTTCATCCACGGCAATGCCTGCGACCATACCGTCTGGGCCCTGCAGACCCGCTGGTTCGCGTATCACGGATATTCGGTGCTGGCGCTGGACCTGCCGGGCAACGGCCGTTCGGAAGGCCCGATGCCCGACAGTGTCGAGGCTTTCGCCGACTGGATGCCGAAACTGCTGGATGCCGCCGGCGTGAAGCAGGCTGTGCTGGTCGGCCATTCCATGGGCGCCCTGATCGCGCTGGAAACCGCCGCACGCCATCCCGACCGGGTTTCGAGAATCTCGCTGCTCGGCTTCGCCTTCCCGATGGCGGTGAATCCGGAACTGCAGGCCCTGGCCGACAGCGGCGCCTACACGGTGGTCGAACTGATGAACGACTGGATGATCGCGAAAAGCAACCAGATCGGCGGCAACCGGGTGCCGGGCCAGTATCTGCTGGCCGGCGCGATCCGGCTGGTCGACCGCGCACCGCGCACGGCGCTGGCGCTGGGTTTCCGCGCCTGCAACGCCTATCAGGGCGGCAAGGCGGCGGTGGCCGCTGCCGCCTGCCCGGCGCAGATCATCGCCGGCGAACGCGATATCATGACGCCGCTGCGTGCCGCGCGCGGCTGGGCACAGGAATTCCGCCAGGGCCGGATCGACGTGCTGCCCGGCTGCGGCCATCTGATGATGGGCGAGCGGCCTGACGAGACACTGGATGCCCTGAAGGATTTCATTGCCGGATAACCCCATGCCAAGTGCCGCTGCCGCCATGCCTGCGCAACGCCTGTACCTGATCTCGCCGCCGGTCATCGAGCCGGCCGCCTTCGCGGAAGCCCTGAAGGCGGCGCTGGGCGCCGGTGACGTCGCCTGCCTGCAGCTGCGGCTGAAGGATGGCGAGCGCACGGCTTCCGACAACGCTTTCCGTCGTGCCGCCGAGGCCGTGCTGCCGGTCTGCCACGACCATGACGTCGCCCTGCTGATCAATGACCGGCCCGATCTGGCCATCAAGCTGGGCGCCGATGGCGTGCATGTCGGCCAGGAGGACGCGCCCTATGCGGAGGCCCGCCGGATCCTCGGCCCCGACCGCATCGTCGGCGTTACCTGTCACAATTCCCGCCACCTGGCCATGGAGGCCGGCGAGGCGGGTGCCGACTATGTCGCCTTCGGAGCGTTTTTCCCCACCGGCACCAAGCAGCCGAAGACCCGGGCCGAGCCGGAAATCCTCGAATGGTGGTCGGGGCTGATGGAAATCCCCTGCGTCGCCATCGGCGGGATCACGGTGGAAAACTGCGCCCCGCTGGTTGCCGCCGGTGCCGATTTCCTCGCCGTCTCGGCCGGAATCTGGCAGCATCCTGAAGGGCCTGCGGCGGCGGTGTCCGGCTTCTGCCGGGCGATTGCCAAGCATGCGTGCGGCTGATAGGGTCCGCCGCCTTTCCCGCCCCTAAAAGACCAATAATCCGATGGCCCTCCGTTCCGCCCTGATCAATGCGATGGCGAATGCGGCGCGCAAAGCGCAGCGCAGCCTGATCCGCGACTTCAACGAGGTCGAGAACCTCCAGGTCTCGAAGAAGGGCCCGTCCGACTTCGTGTCCGCCGCCGACCGCAAGGCGGAGAAGGTCCTGCATCAGGAACTGGCCAAGCTGCGTCCCGATTTCGGCTTCGTCATGGAAGAGGGCGGCCGCATCGAGGCGAAGGACGGCAAGCATTACTGGATCATCGATCCGCTGGACGGCACCACCAATTTCCTGCACGGCATCCCGCATTTCGCCATCTCGATCGGCGTGAAGCGCGAGGACGACCTGATTGCCGGCGTCATCCTCGATGTCGTGCGCGACGAGATGTTCTGGGCCGAGAAGGGCGGCGGCGCCTTCCTGAACGATCGCCGGCTGCGCGTCTCCGCCCGCCGCCAGCTGCCCGAGGCGCTGTTCGCCACCGGCATCCCCTTCAACGGCAAGCCGGGCCATGCCCCCTTCCTGAAGGAGATTTCCAGCGTGATGGGCGAGGTGGCCGGCATCCGCCGCATGGGCGCCGCGGCCCTCGACCTCGCCTATGTGGCGGCGGGCCGCTATGACGGTTTCTGGGAAGCGGGCCTGTCGCCCTGGGATATTGCCGCCGGCATCGTCATCGTCCGCGAGGCCGGCGGCCTGGTCACCGACCTGGCCGGCAGCGACAGGATGCTGGAAACCGGCGGCGTCATTGCCGCCAATGATGCCCTGCACACCCCCCTGCGCAAATTGCTGGCAAAATAATTCCCGCAGAAAGTGTTGATCCGGCAGATTTGACCCCATTAGATTTACCGGGCCTGGAAGCAGGCTCAATCCATGGGGGAAAAATGAAAATCTGCAGATTGATTGCGACTGCCGGTCTGCCGGTCTGCTGGCAGTGCTGGCCGGCTGTTCCACCATCACCGAAGGCAGCAGCCAGACGCTGACCTTCAGCAGCGACCCGGACGGGGCCGAATGCAAACTTATGCGCAACGGGGTCCAGATCGGCAAACTGGTCACGCCCGGCGCGATCCGGGTCGAAAAAACCAAGCATGATATCGAAGTGACCTGCGCCAAGGACGGGTACCAGAGCGAACTGGTGAACCTGAAATCCGATGCGGCGGCCATGACCTTCGGCAACCTCATCCTGGGCGGCGGCATCGGCTGGGCCATTGATTCGGCCACGGGCTCCGACAACAAATACACCGAAGTGACCCACGTCCTGCTGAAGAAGAAGAGCTAATGGGTTGTACCGGACCGACAATCCGCTTGTTTGGCGGGTTGTCGGGCCGGGCGGCCTCCGCTATCGTTCGCAGCGCCGACGCGTAACGGGGGAACTTCCATGGCTGCCAGGCCGCAAGCGTTTTCGCTGACCCACCTTGTGCTGCTGACGGCCGGCCTGCTGGCCGGTGCCGTCGCGGCCATGCCCGCCGCGGCCCAGACCGTGATCGGCGGCCAGAGCAATGGCAGCGTCCAGGTCAATCTCGACGCCCTCAACCAGCTTGACGGCTATGCCGCCCCGGCCGGCCGCGGAGCCGTGGCCGGCGGCTACCCCGCCATTTCCGGCCGCCCGCCGCTGCCTGGCGAGGCGATGCCGCCGCGGCCGCTGCTGGGCGAGACCGGCGGCCGGTCCGCTGCCGCGGCCGAGCGCCGCCGCCCGGCCCGCGAGAGCAGCCCGGCCGTGGCCGTGGCCCCGGCCGAACCGGCTCCGGTGAAAAAGCCGGCCCCGGCCCCGAAGACCGAGATGGCGATGCCGAAGCCGAAGGCCGCCGAACCGGCGCTCCCTGCGGCACCGGCTGCGACCGGCACCACGGCGGCACCGCCGGCCCAGCCGGTCGCCCAGCCGCCTGCACCGGCCGGCCAGCCGATGTCGACCACGCCGCCGGCCGTGGCGGCTGCCACCCCGGCTCCGGCTCCTGCCCCGGCGGCCCCCACCGCGGCTCCGGCCGCTCCCGCTGCGTCTGCCCCTGCCCCAGTGGCGAACCCGGCGCCGCAGCAGATGGCGGCCGCGCCGGCTGCGCCGAAGCCGGCCCCGGCCAACCCGGCCAGCCAGCAGAGCGCCATGGTGGCACCGAAGCCCGCGCCGGCCCCCAGCATGCAGGGCGGCGTCGTCAGCATTCCGTTTGCCGCCGAGCAGGCCGAGCTGCCGCAGGGCAATGTCTCCGCGCTCGACACGCTCGCCCAGCAGCTTGCCGGCACCGAGGATCGCGTGCAGATCCGCGCCTATGCTGCCAGCACCGGCACCGATGGCGGCAGCGGCGCCCGCCGCCTGTCGCTCAGCCGTGCGCTCGCCGTGCGCGCCTACCTGATCGACAAGGGCATCCGCAGCACCCGCATCGATGTCCGTGCGCTCGGCACGCCCACCGACGGCAGCCCCTCCGACCGGGTGGAAATCGCGCCGGTCGGCCGCTGAGCCGTCGCCCGCGATCCGGTTGCCGGCTGGCAGCCGGGGCTTCCGCCGTTGATCTTGCCTGCCGGTCCGGGCGATGCTTCCGGAACAGTGTGGTGATTCGTCCTGCCGCCCGCACGGGCAGTGCGGCCCGGCAGGCGCCGTGAAAATGCCGTATTCGCTGCTTAGGCCAGAAGCCGGAGGATGGAACGCATGACCAAGCCCGGCCGTTTCCTGTTTCGCATGGTGGTCTTCCTGATCGCCGTGGGCGCGGTGGTGGGCGTGCTGCACGCGCCGCTGGTGCGGGCCTTCATGGCCAATCCTGCGCTGAACAGCCTGATCGTTGCCGTCCTCGTGCTTGGCATTCTCTACACCTTCCGCCAGGTCCTGATGCTGGGCAGCGAGGCGCGCTGGGTCGAGGACTGGCAGAAGGCGCAGCATGGCGCCACCGCCGCGAATGTCGGCGAACCGTCGAACCTGCTGGCACCGCTGGCCAAGATGCTGGAGAACCGCGGCCCGCGCGGCTCGCTGTCGGCGGCGGCCACCCGCGCCCTGCTCGATTCCGTCGGCTCCCGCCTCGACGAGGCGCGCGACATCTCGCGCTACCTGATCGGCCTGATGGTCTTCCTCGGCCTGCTCGGCACCTTCTGGGGCCTGCTCGAGACGATCAGTTCGGTCAGCGATACCATCGCCTCGCTGTCGCTGAGCAGCAGCGACGACATCAACGGCCTGTTCGAAAAGCTGAAGGGCGGGCTGGAGCATCCGCTCAGCGGCATGGGCATCGCCTTCTCGACCTCGCTGATGGGTCTGGCCGGTTCGCTGGTTCTGGGCTTTCTCGACCTGCAGGCCAGCCAGGCGCAGAACCGTTTCTACAATGATCTCGAGGAATGGCTGGCCGGGTTCACCCGGGTCACCGGCGGCGGCCTGGTCGAGGGCGACCAGTCGGTGCCCGCCTATGTGCAGGCCCTGCTCGAGCAGACCGCCGACAGCCTCGACAACCTGCAGCGCACGATGGCGCGCGGCGAAGACAGCCGCAATTCCACCGGCGCCGCGCTGATGCAGCTGAACGAGAAGCTGAGCCTGCTGACCGAGCAGATGCGCGCCGAGCAGGGACTGCTGCTGAAGCTGACCGAACACCAGATCGAGATGAAGCCGATCCTGGCCAAGCTGGCACAGGGCGCCGAAAGCGGCAGCTTCGATGCCGCCAGCCGCGGCCATCTGCGCAACATGGACATCCTGCTGGCCCGCCTGCTCGACGACGGAGCGCAGGGCCGCGCCAAACTGGTCGACGAGATGCGCGCCGAAATCAAGCTGCTGTCGCGCACCATCGCCGCCATGGCCGACACCCAGCGGCGCTCGTGAGCGCCGGGATGCGGAGCTGACCGTGGCATTCGCCCGCCGCCGCAACGAAGGACAGGGCTCCGGCCCGTGGCCCGGTTATGTCGACGTGCTGTCGACCCTGCTGATGGTCATTGTCTTCGTCCTGGCGGTGTTCATCCTGGTGCAGTTTTTCCTCGCCAACGCGATTTCCGGGCGCGACAAGGCACTGGCCGAGCTGCGCGGCGAGATTGCCGGCCTGGTCGAGCAGCTGGCGCTGGAAAAACGCACCAGCGCCCAGCTGCGCCTGGATGTCGGCCAGCTGCAGTCGACCCTGCAGTCGGCGAATGCGGAACGCGACCAGCTCGCCGCCGTGCTGGCCGATGCCCAGGCCCGCGCCGACGAGGCCGAGAAGCGGCTGCAGGACCGGCAGCAGATCATCGTCGATCTGCAGGGCAAGCTGGTTTCCGGTGCCGCCCAGCTTGAGCAGGAAAGGAAGATGACGGCCGAGGCGCGCAGCCAGGTCGACCTGCTGAACCGGCAGATCCTCGCGCTGCGTCAGCAGATGGCCGAACTCGACCGCATCCTCAAGGAAAGCGAGGCCAAGGAGAGGGCCAGCGAGGCGCAGATCGCCGATCTCGGCAAGCGTCTCAATGCCGCCCTGGCCCGCAAGGTCGACGAGCTGCAGAGCTACCGTTCGGAATTCTTCGGCCGGCTGCGCCAGATCATCGGCAACCGCCGCGATGTCCAGATCGTCGGCGACCGCTTCGTCTTCCAGTCCGAGGTGCTGTTCGATTCCGGCTCCGCCGAACTGAAGCCACAGGGACGCGAACAGCTCGGCCGGCTGGCGCGGACGCTGAGCGAGCTGATGGCGAAGATCCCGACCGACCTGCCCTGGGTGCTGCGGGTGGATGGCCATACCGACCGGGTGCCGATCAACACCGCGCAGTTCCCCTCGAACTGGGAATTGTCGACCGCGCGGGCGATCTCGGTGGTGAAATATCTGACCAGCCAGGGCATTCCGGCCGACCGGCTGGCTGCCACCGGCTTCGGCGAATTCCAGCCGATCGACAGCGGCAATGACGAGATCGCGCTGCGCCGCAACCGGCGCATCGAACTGAAGCTGACCGAACGCTGACCGCGGCGGCGGCCGTCACTCGACCGGCTTCAGGCGGGCATCCTCGATCCGGCAATCCATCATCCGGCTGCTGAACCCGGCGCCGATCAGCAGACGGCCATTCTGCTGCACGGCGACGCTGGCTGCCGAAATGGCAGTGCCGGGATCGCCGAAGGCCTCGGCGACCCGGGCGAGGGCGCCGCCGGTGGTGCTGATGCGCAGGGCCATGCTGGGCGCGGTCTTTTCCGGATTGACGGCATGGCCGATGGTGGCGGCGGCATTGGGATGCACGGTCAGCCAGAAATCGCCGAGATTGTCGCGGTGGATGTTATCGACGCCGCCGGGCAGCGTCAGGCTGCCGCTGCGGTACAGCGCGCCGCTGGCCGGATCGCGGGTATAGGTCAGGATCATCCGCCACAGGGTCGAGCCGACCAGCAATGTGCCGCCATCGGCACTCAGCGCGATGCCGTTGGCAAAGGCGATGTCGCGGGCAACTTCGCGCACGCCGCGGCCGTCGTGATAGACCACGGTGGACCGGCTCAGCTGCAGCAGGTTTTCCACCATATGCATCCAGCGCGGACCGCTGCCGCGGTCGTTGGTCAGGTAGAAGGCTTCCGGCCCGGCAGCGGCGATGCCGTTCGGATGCACGAACAGGCTGCTGGCGACGCTGCCGCGGTGATGCAGGCGGAAACCGCCGGCGGCATCGCCATCGAGAATGAAAATCTCGACGGTGTGGCGGTCCGCGCTGCGATGGTTGATCACCTGCAGGAACAGGCGGCCGTCTTCCGCGCGGAACAGGCTGATGCCATGCGGATGGAAGGGCAGGGCAGGCGGCACCGGCAGCGGCAGGAAACGGCCGGGCGCAGCGGACAGATCGTAGAAGAACAGGCCGCCGCGGGCCTCGCGGTCGCGCCGGTCCTGGCTGGAGACGATGGCGCCGCTGCCATCGGGCAGCATCACGATATCTTCGGGGCCCGGCGGCGCGTCGATGGCGATGCATTGCCCGGCCGCGAAGGAATCGGTGCTGCGCCAGGCGCCGCTGCTCCAGACCGTGTAGCCGATCCAGGCGATCGCGGCGACGGCAAACAGCCGCCACCACAGGCGCAGGAGGCGGCTGCCGCCGGTGCCGCTGCGCGACTTACGCGGCGGCATCGGCGCTGCCGGTCATGAACTGCAGGCGGGCGAGGCGGGCATAGAGTCCGTTCTCCGCCATCAGGCTGTCGTGGCGGCCGGCGGCGACGATGCGGCCGTGATCCATCACCACGATGCGGTCGGCCTTCTGCACGGTGGCCAGCCGGTGGGCGATCACCAGCGTGGTGCGGCCTTCCATCAGGCGCTCCAGCGCGGCCTGCACCTTGCGTTCGGATTCGGCATCCAGCGACGAGGTCGCCTCGTCCAGCAGCAGGACCGGCGGATCGCGCAGCAGGGCGCGGGCAATGGCAATGCGCTGGCGCTGGCCGCCCGACAGGCGGACGCCGCGCTCGCCGAGATATGTCCCGTAGCCTTCCGGCAGGGCCTCGATGAAGCCATGGGCCGCCGCGGCCTCGGCGGCTTCCCGCACCTCGGCATCGCTCGCCTCCGGCCGTCCATAGCGGATATTGTCGGCCACCGAAGCGCCGAAGATCACCGGGTCCTGCGCCACCAGGCCGATATGGCGGCGCAGGCCGACCGGGTCGAGGCGGTCGATGGCGATGCCGTCAAAGCGGATGCTGCCCGCTTCCGGGTCGTAGAAGCGCAGCAGCAGCTGGAACAGCGTGGTCTTGCCGGCACCCGACGGGCCGACGATGGCCACCGTTTCGCCGGCGGCAACCTGCAGGCTCAGGCCGTCCAGTGCCGGGGTCTGCGGCCGGGCCGGATAGCGGAAGCGCAGGGCGTCGAATTCGAGCCGGCCGGCCGGGCGGGCGGGCAGGGCCAGCGGCTCGGCCGGCGCGCGCACGCCCGGCTCGGTCGCCAGCAGCTGCATCAGCCGTTCGGCGGCACCGGCGGCGCGCTGCACATCGCCCCAGATTTCCGACAGGGCGCCGACCGCCGAGGCACCGATCACCGCATAGAAGACAAAGGCGCTGAGTTCGCCGGCCGACATCTCGCCGGCAAAGACCGCCTTGCCACCGATCCACATCACCGTGTTCACCGCCCCGAAGACCAGCAGCATCACCAGCGCGGTCAGCCAGGCCCGGGCCCGGGTGCGGCGCACCGCGGTCATGAAGGCATTCTCCGCGCGGCCGGCGAACTGCGCCTGTTCGCGCGCTTCGCTGGTATAGGCCTGCACGGTGGTGATGGCATTCAGGGTTTCGCCCGCCTGGGCAGAGAGATCGGCGATGCGGTCCTGGCTCTCCCGCGACAGCCGGCGCAGGCGGCGGCCGAGGATCACGATCGGCAGCACCACCAGCGGGATCACCAGCGCCACCAGCAGGGTCAGGCGCGGCGAGGTGATCACCAGCAGCACGGCACTGCCGAAGAACAGCAGCAGGTTGCGCAGGGCCACCGAGACCGACGAGCCGACCAGGGTCTGGATCACCTCGGTATCGGTGGTCAGGCGCGACAGCACCTCGCCGGTGCGGGTGCTTTCGAAGAAGGTGGGGCTCAGCCGCAGCACATGGCCGTAGACCGCCTTGCGGATATCGGCCACCACCCGCTCGCCCAGCCAGGTCACGCAGTAGAAGCGGGCGAAGGTGGCCACCGCCAGCACGGCGACGACACCGAACAGCGCGGCGAAATAGAGGTCGAGATAGCTGCCGTTGCCCATGCCGAAGCCGACATCGATGACGCGGCGGATCGCCTGGCCGATGCCGAGCACGGCGCCGGCGGCCACCACCAGGGCAATAGCGGCGCCCACCGCCATCCAGCGATGGGGAGCAAGAAAACCGAAAACGAGGCGCAGGGCGCCGAGGGCGGGGCGCTTGGTATCGGTGGCGGCGGACATCGGATCCCGGACAGAACGGAAGACCGGCCGGTTATACCGGCCGTCCGCGCTGTAAACAACGTGACACTGGCACAACGTGACACTGGGTCGCGCGGGAAGGGCGACATGAATACGCCAATATGTTCATTTATTATTTTCTTTTTGTTCCATCTTTATTCATGTAGATTGCCGCCGAGATTGCCGTCCAGGGGGAAGAGATGCTTCGACGCTTCTGGTTTCCTGCCATGCTTGGCCTGGTTTGCACCGCTTGTGCCGGCCAACAGCCCGTCAACCCGCCCGTCATCAAGGCCAAAGCTGTCGTCCGGCCGGATGGTTCCCAGGTCCAGCCGCAACAGGACTGGGCCGGTCCGGGCGCCCGCAAGATCGCTTTCCGGCGGGTGCAGACCAGCATCCAGCGTGGCGCCATCATCGGCGATGCTTACCTGCAGCCAATGCGGTGCTACAACGACTCGAAACTTCTCTACGATGACGACCGGAAACTGCTCAACACCACGGCATACGGCGACATCTTCTTTCGCGTATTCAGCGGTCATGGCTACCCGGTGGCCAGCAACCCCAACACGCTGTTCCGGGAGGCAGAACCGGAATCGGCCGATTATCTGGTTGGCGCGAATATCGTGAAGGTCAGCGGCAATCTGTGCCGCCATATCGACCCTTGGTACGGACATCTGCTGGGGACATTGTCGGGGACCGTCCTGGTTACCGTTAACTGGCAAATCTACGACGTGCTGCAGCGCAGGGTGATCCTGCATAGGGAAATCGAAGGGAAGTTCCAGATTTCCGACCCGCTGGCCGGGGGCTACGACGTTCTGATCCACCAGGCTTTTGCCGATGCGGCCAACAGGCTGGCAGTCGATGCCGATCTCCGGGCGCTTGTTTCCGGCGGGGCGGGACCTGTATCGCCGCAGGCTGACGGCAAGCGGGAAATGCAGCAGATTCCCCGACAGGAAAATTTCCGAATGGCCTTCGCGGCCCATGCCGATCAGGTTCGCGCGGCCACGGTGCTCGTCGAGGTCAGCGAAGCCGGCCACGGTTCCGGCTTCATTGTCAGGCCGGATGGCTTGCTGATCACCAATCATCATGTTGTCGGCGGACAGCGGTTTGTGCGCGTCCGCCATCTGTCGGGCAGCGTGGAGGTCGGCGAGGTGCTGCAGCGGGACCGGCGCAGGGACGTTGCCGTGATCAAGCTGCCCGGGAATGCCTACCCGGTGCTGCCGATCCGCGAAATGCCGGCGCAGGTCGGTGAGGAGGTCTATGCCGTTGGCGCCCCGCATTTCACCGAGCTGGGGTGGACGGTGACGCGCGGCATCATCAGTGCGGTCCGTCCGGCAATGCCGCCGGACCGGCTGGACTTCATCCAGGCCGATGTGGCGATCCATGGCGGCAACAGCGGCGGGCCGCTGCTCGACCGGCATGGCAATGTGGTCGGCATCGCCGCGCTCGGCTGGGCTGCCGACCGGCGCAGCCCGGGCATGAATACCGGCCTGAATGGCTTCATCCCGATTCTCGACGGGCTGCGGCATCTCGGCCTCGAACTGGTGGATGCCGCGGAGCCGCGCCGCCGGACGGATGCCGGCGCCAGTCGTTAGTAGCCAGTCGCCAGAACCCGGGCGCCCGAACAATTGTCCCCGCTTCCGGCGCCCGGATAGGAATTGCCGGAAAACCGCGTTTCCACGGTTGTGAGAGCCGCCGGCCAGCCGGCTTTCGCCCTTGCGGCGGGGGGCGGTTCTGGCTATAACCCCCGCCGATTGAGCAATTTTGCGGGTATCCGGCTGCCGGACGCCCAGGAGAAGCAGTGATGAAGGCCGATATCCATCCCGACTACCACGAGATCAAGGTCCAGATGACCGACGGCACCGTCTATTCCACCCGGTCGACCTGGGGGAAGCCGGGCGACACCATGATGCTCGATATCGACTCGACCTCGCATCCGGCCTGGACCGGCGGCCCCGCCCGCCTCAATGACCAGGGTGGCCAGGTCGCCAAGTTCAACAAGCGCTTCGCCGGCTTCGGCCTCAAGAAGTAAGCCTGTTTCCGGTTTGCCCGGGCCGCGCGGCCCGGGGCGGCAGGGCGGCCCGGACAACCGGTGCCGCCTTTTCCGTATGCGGCCCTTTTTCTGTATGCGGTGGATTCCGGCCGGCGCCGGCGGCGGTCATTTATCCTCTTGGCAGGGCGGCCGCGCCATCCGATGATTCGAATCGGGGTGGCAAAAAGCAGACGCCGAACAATGGCACAGGTCTACCAATCGGCATCGATCAAGCTCGGCAACGAGATCATCACGCTGATCTATGTCTCCTATGCCGCCATCGCCACCGACCAGATGGCGTCGCGCTCGCTGGCGGCGATGAAGCCGCTGTTCAAGAATTCCACCGTGGTGCTGGCTGCCCAGGGGGTGAACCTGGCGCCGGAATTCGTCGGCCCGAAACATGCGGTCGATTTCCTGCGCGGCCGGGCGCTGGCCGAATTCAAATGGTACCCGGTCTCGGTCGGCTGACGGCGCCGCCCCCCTCTTGAAGGCCCAGCCGGGGCTTCCTACATCCCTGTCGAGCCGGGGGCCCGAGCGGGACCCGGCAGCCACGGCGGCCCGGCACTGGCGCCTTCTGGTTGCCCGCAGGATGCAGCTGCATCCCCGGGACCGGCGTTTCGCGGGCCGCGCAACGGACTCATCGCTTCAGGAGGATGAAACCATGCGTGCTTTCGACATTTCCCCGCTGCTGCGTTCCAGCATCGGCTTCGATCATGTGAACCGCCTGTTCGACCTGGCCAGCCGTCTCGATGAGACCGCGACCAGCTATCCGCCGTACAACATCGAGAAGCATGGCGAGGATGCCTACCGCATCACCATGGCGGTGGCCGGCTTCCGCGCCGACGAACTCGATGTGACGGTGAAGGAGAACAGCCTGCTGGTGACCGGCAAGGCGGTCGAGACGGCCGAGGCGGCCAATGCCGAGGCCGGCGCGCAGCCCGGCGTTACCTTCCTGCATCGCGGCATCGCGCGCCGCGCCTTCGAGCGCCGCTTCGAGCTGGCCGATACCGTGAAGGTGACCGGCGCCGAACTGAAGGACGGCCTGCTGCATATCGCGCTGAAACGCGAAATCCCCGAAGCCAAGAAGCCGCGGCAGATCGCGATCGCCACCCCGGCCGTGTCGGGCGCGGTGATCGACGCCCAGCCCAAGGCGGCGTAAGCACCGCCCGGCTGCAATTGAAACAACACAACCTCGGAACCGGCCCGGGCAGGCAACTGCCCGGGCTTTTTCATCTTGCCGGAGGGGAGCGAAAGCCAGCATATATAGACCAGAAGCTGCAGAAGGCCGTTCCCCCCCATGACCGTGTTCAACGACCCTCCGCCCCTGCGGACGGGCCCCGCCCCCGGGCATCCGGTCGAAGGGCCGGTCGCGGATTCCGCTCCGGCGGAAGACGGCGCCCTGCAGTTCGCGAGCCGGCCCGGCCTGCCGGCGCTGCTGGTCCGCAACATGCTGTTCGGCTTCCTGACGCTGGGCATCTACCGCTTCTGGGCCAAGACCAACCTGCGGCGTTTCTTCTGGGCCTCGGTCGGAATCGGCGGCGAGCCGCTGGAATATACCGGCCGCGCCCGTGAACTGCTGATCGGCTTCCTGATCGTGATGGCGATCTTCGTGCCGCTGTCGGTCGGCTATTCCGCCCTGCAGACCATGCTGCTGGACAATGCCGTGGCCGCCGGCATCCTCAGCCTCGCCTATGCACTGGTGCTTTATCTGCTGATCAACGCGGCGACCTGGCGGGCCCGGCGCTACCGGCTGGCGCGCACCCTGTGGCGCGGCATCCGGGCCGGGCAGGACGGCTCGACCTGGGCCTATATCGGCAAGGCGGCCTTGTGGTTGCTGCTGGTGCCGCTCAGCCTCGGCCTCGCCATGCCCTGGGCCCTGGCCGACCTTGCCCGTTACCGCATCGTCCATACCACCTGGGGTCAGTTCCGCGGCACCTTCAGCGGCACCGGACGCGGCCTGCTGAGACCCTGGCTGCTGGTGATGGTGCTGCTGGTGCTGCCGCTGCTGGTCTGTCTTGCCGGGGCTGTCCTGCAGGCCGGCTGGTCGACGCTGTCGCCTGCGGCAGGCCCGCAGCAGCTTGCCGGTGCCACGGCCCGGGCCGGCGGCTGGCTTTCCGCGGCATTGCTGCTGACCGTGCTGGCCGGACCGGTGCTGTATGGCTATTTCCTGGTGCGCTGGCAGCGCTGGTATGTCGGCCACACCCGGATCGGGCCGCTGCATTTTGCCAGCAGCCTGCGCCTGCGCGACCTGTTTCTCTACGGCATTCTGCTGGTGATCCTGCCGATCGCTTTCCTGGCGGCGATCACGGTCGCCGGCGTCGTGGCGGTTCAGGCGACAGAAGAGTTCAGCAAGCTGCTGGCCGGCATCCTCATCGTTGTCTTTGCGCTGCTTGCCCTGGGCGGCCTGCGCGTTCTGGTGATGCTGACGGTCTACACGCCGGTGCTGCGCACGGTCATCACGGCGATCACCGTGCAGAATGTTGCCGCGGCCGCCGAAGCGCAGCAGTCGCTGCAGCCGCAGATGCGGTTCGGCGAGGGGCTGGCCGACAGTTTCGAGATCGGCATTGTCTGAGCCGACGGCAGCGTCTGCCCCGGCGGATTACGCCGCCCGCTATATGGATGGCAGAAGCGGCGCGGTGTATCAGGGCCATGCCGCCTTCACCGATGGCGGTCTTGCCTTCACGGACGGCAGCCAGGCCGTTACCTGGCCCTATGGCGAGATCCGCCTGCTGGACGGATCCGTCGGCAGCGACTGGCTGAGCCTGGCGCTGGCCGATGACAGTCCGGCACGCCTGCGCCTGTCGGGGGCGGCGCTGGCCGAATTGCGGCGGCGCTGCACCGCGCTGCGCGCCCCGACCACGGCCGACCGGCGCGGCCGGCGCCTGGTGCTGTGGTGGTCGCTGGCTGCCCTGGCCGGCCTTGCCGTCACCTTCCTGCTGCTGCCCTGGGCATCCGCCGTGATCGCCCGCAGCATTTCGCCCGACACCGAGCAGGCCTTCGGCAGCCGGGTCTTTGCCGGCTTCGAGCAGGTCGCCGCCGCCCGCGGCGGCCGGGGGGCGGTCTGCGAGACGGCGGCCGGCCAGGCCGCGCTGCAGCGGCTGGTGGCCCGGCTGTCGCAGCCACCGCCGCGGCTGCCGCTGCAGGTGCGGGTGATCCGCCACGGCATGATCAACGCTTTCGCCCTGCCCGGCGGCTATATCGTGCTGACCGAGGGCCTGCTGCGGTTTGTCGGCAGCGACGGCGAACTGGCCGGGGTGATCGCCCATGAAATCGGCCATGTCGATGCCGGCCATGCGATGGCTGCCGCGATACGCAGCGGCGCCACCGGCCTGCTGGTCGGCCTGCTGTTCGGCGATGTGGTCGGCGGCATCGGCTCGGTCACCGTGGCGGAACACCTGCTGCATGCCGCCTATACCCGCGACCTGGAGGACGAGGCCGACCATCTGGCCTTGCAGCGCCTGCGGCAGTCCGGCATCGATCCGGCAGGCATGGCCGCATTCTTCCGCCGGCTTGCCGGCAAGGCGGGCGAGGGGATGCCGGCTTTGCTCAGCACCCATCCGGATACGGCCATCCGCGCCGCCCGTTTCGCCGCCGCCGCGCAGCCGGCATCCCCGCTGCTGGCGCCGGCCGAATGGCAGGCGCTGAAAGACATCTGCCGCAGCTGAGGCGGCTGCCTGAACGCAGACGGCCCCGGCATTGCTGCCGGGGCCGTTGCGGTCGCTGCTTTCAGGCGGCGCTTACGCGGCCTTGAACTCGCTTTCCAGCTTTGCTTCGTATTTGCCCAGTGCCGCCATGCCGTTGAGCCTGGCGCGGTGCAGATAGCCCTTCTGCGCATTCGCCACATTGGCGGCCTTGCCGCCCCACAGCTTCAGCGGCAGGGCCTGCAGGGCGCGACCATAGGAGAAGGTCAGCTTCCAGGGCAGGTTCGGGTGGCGGGCATTCATGGCGCCGAGATGGGCCGAGGCCAGTTCGTCCGACTGGCCGCCCGACAGGAAGGCGATGCCCGGCACGGCCGAAGGCACGCAGCGCTTCAGAACCTGCACGGTGGCATCGGCGACTTCGTCGATGCTGGCGGCCTTCTTCGCCTTCTCGCCCTGGATCACCATGCCCGGCTTCAGGATCATGCCCTCGAAGGCGACATTGTGGATCGCCAGATATTCGAAGACGGTGTGCAGCGTGCGCTCGGTGGCGGCGAAGCTGGTGGCGAGATCGTGGTCGCCATCCATCAGGATTTCCGGCTCGACGATCGGCACGATGCCGTTGGCCTGGCAGATTCCGGCATAGCGGGCCAGCGCCTCGGCATTGGCAACCAGCGCCTGGCGGCTCGGCTTGCCGGTGGCGGCGTCGATGGTCAGCACCGCGCGCCATTTGGCGAAGCGGGCGCCGAGCTGGTGGTATTCCGCCATGCGCTTGCCCAGACCGTCCAGGCCTTCGGTGATCTTCTCGCCGTCGCTGCCCTGCAGGGGCTGCACGCCCTTGTCGACCTTGATGCCCGGAATGATGCCGCGCTTGTTCAGGATGTCGACCAGCGGGGTGCCGTCCTTGCCCTTCTGGCGCAGCGTCTCGTCGTAGAGGATGACGCCGGAGATGTATTGCTCGGCGCCGTCGGTGGTGAACAGCATCTCGCGGTAATCGCGGCGGTTTTCCTCGGTCGAGGGCACGTTGATGCTGGACAGGCGCTTTTCGATCGTCGAGGTGCTCTCGTCGGCGGCCAGGATGCCCTTGCCCGGCGCGACCATCGCTTCCGCGATCTTGTTGAGTTCCTTGAGGTTCATTGCAGTCTGCTCCCGATACGTCTCATGTCAGGTCGTTGAAACGAAAAAACCGGCCCCTGCATTTCGGGGCCGGATTGTATCATGCATTCACTTGGCGGCCAGTGCGGCCACACCGGGCAGCTCCTTGCCTTCCAGCCATTCGAGGAAGGCGCCGCCGGCGGTCGACACATAGGAAAACTCCTCGGCCACGCCGGCATGGCGCAGGGCGGCGACGGTGTCGCCGCCGCCAGCCACGCTCAGCAGGCGCCCCGCTGCCGTCAGCGCCGCCGCGGTGCGCGCCACGGTGACGGTGCCGGCATCGAAGGGCGGCGTTTCGAAGGCGCCGAGCGGGCCGTTCCAGACCAGCGTGCGGCAGTCGGCCAGGATGGTGCCGAGCCGGGCCGCGGCCACCGGGCCGATATCGAGGATCATCTGGTCGGCCGGGCAGCGGTCGGCCGGCACCACCTTGCTGGGGGCGCCGGCGCGGAATTCGCGGGCCACCACCACGTCGTCGGGCAGGATCACCGCGCAGCCGCGGGCCACGGCATCGCGCAGGATGTCGCGGGCGGTATCGGCCATGTTCTTTTCGCACAGGCTCTTGCCGACCTCGCGGCCCTGGGCGAACAGGAAGGTGTTGGCCATGCCGCCGCCGATGATGATCCTGTCGACCTTGCCGAGCAGGTTGCCGAGCAGTTCCAGCTTGGTCGAGACCTTGGCGCCGCCGATCACCGCGGCCACCGGCTTGTCCGGTGCGATCAGGGCGGCTTCGAGATGCTTCAGTTCGACTTCCATGTTGCGGCCGGCGCAGGCCGGCAGCAGATGCGCCAGCGCTTCGGTCGAGACATGGGCGCGATGGGCGCAGGAGAAGGCATCGTTGACATAAAGATCGCCCAGTGCCGCCAGCGACTTGGCAAAGGCGCTGTCGTTCTTCTCTTCGGCGGCATGGAAGCGGGTGTTTTCCAGCAGCACGACGCCGCCGGGCTTCAGTTTGTCGATGGCCGCCCGGGCGGTATCGCCGATGCAGTCCTCGGCGAAGCCGACCGGAGCGCCGAGTGCCGTGGCGAGTGCGGCCGCCACCGGCTTCAGCGACATTTCCGGCACCGGCTTGCCGTCGGGCCGGCCGAAATGCGACAGCACCACCACCTTGGCGCCCTTGCGCGACAGTTCGTGCAGGGTGGGCAGGATGCGGCTGATGCGCAGGTCGTCGGTGATCCGGCCGTCCTTCATCGGGACGTTCAGGTCGACGCGGGTCAGCACCACCTTGCCGGAAACATCGACATCGTCGAGGGTGTGGAAGCGGGCCACGATGGCGGTTCCTTCCTGCCGCTTACAGTTTGGCCATCGCCACCGCAGTATCCGACATGCGGTTGGAGAAGCCCCATTCGTTGTCGTACCACGACACCACGCGCACCAGATTGCCTTCCATCACCTGGGTCTGCTTCAGGTCGAAGGTCGAGCTGGCCGGATTGTGGTTGAAGTCGCTGGAAACCAGCGGCTGGTCGTTGATGTCGAGGATGCCCTTCAGCTGGTTGGCGGCGGCGCGCTTCATCGCCTCGTTCACCTCCTCGACGGTGGTGTTCTTCCTGGCGATGAACTTGAAGTCGATCAGCGACACGTTCGGGGTGGGCACGCGGATCGACGAACCGTCCAGCTTGCCTTTCAGCGACGGCAGCACCAGGCCGACGGCCTTGGCGGCGCCGGTGGTGGTCGGGATCATCGACAGCGCCGCGGCGCGGGCGCGGTACAGATCCTTGTGCATGGTGTCCAGGGTCGGCTGGTCGCCGGTATAGGCATGGATCGTGGTCATGTAGCCCTTCTCGATGCCGATGGCGGCATCGAGCACGAAGGCGACCGGCGCCAGGCAGTTGGTGGTGCACGACGCATTCGAGACCACGGTATGCTCGGGCTTCAGCTGGTCGTGGTTCACGCCATAGACGACGGTGAGATCGGCGTTGGTCGCCGGGGCGGAGACCAGCACCTTGCGGGCGCCGGCGGTCAGGTGCAGCGCGGCCTTGTCCTTGTCGGTGAAGATGCCGGTGCATTCCAGCGCGATGTCGACCTTCAGGTCCTTCCAGGGCAGCTTGGCCGGATCGCGCTCGGCGGTCACCTTGATCGGGCCGCGGCCCACATCGATGCTGTCGCCCTTCACGGTCACGCTGCCGTTGAAGCGGCCATGCACGCTGTCATAGCGGAACAGATGCGCGTTGGTTTCGACCGGGCCGAGATCGTTGATGCCGACCACCTCGATGTCGGTGCGGCCGCTCTCGATGATGGCGCGCAGGACATTGCGGCCGATGCGTCCGAAACCGTTAATCGCAACGCGTACCGTCATGATCTTTTTCTCCAGTGGAAAGCTTGGCGAGAGGCCTGGCGCCCGGCGCCGGGGACACCCCTTTTTCGGGGGCTGGGTTTACCGTTTTTGGCCCTGAGTCGCAAGGCGACTGCCGGGATAACGGCATGGCTGTTCCTGCACTGTTTCACGTGTCAGCGCATCAGGGTGAAGGGCAGCGGCGTCCACAGGCCGGCCGGCAGGGCGGCGGCGCGCAATCCGGCCCCGATCCACTCGTTGCAGGTGCGAAGCGGGCTGTAGCGGCCGGTCGCCTCGTAGAAGGCATCCCGGGGGCCATAGGCGGCGCCGGCGATCGGTTGCGGCCGTCCGTCCGGCCCGGTGGCGAAGCCGCGGCGGATATAGGCGACCAGGGCATGGTACTGCAGCGGGTCGGCGTCGATCCGGCGCACATCCGGGGCGGCCGGGTCAGGTGCCGCCAGCCGCATTACATGCATGGCGGCCGGCCCGCGGCCGAGCAGGGCGCCGATGGCCGGGCCGGGGCGGATATCCTGCAGCTGCCGGGTGGCCAGGTAAAAGTCGCGGTCGCCCCAGCCGAAGGCAATGTAGGGCAGGGCCTCGACATTGCCGGCAAAGTCGCCGGCCGGCAGCCAGCCGCTCCAGTCGGCCTCCGGGGCGGTTTCGGCGCCGTCCGGCCGCAGCGGCAGGGCCAGCCAGACATGCCAGCCGTTGGACAGCAGATAGACCGGCAGGGTGGGGGTATCCGGCTGCGGCTCGCGGTGCGGTGCGGTGACGCTGCCCAGGGTCCAGGCCGCCAGGCCATACAGGGCGGGCACCGCCAGCAGGGCCAGCGGCAGGATCAGGACAAACCGTTTCAGACTGCGCATGGCCGGGCTTATGCGACGGAAATATGGCGAGAATACAGCGGGTCCGGGCGGGCGGCAGGTATTGGCGAATCATTCCCCCTGTGGGTAATATTCCGCCGGCTCAGGCCGTTACGGCCGGGCGGGTGGGAAATATCAGGGGGCAATCATGCGGTATGTGCGTGGGTGGCTGGGTGCTGCGGCTGCGGCATTGCTGGCGCTGGGTTTCGCCGGCGCGGCGCGGGCCGATGATCCGGCCTTCGTGGCCCTGTCGGCCGGCTATTTCGATACCATCGATACCGATCACGATGCCTTCGAGGGCCGCATCGAATACCGGCATGACAAGAAATTCTGGATATTCAAGCCGTTTGCCGGGCTCATGGGCACTTCGGATACGACCATTCATGCCTTTGCCGGCGTGCTGGTCGATATCTATTTCGGCCGTCGCTGGGTGCTGACCCCCAGTTTTGCCCCCGGCTATTATTACGAGGGTGACGGCAAGGATATCGGCGGGCCGATCGAATTCCGCTCGCAGATCGAACTGAGCTACCGTTTCGACGACCGTTCGCGGCTCGGCCTCAGCTTCAACCACATCTCCAATGCCGGCATCTACGACCGCAATCCCGGCACCGAGACCGTGGCCATCACCTACGCGATTCCGCTCGGCCGGGGCAAATAGGTCCACCTGGCCGGTCCGGCGGGAGGGGGTGTTTCACGTGAAACACCCATCGAACATGCGCTGATATTCAGGACAATATACCCGATCCTGGGCGCTCATTGATCTGAATCCTTGCAGATCAATCGGTTGCATCTATGATCGTTCGCGGGGTGTTTCACGTGAAACACTTTCCGCCATTTTTTCCATATCCGCGGGATCGAGGCCGACCTGCCGCCAGACCGCGGCCGGGCTGGCACCGGCCATGCGCAGGTCGCGCAGGCTGGCGGCGCCCCTGCGCTTGGCCAGCCGCTCGCCGCTTTCGTCGGCCAGCAGACGGTGATGGGCATAGGCCGGCACCGGCCAGCCGAACAGCGCCTGCAGCAGCCGGTGCAGATGGGTGGCCGGGAACAGGTCTTGTCCGCGGGTGACCAGGGTAATCCCCTGCAGGGCATCGTCATGGGTGACGCAGAGATGATAGCTGGCCGGGATATCCTTGCGTGCCAGCACCACATCGCCGAAGCCGGCCAGCAGCAGGTCGGCTGTCACCGCCTGTGGCCCGGCCGTTCCGTCCTGCCACCGCAACGGCCAGCCGGCGACCTGCCGGCAGGCGGCGGCCATATCCAGCCGCAGGGCGTAATTCCCGCCGGCGGCGATGCGGTCCTGCCGTGCGCTTTCGGCGAGACCGCGGCAGGTGCCGGGATAGAGGGCGCCGTCGAAACCATGCGGCGCGCCGCCGGCCGCCGCGATCTCGGCCTGGATCTGCCTGCGCGTGCAGAAGCAGGGATAGAGCAGGCCGCGCTGCTTCAGATCGTCCAGGGCCGTGGCATAGGCGGCAAAATGCTGCGACTGGCGGCGCACCGGCTGTTCCCAGTGCAGGCCGAGCCAGGCCAGGTCCGCGAGAATCGCGTCGCTGTATTCCGGGCGGCAGCGGGTGGTGTCGATATCCTCGATGCGCAGCAGGAAACGTCCGCCTGCCGCACGGGCATGCAGGGCCGCGATCCCGGCCGACAGGGCATGGCCGGGATGCAGCCAGCCGGTCGGGCTTGGCGCGAAGCGGGTAACGATGCCAGACTGCATGATCGATTCCTGCCCGCCAGCTTATGACAAAGTCACCCGCAAAGAAAAAGCCCGCAGCCCCGATTGCAGCAAAACCGCCCGCGATCATGCAGCCGCGGGTGCGGCCGGACCGCCGCCGGCAGACGCTGGCCGCCATCGACGCGCTGTGCGCGCGCGAGCCGCGTTTCGCTGCCGCGCTGTCGGCGGTCGGGTTCGTTGCCGACCGGCGGCGGCCGGCGGATTTCTCCAACCTGTGCCGCATTATCGTCGAGCAGCAGATTTCGGTGGCCGCCGCCGCCACCATCTGGGGCCGGCTGGAAGCCGCGGTCACGGGGCGCGCCAATGGCGTGTTCTCGGCCGAGCGGCTGCTGAAACTGAGCGAACCGCGCCTGCGGGCCTGCGGCCTCAGCGGGCCGAAAATCAGGTATGTGCGGCATCTGGCACAGGCGGTGAAATCCGGCGCCGTCGATCTCGCGCTGCTGCCGAAACTGGACGATCACGCCGCCACCGAGATGCTCACCGCCGTGAAGGGCGTCGGCCGCTGGACGGCGGAGATCTGCCTGATGTTCCTGCTCGACCGCGGCGATGTCTGGCCGGCCCATGACGTGGCCCTGCAGGAAGCGATGAAGCGGCTGTTCGGACTGAAGGCGCGGCCCGACGTGAAACGCATGGATGCACTGGCGGAAAGCTGGCGGCCCTATCGCAGCGTCGCCGCGCGGCTGCTGTGGCGCTACTATGCGGTGACGCAGCAGCGCCTGACCACCGATGCCGGCGCCGACAACGCGGGAGCATGACGCAGATGCAGACACTCGATGGCCCGCGGCTGCCGGCCGCCACCGGCAGGGCGCAGAAACTGGTGGTGCTGCTGCACGGCTACGGCGCCGACGGCAACGACCTGATCGAGCTGGGCATGCAATGGCGCCGGCTGCTGCCCGATGCGGCTTTCGTCGCGCCGCATGCGCCGGGCCGCATTCCGGGATTCCCGCCCGGCATGGGCGGCGGCCGGCAGTGGTTCGCCCTCGATGCCTACGATCCCGACCTGCTGCGGCGCGATCCGCACCAGACGGCGGCCATCTATGCGCAGATGCGCGACGCCGCCCTGCCATCTGCGGCGATCCTGGATGCCTTTCTCGATGCTGAACTGGCGAAACACGATCTGCCGGGAAACCGGCTGGCCCTGGTCGGCTTCAGCCAGGGCACCATGATGGCGCTGCATGTCGGCCTGCGGCGCAGTCCGGCGCCGGCGGCCATCCTCGGCTATTCCGGCGCCCTGCTCGGCGCCGGGCTGGAGCAGGACATCCGCGGCCGCCCGCCGGTACTGCTGATCCATGGCGATGCCGACGACATCGTGCCGGTGGAGGCCATGCATGCGGCGCTGAACCGGCTGGGCGAGGCAGGCTGTCCGGCGCGGTTCCATGTCAGTCCCGGCCTCGGCCATGGCATCGCCATGGACGGGCTGGAACTGGGCGGCGGCTTTCTTGCCGAATCCTTTTCCGCCGCGGCCGGCGGCGCAGTATGATGGCGGCGCCCGGCAGTCTGTGGATAAGCCGGCAGCGCGACTAAATAAGGTAGTTGTCACGATGCGGTAACCCCGCATATGGTAAGGATAATACACACGCAACTGGGTCTGGGGACAAGATGAACCCTGAGAGTTGTCCGGCGTTGGTGTTGAATGCGGATTACCAGCCGCTGTCCTACTTCCCGCTGTCGCTCTGGCCCTGGCAGGAAGTGGTGAAGGCGGTCTGCATGGACCGGGTCACCATCCTCTCCGAATACGATCAGGAAATCCGCTCGCCCAGTTTCCGCATGCGGCTGCCCAGCGTGGTGGCGCTGAAACGCTACATCGCCCCGGCCCGCCGGCCCGCCTTCACCCGGTTCAACCTGTTCCTGCGCGACCGCTTCAGCTGCCAGTATTGCGGCAGCCGGCATGAACTGACCTTCGACCATGTGGTGCCGCGTTCGCTCGGCGGCCTGACCCGCTGGGACAACGTGGTGGCGGCCTGCGCCCCCTGCAACCTGCGCAAGGGTGGCCGCATGCCGCATGAATGCCACATGCATCCCAGAATGAAACCGCACATGCCGAGCGTGCAGGAATTGCAACAGAACGGGCGGGCTTTCCCGCCCAATTATTTGCACGAGAGCTGGCGCGACTTCCTCTACTGGGACAGCGAGCTGGAGCCGTAAGGCCGCGGCATCAGATCGTCTGCGCGCCGAGCGCGGCGCGCCAGTGCGCCAGCCGGGCTTTCAGCTGCGCATTGCGGATGTAATCCGTCTCCTCCTCGGCCAGCCGTTCCAGGATCTCGAACCGGAAGCTGTCCGCGCCATGGGTCTGCCAGGCGGCCTGCAGGCTGCGGCAGGGACTGCTGCCCATCCGCAGCGCGAACCAGATCCGGTTCTGCACCGTGTCCAGGCTCTGGCTCTGGCCGACCCAGACGCCACCGGCGGCGCAGCGCACGACGTAGATGCCGGCTGCCGGTTTGCGTTTCTTGTAGGCGGCCACCGCCGCCCGGCGGTCCTGCTGCTGCATGACGGGTCTCCTTTGCCGGCGCCTTCATAATATTATCCGGGTAATATTGACAAGCAGAATATTATCCGGGTAAAAGCTGCCCATGAGCGACCACCGAACCCTTCCCTGCACCGCCTTTGCCGGCGACCGCCTGCTGGCGGCCGGCCCTCTGGCCGATGTCGCGCTGGCCGTGAAGGCGGCCGGCGGCGATGCGCTGGTCTTCGAGGATGCGACCGGCCGGGTGATCGATCTCGACCTGCGCGGCAGCGATGCCGACATCCTCGCCCGGCTGGCGCCGCCGGCAGAGCCTGCGCCGCGCGGCCGCGGCCGGCCGAAGCTCGGCGTCGTGCCGCGCGAGGTCACCCTGCTGCCCAGGCACTGGGACTGGCTGGCGGCGCAGTCCGGCGGTGCCTCGGTGGCGTTGCGCAAACTGGTCGAGCAGGCCATGCGCAGCGACGGCGGCAAACAAACGCGCCGGGCCGCGCAGGAAGCCGCCTATCGGGCGATGACCGCGCTGGCCGGCGACCAGCCCGGCTATGAGGAAGCCATCCGTGCGCTGTTTGCCGACGACCGCACCGGCTTTGCCCGGAGCATCGAGGGCTGGCCTCACGACGTGGCAAATTTCGTAACGACGCTGGCCTTCCGCAGCTACTGACGGCGCCATGATCCAGCCCCTTCCGAAACCGCCCCGTCCGGTGTGGCAGGCCTATCTTGCCCTGCTGCTGCCGATGATCCTGACCAACATGCTGCAATCGGCGTCGGGCGCCATTGACCGCGCCTATATCGGCCAGCTGCTCGGCGTGGATGCGATCGCGGCCGTTTCCGCCTTCTTCCCGGTGATGTTCCTGCTGCTGTCGGTCGCCATCGGGCTCAGCAGCGGTGCCACCGTTCTGGTCGGACAGGCCTGGGGCGCCGGCGGCCGCGACCGTGTGCGGGCCATCGCCGGCACGGCGCTGGCGATGATGCTGGCGGCCGGACTTGTGCTCGGCTGCGGCGGCGCGCTGGTGGCTGCCGATCTGATGCGATGGCTCGGCACGCCGGCGGAAGTGCAGGCGACCGCTACAGCCTATGCACAGGCGATGCTGATGGTGATGCCGGCAATCTTCGTGCTGTGGCTGGTCACCTCGATCAGCCGGGGCACCGGCGATGCCGTCACGCCGCTGGCGGCGCTCGCCATCATGACAGTGTGCTCGCTGTTCCTGACGCCGGCGCTGATCCTCGGCTGGGCCGGCCTGCCACGGCTCGGCGTCGTCGGTTCGGCGCTGTCAACACTGGTTGCCGCACTGGCCGGACTGCTGTGGCTGGCCCTGTACTGGCGCCATCGGGGGCACCCGCTGGCGCCGTCGCTGCGCGGCCTGGCCGCTTTCCGCTTCGAGCGGCGGCTGGCCGCGCTGATCCTGCGCATGGGCGTGCCCACGGCGCTGCAGATGATGGCGATGGCGGTGGCCGAAATCGCGCTGATCGGGCTGGTCAACCGCCATGGTCCGGATGGCACCGCCAGCTATGGCGCGATCAACCTGGTGATGAGCTGGGTGCAGTTCCCGATCATGTCGCTGAGCATCACCGCGTCGATCCTGACGGCGCAGGCCGTGGGTGCCGGCCGGCCCGAGCGGATCGGCGCGATCCTGCGCGCCGGCCTGTGGCTCAACCTCGCCTCGACCGGCGCGATCGTGCTGCTGGTTCATCTGTTCGCGCGGCCGGTGCTGGGCCTGTTCCTCGATGACGTGGCGGTGGCTGCCATGGCTGCCGGACTGATGCGCCTGATGTTGTGGAGTCTGGTGCTGATGGGTGCGGCCAGCCTGCTCAGCGGCATCATGCGCGGCACCGGCACCGTGCTGTGGCCGGCCGGCCTGTCGATGTTTGCCATCCTCGGAATCGAGATTCCCCTGGCCTGGCTGCTGGAACCGCAGCTTGGCCTGCCGGCAGTCTGGATCGGCTATGCCGCCTGTTTCGTGGCGACGCCGCTGCTGCAGGGGCTGTATTTCATGCTGGTCTGGCGCCGCCGCGCGGTGCGGCGGCTGCTCTGATGTCGGTCAGACCCGTTCCGACAGCCAGATGGCGCCGCGGGTGATGGCGCGGATGCCGCGGCTGAGCAGGGGATAGGCCGGCGCCTCTTCGGCACCCTGCGCGCGGGCGGTGTCGCGATGCTCGATCTCTTCCTGGCGGAATTCCTCGATCAGCCCGCGCAGTTCGGGTTCGGCTTCGCCCAGAGTCTCGATCTGCGCGGCATAATGCCGGTCGATCACATCCTCGACCGCCTCCGTGCAGGCCATCGCCGCCTTCTCGCCCATCAGCGCGGTGGCAGCGCCGAGCGCGAAGCCACCGACATGCCACAAGGGCGACAGCAGGGTCGGCCGCACCCGGCGCTCGGGCAGCAGCCGGTCGAAGGCATCGAGATGCTTCTGCTCCTGCGCAGCCATCTGGCGGATGGCTGGCGCCGAGGAGGTACCGCGGCGGCCCAGCACCGCCAGCTGGCCGTCATAGATGCGCTTGGCACCGTATTCGCCGGCATGGTCGACGCGCAGAATCCGTTCCAGCAGCTGGCGCGGGTTCGGGTCTCCGGCAAGACGGCGTTTCTGCATCGGCTGGTTCATGAGTTGCAGGCTACTCCGTGACGGCGCGCTTCGCGGCAAGGCCGGCGAAGAGGGCGAGCAGGGCCGACCATAGCACGTTCCAGCCGGCCATCGACAGGCCGAGGAACCGGAAGGCCACCTCGTCGCAGCGGACGACCGGTGCTGCCAGCAGCTGGGCCCGCAGCGCGTCGATACTGTCGGGCGTCGGGGCGCCGGAGCAGCTGGCGAGCCCCTGCCACCATTTCTGTTCGACGCCGACATGGAACACCCCGATGCCGCCGCCGACGGCAAGGCTCAGCGCCGCCAGCGCCAGCAGCGCAACCCTGAAACGGGGCAGCAGCAGGGCGGCGAGGCCCAGCAGGATGGCCGCGGCATGGGGCCAGCGCTGCCACAGGCACAGCTCGCAGGGTGCGAGGCCGAAGCCGTATTGCGAAACGAAGACCAGCCCCAGCGTGATGGCGCTGGCCAGCGCGACGACGAGACCTGAGCGGTGCGGATTCAGCAGGGCGGTCGGCAGTGCAGTCATGGCCTAGACCAGATACTTGATGACGACGAAGCCGCCTATGAGCCCGATCACAAAGATCCACATCAGGATCACCAGGCGGCGCTCGATGAAATCGCGGATCGGCGGGCCGAATTTCCACAGCAGGCCGGCGACCAGGAAAAAGCGCGCGCTGCGCGACACCACCGACGAGACGATGAAGACCGCGAAGGCGAAATGCGTGGCGCCGCTGGCGATGGTTGCCACCTTGTAGGGCAGGGGCGAGAAGCCCATCAGCAGCACCACCCAGGCGCCATACTTGTCGTAGGCGGCCTCGAAGGCATTCCATTTCTCGGCATAGCCGTAGAAGTCGATGATCGCCTGGCCGATGGTCTCGATGAAGAAATAGCCGATGGCGTAGCCGAAAGCGCCGCCCAGCACGGAAGCAATGGAGCAGACGAGGGCATACTGGAAGGCGCGGGCGCGATTGGCCAGGCACATCGGGATCAGCATCACGTCGGGTGGGATCGGGAAGACCGAGCTTTCCAGGAAGGAGATTACCGCCAGCGCGCGGCCGGCCTTCGGGCGGGCGGCCTGGCGCATGGTCCAGTCGTAAAGCGGGCGCAGCACGGGACGGCATCCTCCGGAACAGGGCCCCGCGTGTATGCCGGAGGGCCGCGGCCTTGTCCATGCGCCGGGCGGTCGCAGGCGGCGGAAACCGCCGGCGGCGGGGCGGGGGGGTTGCGCGGCCGGCCGGCTTGGCTAATATCCGGCCGCTTTCACTGCCCCAGTGGTGAAATTGGTAGACGCGACGGACTCAAAATCCGTTGCCCGCAAGGGCGTGCTGGTTCAAGTCCGGCCTGGGGCACCACCGATCCTCCGTTGCCTGACGGCCGCTTCCGGGCGATGATGCCGGCAACAGCCATCCCGGGAGGATTGCGCCCATGTCGATCAAGACACTGCAGGCCTCGGGCCTCGTCCAGTCCGTCGCCGCGCTGGCAGCACAGATTCATGATGGGGCCAAGGTCGCCGTGCCGCCGGATTATTCCGGCGTGGCGATGGAACTGACGCGGGCCCTGATCCGCCGCCGCCCGCACGGGCTGCATCTGGTCTGCGTGCCGGTCTCGGGACTGCAGGCGGAGATGCTGATCGGCGCCGGCTGCGTCGGCACGCTGGAGACCTCCGCCGTCACGCTCGGGGAATACGGCACGGCGTATCGTTTCGCAGCGGCACTGAAACGCGGCGATTTCCGCATGCTGGATGCAACCTGCCCGGCCGTGCATGCGGCGATCCAGGCCGCGGGCAAGGGCCTGCCCTTCATGCCGCTGCGCGGCCTGCTCGGCTCTGACCTGCTGAAGAACCGGCCCGACTGGAAGGTGATCGACAATCCCTTTGCCGATGGCGGCGACCCGATCGTGCTGCTGCCGGCGATCCGGCCGGATTTCGCGGTGTTTCATGCGCCCTATGCCGACCGCAACGGCAATGTCTTCATCGGCCGCCGCCGCGAACTGGTGGCGATGGCCCATGCCAGCCGGGAATCGCTGGTCACCGTCGAGGAAATCCGCGATGTCGACCTGCTGGCTTCGGAAGAAACGGCGGCCGGCACGCTGACCGCCGCCTATATCGGCGGCATTGCCGAGGCGCCGCGCGGCGCCTGGCCGTTGAAACTGTGGGACATCTACGATTATGACGAGGCGCATATCCGGCTCTACTGCGAGGCGGCGCGCAGCGAGGATGGTTTCGCCCGCTATCTCACCGAGCATGTGCAGGACAGCCGGCAGGCGGCGGAGTAGGTCATGGGCGGCACGATGGAATTCAGCCGGCAGGAACTGCTGATTGCCGTGATCGCCCGGCTGCTGCAGGGCTGCCGCCTGGTGGCGACCGGTGCCTCCTCGCCGATCCCGGGTGCCGGTGCGCTGCTGGCGCGGGCACAGTCCGGCGGACGGATGCGCGTCAACGTGCTGGGCAGCATCCGCAACGACTTTCTCTGCGATGGCGGCGTCGAGCTGTTCGACCTGGCCGGGCAGGGGCGCCTGGAGGCCTTCTTCCTGGGCGGCGGCCAGATCGACGGCCACGCCAATATCAACCTGGTCGGTGCCGGCGGCGAGTATCCGCAGACCAATGTGCGCTGGCCGGGTTCGTTCGGTTCCGGCTATCTCTATTATCTGGTGCCGCGCGTGATCCTGTTCCGCGAGGAGCATTCGCGCCGCGTGCTGGTGCCGCAGGTGGATTTCGTATCGGCCGCCGGGCCGCGCAACGACGGCACGCATCGCCCCGGCGGACCACTCGGTCTGCTGACCAGCCTGTGCTGGTTCACCTTCGACCGCGCGACGCTGCGTTTCCGGCTGGCCAGTGTGCATCCGGGGCACAGCGTCGAGGAAGTGCGCGACCATACCGGTTTCGATTTCGACTGCCCGGCCAGCGTGCCGCAGACCGAAGCACCGGATGCCGCGACCCTGCAGCTGCTGCGCACGCAGATTGCCGCCGAGCTGGCCGAGACCTATCCGCGTTTCGTCGACCAGGTCTTCCCCGGCGCGGTGGCGGCAGCCGAATAGGCGTCAGGCTTTCAGCGCCTTGAGGATCTTTCCGGAGTCCGTGACGAAGCCGAAGCATTTCTTGACGTTCCAGACCGTCGCCTCGGTGCAGAAATCCGGCGAGCTGGTGGCGCAGCAGTCTTCCACCAGCACGCAGCCATAGCCGAGGAAATTGGCATCGGTCAGGCTGTGCAGAACGCACTGGTCGGTATTCACGCCGGTGAACAGCACGGTGCGGATGCCGAGATTGCGCAGGATGCTGTCAAGCGGCGTGTCCCAGAATCCGCTGATGCGGTATTTGTCCACCTTGATGTCCTGCGGCTTCTGTTCCAGCTCGTCGACCACGGCGGCGGCCCAGCTGTCCTTCTGCAGAACCGGCGCGCCGCTGCCCGGCAGCGGATCGCCGAGGCCCGTGCCTTTGCCGGATGGCTTGTAGAGATGGATCTGGTTCGGCGGCATGTTGGCAAGGTCGGGCCGGTTGCCCCAGTTCACCCAGATCACCGGCATGCCGGCCTTGCGCAGAGCCGGCAGCAGCTTCTGCAGCGGCCTGATCGGCTTGCGGTCGGGCCGGTAGTCGCCGCCGATATGGTCGACCCAGCCGCCCTTGGTGCAGAAGTCGTTCTGCATGTCGATGACGATGAGGGCGCTGCGTTTCAGGTCGATGGTCACCGTCTGCGGTGCCGCGGCGATGGTCAGCGGTTTCGGCTTCGCCGGCGGCGTGGCCATGTCGATATGGCCGGCGCTGGCCCCCCAGGCGAAACCGGCCTGCGGTGAACCCAGCGGCGTCAGTGCGGCTTTGGCGGTCTTTTTCCCGGTTTTGCTCATGGCGTCCTCATCGCGGGTTGCTGCCCGCATGTAGCAAGTTTCCTGCCATGGCTAAGCCCTTGGTTCCGCCGGTTGCGGACTGCCCGGCAGCCCATAAAACAGGCAGCCAAGACCAGTTGTATGCAATCTGTGCAGGGAGAATTCCTCCACCGGCCCGGCCGTTGCCCGGATGCCGGAGGGATTCCAGAGGGTTGGCCGGGCATGACAGGCTGGCACGGCGATTGCTGTTCCTTCCGCGGACATAAACGATCCGCCAGACGGGGAGCAGGACAATGATGCAGATCGATCGCCGTGGATTTCTGATGGGTACGGCCGGCGCCGCCGGCCTTGTGATGCTGGGCGGCCAGGCCGCGCCGGCGCGGGCGGCCGGTCCGCTGACGGTCGGCGTGCTGATCCCGGGTTCGAAATCCGACAAGGGCTGGATGGAATCCGGCTATGACGGCCTGAAGGCCGCCGAGAAGAAGCTCGGCAGCAAGATCGCCGTCAAATACATCGAGAATGTCAAGTTCGGCGACATGGAGCAGGTGCTGGTCGCGCTGGCCGGCAAGCACGAGCTGGTGATCGGCGTCGGCGGCCAGACCCAGGCCTCGGTCTTCAAGGTGGCGCCGCGTTTCCCGAAGGTGAAATTCGCCATCGTCGGCGGCAATGCCGATGCGGCGAAGCCGGCCAACGTGTCGGGCTATGACGTGCGCCAGGCCGAGATCGGCTTCGTCGCCGGCGCGGCCGCCGCGATGCTGTCGAAGACCGGCGCGGTGTCTTACGTCGGCGGCCTGGAAATCCCGGCCATCGTCAATACCGGCAAGGAATTCGGCAACGGCGCCCGCTACATCAACCCGGGCATCAAGTATTTCGAGAACTACACCGGCGATTTCGACGACGTCGCCAAGTCGAAGGAAGCCACGCTGGCCGCCATCGCCCAGGGCGCCGATATCCACTACCACATCCTCAATCTCGGTCTGCGCGGCATGGAGCAGGCGGCACGCGAGAAGGGCACCCACATCATCGGCAGCTACACCGATCGCTGCGGCACCGACCCGCTCTATATCGCCTATTCCATCACCGGCGTCGGTTTCCAGGTCGAATATGCCATCGAGCAGGCGGCAGCCGGCAGCTGGAAGCCGGAATTCAAGCCCTTCGGCCTCGCCATGGGGCCGAAATCCTCCGACATGGTGATCTGCACCGGCGCCACGCCGGCGATGAAGGCCAAGCTGGAGGAGATCAAGAAGGACCTGCTGTCGGGCAAGATCAAGGTGCTCGACGCCTGATCCGGGCGCCCCGTGCACCAGGTTGCCAGCCAGCTGCCGGCGGAGGCGGTCGCGTCGCAGACGCGGCCGCTGCTGGCGCTGGAGAATCTCGGCAAGCGCTTCGGCAGCCTGCAGGCCCTGCAGGATGTCTCGCTCGATTTCCGGGTCGGCGAGGTGCAATGCCTGCTGGGCGAGAACGGTGCCGGCAAGTCGACCCTGTGCAACCTGATCTTCGGCGTATACCGGCCCGATGACGGGCTGATGCGCTTCGCCGGCCGTGAATGGGTGCCGGCCGGCCCGGCCGAGGCGCTCGACAGCGGCATTGCCATGGTGCACCAGCATTTCAGTCTGGTGCCACGCATGACCGTGGTCGAGAACCTGATGCTGGGCCAGAGCCGCGGCCTGCTGCAGCACCGGGCTTTTGCGGCAAAGATCCGCAGCATCGCCGAAAGTTTCGGCTTCAGCCTCGACCCCGAGGCGGTGGTCGGCGAGCTGTCGGTCGGCGAGCGCCAGCGCGCCGAGATCGTCAAATGCCTGATGCGCGAGCCGCGGCTGCTGGTGCTCGACGAGCCGACTGCCGTGCTGCCGCCCGACGAGATCGGTTCGCTGCTCGATATCTGCCGCCGCGTCGCCGACAGCGGTCGCGCGGTGATCCTTGTCACCCACAAGCTGGCCGAGATCGCGAAAGTGGCCGATCGTGTCGCCGTGCTGCGCGGCGGCCGCGTGGTGGCGAAGGCGGAAATGGCGACCGCCGATATGGGTGCGCTGGTCCGCGCCATGGTCGGCCGCGAGGTGAAGTCGCTGGATGTGGCGCTGTCCGAATCCGGCGCGGCATCTGCGCCGCCGGTTTCTGCCGGCGATGCTCCGCGCCCGCGCGCCCTGGTCTGCGACGGCATCACCGTGAAGGATCGCCATGATGCCGTCCGGCTCGACAATTTCACCCTGGAGATTCGCGCCGGCGAGATCGTCGGGCTCGCCGGTGTCGAAGGCAACGGCCAGAGCGAGCTCGGCATGGTGCTGGCCGGCCTGCAGCGGCCGGCGGCCGGCCGGTTTTTCATCGGCGAAACCGAGCTGACCGAGGCCGGCCCGGCGGCGGTGACGGCGGCGGGCGGAGGCATCGTGCCGGAGGATCGCCACGCTGTCGCCTGCGTCACGGCGATGTCGGTGGCCGAGAACATGTATCTCAACAAGCTGGACCGTTTCACCCGCTTCGGCCTGCTGCGCCGCAATGCGCTGAACCAGGCGGCACGCGGCCTGATGCAGGAATTCGACGTGCGCGCCGCTGGTGCCGATGTCGCCTTCTCAGGCCTGTCCGGCGGCAACCAGCAGAAGGCCGTGCTGGCCCGCGAACTCACGCTCGATCCGCTGGTCGCCCTGGTGGCGGCGCAGCCGACCCGCGGCCTCGACATCAATGCCGTCGAGGCGGTCTACCGGCAGATCCGGGCGGCCGCCCGGCGCGGTGTCGGCGTGCTGCTGATCTCCAGCGAACTGGATGAACTGATCGCGGTGGCCGACCGCATCGTCGTGCTGTATCGCGGCCGGCTGGTCGGAGAACGGCCGGCTGAGCCCGGCGAACGCGCCGCCATCGGCGCCCTGATGTCGGGGCATGGCCTGTGACGGCGCTGGCGGCCTCCCTGCCGGACTGGCGGCGACTTGCGCGGATTGCCATTCCGCTGGCGGCGGTGGCCGCTTCGCTGCTGGTCAGCCTGCTGCTGATCGCGATCAGCGGGCGCTCGGTGCCCGATGCCATCGAGGCATTCCTGGATGGCGCCTTCGGCTCGGCCTTCGCCTTCGGCGCTTCGGTGAACCGGGCGGTGGCGCTGTCGCTGGTCGGGCTCGGTTTCATCTTCGCGTTCCGCGCCAATCTCACCAATGTCGGGGGGGAGGGGCAGATCGCGGTGGGCGGCATCGCCGCCACCGCGGTCGCGCTCTATGGCCATGTCGACGGCCTGCCGCTCGGCCTGGCGATGCTGCTGCCGATGCTGGCCGGCACTGTTGCCGGTGCTGTCTGGGGCGCCATTGCCGGCATCCTCAAGGTGCGATTCGGCACCAACGAGGTGATCAGCACCCTGCTGCTGGGCTTTGTTGCCTTGCTGATGGTCTACTGGTCGGTGCAGTCGACGGCGCTGCTGCGCCAGCCGCAGACCTCCTCGGCGACGCTGCCGGAATCGCTGCAGATTCCGGTGCCGACCCGGCTGCCCGGCCTGACCGGCGATGCGGAATCGCCGCTGCATATCGGCCTGGTGATCTGCATTCTGCTGGCGGTGGCTACCGCCATCGTGCTGCAGCGCTCGACCTTCGGGCTGCGGCTGCGCGCCATCGGCCTCAACGAACTGGCGGCGCGCCGCGCCGGCATGCCGGGCGGTATTCTGCTGGTCGGTGCGCTGGCGATGGCCGGTGCTTTCGGCGGTCTCGCCGGCACCATCATGCTGCAGGGCGAACAGTATTATCTGAAGACCGGCTTCTCTTCGGGCTATGGCTTTGATGGCCTCGTGGTCGGCCTGCTGTCGCGGGGCTCGGCTACCGGCGTGCTGGCCGGTGCGCTGTTCTTCGGCTTTCTGCGTTCGGGCGGCATTTCCATGGAAATCATGGCCGGCGTGCCGGCGGCGCTGACCCTGGTGATCCAGGGCCTGATCGTCATCGCCGTGGCCGGTTCGGTGATCCTGGTCGAGAAGCTGGAAAAGGGGGCACGCTGATGGAAGAGACACTGGCGATCTTCATTGCCTCCACCCTGCGCCTGTCGATGCCGCTGATCCTCGCGGCCAGCGGCGAGCTGGTTTCGGAACGCTCCGGCGTGCTCAATCTCAGCCTCGAAGGCATGATGCTGACCGCAGCCTTCTTCGGCGCGCTCGGTTCCTGGGGAACCGGCCAGCCGGTGCTCGGCATTCTCTGCGCGGTGCTGGCGGCGGTGGCTGTTGCAGCCCTGCAGGCCCTGCTCAGCGTCAACCTGCGTGCCAACCAGCTGGTGGTGGGGATCGGCTTCAACATCCTCGCGCTCGGCGCCACCACGCTGCTGTACCGGATCATCTTCGGAGGCCTGTCGCGCGAGGAGATTCCGGGGCTGGCGAAGCTCGACATTCCGGGCATCAGCGACCTGCCTTTCATCGGCACGGCCTTCCTGCAGCAGTCGGTCTTCGTCTATGTCGGGCTGGCGATCGTGGCCGGCCTCTGGGCGATGCTGAAATACACATCCTTCGGGCTGGCGGTGCGGGCGGTGGGCGATGAGCCGCGTGCGGCCGACAAGGCCGGTATCGCGGTTGCCCGCACGCGCTGGCAGGCGGTGCTGATCACCGGCGCCATGGCGGGGCTGGCAGGTTCTTTCCTGTCGGTGGCCGATATCAACACCTTCACCGAGAACATGACCAACGGCGCCGGATATCTCGCTCTGGCGGCAGTGATCTTCGGCGGCTGGAATATCGGCCGCACCATCGGCGCCTGCCTGCTGTTCGGGGCGGCCACCGCCCTGCAGTTCCAGTTGCCGGCCATGGGCATCAACGTGCCCACGGCCTTCCTGCTGATGCTGCCCTATCTGCTGGCTCTGCTGGCGGTGGCCGGCATCGTCGGCCGGCTGGAGCCGCCGACGGCGCTGACCCTGCCATTCCAGCGCGGCAAGTGAGGTGCTGCCATGCCCGTGATTGCCGCCCAGCCTTACGACTACAGCTTTCCGGCCGGCCGGCTCGCCCTGGTCGTGATCGACATGCAGCGCGACTTCATCGAGGAAGGCGGCTTCGGTTCGGTACTGGGCAACGATGTGCGACCGCTGGCCGCCATCGTGCCGACGGTACGCCGGCTGATCGACGGTTTCCGCGCCGCCGGCCTGCCGGTGATCCATACCCGGGAGGGGCACAAACCGGATCTTTCGGATTGTCCGCCGGCCAAACGCGCACGCGGCGGCGGGGCGCTGGCCATCGGCGATGCCGGTCCGATGGGGCGCATCCTGGTGGATGGCGAGCCGGGCAACGATTTCGTGCCGGAACTGGCGGCCCTGCCGGGGGAAACGGTGATCGTGAAACCGGGCAAGGGTGCCTTCTACGCCACGCCGCTCGGCGACCTGCTGCTTCGGCAGGGGATCGGCCACCTGGTTTTTGCCGGCGTGACCACCGAGGTCTGCGTGCAGACCACGATGCGCGAGGCCAATGACCGCGGCTATGAATGTATCCTTGCCGAGGATGCGACCGAGAGCTACTTCCCGGAATTCAAGGCGGCGACGCTGGCAATGATCCGGGCGCAGGGCGGGATTGTCGGCTGGACGGCGCCGACCGACACCATCGTCCAAGCCCTGACGTGACCGCCATGGCCGCGGCGCCGGATGATTTCGGTGCCTTCGTTCCCGGCCATCGCTGCCGGCTTGCCCCGCTGGCATCCGGGCCGCTCGATGGCCTGGCCTTCGCGGTAAAGGATCTGATCGACGTGGCCGGCGAGATCACCGGCGGCGGCAATCCCGACTGGCGCAGCGGGCAGCATCCGGCCGCGGATTCGGCGCCGGCTGTGCAGCGCCTGCTGGAAGCCGGCGCGGCGCTGGCGGGCAAGACGGTGACCGACGAACTGGCCTTCAGCCTGGAAGGCGAGAATGTCCATACCGGCACGCCGGTCAATCCGCGCGCCCCCGGCCGCCTCCCGGGCGGTTCATCGAGCGGATCGGCGGTGGCGGTTGCTGCCGGCCTGGCCGACCTGGCGCTCGGCACCGATACCGGCGGTTCGGTGCGTGTGCCGGCCGGCTTCTGCGGCATCTTCGGCTTCCGCCCGAGCCATGGCCGGGTGCCGCTCGATGGCGTCATCCCCTTCGCACCGAGTTACGACACGGTCGGCCTGTTCGCGCGTGACGGCGCGCTGCTGGAAAAGGCAGGCCGCTGCCTGCTGGAGGATGCCGGCACGGCTGCCGCGCCCCGCCGCCTTCTGCTGGCGCGGGACGCCTTCGCGCTGGTAGATCCTGCCGCCGCCCTCGTTCTGCGCGGAGCTGCCGAAGGGCTCGGCGCGGCGGAAGATGCCGATATCTACGGGGGAGCGGCGGCCGATTTCCGCGAGGCCTATCGCGTGCTGCAGGGCGCGGAGATCGCGACGGCGCTGGGCGACTGGATCCGGCAGCGGCGGCCGGTCTTCGGCGAGACCATTGCGCCGCGCTTTGCCGATGCCCTCAGTGTGACAACGGATGACGTGTTGCGCTGGCGTCACTGGCGGCAGACGGCTGCCGGCCGTATCCGCGACATGCTGCCGCCCGGCACGTTGCTGCTGCTGCCGACCACGCCCGGCATTGCACCGCGTCGTTTCCTGCGCGATGCCGCTGCGCGCGACTTTTATGCGGCGGCGCTGGCCCTGACGTCGGTGGCGGGTCATGCGGGCCTGCCGGCGCTCAGCCTGCCGCTGGCCGAACTGGACGGCTGCCCGCTCGGGCTGTCCGTGCTGGCGGGTGCCGGCCAGGACGAGGCCCTGCTGGCCTATGCCGCCAGCCTGCGGATGCCGTCATAGTCGAAGCGGCCGGCGGCGGCCCCGTCATCGGTGACGGCGCGCAGCAGGGCCCGTGCGACGAGATCGGCTTCGATCGGGCGGTAACGGCGCAGCGGTCCTGCCAGCAGCGGGCTGAGCAGTTGCGCAAGGGCAGTGGCGTAGCCCTCGCCAAACCGCTTCTCGCTGCGGTCGCCCAGCAGGAAGCTTGGCTGCAGGATAACCAGCCGTTCGAAACCGATGGTCCCGAGCCGGTCTTCCGCACGGCCCTTGGTGGCGAGATAAAAGCTGCCGGACCGGCTGGACGCACCGACCGAGGAGACAATCGCGAACCGCCGGACACCCTTCGTTTTTACCAGCCTTGCAAAGGCGATCACGGCGTCGTGGTCGACGGCATGGAAGGCCTGCCGCGAGCCGGCCTGCCGCATGGTCGTGCCCAGCGCGCAGATGGCCGCGTCAGCCGGCTGAATCTGGTCGGCCACCGCATCGAGACTGGCGAAATCGCAGGCGATCTGGCTCAGTTGCGGGCTGTCGAGCGAGGCCGGCCGGCGGCCCAGCGCCGTGATCCGGTCGATGCCGCCATGCCCGATGGCGTGGCGCAGCGCGAGGCTGCCGATCAGTCCGGTTCCACCGGAAACAAGAAGATGCATGCAGGGCTCCTGGTCAGGCGGCGTCTTCGTCGGCGACGCCACGGGCGATTTCGTCTGCAGCCTGCTGCAGGTCGGCCAGATGCAGACGAACCATCTCGTCGGTCGGCACGGCGCCGGCCACCCAGCACAGGTTGATGCTGGCGAACACGCGATTGCCGCGCCGCACCGGCACGGCGATCGCCGCGGCCTGGCTGCGGTCGGTCCCCCAGTATCCGTAACCCGGCTCGCGCGTCGCATAGCCGCGGGCCCGGTCCTCGCCGAGCATCGTCTGCACGGCCGGCCGGTTGCGGGCCTTGCGGTCATAAGGATCGTCCGACCGCTGCAGACGGCCGAGGATCGCGGTGCGCTCATCCTCCGTGCAGAAGGCGAGATAGGCGCGGCCCATGGCGCTCATCAGCATGTGCACGCGGTAGCCCATGCGGGCGCGATTGACCAGGAACGGCGTCTGCTGCCGGCTGGTTTCGAGGATCTCCATGGCCCCGTCCTTGTAGACGGCGATGTCGGATGGCCACAGCACATGGCGGCACAGCCGGTCGAGCACCGGCGCGGCCAGTTCGGCAATGGCATCGTGGACGCCGAGATCGCGGCCGAGGAACCGCACCCGGGCGCTGACGCGGTAGCGGCCATCGCCGATGGCGCGATGCACCATGCCGGCCTCTTCCAGTGTCTTCAGGATGCGCAGCAGGGTCGGTTTCGACAGCCCGGTGTCGCCATGCAGGTCCTGCAGGCTGGTGGCGGGACGGTCCTGCAGGGCCTTCAGCACATCGAGGCCGCGGGCGAGTGCGCGGATGGATTTGACCTGCGGCAGGGTTATGGCGGTCATGGGCCAAGGTTACACCAGGTGAAACGCCGGTCAATCGGACTTTGCTGCCGGCGACCGGACGGATAACGGTTACTGCCAATCAGGACAGCCGGCAGGCTGCCACGGAGGGAAACAGCAAGGGGAGGCGGCGGATGCGCCAGCTGCGCGCGGCCGTGACTGCGATTCTGGCCGGACCGGACCAGGCGGCGGTGGTGCTGCTTGGCATCGGCATCAGCCTGGTGGCGTTTTACACCGCCGGGGTCGGCGTCTTCGACGAGACGGTGTCGCGGGTCGGGACGCTGGCGGTGGCCATGGCGCTTGGCCTGCTGGCCTTTCCGCTACCGGGCCGGATCGGCCGCGCTGCCGATATCCTGCTGCTGCTGCTCGGCATGGCCGCCTTCTGGCGGTATTTCGAGATCGGTGCCGCGCTGGAAATCGGTCTCTACGATTTCACCGTCAGCGACCTGTGGCTCGGCGGCTTCGCAATGCTGCTGCTGCTGGAACTGACGCGACGGATTTTCGGCTGGCCGCTGGTGATCGTCTGCGCACTGGCGCTGGTCTACGCGCTCTATGGCCATCATCTGCCCTGGATATTCCGGCATGCCGGGTTCCCCTATTACGAAACCCTGCGCACGGTCTGGTACAGTTTCGACGGGGTTTTCGGCGGCCCGGTTGCCGTGGTCACCAGCCTGATCCTGATCTTCGTGGTGTTCGGCGTGCTGCTGGAGGGAATCGGGGCCGGCCCGGTGCTGCTGAAGCTCGCTTTCAGCGTGACGGCCCGGCTGCGCGGCGGGCCGGCCCACGCCGCGATCGTTGCCAGCGCCCTGTTCGGCACCATGTCCGGCAGCGTTGCCGGCAATGTGGTCGGTACCGGCGTCTTCACCATGCCGATGATCAAGCAGCGTGGCTTTCCGGCGAAATTTGCCGGTGCCGTTGAATCGGCGGCCTCGTCGGGCGGCCAGTTCACGCCGCCGGTGATGGGGGCGGTGGCCTTCATCATGGCCGATGTGACCGGCATTCCCTATCTCACCATCTGCGTCGCCGCGCTGGTGCCGGCGCTGTTCTATTATGCAAGCCTGTTTGCCTCGGTGGCGGTCAGTGCCGCCCGCCTTGGCATCCAGCCGATCCCGGATGCCGAGCGGCAGTCGATGACCCGGCAGGACTGGGTGATGTCGCTGACCTTCGTGCTGCCGCTGCTGGTGATCGTTGTGCTGCTGATTGCCGGCCGGTCGCCGGCCGCAGCGGGCTTCTGGGCCGCGCTGTCGGCGGTAGCGCTGGGGCTGCTGCTCAATCCGGACCTGCGCCGCAGACCGCAGCGGCTGCTGGCGGCACTGGCCCAGGCCGGGCGGGCCGGTGCCACCATCCTGATCGCGGTGGGTGCGGTCGGCATGATCATCGGCGTGATGAACATGACCGGGCTCGGCATCCGCTTTGCCAATGTGATCCTCGCATTGTCGAGCGATTCCCTGTTCCTTGCCCTGTTGCTGACCATGGCCGGCTGCCTGGTGCTCGGCATGGGCATGCCGACGGTGCCGGCCTACCTGATCATCGTGCTGGCAATGGGCCCGGCCATCGAGGGCCTCGGCGTGCCGACCCTGGTGGCACATCTGTTCGTGGTCTATTTCGGCGTGCTGTCATCGATCACGCCGCCGGTGGCTCTGGCCGCCTTCGCTGCGGCGCCGATCTGCGGCGCCAGCCCGATGGCGACGGCGGTGGAATCCGTGAAGGTGGCGGTGATCGGCTTCATCATTCCCTTTGTCTTTGTCTACAACCCGTCGCTGACGCTGATGGTGGATTTTGCCTGGCCGGAATTCCTCTGGGCCTGCCTGCGTCTGGCCCTGGCGATCTGGGTGCTGGCCAGCGGGCTTGGCGGCCAGGACCGGGCCCGCCTCGACTGGCCGTCCCGCCTGGTGCGTACGGCCACCGGCATCCTCATGCTGATGCCGGGAGAGATCATCGAAACCGCTGCCTTCGTCGCCGCCCTGGCGATGCTGGCGGTCGACTGGCGGCGGGGCCTGGCCGGCTCGCCGCCGGGTCTGGCAGCACTCGCCGCCCGCCTCGGCTGGCGGCAGGCGTGACTGGTTTGCAGGAAAGAAAGAGGGAGGAAACAATGACCACATCCGTATCGCGCCGCATTGTCATGGCGGCCATATCCACGGCAGTGCTTGCCGGCCTGTCCGCCGGGCCGGCCGGGGCCAAGGATTACTACAAGCTGTCGACCCTCGGGCCCGGCAGTTCGCCTTATCTGGTGATGTCGACCTTCGCCAACATCGTCAACCAGGCCCATCCGGACATGGAAGTGCAGGTGAATGCCACCGGTGCCGCCACCGCCCATGCCCTGGAAACCGCCCGCGGGAAGATGGATTTCTTCATGTCGTCGCCGACTGTGCAGGGCTTCATGATCGAAGGCACGGCGATGTATGCCAAGATCACCGACGCACCGGAACTATCGAAAAACCTGCGCAGCGTCTTCAATTTCCCGCTCGGCTATTATCACATCGTTGTCTATGCCGATTCCGGCATCACCAACCTTGAGCAGATAAAGGGCAAGCGCGTGTTCCTCGGGCCGCCCGGCGGTGGCGCAACCAACACCATGGCGCAGCTGATGAAGCTGACCACCGGCTACGAGCCGGGCAAGGATTTCGAACAGATCAACCTTGGCTGGGAAGCGGCCGCGCAGTCTTTCCAGGACAAGCATATTGACGTCTATATGAATCCGACCCTGCCGCCGAGCCCGGTGATCCAGCAATTCGCTCTGACCAGCAAGATCCGCCTGCTGGGCCTGACCGAGAAGCAGATGGCGTCCGACGAATTCAAGGCTTTCAGCTCGCGGCCCGGCGGGGTGCTCGATCAGATTCCGGCGGCTATTTACGGCGAAAACCAGGTGAACAAGGAGGATGTGACGACGATCGGATCGATTGTCGGCATCGGCACCCGCAAGGATATGCCGGACGAGGTGATCTACAAGATGACCAAGGCCTTCTGGGAAGGCGCGGCGAAGCAGCGCGACAAGACGCCGTGGCTGCGGGCCGTCAGGATCGAGAATGTCTTTCGCGAGATGTCGAACATGCCGCTGCATCCCGGTGCGGCTCGCTACTACAAGGAAGTCGGAATGACGATTCCCGCAGGCCTGATGCCGCAGTAAAGTCGCGGCCGGGTGGCACCTTCCGGGCCACCCGGCCGTTCATTCCCTCAGGTCAGCTTCCCCGAGACGGACACCCCATGGGCAAGGTTCGCAACATCCTGTTCATCATGGCCGACCAGCTGCGGGCGGATTATCTCTCCTGCGCCGGCCACCCGACCCTGCAGACGCCGCATATCGACGGGCTGGCGAAACGCGGGGTCCTGTTCGACCGTGCCTATTGCCAGGCACCGGTCTGCGGTCCGTCGCGGATGTCTTTCTATACCGGCCGCTACATGACCAGCCACGGCGCCACCTACAACAACGTGCCGCTGCGGGCGACCGAGCTGACGCTGGGCGATTATCTGCGGCCGCTGGGCTACCGGGTGGCGCTGGTCGGCAAGACTCATATGAAGGGCGACGACGAGGGCATGCGCCGGCTGGGGCTCGATCCGCAATCATCCCTCGGTGTCCTGGTCGGGCAATGCGGTTTCGAGCCGTATGAACGCGACGACGGCCTGCATCCGGACCAGAGTACCGATCCCGACCTGGCCTATAACCGTTACCTGCGCAGCAAGGGCTATGTCTCCGACAATCCCTGGCATGACTTTGCCAATGCGGCGGAAGGCCCCGACGGGGAAATCCTCAGCGGCTGGTATCTGCGCCATGCGCGCCTGCCGGCCCGCGTGCGCGAGGCCGATTCCGAAACCCCATACATGACCGACCGGGCGATCGATTTCATCCGCGACAGCGGCGAGACGCCCTGGTGCCTGCATCTCAGCTATATCAAGCCGCACTGGCCCTATATCGCACCGGCGCCGTATCACGCGATGTACGGACCGAACCAGATCCTGCCGGCGAGGAAACATCCGCGCGAGCGCGAGGCGCCCCATCCGGTGGTGGCGGCTTTCATGCAGCATGAGGAATCGGTCAATTTCAGTCGCGACGAGGTGCGCGACACGGTGATCCCGGCCTATATGGGGCTGGTGAAGCAGCTGGACGACCATCTCGGGCGGCTGTTCGCCTTCCTCGAACAGCAGGGCCGCATGGACGACACGCTGATCGTGCTGACCAGTGACCACGGCGATTATCTGGGCGATCACTGGCTGGGCGAGAAGGAGCTGTTCCACGAGGAGAGCGTGCGGATTCCGATGATCGTGTATCACCCGGATGCCGCCATGGATGCCACGCGGGGCCAGGTCGACCACCGTTTCGTCGAGGCGATCGACCTGGTGCCGACCTTTCTCGAGGCGGCCGGCGGTGCGGCGCAGTCGCACCGGCTGGAAGGGGTGTCGCTGCTGCCGCTGCTGGCCGGTGCCTCCCTGCCGGACTGGCGCGATGCGGCTTTCAGCGAATTCGACTATGCCTTCCGCGAGGCACGGCAGATCCTGAAGCTGCCACCGGACCGCGCCCGCGGCTGGATGGTGCGTACCGACCGCTGGAAATACATCGCCTATGAAGGCTTCCGGTCGCAGCTGTTCGATCTCGATGCTGATCCGGACGAATTCGAGGATCTCGGCGAGAGCCCGGCCCATGCCGGCATCCGGGCCGAGATGGCGGCGCGGCTGCTGGACTGGCTGCAGCAGCGCCGCATCCGCACCACCATGTCGAACGAGGATGTCGAGCGGCGCACCGGCAATGCCAGGGCGCGCGGCATCCTGTTCGGCGTCTGGTAACCGAAAAGCAATGGCGGGGCATTGCCGCCCCGCCATCTGCAGCCTTGCTGCGGCGCGCAGACTTCAGATATCGAGGAACACCGTTTCGTTCTCGCCCTGCAGGACGATATCGAAGGTGTAGACCGTCTTGCCGTCGTGGCTGCCGCGTGCGGCGATCAGCGTCTTGCGGCGCTGTTTCTGCTCGATCAGGTTCAGCACCGGATCGGCGGCATTGGCGGCTTCCTCGTCGGCGAAATACATCCGCGTGCTGAGGCCGATATTGATGCCGCGCGCGACGATCCAGAAATTGACATGCGGCGCCATCATGCGGCCATGGCGGCCGGGCACCGGACCGGGCTTGATGGTGTCGAACCGGTAGATGCCGGTATCGAAATCGGCACCGGTGCGGCCCCAGCCGCGGAAATCCGCATCGAGCGGCTTGTCCTGGCTGTCGGCCGGGTGGCTGTAGCGGCCGGCGGCATTGGCCTGCCAGATTTCCAGCAGCGCATCGTTCAGCGGGGTGCCGGTGCCGTCGATCACCCGGCCCTCGATGGCGATGCGCTCGCCCCGGGTCAGCGGTCCGGCCAGCTGGTTGCTGAAATTCTGCTGGAAGATGTCGAAGCCGGCCTGGTGCGGCGCCAGGCCGATATGCACATAGGGGCCGGCAGTCTGCGAAGCGGTTTCGCGCAGGTAGTTCATCGGCTGCGGCATGGTTCAGTTCCCGTCCAGTTTGTTCTCGAACATGGTGGAGCGCCGGCCGCGCAGCACGATATCGAAGCGGTAGGCCAGCGAGTCCAGCGGAATCGACGCATTCATGTCCAGCGGCGCGATCAGTCGTTCGAGCGCATCCTTGTCCGGCACGTTCTGCAGCATCGGGCAGGAGGCGATCAGCGGATCGCCCTCGAAATACATCTGTGTGATCAGCCGCTGGGCGAAGCCGGATCCGAAGACCGAGTAATGGATATGTGCCGGCCGCCAGGAATTGACGAAATTGCGCCATGGATAGGGCCCAGGCTTGATGGTGCGGTAGAAGTAGTAGCCGTCGTCGTCGGTCAGTGTGCGGCCGCAGCCGCCGAAATTCGGATCGATCGGTGCCAGATAGGTATCCTTCTTGTGGCGGTAGCGGCCGCCGGCATTGGCCTGCCAGAACTCGACCAGGGTGCGCGGCACTGGCCGGCCGGTTTCGTCCAGCACCCGGCCATGCACGATGATGCGCTCGCCGATCGGATCGCCATCCTTGGCGTAGTTGCGGATCAGGTCGTTATCCAGCAGGCCGATCTCGTTATGGCCGAAGACCGGGCCGGTCACCTCGGACAGGGAATTCTGCAGGGACAGCAGGGGCAGGCGCGGCGAGCGGGCGACGCTGGTCTTGTAGGTCGGGGTATGGGCGGGCGGATGCAGGCTGCGATCCCGCTGGAAGAATTCCCCTTTGATATCCATGGTTTCCTCCTGAATTGCGGCAGGGGTGGGCCCGTATCCGGGCGGTGCCGTCGGCGGAGGGTCGGCTTTTCCATTCAATAAGTAAATGGATCAGTTATCATACAACCTATGAGTAATATCGATCATTTGGAACTCGACGGCCATGCCCTGCGGCTGTTTCTGGCGGTGCTGGAGGAGGGGTCGGTGACTGCCGCGGCCGCCCGGCTCGGCCAGACCCAGTCGGCGGTCAGCCACAGCCTGCAGAAGCTGCGGCGCATCCTGCGCGATCCGCTTTTCGTCAAGTCCGGCCGCGGCATCATCGCCACCGCCCATGCCCGGGCGCTGGCGGAACAGGCGCGGCTGCTGCTGGATGGCATGCAGGCCTTTGCCAGCGGCGCCGATTTCGATCCGTCGCAGGCCGACCTGGCGCTGACCATCGCGGCCAATGATTTCCAGCGCGACCTGCTGTTGCCGACCCTGTTCCGTCTGCTGGAGGCGCGGACCCGCAGCATCAGCCTGCGCGCGATCCCGTCCCAGGTGCCGACCGCCGATCTGCTACGCGACAGTCATTGCGACCTGCTGATCTCGCCGCTGCCGCCGGCCGGCACGGACGTGCTGCAGAAGCGCCTGCTGGTCGACCGCTATGTCTGTTATTACGACGCGGCCGAGCGCGGGGCGCCGGCCGATGCCGCAGAATTCCTGGCTGCCCGGCATGTCACGGTGGTCTACAGCGACAACGAGCGGCTGCAGTTCGACAAGCAGCTCGGTGCCGCGGGTTACGACCGCCAGGTGGCGGTCTCGGTGCCCAGCTTTGCCGGCGTGCCGGCCTTCCTGCGCGGCAGCCGCATGCTGGCCTGCCTGCCCAGCCTGCTGCAGGGCCAGCTGATGCGGGGCTTTGCTGCAGCGCCCCTGCCACTGGCGGCGGCGGACCGCGATTTCGCAACCCTGCCGATGTACATGGCCTGGCACCGCCGGATGCAGCAGGATCCGGCCCATATCTGGCTGCGCGGAATGGTCGAGCAGGCCGCGGCTGCCGCCCTGAAGGCGCCGCTCTAGGCGACGTCCTGCTGCGCCGGCAGGGCCGGCGCGATCTCGCCGAGGTCGATCAGCGGTGCGGGCTCGGCACTGGCCGCCGGCCCCATCAGCATGGCAACGCGCTCCAGTGCGGCCACGAGGCCGTCCCGCTCGCTGGCCGGCAGGCTGCGGAAGGCGGTCACGAAAATCGTGTCCAGCAACGGCGGCGCCTTGGCCAGCGCGGCTTCGCCGGTCGCGGTCAGTCGTGAATGCACGATGCGGCGGTCGGTGGTGTTGCGGTAGCGCTCGATCAGGCCACGGGCCACCAGCCGGTCCACAATGGTCGTGACCGTGGCCTGGCTGAGGCTGACCCGGGCGGCGATCCGCGCCGTGGTGACCTCGCCCAGCTCGCGGATGGCCATCAGCACCAGCACCTGCGGTGTGGTCAGGCCGGTTTCGCGCTCCAGGCGCTTCGAGTGCAGATCGACCGCCCGGATAATCCGCCGGAGTGAGCCGAGGAGTTTGTCATCTTGGCTGTTCATTTCTCTGTCCGAATCGACCGGATACCCCCGCATCGGCGGGAGAACCATGTCCGAGGGCTTTGTCACAGTCTAGCCGCGTTAATATTACAGGTCAAATCATTTGACATCTAAATATAAGATGTGTAATTATTATGGGGCACGGAAACGAAACGGGCCATACCGGATCCCGTCAGGCTGCGGCCTGCAGGCATCCCGCGACCCCTTTCGTTTCCGTGCGCATCGGCGCTGCCATCGGGCGGTGGCCGGCAGTGCAACAAACACGGAGGATTTCACGATGTGCGGCTTCAGCGGAGAGGTCCGCTTCGACAACGGTCTGGCCGATGTCGCGGCGGTGGCGCGGATGACCGAGCGCATGGCCCCGCGCGGCCCCGATGCAGCCGGCATCCAGGCGCAGAGCCGCATGGCCTTCGGCCATCGCCGGCTCAAGATCATCGACCTGACCGAGCGTGCCCAGCAGCCGATGGTGGATGCGGAACTGGGGCTGACGCTGGCCTTCAACGGCTGCATCTACAATTACCGCGAATTGCGGCAGGAACTGCAGGGCAAGGGTTATCGCTTCTTTTCCGACGGCGACACCGAAGTCGTGCTGAAGGCCTGGCATGCCTGGGGCCTGGATGCGCCGAAGAAATTCCACGGCATGTTCGCCTTCGCCGTTTATGAGCGGGAAAGCGGCCGGCTGGCCCTGTGCCGCGACCGGCTCGGCATCAAGCCGCTCTATCTTGCCGAACAGGCCGGCCGCCTGCGGTTCGCCTCGTCCCTGCCGGCATTGCTGGCCGGCGGCGATCTCGACACTTCGCTCGATCCTGTCGCCATTCACCATTACATGAGCTTTCACGCCGTCGTGCCGGCACCCTTTACCATGGTCAATGGCGTGAAGAAGCTGCAGCCGGCATCGATCGCCGTCTTCGGTCCGGATGGCCGGCGCACCGACCACGTCTACTGGACGCTCAGCTTCGAGCGCAGTGCCGCCGATATCGAGATGCCGGCCAGCCAGTGGCAGGCACAGGTGCGCGCCGCGTTGGATACCGCGGTCGAGCGCCGGATGGTGGCGGATGTGCCGGTGGGCGTCCTGCTTTCGGGAGGCGTCGATTCCAGCCTGATCGTCGCCCTTCTGGCCGAAGCCGGCCAGAAGGGGCTGAAGACCTTCTCGATCGGCTTCGAGGAGGCGAATGGCGAGAAGGGCGACGAATTCGTCTATTCCGACCTGGTCGCCAAGCATTTCGGCACCGAGCATTACAAGATCTTCGTCAAGTCGCGGCGTCTGCTGGATGCCATGCCCAAGGTGATCGATGCCATGTCCGAGCCGATGGTGTCGTATGACAATGTCGGCTTCTACCTGCTGTCCCAGGAAGTATCCGAGCATGTGAAGGTGGTGCAGAGCGGGCAGGGGGCCGACGAGATCTTCGGCGGCTATCACTGGTATCCGCCGCTGCTGGATTCGAATGATCCGGTTGCCGATTACGCGCAGGTCTTTTTCGACCGCCGCCATGCGGAATATGCCGAGGCCATCGGCGGCGATTATCTCACCGAGGATTTCAGCACCGCTTTCGTGGCCGGCCATTTCGGCCTGCCGGGTGCCGACCGGGCCGTCGACAAGGCGCTCCGCCTCGATACCCAGGTGATGCTGGCCGACGATCCGGTCAAGCGCGTCGACAACATGACCATGGCCTGGGGCCTCGAGGCCCGGGTGCCGTTCCTCGACCATGAGCTGGTTGAACTTGCGGCGCGCATTCCGCCGGAGCACAAGCTGTCGGATGGCGGCAAGGGCGTGCTGAAAGCCGTGGCACGCGAGGTTCTGCCCAATGCCGTGATCGACCGGCCGAAGGGGTATTTCCCGGTGCCGGCCCTGAAATATCTGGAAGGTCCGTATCTCGACATGGTGCGCGATACGCTGAACGGCAGGGCGGCGCGCGAGCGCGGTCTGTTCCGGCGCGATTATGTCGACATGCTGCTGCAGGACCCGAAGACGCATATCACGCCACTGCGCGGTTCCAAGCTGTGGCAGGTCGCCCTGCTCGAAATGTGGCTGCAGAACCACAACATATAACGCACCGGGAGTAACGCCATGACTGCTATCGCTGCCGATTATGGCCGCAGCCCGCCGGAAGCCAGCCTGCCCGCCGCGGAGGCCGGAGGCCTGTCACTGCAGCAATGGGGTGCCCCGCCCCGGGCCGTGCGCCGCCGCGCCGCCACAGTGGATTGCGGCTGGGGCCGGCTGCTGTTCGGCCAGACCTGCGACGGCCCGGAACAGGTGGCCGACCGTCTGGTCGAGGAAACCATCGGCGAGCGGGATATCGCTTTCTATGTGCGCGAGCCGCATGTGGTCCTGTCGATTGCGCCGCAGGCCCTGTTCCTCGATCCTTCCCATGCCTTCAGGCTTGACCTCAGTGCGGCCCTGCCGGACGAGGGCGATGCAGCCGTGACCGTGCGGCCGGCGACACCGGCCGATGAAAGCGAGATCAACCGGCTGTATGTATCCCGTGGCATGGTGCCGCTGCGCGACGGGTATTGTGCGGACCGGCATCCGGCGGTGGACATCCTGGTGGCGGAAACCGGCGGCGAGCCGCAGCAGCTGGTCGGCGTCGTGATGGGGGTGGACCATGTCACCGCCTTCCGCGACCCCGACAATGGCAGCAGCCTGTGGGCGCTTTCTGTCGACCCGCAGGCGGCGCAGCCCGGCATCGGGCGCGCGCTGACCCTGGGTCTGGCCCGCCATATGCAGGCAGCCGGGCGCAGCTTCATGGATCTCTCGGTGATGCATGACAACGAGCAGGCCATCGCCCTCTACCGGCAGCTGGGTTTCGTGCAGATTCCGGTCTACTGCATCAAGACGCGCAATTCGATCAACCAGAAGCTCTATATCGGGCCATCGCCCGATGGCGGTCTGAATGTCTACGCCCGCATCATCGTCGATGAGGCGCGGCGGCGCGGCATCGCGGTCGAGGTCGAGGATGCCGCTGCCGGCATTTTCACCCTGACCCATGGCGCACGCAGCGTGCATTGCCGGGAAAGCCTCAGCGACCTCACCACCGCTGTCGCCATGAGCCGCTGCGACGACAAGGCGCTGACCCGCCGGCTGCTGGACCGTGCCGGTCTTTCCGTGCCGGACCAGACAACGCTGGCGGCACCGGAAGATGCGGTGACATTCCTGGAAAAGCACCGGCGCGTCGTGGTCAAGCCGGCGCGCGGAGAACAGGGGCGCGGTGTCTTCGTCGACCTGCGTCGCCGCAGCGAGGTGCTGGTCGCCTACGAGGCAGCCCGCCGGATCGCCGATCAGGTGATCGCCGAGGAATTCGTTTCCGGCGAGGATCTGCGCATCATCGTCATCGATGGCGAGGTTGTCGCCGCAGCCATCCGGCGGCCGGCGACGATTGTCGGCGATGGCGTGCATACGGTGATCGAACTGATCGAGAAACAGAGCCGCCGCCGGGCGGCGGCCACCGGCGGCGAAAGCCGGATTCCGCTGGACGAGGAAACCGAGCGCTGCGTGCGGGCGGCCGGCTTCGGCTTCACCGACATCCTGCCCCAGGGCGAAGCTCTCGCCGTGCGCAAGACCGCCAACCTGCATACCGGCGGCACGATCCACGACGTTACGCCCGTGCTGCATCCGGAGCTGGCCGCGGCGGCGGTGCGGGCTGCAGAGGTCCTGCACATGCCTCTGGTCGGTTTCGATTTCATCGTCCGGTCGCCGGACCAGCCGCATTACCGCATCATCGAGGCGAACGAGCGGCCGGGGCTGGCCAATCACGAACCGCAGCCGACGGCCGAAAAATTCATCGACTTCCTGTTCCCGGAAACCAGGGCGACAAAGCGCCCGGCGCGCGGAGGGCGCTGAGACCATGAAAGACCTGACGATCGACCGCGACTACCTGCTGCAGACCCTGCGTACCCTGCTGGCGATTCCCAGCCCCAGCGGCATGACCGATGCGGTGGTGGCTTTCGTCTGCGGCGAACTGGACGATATGGGGGTCCCGTACGAGCTGACCCGGCGCGGTGCGATCCGTGCCGATTTCAAGGGATCGCGATCCTCGCCGGACCGCGCCATTGTCGGCCATCTCGATACGCTCGGCGCCATGGTGAAGGGATTCTGGGAGAATGGCCGGCCGCAGGTGGTGCCGATCGGCACCTGGTCGGCGCGCTTTGCCGAGGGTGCCCGCTGCCTGGTGCACACCGATGACGGCACGCACTATCGCGGCAGCATCCTGCCGCGCAAGGCCTCGGGCCATACCTTCAACGAGGAGATCGATACCCAGCCGATCGGCTGGCATAATCTGGAGCTGCGCCTGGATGAGAAGGTGGACAGCGAGGCCGATATCCGTGCGCTGGGCATCCATGTCGGCGATACGATCTCGATCGATCCGATGCCGGAATTCCTCGACAACGGCTTCCTGGTGGCACGTCATCTCGACGACAAGGCCGGCGTGGCGGCGATGCTGGCGGCCGCGCGGGCAATCTGCAAATCCGATGCGCGGCTGCCGATGGATTGCCACCTGATCTTCACCATCGCCGAAGAGGTCGGGGTTGGCGCCTCGACCGTACTGCACGGCGATGTGGCCGAGCTGGTTTCCATCGACAACGGCACCATCGCACCCGGGCAGTATACCAGCGAATTCGGCGTGACCATTGCCATGCAGGATTCCAGCGGCCCGTTCGACCGCCACCTGACCCGGCGGCTGCTGGAGATCTGCGGCAAGCACGGCATCGAGCACAGCCGCGACGTTTTCCGCTATTACCGCAGCGATGCGGCTTCGGCACTCGAGGCCGGCAACGACATCCGCACGGCGCTGGTTTGCTTCGCGCTGGATGCCTCCCATGGTTACGAGCGCAGCCATGCGGATTCGCTGGTGGCGCTGGCCCGGCTGCTGGCGCTGTATGTCCAGTCCAAGCCGTTATTCGCCCGCGACCGGGCGGCGATGGGGCCGCTGGGCGACCTGCCGCCGTCGCACAGCGATCTGATCCCGGCCGGAGAGGATTGACGTGTCGCGGGCGGCGGCTTGTACTATCCGGCGATTGTTATATAAACAAACGATATGACCGATGCCGACCCGGCATCCGGCGCCGGGATGGAAACCGTCATGCGTATCTGCCGCTTCAACAGCAACCGTATCGGTGTCGTCGCGGGCGATGTGGTCCACGATGTCACCGCCCTGTTCGACCTGAAGCCGGCCTGGCCGCTGCCACCCGGCGACTGGATCGTGCGGCAGATTCCGGCCCTGCTGCCGCAGATCGCGGCGCAGGCGAAAGCCGGCGGCAGCACACTGCCGCTGGCCGCGGTGCGGCTGGACAGCCCGGTGGCCAATCCGGGCAAGATCATCGGGGCGCCGATCAACTACCGCGCCCATATCGACGAGGCCAATGCCGATACGGCGATCAACCACGGCAAGACCTTCACGTCGCTCGACCAGTACGGCCTGTTCATCAAGGCGAATTCCGCCCTGATCGGGCCGGCACAGGAGGTGCAGCTCAGCTTTCCCGACCGCCGCAACGACCATGAGGTCGAACTGGCGGTGATCATCGGCAGGGAGGGCCGGTTCATCCCGCGCGAACAGGCGCTGGATCACGTTCTGGGCTACAGCATCGGCCTGGACATGACGATCCGGGGGCCGGAATTCCCCGGTTTCCGCAAATCCGTGGACACATTCGCCGTGCTGGGGCCGTGGATCGTCACCCGCGACGAGATTGCCGATCCGAACCGGCTGGACCTCAGCATCGCGGTCAATGGCGAGACCCGCCAGAAGTCGAATACCAGCTACCTGATTTTCGATGTGCAGAGGCTGATCGAATATGCGTCGCGCTTCTACACCCTGCAGCCTGGCGATGTGATCATGACCGGCACGCCGGAAGGGGTGTCGCAGGTCAATCCCGGCGACCGCATGGAGGCCTGGATCGATGGGATCGGCAGCATGCAGATCGCGATTGCCGGGGATTGGCGAACAGCCTGAAAAGACCGGAAAACCAGCTTATTCCAGGAGTCCGCCCGCCGCCTGGCGGCTCGCCTTTTGGCGCTTGCCAAGAGCGGCATGAATGTTATATTCCATAACAATTATCACCGGAAGCAAAACCAAGATGCAGCTGAATCCGATCGACCGAAACGACGCGCCCGCATTCGACCTGCCAGCCAGCCTGGGGGTCGAACTGCAGGGCGAAATCGCGGTGCTGCGCCTGATGCGGGCGGAGAAACGCAATGCCCTCGACAATGCAACCGTGATGGGCCTGCACCGGTTCTTTGCCGCGCCGCCGGCGGGGGTGAAGGTGGTGGTGATCGATGGTCAGGGCGAGCATTTTTCCGCCGGCCTTGACCTTTCCTCGCTGCAGGAACAGTCGGCCACCGAGGGCGTCGGTCATTCCATGATGTGGCATGAGGCTTTCCGGCATATCCAGTTCGGCCGCGTTCCCGTCATCTCGGTGCTGCATGGCGCGGTGATCGGCGGCGGCCTCGAACTGGCCGCGGCCACCCATATCCGCATTGCCGAACCCTCCAGCTTCTATGCCCTGCCCGAGGGGCAGCGCGGCATTTTCGTCGGTGGCGGGGGCTCGGTGCGGATTCCGCGCCTGATCGGCGTGGCACGCATGATGGACATGATGCTGACCGGCCGGGTCTATGATGCCGCCGAGGGCCATGCCATCGGCCTGTCGCAGTATCTGGTCGGTGCCGGCGAGGGCATGACGAAGGCCATGGAACTGGCCGCGAAGATTGCCGGCAATGCCCCGATGACCAATTTCGCGGTGATGCACGCGCTGCCGCGCATTGCGGAAACCAGCCCCGAATCCGGCTACATGATGGAGGCGATGATCTCCTCCATCGCCCAGGCGGATATCGAGGCGAAAACCCGCATCCGCGATTTTCTCGAAAAGCGTGCCGCCAAGGTCGGCAAATAGCCGGCACCAGGATTGCCGGCTCCGACCGCAAGGGCGGCGGAGCCATCCCGCGGGGCTGCCGTCCGGAAGCCGGCAGCCCGTTACCGGCGCGGGACATACGGGAGGAAGACGCATGACCCACCCATTCCGTCAGGTCCGTTTCGGCCGCGCCGATACCGAACTGACGCGCCGCGCCGATGGCAGCATCCTGATGCGGTCGCCGGAACCGCTCGGGTCCTATCCTGACCGCCTGACGGAGCGGCTGGTGCACTGGGCGTCGGCGGCGCCGGACCGCACCTTCATCGCCCAGCGCGATGCCGCAGGCGGCTGGCAGAAGGTTTCCTACCGCGACGCCCTGCATGGCGTGCGGGCTGTCGGCCAGGCGCTGCTCGACCGGCGGCTTTCCGTGGACCGGCCGGTGGCCATCCTGTCCGACAACGATGCCGATCACGCGCTGCTGGCCCTGGCGGCCCAGCATGTCGGTGTGCCGTCGGCGGCGATTTCGCCGGCTTACGCCCTGGTATCCAGCGATTTCGGCAAGCTGCGGCATGTACTCGACATGCTGCGGCCGGGGCTGGTCTTCGCAGCGGATGGTGCGAAATTCGCCCGGGCGCTGGCCGCGGCCATGCCGGCGGATGCCGAACTGGTCGTCGGCGCCAATCCGCCGGCAGACCGGCCGGCCACCCTGTTCGGCGATCTGCGCGCCACCATGCCGACGGCTGCGGTCGAGGCCGCCCATGGCCGGGTCGGGCCGGACAGCATCGCCAAATTCCTGTTCACCTCGGGTTCGACCGGCATGCCGAAAGGCGTGATCAACACCCAGCGCATGCTGTGCAGCAACCAGCAGATGATCCTGCAGTCGCTGCCGGTTTTCGGCGAGGAACCGCCGGTCTTCATCGACTGGCTGCCATGGAATCACACCTTTGGCGGCAACCACAATGTCGGCATCACGCTCTACAATGGCGGCTCGCTCTATATCGACGACGGCAAGCCGGTGCCGGCCCTGATCGAGCGGACTGTACGGAATCTGCGGGAGGTCGCGCCGACGGTATATTTCAACGTGCCCAAAGGCTTCGAGATGCTGCTGCCCTATCTGCGGGCAGAGCGGGCCCTGCGGGAAACCTTTTTCAGCCGCCTGAAGATGATCTTCTATGCCGGTGCCGCCCTGCCGCAGCATGTCTGGTCGGCCCTGGAGGAAATCGCGGTCGATACGATCGGCGAGCGGATTCCGATCATCAGCGGCCTCGGCGCCACCGAGACGGCGCCCTTCGCACTCTGCGCCAACTGGCCGGTCGACCGCTCGGGCGTGATCGGCCTGCCGGTGCCGGGCCAGGAACTGAAACTGGTGCCCAACGGCGAAAAGCTGGAAGTGCGCGTGCGCGGTCCCAACGTCACGCCGGGTTACTGGCGGATGCCGGAGGTCAGCGCCGGAGCCTTCGACGACGAAGGCTATTACATGATGGGCGATGCGGCAGCCTTCATCGATCCGGCACAGCCGGGGCGCGGGTTGCTGTTCGATGGCCGCATTTCCGAGGACTTCAAGCTGACCAGCGGCACCTGGGTCAGCGTCGGCCCGCTGCGCGGCCGCTTCATTGCCCATTTCGCCCCCTATGTGCGCGATGTGGTGATTGCCGGGCATGATCGCGACGAGCTGGGCGCGCTGGTTTTCATCGATGTCGAGAATTGTCGCGGACTCTGCCCGGACCTGCCGCCCGGCAGCCATGTTGCCGCCATTGTCGGCGACCCGCGGGTGCGGGCGCAGTTCGAGGTCATGCTGGCGGACTTCGCCCGCCAGGCCACCGGCAGTGCCAACCGGATCGGACGGCTGATCCTGGTCGACGAACTGCCTTCGCTGGATGTCGGCGAGGTGACCGACAAGGGTTCGATCAACCAGCGTGCCGTGCTCGGCCACCGCAAGGCCATGGTCGAGGATCTTTATGCAGCGCGGCCATCCGGCCGCGTCCTTTCCGCCAACACGAGGATTGTCCATGTCGCGTAAACCTGCCGGCCTCAGTGTCGATTTCGACGATATCTGGCTCGTCGACGGCGTCCGCACGCCTTTTGCCGATTACATGGGAGCGTTTGCCGAAGTTTCGCCGATCGATCTCGGCATCAAGGTCGCCCGTGAAGTGCTGAAGAAAAGCGGCACGCCGGCCGAGGATGTCGGAACCGTGGTCGCCGGCAACATGGCGCAGGCTTCCTATGATGCCTATATGCTGCCGCGCCATGTCGGCCTATATGCGGGCATCCCCATCGAGGTGCCGGCGCATCTGGTGCAGCGCGTCTGCGGCACCGGCATCGAGGCGATCATCCAGGCAGCCTCGGCGGTCAGGCTGGGGCAGACCGATGTCGGCCTGGTGGTCGGCGCTGAATCGATGAGCCGCAATCCGGTGGCGGCCTATACCCATCGCAACGGCTTCCGCATGGGCCAGGTGGAGTTCAAGGACTTCCTCTGGGAGGCGCTGATCGATACCGCGCCCGGCATCATGATGGGTGATACCGCCGAAAACCTGGCCCGCGAATACCAGATCAGCCGCGAGGAAGTGGATGCCTATGCGGCGGAAAGCTTCGACCGCGCCGTGAAGGCCCGCGAGGCGGGATATTTCAAGGGCGAGATCACGCCGGTTGCCAGCGAGAGCTTCGAGTTTGCCGGCTACAACACCCGCGGCATCAGGCTGAGCCGCAAGACGCCGGAAGTGACCGAGGATACCCATGTGCGCCCGTCGCCGGTGGAGGTCCTGGCCAAGATCCGGCCGGCCTTCGGCGGCGTGCAGACCGGCGGCAATTCCTCCGGTGTGGTCGACGGGGCAGCGGCAGCCATTGTTGCGGGCGGCGACTACGTGCGTGCCAGGGGCAAGACGCCGCTGGCCCGGATCGTGGCCGGTGCCAGTGTTGGTGTGCGCCCCGAGGTGATGGGCATCGGTCCGGTGCCGGCGATCCAGTCGGTCTGTGCCAGGGCGGGCATCCGGATCGAGGATGTCGACCGGTTCGAGATCAACGAGGCCTTCGGTGCCCAGGTGATGGCCTGCATGCGGGCGCTGTCGATCCCGCGCGAGAAGCTGAATGTCAACGGCGGTGCCATTGCCATCGGCCATCCGCTGGGTGCCACCGGGATTCGGCTGGCGGTGACGGTGGCGCGCGAGCTGCAGAAATCCGGCCTGCGCTACGGTGTTGCCTCGGCCTGCATCGGCGGTGGCCAGGGCATCGCCCTGCTGGTCGAGAATCCGGCGGCCCGCGCGGAGTGATCCCCTGAAGGCGGGGCAGGCTGCCGGGTCAGGTCAGGTCGGCAAGGCGGCCGAGCAGGGCCAGCAGGTGCTGTTTCTCGCTGCTGCCCAGGGCTTCATCCAGACGGCGTTCGTGCCGGGCCTGCAGATGGCGGAAGGCATCGTCGAGAAAGGTCTCGCCTTTCGCGGTCAGGAACAGGGCGTTGGAGCGCCGGTCGCCGGGCGCCGGGGCGCGGCGGGCCAGCTTGCGGGATTCCAGCTCGTCCAGCAGCGCGACGAAATTGGCCCGGTTGATGCCCAGGGCCTCGCTGACCCGCGACTGTTTCAGGCCCGGATTGGCCTTGATGATGGCCAGCACCGAGAATTGTGCCGGACGCAGGTCATAATCCCGCATCGCCTGGATGAAGTCCTGGAAGACGGCAAGCTGTGCGCGCCGCAGCCGGTAGCCGAGCAGGCCGTCCAGATAGCCCAGCTGCACGGTGCCGGGATCGGTCCCGGCTTCCGGGCTGTCGGCGGCGGCTGCCGCCTGTTTCGCTTTTACGCTCTGTCGGGCCATGCCGGCTGTCGTTCCTGGTTGCCTGCAGCCGGGAATCGGGCAGGCTGTGGACAATCACAGGCTTTGACATGTAGTGGAAAACCAAGGGCTTCGCAATCAATCTGGGGAATCTCAGAAAATCGTGGAAGCAAATGGTTGTATCTGTAAATCAAACGGCCGGCGTGACGCGGTCAGCTTGACGGTCTTCGGCGGCGTCCAGTAAAACTGCAGGAATAGTTTGAAGGCAAACTGATATGAAAACAAACATCTATAAGGTTTCTGTCGAATGGGGCGATGCCGATCCGGCGCGGATCGTCTTCTATCCGAGATATTTCGAATGGTTCGATGCGGCGACACGGCATCTCTTCGTCAGCGCCGGCCTCGCCATCCCGGACATCTACGATGCGCATGGCGTGGTCGGCACGCCGATAGCCGAGGCCAATGCCAAATTCCTGGCACCGTCGAAATTCGGCGACGTGCTGGAAGTCCATAGCGGTGTCAGCGAGTGGAGCGACCGCTTTTTTGTCGTCAGCCACAAGATCTACAATGCCGGGGTGCTCAGTGTGGACGGCTACGAACGCCGGGTCTGGGCCGCGCCCCATCCGGACAAGCCCGGGCGGCTGCGCGCGCTGCCGGTGCCGGAAGAGGTTCGCAGCAAGCTGGGCTGAACTGCCGGCGGCCGGTCACGGCAGGGCCGAGCGAATGCCCTCCGCGGCATAGAGCAGCGGCGACAGCACGCGCTGGCGCAGGTCGTCGGCGGTCGTCCGCGAGGCATGGCCGCTTATATTCATGGCGGCCAGAACGCGGCCCGAATTGTTGCGGATCGGCACCGCCAGCGAGCGCAGGCCGATTTCCAGTTCCTGGTCGACCAGGGCGTAACCGTCGCGCTGCACGGCGGCGATGATGGCACGCAGGGCGGCGGGATCGGTTTCGGTATGGGGTGTCAGGGCGGCGAAATCTGCCTGTTCGAAATAGGCATCCAGCTCCGCCGGCCGCAATGAAGCCAGCAGCACCCGGCCCATTGAGGTGCAGTAGGCGGGCAGGCGGCTGCCGATGCCCAGCGCCACCGACATGATCCGTTTGGTCGGCACACGTGCGACATAGACGATATCGCTGCCATCCAGCACCGAGATCGAGCAGGATTCGTTTACCTGCTCGGTCAGGCGCTCCATGAAAGGCTGGGCGCGGTCCCAGATATGCATCGATGTCAGGAAGGCGAAACCGAGGTCGAGCACCCGCGGGGTCAGCCGGAAGTATTTGCCGTCTCCCGCCACGTAGCCGAGTTCGCAGAGCGTCAGCAGATACCGGCGCGCGGCCGCCCGTGTCATGTCGGAGCGGCGGGCCACCTCGCTCAGCGTCATCTCGTCATTGTCGCGGTCGAAGGCCGTGATGACCCGCAGGCCGCGGGCGAGGGAAGTTGAAAAATCACGCAGGTTCATGCGTTGACATTGGAAAGTTTCCACCCTGTAATGTGCGCTATTCATATTATTGTGCGATTTACGCACAAAACAGTCAAGTGGGAGGCGCAAAGGCAGTGCGGATTCGGAACCTGCCGCTGCGTCACGGGAGGAAACAGCAATGACCGAGGTTGCCGGATACAAGCGGCCGGCGGCGGGGACGCAGCCGAACTATCTGCATCCGCCCTACCAGTCATCGATCAGGCGGGCGCCGGGCAAGCCGCTGGTGCTGCTGCCGCACACGCTGTCGGAGGTGACGGGGCCGCTGTTCGGTCACGACCGGGTGGGCCCCGTGGATCACGACCTGACCAAGCAGCATGCCGGCGAGCCGATCGGCGAGCGGATCATCCTCAGCGGCCGGGTCGTCGACGAGGATGGCCGGCCGGTGCGCAACACCCTGATCGAACTGTGGCAGGCCAATTCGACCGGCCGCTACCGCCACCCCATCGACCAGCATGATGCGCCACTGGATCCGAATTTCACCGGCTATGGCCGCACCGTCACCGATGACGAGGGTCGCTACCGTTTCGTGACCATCAAGCCGGGGGCCTATCCGTGGCGCAACCACCACAACGCCTGGCGCCCGCAGCATATCCACCTGTCGCTGTTCGGGCCGAGCTTCATGACCCGGCTGGTGACGCAGATGTACTTCCCCGGTGATCCGCTGCTGCCGCTGGATCCGATTTTCAACTGCGTCACCGACCAGCGGGCCCGCGACAGCATGATCGCCGCCTTCGACCTGGAGACCACGGTACCGGAATTCGCCCTCGGCTATCGCTGGGACATCGTGCTGCGCGGCCGCAACGCCACACCGCTCGACCGGCATTGAGAGGCTGCGAATGACCCGGACCCCCACCGCATCGCAGACCGTCGGCCCGTATCTGCATCTCGGGCTGACCCGAATGACCTTTCCCGATATCGCAGCCGATGCCACGCAGGGCGAGACGATCGTCATTGCTGGCCGGGTGCTGGACGGCGAAGGCCAGCCGATCCCGGATGCCCTGCTGGAATTCTGGCAGGCCAATGCAGCCGGCAGATACGCCCATCCGGAGGATACCCAGGACAAGCCGCTGGATGGCGGGTTTCTCGGCTTCGGCCGGGTGCCGACCGACCGGGACGGACAGTTCAGCTTCACCACGGTCAAGCCCGGCAGCGTTCCGGGGCCCGGCAACAGCCTGCAGGCGCCGCATATCGTGGTCTGCGTGTTCATGCGCGGCATGCTGCGGCATCTCTACACGCGGATTTATTTCTCGGACGAGGCCGGCAATGCCGCCGATCCGGTTCTTGGCCTGATCGGGGATGAGAGCCGCCGGCCGACCCTGATCGCGCAGCGCGAACCGGGCAGCAATCGCTACCGCTGGAACCTGGTCATGCAGGGTGCGGAGGAGACCGTGTTTTTTGATTGTTAAGTGAAGAGTATGGGGCAATATCCGTTCAACGGGAGGAACAAAAATGACCATTCGTAATCTGTATCTCGCAGCCTTTGCGGCGGCCGGCATCGCAGGCCTTGCCCTGCCGCTGCAGGCACAGGACGTGGAACTGAAGATCCAGCATTTCCTGCCGGCCGTGGCGCCGGCCCAGAAGGTGCTGATCGAACCCTGGGCCAAGGCGCTCGAGGAGCAGTCCAAGGGACAGATCAAGTCGCGCATCTTTCCGTCCATGCAGCTGGGCGGCAAGCCGCCGCAGCTGATCGACCAGGTGCGTGATGGTGTTGCCGATGTCGTGTGGACCCTGCCGAGCTATACGCCGGGGCGGTTTCCGATCATGTCGGTGTTCGAGCTGCCCTTCATGATCAACAACGCCGAAGCGACCACCAAGGCGGCCTGGGATTTCTATCAGGCCTATGCCAAGGAGGAATTCGCCGACATCCATCCGATCCTGTTCCATGTGCATGCCCGCGGCCTGATCCACACCAAGGGCAAGGCGGTGCAGAAGGTGGAGGACCTGTCCGGTCTGCGTCTGCGGGCGCCGTCGCGGCCGGTCGGCGATGCGCTGGCCAAATACGGTGCCGTGCCGGTCTTCATGCCGGTTCCGCAGACCCCGGAGGCATTGTCGAAAAGCGTGATCGACGGCGCCGTGGTGCCGTGGGAGGTCACTGTCTCCCTGCGCCTCTACGAACTGACCGACCATCATACCCAGATTCCGGGTGCGCGCGGCCTGTATACCTCGGTGTTCCTGCTTGGCATGAACAAGAAGACCTATGACGGCCTGTCGGCCGATCAGAAGAAGGTGGTCGATGCCAATTCCGGCGCGGCGCTGACCGGCAAGATCGGCGCAGCCTGGGAAGATGTCGAGAAGCCCGGCCTCGATGCGGCCACCAAGCGCGGCAACAAGATGCTGACCATGCCGGAGGCGGAAGTGGCCAAGATGCGCAAGCTGGCCGAGCCGGTCACCCAGGCCTGGGTCGAGGAAATGAACAAGCAGGGCAAGGACGGTGCCAAGCTGCTGGCGGCAGCGCAGGCGCTGATCGACAAGTATGGCAAATAAGCTGTTCGATACGAGCGGCGTGGAGATGGCGGCCGGAACCCGGCCGCCATCGCTTTTCGACCGCTTCTGCGGGCTGCTGGCGGTTGCCGGCGGCGTCATTCTGCTGATCGCGGCGATCGTTACGGTGGTCAGCGTGCTGGGGCGCTATTTCTTCAACCTGCCGGTACCCGGCGATATCGAGCTGGTCGGCCTGCTGATGGCGGCCGCCATCGCCCTGTTCTTCCCCTATTGCCAGCTCAACAAGGGCAACGTGATCGTCGATGTCTTCACCGAGAATGCCCCGGCGGCAATGCGCCGCTGGCTTGACATCGTTGCCGGTCTGCTGGTCGCGCTGGTGGCTGGTGTCCTGACCTGGCGGCTGGCGCTGGGCGGCATCGACCTGCGGCAGGCCGGAGACGAAACCATGGTGCTGCGCCTGCCGACCTGGATCGGCTTCATAGCCGTGGTGCCGTCCTTCGCCCTGCTGACGCTGGCCAGCCTGATTGCCGCCTGGCGCGATTTCCGAAATCCCGTCACGTCGCAGGGAGACGCATCGTGAGCGGTTTCTCCATCGGTATCCTCTTTATCCTTGTCATGATCGTGATGATGGTGATCCGGGTTCCGATCGCCATCGCCATGCTGCTGTCCGGCGCGGCCGGCTATATCGTTCTGGCCGGCTGGCTGCCGCTGCTGAGCCAGCTGAAGACCGGCCCGTTCTACCTGCTGTCGTCGGAGAGCTTCTCGGTCATCCCGCTCTTCCTGCTGATGGGCTATATCGCCTCGCGATCCGGAATCAGCCGGTCGCTGTTCGCCGGCGCCAATGCATTCCTGGGCCATGTGCGCGGCGGCCTGTCGATGGCCGCGATCGGTGCCTGTGCCATGTTCGGCGCGATCTGCGGCTCGTCGCTGGCGACGGCGGCCACCATGGGGCAGGTGGCGCTGCCGGAAATGAAGCGGTACGGCTATGCCGGCGGCCATGCCACGGCGGCGCTGGCGGCCGGCGGCACGCTCGGCATCCTGATCCCGCCGTCGATTCCGCTGATCGTCTACTGCATCCTGGCCGAGCAGAATATCGCCAAGCTGTTTTTCGCCGCCTTCCTGCCCGGCATCCTCGCCACCATCGGCTACATGATTGCCATCGCCGTCTATGCCCGGATCAACCCATCCGCGGCTCCGGCCGGCGCGCGGTCGAGCTGGTCCGAACGGGCTGCCGCGATCCGCAACATGGTGCCGATCCTACTGCTGTTCGTCCTGGTGCTGGGCGGAATCTATACCGGCATCTTCACGCCGACCGAGGCCGCGGCCTTCGGCACGCTGGGCAGCCTGCTGATCGCGATGGGGCTGAACGGCATGCGCCTGCGCGCCCTGCTGGACTGCCTGCGCGACACGGCTGTCAGCACCGGCATGATCTTCATGATCCTGATCGGTGCCGAGACCTTCAACTCCTTCATGGCGCTGAGCGGAGTGCCGCAGGTCCTGGCCGACACCATCGGCAGCAGCGGCCTGTCGCCGATGGTCATCCTGATCCTGATCCTGCTGGTCTATCTGGTGCTGGGCTGCCTGATGGATTCGCTCAGCATGATCATCCTCACCCTGCCGATTTTCCTGCCGGCAGTCATGAGCCTCGATTTTGGCCTGACCGCCGAGCAGACGGCAATCTGGTTCGGCATTCTGGTGCTGATCGTGGTCGAAGTCGGCCTGATCACCCCGCCGGTCGGAATGAATGTCTTTGTCATCAACAAGCTGGCGCGGGACGTGCCGATGCGGCAGACTTTCCGGGGCGTCGTGCCGTTCCTGATCTCGGACGTGGTCCGCGTCGGCTTTCTCGTCGCGTTCCCGCCGCTGACCTACGGCCTGCTGACGCTGGTAAACTGGTAACTGGACCGACTTGGTAACTGGACTGACTGGCGCCATGACAAGCAACCCGACCGGCCTGTTCGACCCGCTTTTCTCGACGACAGCGGCGGATGCCGCCCTGTCGGACGGCGCAAGGCTGCAGGGCATGCTGGATTTCGAGGCAGCCCTGGCCCGTGCCGAGGCAAAAGCGGGCGTGATCCCGCCCGCGGCCGTCGCGGCGATCGTGGCCGAATGCGACGCCGCCTTCTACGAGGTGCCGGCCCTGGCGGCGGCGACGGCCCGGGCCGGCAACCCGGCCATTCCACTGGTCAAGCAGCTGACCGCACGGGTTGCCGCGGCGGATGCCGAGGCCGCGCGGTATGTCCACTGGGGCGCCACCAGCCAGGATGCCATGGATACCGGCCTGGTCCTGCAGCTGCGCCGTGCCCTCGGCGGGCTGGAGGCGGATCTCGGACGGCTGTCTGCGGCCCTGGCCGGACTGGCCGCGCGCCACCGCGATACGCCGGTGGTCGGCCGCACCTGGCTGCAGCATGCCCTGCCGGTCACTTTCGGTCTCAAGGCGGCCGGCTGGCTGGATGCCGTCGAACGGCACCGGCAGCGGCTGGACGAACTGAAGCCGCGGTTGCTGGTGCTGCAGTTCGGTGGTGCCGCCGGCACCCTGGCGGCGCTGGGTGATCGCGGGCTGGATGTTGCTGCGGCCCTGGCCGGGGATCTCAAGCTCGGCCTGCCCGACATGCCCTGGCATGCGGCCCGCGACCGCGTCGGCGAATGTGCGACGATGCTTGGCCTGCTGGTCGGCAGCCTCGGCAAGATTGCCCGCGATGTGTCGCTGCTGATGCAGACCGATGTGGGCGAGGCCTTCGAGCCGGCCGGCGCCGGCCGCGGCGGTTCGTCGACCATGCCGCACAAGCGCAACCCGGTCGCGGCAGCGAGCGTGCTGGCTGCCGCTGTCCGGGCGCCGCATCTGGTCGGCACGGTCCTGTCCGGCATGGTGCAGGAGCATGAGCGCGGCCTGGGCGGCTGGCATGCCGAATGGCAGGCCCTGCCGGAGCTGCTGCGGCTGGCGGCCGGCGCGACGGCCCAGATGGCGGATACCATGGCCGGCCTCGAGGTGGATGCCGCGCGGATGCGGGCCAATCTCGACGAAACCGACGGCCTGATCATGGCCGAGGCCGTGATGATGGCGCTGGGCGCGAAGATCGGCCGGCTTGCCGCCCACGACCTGATCGAGGCGGCGTCGCATCGCGCCATTGCCGAAAAGCGGCATCTGCGTGAGCTGCTTGCCGCCGAACCGGCCGTCACGGCGCATCTGTCGCCGGCCGATCTGGAACGGCTGTTCGACCCGCTTGGCTATGTCGGCGTGGCCGCGACCCTGGTCGACCGTGTGCTGGCCGCGCGCCGGACCTGATTCATCTCCGGAGGATCCATGCCGAGCATTGTCACCGACGACGGCGTCAGCCTGAACTATCGCCTCGACGGGCCCGAGGCCGCGCCAGTCCTGGTTCTGTCGAACTCGCTGGGCACCGACCTGGCGATGTGGGATGCGCAGATGCCGGCTTTGATGGCGGCAGGCCACCGTGTGCTGCGCTACGACACCCGCGGCCATGGCGGGTCAGGGCTGTCGCCGGCCGCCTATCAGGTCGACCGGCTTGGGCGGGATGTCCTGGTCCTCATGGACGGTCTGGGCATTGCCCGTGCGGCTTTCTGCGGCCTGTCGATGGGAGGCATGACCGGCATGTGGCTGGGGGTGCATGCGCCTGCGCGGTTCAGCCGGCTGGTGCTCTGCAACACCGCTGCCAAAATCGGCACGCCGGATGTCTGGAACGGCCGCATCGCGACGGTCGAGGCGGGCGGCATGGAGGCCATCGTGGCCGGCGTGATCCAGCGCTGGTTCACCGAAGGATTCGTGGCAGCGCAGCCGCAGGCGGTCGAACGCATTGCCGCGATGCTGCGGGCAACGGCGCCGGCCGGCTACTGCGCCGCCTGTGCGGCCGTGCGCGACATGGACCAGCGCGCAGCGATTGCCGGAATCCGGCTGCCGGTTCTGGTGATCGCCGGCAGTCATGATCTGGCAACCCCGGCGGCGGATGGCCGCGCGGCGGCGGACAGCATTCCGGGTGCCCGCTATGTCGAGCTGCCTGCGGCGCACCTGTCCAACATCGAATGCGAGACGGCGTTCACCCTGGCGCTGCTCGGCTTCCTCAAGGCGTGAAATCCGGAGAACGGGAATGGATGACAAGGATCGCTACAATGCCGGTATGACCGTCCGGCGGGCTGTGCTGGGCGATGCCCATGTCGACCGCTCGCTGACCAGGATCAATCCGTTCAACGAGGAATTCCAGAATCTCATCACCCGCTATGCCTGGGGCGAGATCTGGACCCGGCCGGGCCTCGACCGCAAGACGCGCAGCTGCATGACCCTGTCGATGATGATCGCTCTGAACCGCGGCGACGAGTTCAAGCTGCATGTGCGGGCGGCCTTCAATAACGGTCTGACCCGCGAGGATATCAAGGAAGTGATCCTGCAGGCGGCCATCTATTGCGGCGTGCCGGCGGCGAACAGCGCCGTCCATATGGCGGAAACGGTCTTTGCCGAGATGGAGCAGGCTGCGAAACAGGGCTGAGCGCGGCCGGCCAGAAAGGCAAACGGCGCCCTGTTGCACAGGGCGCCGTTTTTCATGCGGGATACCGGCAGGTCAGCTGCCGAGAGGTCTGCTGCCGGCAGGTCAGCCGGCGCGGGCCTGGCCCTGCGGGCGGCCGCCCTGGCGATTGCCGCCCGGACGATTGTCACCCTGGCCGCGCGGCTTCTTCTTGTGGAACGGCCGGCCGCCATTGCCCGGCTTGTGGGCACCCTCGGTCCGATGTCCCTCAGTCCGGTGCCCGTCAGAGCGGTGCCCGTCCGCGCGCTGCCCGTCGGTCCGGTGGCCGCCATGGCGGTTGCCGGCAGGACGCTGGCCCTGGCGGTGCGGACCGTCGCTGCGCTGGTCGTGGGAGGAGCGGTTTTCCTGCCGGTCGTTCTGGTTGGCAACGGCACTGGCCGCGGCCAGTGCCGCATCGCTGCGGCGGTCGGTCGCAGCGATGCGCTGCCGGGTGGTGCGCTCGATGTCGCGCAGCAGGCCGCGCTCATCCTGGGCACAGAAGGAAATCGCCTTGCCGTCGCGGCCGGCCCGCGCGGTGCGGCCGATGCGGTGGACATAGCTTTCCGGCACGTTCGGCAGCTCGAAATTCACCACATGGCTGACGCCGGTCACATCGATGCCGCGGGCGGCGATGTCGGTGGCGACAAGCACGCGGATGCGGCCGGCCTTGAAATCGGCGAGGGCGCGCTCGCGCTGGCTTTGCGACTTGTTGCCGTGGATGGCGGCAGCCGGCACCTTGCTGTTGCCGAGATGGCGGGCGACGCGGTCGGCGCCATGCTTGGTGCGGGTGAAGACCAGGGTGCGCTCCATGGCCGGATCGGCCATGATCTCGGCCAGCAGGGCCCGTTTGCGATCGGCCTCGACGAAAATAACCGACTGCTCGATGCGCTCGACCGTGGTGGCGGCCGGGGTGACCTCGACCCTGACCGGATCATGCAGGAAGCCGGCGGCCAGCTGGCCGATGCTCTGCGGCATGGTGGCCGAGAAGAACAGGCTCTGACGGCGCTTCGGCAGCGCGGCGGAAATCTTGCGGATCGCATGCACGAAGCCGAGATCCAGCATCTGGTCGGCTTCGTCCAGCACCACGGTCTCGACTGCGGCGAGGCTCAGGGTGCGGCGGTCCATATGGTCGATCAGTCGACCCGGCGTGGCGACGAGGATGTCGACGCCGCGGCCAAGGGTCTGGATCTGCGGGTTCATGCCGACGCCGCCGAAGACGGTGGCGACGGACAGGCCCATTTCGCGGCCATAGGCCCGGAATTTGTCGGCGATCTGGGCCGCCAGTTCGCGGGTCGGGCTCAGGATCAGGGCGCGGCAGGTCTTCGGTGCCGGGCGGTGGCGGGTGTCGGCCAGGCGCTGCAGGATCGGCAGTGCGAAGGCCGCGGTCTTGCCGGTGCCGGTCTGGGCGATGCCGAGCAGGTCGCGGCCGGCGAGAACCGGGGGAATGGCCTGGGTCTGGATTGGGGTGGGCTGGGTATACTTGCCGGCGGTCAGCGCGTTGAGAAGCGGCTGGCACAGGCCGAGATCATTGAAACTGGTCAAAACGGAATCCTCAGGATAGGGGCATACGACGGCGCCAGGCGGATACGCCTGCAGCGCAACGGTCGGACGCGGGTCCGGTAAAAACGTCCCCGCGTGACCTGGGTCGTGAATGGGAATTCGAGGCGTCGGGCAGGACGAAAAAGCCGGTTTGTGCTTTTCGCTCACGCGGCCACGACGCAAGAGGTCGTCGAAACGACAGGCGCTATATGGGGCCTGGACCGGCCGCCGTCAAGGGAAATAACCGGTTAGCTGCCGAACCCGTACAATTCCGCCGGATTGTCGGCGAGGATTTTCCGGCGGTCGGCTGCATCCGGTGCCCAGTCGAGCAGCAGGTCGAGCAGGGCGGCATCGTCCGGATAGCCGAACCGGTGGGCCTGGGCATGGGGCCAGTTGCTGGCCCAGATCATGCGTTCGGGCGCGGCCTTCACCAGAGCGCGGGCCAGTACACCCACATCGGCATAGGCGGGCGCTCCGGTTTTCGAGGTTTCGTAGGCGGCGGCCAGCTTGACCCAGACCCGGCCGGTTTCCACCAGCCGCAGCAGGCAGCGGAAGGACGGGTGGTCGGCCGGCACCGGTTCCAGGAATTTGCCGATATGGTCGATGACGACGTTGCAGGGCAGGCGACGGATGGTGGCCTCGTGCTGCGGCAGGTCGCGACCGTCCAGCTGCACCAGCACATGCCAGCCGAAGGGATGCACGCGGGCCGCCATTTCCTCCAGCAGGTCGAGCCCGAGCGTGCCGCCCAGCAGCGCCATCACCCGCAGGCCACGGGCGCCGGCCCTGGTCAGCCGCTCAAGCTCGGCGTCGCTGGTGCCGGGCTTTACGACCACGACCGCCCGCGCATCGGTTCCCAGTTGCGCCACCGCGTCGAGGGTCAGGCGGTTGTCGTCGCCATAGGCATTGGGCTGGACAACGACGGCACGCCGGATGTCCAGCCAGTCCATCACCTGCCGGTAGTCGGCCACGGAGGCATCCGGCGGAGTTGGCGTACCGGGCACGGCCGCATACCGGCTGTCATAGAAGTGGATATGGGTGTCGCAGGCATCGGCCGGCATCTGCAGTTTCGGCTTCGGTCCGGTCAGCGTGCGGACGTAATCCATTGCAATCTCCATGGGTCAGGCGACACGGCAGCGCCGCAGGGTATCGTCGTCCGGGGTGAAGCCGATGCCTGGTGCATCGGGAATGGCAATGTGGCCCCGGTCGGGCAGGGGGATGTCGCGGCCGCAGAAGGCTTCCGGGTGCACGTAGAGGAATTCGAAGAGGGCGATTTCCTGCAGATGCGCGGCCAGCTGCAGGGTAGCCCAGTAACCCGGCCCGAAATAGGGCGTGTGCGGCATCAGCGGTTTTCCGGCCCGGCGCGCCAGATCGGCCACGGCGAGAAATTCACTGATGCCACCGACCTTGATCACGCTGGGCTGCGGAAAGGCCAGTGCCGGGACCAGGCGGGCGAATTCCATTGCCGTGCAGGCATTCTCGCCGGCGGCCAGCGCCACGCCAAAACGGCCGAGCGCCTGCAATGTCTCGTAATCCTCCGGCGGGAAGACCGGTTCCTCGACCCAGTACAGGTCCAGCGCCCGCATTCTCGGCAGCATGTCTTCGGCCTCGGCGAGACTCCAGCCGCAATTGATGTCGGCGGTCAGCCGGATGTCGGCGCCGGCGGCCAGTCGGGCGGCGGCAATCGTCTCATACGTGGTTTCATGCAGCTTCACGTCGTTATAGCCGTCGGCGACCGTCTGCCGCACCATGGCATCGACCGGCTGTGGTCCGCCATAGCGCACGAGGCTGGCATAGGCCGGCAGGTCATGGCGCCGCCGGCCGCCCAGATATTCCGCAAGGCTTTTGCCGGCCTGCTTTGCCGCGATGTCCCACAGGGCAATGTCGAGGCCGGACAGGGCGAAGATGGTGATGCCGTAGCGGCCCCAGATATGCAGCTCCTTCTGCAGCATCCGGCTGAAGGTGGCGATATCACCGACCTCGCGGCCGGTTGCCAGCGGCGCGACCATCTCCTCGATGGCGGTGCGGACCGTCGACAGGCAGCTATAGGCAAAGGCCTCACCCCAACCGACGGTGCCGTCATCCGCCTCCACCCGCACCAGCAGGCTGTCGAATTCGGTCCAGCCGCGCCGTTTGGCGCGGGGGCCGCCATAGCGGTCGCCGAATGGGATGCGCAGCGGGATCGCCGCGATGGTTTTGATGCGCATCGTCAGAGCAGTTTTTTCAGGACCTCGAAGTCATTGTCGAATTCCTGGCTGCAGAAGGGGCTGCCGCCCTGGAAAAAGTCGCCGACCGGATCGGGAGGCAGCGATTTCTGGGCTTCCAGCGCCGCGGCCGCAAAGTCCTCGGAACGGCCCTGCGGCCGGTAGCCCAGCCGCAGAGCGGCCGCATTGTCCCACCAGGTCCGCTTGTTGTCCGACATGCCGTAGACCACCTCGTAGACCAGATCTGGCTTTTCCAGGCCGATGCGGATCAGCTGCACCAGGTCGTCGGGCTGCAGCCAGATCGCCAGCCGGCGTTCGTCGATCGGCCGGTCGCCGAAATTGCCGATGCGGATGCTCAGCGTGCCGATGCCGTGCTTGTGGGCATACAGGGCGCCGAGGCCTTCACCGAACAGCTTGCTGAGGCCATAGCGGGTATCGGGTCTGGGGATTGCCTCGACACCGATCTTGTGGCTGCGGGGATAAAAGCCCATCACGTGGTTCGAGGAGGCGAAGACGATCCGTTTCACGCCCTGCTTGCGGGCGGCCTCGAAGAGGTTGTGGCAGCCGATGATGTTCGCGCTGAGGATCGTTTCCCAGGGTCCTTCCACCGAGAAGCCGCCCAGATGCACGATGCCCTCGACGCCGGCGCAGGCCGCTTCGATGGCATCGGCATCGGCGAGATCGGCGGCGATGAAGGTCTCCCCCGGCGCCAGATCGGCCGGCGGCTTCAGGTCGCTGAGCACGAGGTCGGGGTAGACCGGCTTGAGCAGACTGCGCAGCCGCGTGCCGACACCGCCCGTGGCCCCGGTCAGCAGAACTCTTTTCATGATGTTTCTCTCCCCCGGCGGCGCGTCCGGCTATTGCGGACCCATGCGATCGATCAGTGCCTTCAGCATCCTATGCTCTTCGTCGCTGCAATCCATCAGCGGCGTGCGTACCGGGCCGGCATCCTGGCCGACCAGCCGCGTGCCGGCCTTGATGATGCTGACGGCGTAACCGGGCCGGCGGTTGCGGATTTTCGAGTAGGGCATGAAGAAATCGTCAAGGATGCGGGTCGCAGTCGCCTCGTCATTGGCGGCGATGGCCCGGTAGAAATCCATGGCGGTCTTCGGAATGAAGTTGAAGACGGCGGAAGAATATACCGGCACCCCCATCGCCCTGTAGGGCGCAGCGAAGAATTCCGCTGTCGGCAGGCCGCCCAGATAGGCGAAGCGGTCGCCCATGCGGCGACGGATGGCCACCATCAGTTCAAGGTCGCCGATGCCATCCTTGAAGCCGATCAGGTTCGGGCATTCGGCGGCCAGTTCTTCCAGGGCATCCGGGCCCAGCCGACAGACGCCGCGATTGTAGACGATGGCGCCGATTTTTACCGACTTGCAGATCGCGGCGATATGCCGGCTGATGCCCTCGGCATCGGCCTCGACCAGATAATGCGGCATGATCAGCAGGCCGGCAGCGCCGAGCCGTTCGGCTTCCCGGGCATAGGCGATGGCCTGCCGGGTGCCGTAGCCGGTGCCGGCGATGATTGGCACCCGGCCACGGCAGGTTTCGACGGCGGTGCGGATGACGGCGGCATATTCGTCCGGCGCCAGCGAGAAGAATTCCCCGGTGCCGCCGGCGGCAAACAGGGCGCTGGCGCCGTAGGGCATCAGCCATTCCAGGCGGCGGCGGTAGCCGTTCGGTTCGAAAGCGCCGCCGGCATCGAAATCGGTGACGGGAAAAGACAGCAGGCCGGCGGAGATCGCGGCCTTGAGCGCATTCGGTTCCATATTGTCCTCGGTGTTTACGCGTTACCCGGCGAAGATGTTTGTTGGGAGGCGCTTTCCATGGCCCGCCGCAGTCGTTCTCGGCTGTTGCCCAGATGCAGCCGCATCGCCGCCCGTGCCGCAGCGGCATCCTGCCGCTGGATCGCGGCATAGATATCCTCATGCTCCTGGTTGACGCGACGCAGATAGGCGCTGCGGTCGTCGGTGACGCTCTGGAAGGTCTGCACGCGGGCACGGGGGATCAGCAGCGACCCGAGATAGCTGAACAGGTGGGTGAATTGCGGGTTGCCGGTGGCTTCGGCGACGGTGCGGTGGAAATCGAGATCCGGTGCGACGGCATCTTCGGCATCCTCGATGGCTGCCGCCATGCGGTCGAGTGCCGCGCGCATGGCAGCGAGCTGGGACGGATTGCGGCGCTCGGCCGCCAGCGCGGCGGCCTCGGCTTCAAGCCCGGCCCGCAGCTCCAGCACATTGATGACCTCCTGCACGACATCGAGGCTTGCCTCGTCGATCCGGTAGGGGCGGCGGTCGATATCGGCGGCGACAAACGCGCCCACGCCCTGGCGGGTAATCACCAGGCCTTCGGCCCGCAGGGCGGCAACCGCCTCGCGCACCACGGTGCGGCTGACGCCGGTGGCGGCCACCATTTCCTGTTCGGTGGGCAGTTTCGAGCCGGGCGGCAGCTTGCCGGCGAGGATTTCCCCGGACAGCCGCTCCACCAGTTCTGCCGTCAGGTTGCGGGCGGCGATGGGGCTCATCGAAAAGGGCTTGTCATTCGGGTCGGACAAGATTAGGGTCTCATATGTCTGGTTATCATATGACATGATGATAGGCCGGATACTTCCGGGGGTCAAGCCTGGCCATAACGGCAGCCTGCGGAAGCCACAGGGACGGAAATGCCGGCCGCGCGACGGCCGGGCAGGAGGAAACAGAATGAACAGACGTGAGGTGCTTCGCCTCAGCGGGGCCGGTCTGGTGGCCGGTTCGATGGGCGTGACCCTGCTGAGCAGCCGCTCGGCGATGGCGCAGAGCTTCCGCTCCGCCGATGTGCATCCGCCGGACTATCCGACCGTGCAGGCCGTCGAGGAGATGGGGCGGCTGATGAAGGAGCGGTCGGGCGGCCGCCTTTCCCTGCAGGTTTTCCACTCCCGCCAGCTTGGCGACGAGAAGGACACCATCGAGCAGACCAAGATCGGCGCCCTGCAGTTCAACCGGATCAACATGGCGCCGTTCAACGGCATCGTGCCGGAATCGGCGGTGCCGTCGCTGCCGTTCGTGTTCCGCTCCACCCAGCACATGCGCAGTACCATGGATGGCAAGATCGGCGACGAGATTCTCGCCGCTTTCGAGCCGCATGGCTTTATCGGACTCTGCTTCTACGACAGCGGTGCCCGCAGTTTCTACAACCGCGAACGGCCGATCCTGTCGCCGGCCGACATGAAGGGCATGAAGATCCGCGTCATCCCGTCGGACATCTTCGTTGCCCTGGTGCAGGCCCTCGGTGCCAACGCCACGCCGATGCCGTATGGCGAAGTCTATACGGCACTCAAGACCGGTGTGATCGATGGTGCCGAGAACAACTGGCCGTCCTATGAATCCTCGCGGCATTTCGAGGTCGCCAAGCATTATTCGCTCGACCAGCATTCGCTGTCGCCGGAAGTGCTGGTGATGTCGAAGATCGCCTGGAGCAAGCTTGACGCCAAGGACAAGGAGATCGTCAGGGCCTCGGCCCGCGATTCCGTGGCCCTGATGCGCCGGCTGTGGGACGAACGCGAGAAGAAGTCGGAAGAGGTGGTCCGGGCGGCCGGCTGCCAGATTGTCGAGAAGGTCGACAAGAAGCCGTTCCAGGATGCGATGAAGCCGGTCTATGACCGCTTCGTGACCAGCGACAAGATGAAAGCACTGGTCAAGCGCATCCAGGATGCCCCTGACGCCTGATTGCGATGGCGGCCGGTGCCTGTGCGCCGGCCGCCGAGCCCTTTCCCGGTGACCGGTTCCATGTTTCCAGCCTATTCACGCCTCTGCCGACGGATCGGCAACATGCTGCTGGGTGTCAGCGCGCTTTTGCTGCTGGTGATGACGTTGACCGTCGGCTGGCAGGTCTGGGGCCGTTATGCCCTGAATCAGACGCCGATTGCGGCCGAGCCCCTCTCGCTGGTCTTCATGCTGTATCTCTGCCTGCTCGGGGCAGCGGTGGGCGTGCGCGAGGGATTCCATATGGGCATGCTGGTGGTGCTGGAACTGCTGCCGCCCCGGGGGCGGGTCTTCGCCGAGGTCTTCAGCCTGCTTGCGGTCGGCGGATTCGCCCTTGGCATGGTCTGGTATGGCGGTCGGCTGGTTGCGGCCACGGCCGAACATGTCATGCCCACCGTCGATATTTCCGAAGGTCTGTTCTATTTCGCGCTGCCATTGTCCGGAGCGGCGATCATCCTGTTCGTCGTCGAGCGTCTGCTGGCGATGCATTTCGGTGTCGCCATCGACAAGGACGCTTACAGGGATACCACCGCCTGATGTCGATGCTGCTGCTGTTCGGAACCATGCTGGTCATGCTGGCCCTTGGCGTGCCGGTGGCCTTTTCCATGGGTATTGCCGCATTCGCCACCATTGTCTGGGATGGCCTGCCGGCCGAGGTGGTGTTCCAGCGCGTCGCCTCGGGCATGAATATCTATTCCCTGCTGGCGATCCCGTTCTTCATCTATGCCGGCGAACTGATGCTCTATGGCGGCATCGCCGAACGGCTGATCAATTTCGCCATGACGCTGGTCGGACGCTTCCGCGGCGGCTTGGCGCAGGTCAATATCCTGTCATCCACCCTGTTCGGCGGCATATCCGGTTCAGCGGTGGCCGATGCCTCCGCGCTGGGGTCGGTGCTGATCCCGAGCATGGCCAGGCGCGGTTACGATACTCATTACGCGGTGAACGTGACGACCAGTGCCGCCCTGATCGGCATCATGATCCCGCCCAGCCATAACATGATCATCTATTCGCTGGCCGCGGGCGGCAGCATATCGGTGATCGCACTGTTCACGGCGGGCATCCTGCCCGGCCTGCTGATGGCCCTGGTGCTGATGGTGGTTGCCGGCATCGTCGCGGTGCGCCGGAACTATCCGCGCGAGGTATTTCCGGGCTGGCTCGCCGTCGGCATCGCTTTCCTCGGCGCGATCCCCGGCCTCGGCCTTGCCGTCATCATTCTGGTCGGCGTGCGGTTCGGCGTGTTCACGGTGACCGAATCGGCAGCGGTCGGCGCTCTCTATGCCCTGTTTGTCACCGGCGTGGTCTACCGCAGCCTCACCTGGGCGGGGTTGCGGCGGGCCACCATGAATGCGGTTCGCACCACGGCGATGGTGATGCTGGTGATCGGCACCGGCAATTCGGTGGGCTGGCTGATGGCGCTGCATCAGGTGCCGCAGATGGCGATCGACCTGCTCGGCGGACTGGCGAGCCAGCCCTGGGCGGTCTTCCTGCTGATCAATATCCTGCTGCTGCTGCTGGGCACGATCATGGACATGGCGCCGCTGATCCTGATCTGCACGCCGATTTTCCTGCCGGTGGTCAAGGCACTGGGCATGGACCCCGTGCATTTCGGCATGATGATGATGGTCAATCTGGGCCTCGGCCTGCTGACGCCGCCGGTCGGTTCGGTCCTGTTCGTCGGCTGCGCCATCGGCCGCATCAGTATCGAGGAGGCCATGAAGAGCGTGCTGCCCTTCTACGGGGCCCTCTTCATCTGCCTGATGCTGGTGACCTATGTGCCGGGCCTGTCGCTCTGGCTGCCGGCACTGTTCGGGAGCTGAGCGGACACGGATGGGCCGCCCGCCCCTTGGCGCCGGGCGCCGGTCCGGCTATCCCTGTCGGGAAGGTTCCCTGCTGGATGTCCGATCATGTCCCGTGCCTGGGTCAGCGACGCGCTGCGCCGTATCGAGGCGGATTTCAACCGCTCCGCCGATACCCATCTGTTCCGCCTCGAATTGCCGGCCTTTCCCGGCATGGCGCTCTATTTCAAGGATGAATCCAGTCATCCGACCGGCAGCCTGAAGCACCGGCTGGCCCGCTCGCTGTTCCTGTACGGACTGAGCAACGGCTGGATCGGTCCGCAGACCACCATCGTCGAGGCATCTTCCGGGTCGACGGCGGTCTCGGAAGCCTATTTCGCCCGGCTGCTGGGCCTGCCCTTCGTGGCCGTGATGCCGCGGGCGACTTCGCCGGAGAAGATCGCGCAGATCGCCTTCTATGGCGGCCGCTGCCATCTGGTGGACTCTCCCGCCCATGTCTATGCCGAGGCCGAACAGCTGGCCCGTGGCTGCGGCGGCCATTACATGGACCAGTTCACCTATTCCGAGCGCGCCACCGACTGGCGCGGCAACAACAACATCGCCGAATCGATCCTCGGCCAGATGCGGCTGGAAGAACATGCGCAGCCGCGCTGGATCGTGGTCGGAGCCGGCACCGGTGGCACCTCGGCAACGATCGGCCGCTATCTGCGCTACCGGGATTATCCCACCGAGCTCTGCGTGGTCGATGTCGAGAATTCGGTCTTCTACGATTTCTGGCACAGCCGCGATGCGTCCCTGGTCTGTCGGCAGCCCTCCCGGATCGAGGGCATCGGCCGGCCGCGGGTCGAGGCTTCCTTCCAGCCCGATGTGGTGGATCGCATGATCCGCGTTCCCGACGCCGCATCGCTGGCTGCCATGCGGCTGGCCTCGCGGCTGCTGGGCCGACGGGTCGGCGGTTCGACGGGCACCAATTTCGCCGGTGCGATCCAGCTGCTGTGCGAGATGCGGGCCGCCGGCGAGAGCGGCAGCGTGGTGACCCTGCTGTGCGATGGCGGCGAACGCTATGCCGGCACCTATTACGACGATAACTGGCTGGCGGCACAGGGTATCGACCTTGCCCCCCATGCCGCGCGGCTGGAAGCGGCGGTTGCCGGCGGCAACTGGTGCTGAGACCTCTTGGGCACGGCGCCGAAGGCAGGTAAGCTGCCGCGAGGAGGTGCCCCATGTCTGAAACACTGCCGCCTGAATCCGTCGACCTGGTGATTGCGCCGCGGACCCGGGATCTGGGCGAAGGCTTCATGGTCCGGCGCATCCTGCCATTCGCGAAACGCCGGCATGTCGGGCCGTTCGTGTTTTTCGACCATATGGGCCCTGTCCGGTTCGAGAAGGGGCAGGGGCTGGATGTCCGCCCGCATCCGCATATCGGCCTGGCCACGGTGACCTACCTGTTTGAAGGCGAGATCATGCACCGCGACAGTCTGGGCGTGGTGCAGCCGATCCGGCCGGGCGACGTCAACTGGATGGTGGCGGGACGCGGGATCGTGCATTCGGAACGGACCCGCGATGCCCTGCGGGCGGAAGGCACCGCCCTGCACGGCATCCAGTCCTGGCTTGCGCTGCCACGCGACCGCGAAGAGGCCGAGCCCGGTTTCCGGCACCATCCCGGCCGCAGCCTGCCGGAAATAGAGAAACCCGGCCTGCGCATGCGCCTGATCGCCGGCAAGGCCTTCGGGGCGGAATCGCCGGCCGAGACATTCGCGCCGATGTTCTATCTCGATGTCGAGGCCACAGCCGGGGCGACGATTGCCATGCCGGATGAATATGAGGAGCGGGCCATCTATGTCGCCACCGGCGCCATCGAACTTGATGGTGCGGCTTACGAGGCCGGAACCATGCTGGTCCTGAAGCCGGGCCGCCGCCCGAAGATCGCGACAGCCGGCGGGGCCCGCGTGATGCTGCTGGGCGGCGCACCGCTCGATGGTGAACGGCATCTGTGGTGGAACTTCGTGTCGTCGTCGAAGGACCGCATCGAACAGGCCAAGGACGACTGGAAGAGCGGCCGCTTCGGTCCGGTGCCGGGAGAAACCGAGTTCATCCCGCTGCCGGAAGGCTGATCATGGGGCGCAGGCAGCCGGAGAACGGGGATTACCAGGCCGATCTGCGCAAGCTGCAGATTCAGTTGGTCCGCCTGCAGCGGCACCTGATTGCCAGCGGCGAGAAGATGCTGGTGATCATCGAGGGACGGGACGGCGCCGGCAAGGACGGCACCATCAAGCGGATCACCGAGCATATGAGCCCGCGCGAAACCCGCGTCGTGGCGCTGGGAAAGCCGTCCGACCGCGAGCAGACCCAGTGGTATTTCCAGCGGCATGTCGCGCATCTGCCGGCGGCCGGCGAGTTCGTCCTCTTCAATCGCAGCTGGTACAACCGGGCCGGTGTCGAGCGGGTGATGGGCTTCTGCACGGATGCCGAATACGAGGCCTTCATGGGTGCGGTGCCGGTCTTCGAAGAGCTTCTGGTGCGATCCGGCATCCGACTGGTCAAGTATTATCTCGACATCCATCGCAGGGAGCAGGAAAAGCGGCTGGCCGCGCGGACCCGCGATCCGCTGAAGCAGTGGAAGGTCAGTCCGATCGACAAGGTGGCGCTGAAACACTGGAAGGCCTACAGCCGGGCCAGGGATGCCATGCTGTCGCGTTGCAACAGCGTTGCGGCTCCCTGGGTCGTGGTCCGTGCCGATGACAAGAAGACGGCGCGGCTGAACCTGATCCGCGACCTGCTCAGCCGGCTGGATTATGAGGGCAAGGCCGCGCCGAGGCAGATTGCCCCGGACCGCAGGATCGTTTTCCCCTTCGATGTCGAGGCGCTGCATGACGGCCGGCTGGCCGGCTAGACGCATCCTTCCGTGATCCCGCCACGGAAGGGCATCCCCGATCGGTGACAGGGTCCCGGGGATCGGGTGCCGGGGGGTGGATCGGCGCGGCATTCGGCATTAGGTTCTGCCGCAGGAGGACAGACACATGACCCATCTGAAGCATGCCGACCTGCTGCGCCGCCAGGCGTTCATCGACGGTGCCTGGACAGGCGCCGGCAGCGGCAGAAGCTTTCCGGTGACCAATCCGGCGGATGGCAGTCTGGTGGCCGAGGTGCCCGATATGGGCCGGGCGGAGACAAAGCGGGCGATTGCCGCCGCGGAAGCGGCCTGGCCGGCCTGGGCCGCGCTGCCGGCCAAGCAGCGGTCGGCGATCCTGCGCCGGTGGTTCGACCTGATGATGCAGCACCAGGAAGACCTCGCCGCGCTGATGGTGCTGGAGCAGGGCAAGCCGCTGGCCGAGGCGAAGGGCGAGGTGGCCTATGGCGCCAGTTTCGTCGAATGGTTCGCCGAGGAGGCCAAGCGCATCTACGGCGACGTCATTCCCGGCCATGCCGCCGACAAGCGCATCGTGGTGCTGAAGCAGCCGATCGGCGTGGTGGCGGCGATCACCCCATGGAATTTCCCGATCGCCATGATCACCCGCAAATGCGCGCCGGCGCTGGCCGCCGGCTGCCCGGTGGTGATCAAGCCGGCCGAGGATACGCCGCTCTGCGCGCTGGCGCTGGCGCGGTTGGCGGAAGAGGCCGGCATGCCGAAGGGCGTCCTGAACGTGGTGACCGCCGCGCAGGGTATCGAGGTCGGCATCGAGCTGACCACCAATCCGGCCGTCCGCAAGGTTTCCTTCACCGGCTCCACCGAGGTCGGCAAGATCCTGATGCGCCAGAGTGCCGACACGCTGAAGAAGCTGTCGCTCGAACTGGGCGGCAATGCACCGTTCATCGTGTTCGACGACGCGGATATCGATGCGGCGGTGGCCGGGGCGATGATCTCGAAATACCGCAATACCGGGCAGACCTGCGTCTGCACCAACCGCTTCTTCGTGCAGGACGGCGTCTATGATGCCTTTGCCGCCAAGCTGGTCGAGGCGACCGGGAAACTGAAAACCGGGCCCGGCTTCGGCGAGGGCGTCAGCCAGGGTCCGCTGATCAACCCGGAGGCGCTGGAAAAGGTCGAGCGACTGGTTGGCGACGCGACGGCCAGGGGGGCGAAGGTGCTGCTGGGCGGTGCACGGCACGAGCTCGGCGGCACTTTCTACCAGCCCAGCGTGATCGGCGATGCCACCATGGCGATGGCTGCCTCGCAGGAGGAAATCTTCGGTCCGGTGGCCATGCTGTACCGTTTCCGGGACGAGGCCGAGGCGGTGCGGCTGGCCAATGACACCCCCTATGGCCTGGCCGCCTATTTCTACAGCCGCGACATCGCCCGGGTCTGGCGGGTGGCGGAACGCCTGCAATACGGCATGGTCGGAATCAACGAGGGCCTGATCTCGACGGCGGAAGCACCGTTCGGCGGCGTCAAGGAATCGGGGATGGGGCGCGAGGGCTCGAAATACGGCATCGACAGTTTCGTCGAGATCAAGTACCTGTGCTTTGGCGGCATCGCCGGCTGATCCGGACGGGCCGTACCATCAGCCGGCCCCAGCCCCGATCCACACCCGATGAACGCACCGCTGACCAGCAAGACCTTCGGCTATTCCGCCTGCCCGCATGACTGCCCGTCGACCTGCGCGCTGGAGATCGAGCTGCTGGGTCCGGACCGGATCGGCCGGGTGCGCGGGGCGGCGGCCAATGAATACACGGCGGGGGTGATCTGCGCCAAGGTTGCCCGCTATGCCGAACGGGCCCACCACAGCGAGCGGCTCCTGTATCCGCTGCGGCGTACCGGGCCGAAAGGGTCCGGCCAGTTCACCCGCATTTCGTGGGACGAGGCGCTGGACCACACGGCGGAAGCCTTCCGGGCGGCCGCCGCCCGGCATGGCAGCGAAACGGTCTGGCCCTATTACTATGCCGGCACCATGGGACTGGTGCAGCGCGATGGCATCAACCGGCTGCGTCATGCCCTGCGCTATTCCGGGCAGCATTCCACCATCTGCGTCACCCTGGCCCGCGCCGGCTATATAGCCGGCACCGGGGCGCTGCGCGGGCCCGATCCGCGCGAAATGGCGCTGAGCGACTGCGTGGTGATCTGGGGTACCAACGCGGTGCATACCCAGGTCAACGTGATGACCCACGCCGTGCGTGCCCGCAAGGAACGCGGCGCGAAGATCGTGGTGATCGATCCCTACCGCAATGCCACGGCGGAACAGGCCGACATGCATCTGATGCTGCGGCCGGGCACCGACGGGGCCCTGGCCTGTGCGGTGATGCATGTGCTGTTCCGCGACGGATTCGCCGATCGCGACTACCTGGACCGGTATACCAGCGGCGCGACCGAGCTGGAGCGCCACCTGCAGGACCGCACGCCAGACTGGGCAGCGGCGATCACCGGCCTTGCGGCGGACGAGATAACCGCCTTCGCGCATCTTCTGGGCGAGCGCAAGCGCCATTACCTGCGGCTCGGCTACGGTTTTTCCCGCAGCCGCAATGGCGCGGTCAACATGCATGCCGCCACCAGCATTGCCTGCGTCACCGGCGCCTGGCAGCTGGAAGGCGCCGGCGCCTTCCACAATAACGGGGCGATCTTCCACTGGGACAAGACCCTGATCGACGGTCTCGATGTGATGGATCCGAAGATCCGCATGCTCGACCAGTCGCAGATCGGGCCGATACTCTGCGGCGATCCGCAGGCACTGCGGCATGGTCCGCCGGTCACCGCCCTGCTGGTGCAGAGCACCAATCCGGTCGAGGTGGCGCCGGATTCCAATCTGGTCCGGCGCGGTTTCGAACGCGACGACCTGTTCGTCTGCGTGCATGAGCAGTTCATGACGGCCACGGCGAAGATGGCCGATATCGTGCTGCCGGCCACCATGTTCACCGAACATGACGATATCTACCAGGCCGGCGGACAGCAGAGCATCCTGCTGGGGCCGAAGCTGGTCGAGGCACCGGGCGAGGCACGCGAGAACCATGCCGTGATCAGCGGGCTGGCGCGGCGGCTGGGCGCCGAGCATCCCGGCTTTGGCATGACCGCGCTGGAGATCGTCGAGGCGACGTTGAAGGCTTCGGGCTGGCCGGATGTCGAGACCCTGCGGCGCCAGCGCTGGCATGACTGCCAGCCGGGTTTCCGGGAAAGCCATTTCCTCGACGGTTTCGGCTGGCCGGACGGGAAATTCCGGCTCGCGCCGGACTGGGCGGCCATGGGTCCGGATGCGACCGGCATGCCGGCCCTGCCCGATCACTGGACCAGCATCGAGGCGGCCAGCCCGACCCTGCCGTTCCGGCTGGTCACGGCGCCGGCCCGCAATTTCCTCAATACCAGTTTCACCGAAACGCCGACCTCGCAGGGCCGCGAGGGCCGGCCGACCGCCTTCCTCCACCCGGAAGACGCCGCCGGCCTGTCGATTGCCGATGGCGATGCGGTGCGGCTGGGCAACGGCCGCGGCACCGTGAAGCTGCATGCGAAGCTGTTCGACGGCGTGCAGCGCGGCGTGGTGATCGTCGAGAGCATCTGGCCGCATGCCGCCTTCGAGGAAGGCATCGGCATCAATGCGCTGACCGGTGCCGATGCCGCCCGGCCCAATGGCGGCGCGGCCTTTCACGATACGGCGATCTGGGTGCGCGCCGCCTAGCGGTCCTGCAGCAGGCCGACCAGATCGTCGAAGATATAGGCGCCGCTGGCAATCACCGACGGATGCCGGTGCTGTGCAGCGTCATAGGCAAGCGGCCTGCCGGCCGCCGTGGCGACCCGGCCGCCGGCCTCGGTGACCACGAGGTCGGCCGCCGCGACATCCCAGTCGCTCTTTTCGCTGAGGCTGATGGCGGCATCGAATTTTCCGATGGCGACCAGCGCCATGCGATAGGCGATGGAATTCCGGTAGGCGAAATCCGCCTTGGCGGTGCGGGCCAGCCAGCCATGGCGCTCGAAGGTGCGGCGGCTGGCCAGGAAGCGCGCTTCGTTCAGGTCGGCATGGCCAGAGGCCTGCACCGGCCGGCCGTTCAGGCGGGTGCCGCCGCCGGCAATGGCCTCGAAGAATTCGTCGCTGGCCGGGTTGAAGATCGCGCCAAGGACCGGCCGGTTCTCCTGCATCAGGGCGACACAGACGGTGAATTCCGGCTTGCCGTCGATGAAGGCACGGGTGCCGTCGATGGGATCGACGATCCAGCGCAGCCGGCCGCCGCGCAGGTCCTGGCCGCTTTCCTCGCTGAGCCAGTCGTAATCGGGGCGGGCGGCGGTCAGCCGGTCATGCAGCAGCCTGTCGACGGCGAGATCGGCTTCGGAAACCGGATCGTTGGGCCGCTTGTGCCAGGATTTCACGCCGCCCTGGAAAAACCGCAGGGCGACAGCACCGGCATCGCGCACGGCAGCCGTCAGCAGGGCATGGTCTTCGCGCAGGGCGGCAGACATGGCGATGGCAGCCGTCAGCGGCCGGCGACGGTCATGCCATCCACCCGCAGGGTGGGGGCATCGGTCCCGAAGCGGAATTCCAGATCATTGGCCGGCACAAGATGTGCAAACATCTCTTTCAGGTTGCCGGCGATGGTGATTTCCGAAACCGGCTCGGCGAGTTCGCCGTTGCGGATCACGAAACCGGCGGCGCCACGGCTGTAATCACCGGTGACGCCGTTCACGCCCATGCCGATCAGCTCGGTCACATACAGGCCCTCGCGGATATCGGCCATCAGCTCCGCCGGGCTCTGCCGGCCCGGAGCCAGGTAGATGTTGGTCGGTGCCGGCGAAGGCGGCGAGGACATGCCGCGCGAGGCATGGCCGGTGGTGGCCATGCCGAGCTGGCGGGCGGTGCCGCAGTCGAGCAGCCAGGTGGTCAGCCGGCCATCCTCGACAAGGGCGCGGGTCTGGCGGGCGACGCCTTCCATGTCGAACCAGCGCGAGCGGAAGCCGCGCCGCCGCAGCGGATCGTCGACGATGCGGATGCCGGGCGCGAAGACCATCTGGCCCAGCCGGTCCTTCAGGAAGGAGGTGCCGCGGGCGACGGCAGCGCCATTCACGGCGGAAGCGAGATGGCCGACCAGCGAGGTCGCGACCCGCGGATCGTAAACGATCGGCATGGCCGCGCTGTCCAGCTTGCGCGGGTTCAGGCGCCGCACGGCCCGCTCGCCGGCCTTGCGGCCGACGCTGGCCGGATCTGGCAGTTCGTCGAAATGGGTCTTCGCCTCGTAATCCCAGTCCCGCTCCATGCCGGTATCCCTGCCGGCGATGGCGGCGGCGGAAATGCTGTGCGAGCCGTTCCAGCCGGCGCCGCTGAAACCCAGCGAATTGGCATAGACGGACAGGCCGAAACCCCGGCCGGCCGAGCCGCCCTCGGAATTGGTGACGCCGGAAACCTCCAGTGCGGCCGCCTCGGCGGCCTGGGCGCGCTCCAGCAGCTGCGGCATTTCCAGTTCGACGCCGTCGAAGAGATCGAGATCGACCGGCGCCGTCGCCAGCTGCGACGGGTCGGGCAGGCCGCAATAGGCATCTTCCGGCGCGGCGCGGGCCATGCTGACGGCCCGGTCGATCAGGTCGCGCTGGGCGGCCGGGCTGAAATCGGTGGTCGAGACGCAGGCCTGGCGCCTGCCGACCAGCACACGCAGGCCGAGATCGCGGCTCTCCGAGCTTTCCACGTCCTCGGGCTGGCCGAGGCGCACGCCGGCGCTCAGCGAGCGTGATTCGTGATAGACCGCATCCGCGGTCTCGGCGCCGGCCTTGCGGGCGGCGGCAATCAGATCGGCAAGCAGGGTCTGTGCCTCTGCGGCACGCTGGCGGGGGTCTGACATGGGCGTTCGGATGCTCGGGGAAAGGGCGGGGTTAGGCGTCGGTTTTATCGTCCATCCTGTATGACATATAGGAAACAAAGGCGATAAGGCAACCAAACGCCCAGCCCAGCGGCTGCAGGACAGCCGCCCAGTCCTGCCAGTCGCGGCTGCCGATCCCGAGGCGGCCGAGCGTGCCGGCGGCGACCTGCGCCGACAGCTCTGCGGCCATGGTCCCGATGGCCGCGCCCAGCCCGGCCGAGAACAGCAGGTTCCACGCCATGCGCAGCAGCAGATGCGGGTGCCACCAGGGCAGGATATCGCGTTCGGCGGGCTTCCGGGGCTGAAGCAGCGGCATGGCAGGTGCGGGCCGCTTCAGTGGATGGTTGGCCGCGACAATGCGCTTGCGGCAGTGTCGGCGGCAGTGTCGGGTGCCGCGCCGCGCGGCAGCACCCAGACCGCCATCCGTTCGCGCAATCCGCGGATCGCCTGTGCCCGCAGCATCACGAGATCGCGAACGATCACCGTATCGCCACGGGTTTCGGCAGCAAGCTTGTCGATGAAGCTCTGGCTGACGCAGAGACTGGCCTGCAGCTCGCGGGTCATCTGTTCGAGGCGATGGGCAACATTGACCGTTTCGCCGATCAGGGCGTATTCGATGCGGCTCTCGTCGCCGATATTGCCGAGCGTCAGCGGGCCGAAATGCAGGCCGACCGCCAGCAGCAGGTCCGGCTGGCCGCGTTCCCGCCGCTCGGCATTCAGCAGGTCCATCTCGCGCAGCATGGTGCGGGCCGCCTGCAGGCCGGCCGATGCATCATGCGGGCCAGGATCCGGGGTGCCGAAGGAAGCCATGATGCCATCGCCCAGATACTTGTCGAGCGTGCCGCGGCTGTCGGCGACGGCACGGGCCAGCCGCTGGTGCACCTGGCGCAGCATGGCGATGGTTTCCGCCGGCTGCTGGCGATCCGATATCTGGGTGAAGCCGACCAGGTCGGCGAACAGGACGACGGCCTCGATATGCTTCACCTGGCCGACCGGATCGTCCATCTGCGAGATCCGCTCGGCGATATGCGGAGAGAAATGCCGCGACAGGTTGCGGCGCGCCCGCTCAGCCTCGACCTGGCGGGCCGCCAGATGGCGCGAGCGGATCACGCTGACCGTCAGCAGCAGGCCGATCATGGCCAGCAGCACCAGCCGCGGCAGGAATTCGCCCAGCCGCACCGACCACGGATCGAGGATATAGCGGATGCGCTCGTCGACCGGCATGGTGGTGATGTTGTCGAAACTGAGGCCGAGGCTGACGCCGGGTTGCCACAGGATGAACAGCGTGCCGAACGTCCAGGCGATGATGGCGGCAATGGTCGAGAAGAAGACAGTGCGGGCCGACTGGCCGAGGCCGGACAGGACCAGGAACAGCACGACATACAAAATCGTGTCGAAGCCGAGCTGCATCGGCGGCGGCAGCGGATAGGGGTCGAACGGGTTCGGCAGCACGACCGCCGCAACCAGCACAGTCATGTCGACAAGCGGAAAGGCCCAGTGCATCCAGGGCCGCTCGCGCTCCGGCCGCCGCAGCCACAGCTGGATCCACCCGGACATGGCCAGTGCGCCAAGATAGCCGTAGAGGCTGAGGGCCAGCGGCCAGCGCAGTTCGATGGTCAGCATCACCGCGACGGCGCCCAGCACAAGCGTGCGCAGGCCGATGGACAGCCGCAGGGCCTGATATTCTTCTTCCCGGACGGCCTGTATCAGGCGCTGGTCGGCCGCATCGGGTTCGTTCTTGCGCCCCTCGCCGCAGATCTGATCGTGCAACAGCTGCCAGATATTCATTGCCATCCCCGCCGGACAGGAACCGGCCTGATACCGCAAAATAGACCAGCCGGTGCGCGGGGGCGAGGACAGGCTGGCGGGTTTCCGTAGCCGCGGTCACAAAATCCTTGCGGCACAGGGTCTTAATCCGTCATTTCCAGATCGGCCGGCCCGAGCCGGGCAGGCCGAGCCGGGGCCATTTCTCGGTCACGGTGCGCACGACCTCGTCGCTCATGCGGATTTTCTCGCCCCATTCGCGTCTGGTCTCGGGCGGCCACTTGTTGGTGGCATCGAGGCCGATCTTGCTGCCCAGCCCGGATTCCGGCGAGGCGAAATCCAGATAGTCGATCGGCGTATGCTCGATCACGGTGATGTCGCGGGCCGGGTCCATCCGGGTCGAGATCGCCCAGATCACGTCCTTCCAGTTCCGTGCATCGATGTCGTCGTCCACGACAATCACCCATTTGGTGTACATGAACTGCCGCAGATACGACCACACCCCCATCATCACGCGCTTGGCATGGCCGGCATAGGCCTTCTTCATGCTGACCACGGCGACGCGGTAGGAACAGCCCTCGGGCGGCAGCCAGAAATCGACGATCTCGGGGAACTGCTGGCGGATCAGCGGCACGAACACGTCGTTCAGCGCCTCGCCCAGCACGCTGGGCTCGTCCGGCGGGCGGCCGGTGAAGGTGCTCAGATAGATCGGTTTCCTGCGCCGCGTGATGGCGGTGACGGTGAAGACCGGGAAGGGCTCCACCGAATTGTAATAGCCGGTATGGTCGCCATAGGGGCCTTCCGGCCGGTAATCGTCGAGCGACACATGGCCTTCGAGGACGATCTCGGCCTCGGCCGGCACTTTCAGCGGCACCGTCCTGCAGTCGACGAGTTCGACCTTCCTGCCGCGCAGCAGGCCGGCGAACTGGTATTCCGACAAAGTGTCGGGCACCGGTGTCACCGCGGCGAGGATGGTGCCGGGATCGGCGCCGATCACCACCGCGGCGGGAAACGGCTCGCGCCTGCCGGCCTGCATCCAGCGCTGGTGCTGCTGCGCACCGCCGCGATGCTTCAGCCAGCGCATCAGGGTCTGGTTTTTGTTCAGCACCTGCATGCGGTAGATGCCGAGATTGAAACGGTCGCTGCGGTCGGTCTTCGAGGGTCCCTGGGTGACCACCAGCGGCCAGGTGATCAGCGGCGCCGGCTCGCCGGGCCAGCAGGTCTGCACCGGCAGGCTGGCGAGGTCGATGTCGTCGCCCTGCAGCACCACTTCATGCACCGGGCCGTCGCCGACCGTCTTTGGCTGCATCGCCATCACGGTCTTCAGCAGCGGCAGCATGCCCAGCGCCTCGCGGAAACCGCCCGGCGGCTCCGGCTGGCGCAGGAAGGCCAGCGTCTCGCCGACCTCGCGCAAGGCTTCCGGCTCGCGGTCCATGCCCCAGGCGACCCGTTCGACGGTGCCGAACAGGTTGACCAGCACCGGCATCTCGCTGCGCCGGCCATCGGCCAGCACCGGATTCTCGAACAGCACCGCCGGCCCGCCCTCGGCCAGCAGGCGGGTCTGGATCTCGGTCATCTCCAGCACGGTCGAGACCGGCTCGCTCACGCGCACCAGCCGCCCGCGCTGCTCCAGCTGGGTTGCGAATTCACGCAGCGACGCATAGGGCATGTCAGGCCTTTCCCGCGGCTCTTTTCGGCCGGCTGGTCGCAATATAGAGACCGGGCAGCACCAGCGCAGCCCCGATCCAGTGATAGAGGGCCAGCCGTTCGCCCAGCAGCAGCCAGGCCAGCAGGGAATTGTAGACCGGTGAGAGATACAGGATAAGCCCGGCCTTCGAGGGGCCGAGATGCCGGGTGATGTAGCCGTGGGTAGCATAGGCGCCGATGCCGGGCACCAGGATCAGGGTGGCGATGATCAGCAGGGTGCGGCCGTCCGGCGTCGCGGTGCCCACGATGGCGGCTTCCCAGGCCAGGAAGGGCAGCAGCACGATCACCCCGGCCAGTGCGATGGCCGCGAGCCGGGCATTGATGCCAAGGCCGCTCGGCCAGCGTTTCAGCAGCACCGAATACAGGGCCCAGGCGCAGGCGGCACCGAGGATCATCAGGTCGCCGGGCACGAACCGCAGGGCCAGCAGGGCGGACGGCTGGCCCTTGGCGACGATCAGCAGCATGCCGGCCAGCGCCAGCACGGTGCCCAGCGCCTGCCGGCCGCTCATGCGCTCGCCGAACATCGCGCGCGACAGCAGGATGATGACGACCGGAGAAACGGCATAGATCAGGCCGATATTGGTCGCCGTGGTGGTCTTGCCGGCGGCATAGACCACGGCACCGCAGATGCCCATGCCAAGGCCGCCCAGCACGAGGAATTTCAGGCCGTCGTGGCCGATGGCGCGGCGCTGGCGCCAGAGTTCGCCGGCGCAGAAGGGCAGCAGCAGGACGAAGACGCCGAGCCAGCGCCACACCGCCAGCGCCACCGGCGGGATGAAATCCGCCGTATAGCGGGCCAGCAGCATGTTGGTGGCGAACAGGGCGGGGGTGACGAACAGCAGGATCTGGGCGACCTGCTGGGACCGGCTGTCGGTCAGGGACGGGGTGGCGGCGGTCATGGCGGGCCGGAGATTAGGCGCAGCGGGCGGCGCTGGCCAGTGCTTGACCGGCCTGCCGGCGCCGCGTAAGCCGTTGCCATGCGCCATTTTCCTGCCGAATTTGCCGATCTTCTCACGCGCCGGGGCGCAGCCCTGCTGGCTGGCCGCCACCCGGCGGCGGGGGCGCTGGCCGATCCGCGCTGCCGGTTCCTGGCCCTCGGTGGTCTGGTCGATGCACGGCAGGCGACTGCGGCGGCGGGGCTGCTCGACCGCCTGCTGCTGCCGCATCTGCGGCCGATGGTGCAGCCGATCCCGCCGGAGACGATCTGGGAAGAGACGCGGAACTATGCCGAGCGCCTGCCCAAGACGATGCGGCAATGGACGGCCCATCTCGACAATCCGCGCTCGGCAGGATTCCGCGCGGCCACCGAGGCCGGCCTGATTGCCATGCTGCGCTCCGACAGCTACCGCGCCTTCGCTGCGGCACTGGCCGGCGCCAGGCTGAAGCGCAAATATGGCCTGCAGGCACTGGCCTACGGAGCCGGCGATTATGCGGGGCCCCATACCGACCATCACCCGGAAGAGCCGGAGGCGGTGCGCGGCTATTTCGACATGCATGTCAGCTGCGCCGGGCCGGGCCTGCGCGACCAGTATCTGGTCTATGCGAAAGCCGGGCACCTGACCGAAATGACCGATGTGGCGAAAAGCGGCATGGTCACCGCCTACCGGCTGCCGCTGTGGCATTACACCACGCCGCTGCGGGCGCGGCCCGACCATGAGGGGACGGCGCGGCGCTGGATCCTGCTGGGCACGTTCCTGTATTCCGATCCGGCAGACGGGCAGGGCCGCCGCCCGGCCGCGGCTCAGGGCGCCAGGTAGCCCTTTTTCGGTGCCGGCGGCAGTGTTCCGCCGGCTTCCTTCACCGCGCGGATATAGGCGGCTTCCGACCTGTAGGGGCCGAACCTGCGGAAACTGTCGGGATCGCAGGGTTTCAGGCTGCCATCCGAATGCGGCATCACCTTGAAATAGCCGCCATCGCGGCCGATCACCGGAATGAACTTGTTCTGGCGCGAGAAGACCCGCCGCATGCTGGCGGAATGGTCCTTCATCGTCTCGAACTCGTTCTCGTCCAGCTTGAAGATGCGTTCGAAGGTGGCGATCATCTGGTCGACGAAGCTGCGTTCGACCACCTGCATGTTGGAGATGATCCAGCAGCGGTCCTCGAACACCCAGTAATAGGTCAGGCCGACGAAATCGCCGTCGCGGGTGATATACGGATAGAACGGGAAGGAGCGGCAGGCGATGGTCCGGTTGTCGCGCTCGCAGAAGGCGGCGCCCTTGCATTCGACGGCGCAGGACGAGCGCGGCAGGTCCTTGACGATCTTGCGTGCGGCCGCGTCATTTGGCTTGTAGCGGAACCACAGGTCGGTGCGGCTCTGCAGCAGCTCGAATTCCGCCCGCTCGACCACCGGGATGGCGTTGTCGGTGGTGCAGCAGACCGGCTGGCCGTTATTCAGCGGCGCGCATTTGCGGCCACAATCGACCTTGGCGAGATTGGCGTCGTAGCCGCGATAGAGTTTCGCGAAATCCTGCGGGGTGATTCGGGGCTTGCTCATGGGCGGACCATACGCGTCCGCATCGTGCACGCCAAGCCCGATCAGCCGAGCAGGAATGCCGCGAAAATGATCAGTCCGGTATCGCGGTTGGCGCGGAACTTGGCGAGGCAGTCGCTGCTGTCATCGGGCTTTAACGTGATGACCTGCCAGGCCATGTGCAGGCCGGCGCCGATCAGGCCGATCCAGAAGGGCCAGCCGAGCCCGGCCAGCCAGCCGACCAGGGCCAGCCCGGCCAGGGTGAGATCGAAAAAGCCGGCGATCCACAGCCGGGCGCGGTCGCCGAACAGGCGGGCGGTGGATTTCACCCCGATCAGGGCATCATCCTCCTTGTCCTGCAGGGCATAGATGGTGTCGTAGCCCAGCGTCCAGGCAATGCCGGCGGCATACAGCGCCAGCGTGGTCCAGTCGAGCCGGCCAGCCACCGCCGCATAGCCCAGCACCGCGCCCCAGTTGAAGGCGAGGCCGAGAAAGAACTGCGGCCACCAGGTGATCCGCTTCATGAAGGGATAGATCGCCACCAGGCCCAGCGAGGCGACGCCCAGCAGGATGGCGAGCCCGTTCATCTGGATCAGGATGACGAAACCCACCAGGCATTGTGCGGCCAGCCAGATCCAGGCCTGCCGCAGGGTGACCTGGCCGGCCGGAATCGGCCGCAGCCTCGTGCGGGCTACCCGGCCGTCGAAATCGCGGTCGGCGATGTCGTTGAAGGTGCAGCCGGCGCCCCGCATCACCACGGCACCGATGCCGAACAGCAGGATCAGCCAGTAATCCAGCGGTGTGCCGGGTGGTCGCGTCAGCGCGATGGCCCACCAGCCCGGCAGCAGCAGCAGCCAGGTGCCGATCGGCCGGTCCAGCCGCGACAGCCGTGCATAGGGCTGCCAGGCGGGCGGCAGCCAGCGGGCGACCCAGTGGTCCGGCAGGGCATCGGCCGGGGCCGGTCCCGGTTCATGGCCGGGCGGGGTGACTTCGGGGTCGGGCTTTGCCATAACGCTCGTGTAGTCCCTCTCTCCGCAGCCGACAAGGCCGATGACCGCTCCTGTCAAAGCCCGCCTTCATGTGACTGCCGATCTGGCGCCGGACCAGGCCGTGCTGCTGCCGGCCGACCAGGTGCATTACCTGCGCCATGTGCTGCGGCTGGGCCCCGGAGAGGCCGTGGCGCTGTTCAACGGCCGCGACGGCGAGTATCGCGCCCGGATCGATCGGGTCGACAAGAAGACCTGCAGCCTGCGGGTCGAGGCGCAGCTGCGGCCGTTCCGGCCGGCGGCGGATATCTGGCTGTGCTTCGCGCCGATCCGGCAGGGCCGGATCGAGTTGATCGTGGAGAAGGCAACGGAACTGGGGGCAGGCAGGCTTGTCCCTGTCATCACCCGGCGCACCCAGGTCGGCAGGGTGAATACGGACCGGCTCGCCGCCCATGCCCGCGAGGCGGCCGAGCAATGCGAGCGGCTCGACCTGCCGGAGATCGCTCCGGCCGTTTCTCTGGAGAAACTTCTGGCGGAGTGGCCGCCGGAGCGACAGCTGTTCTTCTGCCGCGAGCGCGAAGCCGCGCCCGCGCTGCTGGTGGCGGCCGGGCAGGTGGCAGACACGGCGCCGGTGGCGATCCTGACCGGACCCGAAGGCGGGTTTGCGCCGGAGGAAATGGAGCAGATCGGCCGGCTGCCGCAGGCGGTGCCGGTCAGTCTCGGCCCGGCCATCCTGCGGGCCGAAACGGCAGCCCTGGCTGCGCTCGCGATTCTGCAGGCCGTGCGGCAGAAATAGGCATTCATGGCGTTGTCATCGGTCTGCGGTACCGGGATACTGGACAACGGGAACGCCCTGCCCCATATGCCGGGCACTGCCTTGCGGCAGTCGCCCGCTACCCAGCACCGATAACGATAATCATTCGAGGTCACCATGTCCGGACCCGCCCAGGCGCCAGAGACGCCGATCACGTCCAAGGCGCAGCTCGTCGAGTATCTGGCCCAGGGCGGCAAGCCGGAATCCGAATGGCGGATCGGGACCGAGCACGAGAAGTTTGCCTACAGCACGACGGATTTCCGCCCGCTGCCCTATGACGGCGAGGCCGGCATCAAGCGGCTGCTGATCGAGCTGCAGCGTTTCGGCTGGTCGCCGGTCTCGGAGGGCAACAACGTCATCGCCCTGACCCAGGACAACCAGTCGATCACGCTGGAACCCGGCGGGCAGTTCGAGCTGTCGGGCGCCCCGCTGGAGACGATCCACCAGACCTGCATCGAGGTGAATACGCATCTGAAGCAGGTGCGCGAGATCGGCGGCGAGATCGGCGTCGCCATGATGGGGATGGGGTTCCAGCCGAAATGGACCCGCGCCGATACCCCGGTGATGCCCAAGGGCCGCTACGGGATCATGAGCGCCTACATGCCCAAGAAGGGCAATCTCGGCCTCGACATGATGTTCCGCACCAGCACCGTGCAGGTGAATCTCGATTTCGCCGATGAAGCCGACATGGTGATGAAATTCCGGGTCGGGCTGGCGCTGCAGCCGCTGGCCACGGCTCTGTTCGCCAGTTCCCCCTTCACCGAAGGCCGGCCGAACGGTTTCCTCAGCTACCGCAGCCATATCTGGACGGATACCGACCCCGACCGCACCGGCATGCTGGGTTTCGTGTTCGAGGATGGCATGGGCTTCGAGCGCTATGTCGACCATGCCCTCGATGTGCCGATGTATTTCGTCTACCGAGACGGCAAGTATATCGATGCCTCGGGCCAGAGCTTCCGCGACTTCATGGCCGGCCGCCTGCCGGCCCTGCCCGGTGCGGCGCCGACCCTGCGCGACTGGGCCGACCACATCACCACCTTGTTCCCCGAGGTGCGGCTGAAGCGTTACCTGGAGATGCGTGGCGCCGATGGCGGGCCATGGTCGCGGCTCTGCGCCCTGCCGGCGCTGTGGGTGGGCCTGCTGTATGACAAGGCGGCGCTGCAGGCGGCCTGGGATCTGTGCGGCGACTGGACGGCGGAAGAACGGATGATGCTGCGCAACGATGTGCCGAAATACGGTCTGCACACGCCCCTGCGCGGACGGCCGCTGCGGCATTATGCGACCGAGATGCTGAAGATCGCGCAGGCGGGGCTGGCGGCGCGCCACCGCCTGTCGCCGGCGGGCGAGGACGAAACGCATTTCCTCGAGCCGCTGGTGCGCATCGCCGAGACTGGCGAGACCCCGGCCGAGGCCCTGCTGAAGCTGTATCACGGTCACTGGAACCGGTCGGTCGATCCGGCCTTTACCGAACTGGCCTACTGAGCGCCGGCCAGCCAGGCCTTCAGGCGGACGGGATTGTACAGCGAGGCCGGGCCGGCCCCGGCCAGGGCCGGCGGCGGGCCGGCCACCTCCTGTTTCAGGGCGGCCAGCGCGGTGCGGGCCTGCGGCCAGTCGCCCTCCGCGGCCAGGCGGGCAATATCCCCGAGGTGCCGCGACCAAGCCTCGACGATGCCACGCGCCGGTGCGAGGGCCTCGCCCTGAAGCCGCTCGTGAATGAAGCCGAGCTGGCTGCGGAGCATGGTGGCGACCTGCTCGGCGAGGGCGGCTTCCTCTTCCGCCAGCGGCAGGGCGAGCGTTTCCAGATGGCGCAGGATATCAGCCAGGTCGCCGGCCAGCGTGACCGGCGTGTCGACGGCATCGGCCGGGCCAAGGGTCTCCTGGTAGGCCACCAGCGCATCCAGCAGCAGCGGCTCCGGCTCGGCGCCGGCGAATTCGGTGACGATCACCCGCCGGGTGAATTCCCGCAGCGACGCCATGCGGCGGTCATGGCCGAGCCGGTCCCGGTCCTTCACCCCGCGCAGGCTCGGGATTTCGAGCGGATTGTCGCGATGGTCGTCCGCGCGGGCATTCCAGAAGGCATGGCTGACATCGATGCGGCCATGGGCATCGGACAGGCCGGGAATGAAGAAGTCGACGGTCGCGAAACCGTTGGCATGGCAGGCCTGGCAGGACAGGCCGGCCTTGCGGGCGGTGCCGCCCAGCACCAGCGGCGAGCGGAAGGCCAGCCGCCCGTATTCGGCATAGAAGCTGTGGCGGTCGCCGCCTGACTGCTGTTCGCGCGGGCGCAGGCTGAGGGCATCCAGCGACAGGCTGCCGGGCGGCAGCCATTCCCGCGCCCCCGACAGCGACTGCGCCGCCGCGGGTCCCGCAGCGAGGAGCAGGCCGGCAAGGAAGAGCGCGTCAGTCCTGCGCGTCATCCGCCGTATCGGGCAGCGCATGATCCATCTCGCGCGCCGGCTGTTCGCAGCCGCAATCGCCCAGCAGCTTGGCCGGCACGCCGGCGGCGGTGCAATGCGGCGGCACGGGGATCAGCACCACGCTGCCGGCGCCGATCTTGGCGCCTTCGCCGATCTCGATATTGCCGAGGATGTTGGCGCCGGCGCCGATCAGCACGCCGCGGCGAATCTTCGGATGCCGGTCGCCGGTCTCCTTGCCGGTGCCGCCCAGCGTGACATTCTGCAGCAGCGAGACATTGTCCTCGATCACGGCGGTCTCGCCGATCACCACGCCGGTGCCGTGGTCGATCATGATGCCGCGGCCGAAGCGGGTGGCCGGATGGATATCGACACCGAAGATCTCCGATGTGCGGCTCTGCAGCAGGAAGGCCATGGTTTCGCGCTGCTGCTGCCACAGCCAGTGGGCGACGCGATGGGACTGGATCGACTGGAAGCCCTTGAAGAACAGCAGCGGCTTGAGGAAGCCCCGGCAGGCAGGGTCGCGCTCGTTCACCGCCACCAGGTCGGCGCGGACCGCGTTGCCGATATCCGGATCGGCGTCGAAGGCTTCTTCCATCACCTCGCGCAGGCCGAGCGCCGGCAGGGCATCGTTGCCCAGCTTCTGCGCCAGGATGTAGCTGAGCGCATCCTCCAGCCGTTCATGGTGCAGGATGGCCGAATGGGCGAGGCTGCCGAGCAGCGGCTCATCCGCGGCGACCCTGACGGCCTCCTCGCGGATCGCCGACCAGACCGGATCGTGCTTGGTAACCGGGTCGTGCTTGGCAATCTTGTTGGCGGTGACGGCCATGGGGCCCTCCTCGTCGTCGCTGTGACTGTATCTTAAGCCGCTTTGGCGGTGCCGCCCACTGTCAATCCGTCGATCAGCAGGGTCGGCTGGCCGACGCCGACCGGCACGCCCTGGCCCGACTTGCCGCAGGTGCCGATGCCGGTATCGAGCTGCAGGTCGTTGCCGACCGCGCCCACCCGTTTCAGCACCTCGGCGCCGGCGCCGATCAGGGTGGCCCCCTTGATCGGCGCGCCGATCCTGCCGTTTTCGACCATATAGGCCTCGGTGCAGGAGAACACGAACTTGCCCGAGGTGATGTCGACCTGGCCGCCGCCGAAATTGACGGCATAGATGCCTTTCTTCACACCGGCGAGGATTTCGCCCGGATCGCGGTTGCCGGCCAGCATGTAGGTGTTGGTCATGCGCGGCATCGGGTTATGCGCGAAGGATTCGCGACGGCCGTTGCCGGTCGGCTGCATCCCCATCAGGCGGGCATTCATGCGGTCCTGCATGAAGCCTTTCAGGATGCCGTCCTCGATCAGCACCGTGCGCTCGGTGGGCGTGCCTTCGTCATCCACGGTCAGCGATCCCCGGCGGCTGTCGATGGTGCCGTCGTCGACGATGGTGACGCCGGGCGCGGCCACCTGCTGGCCCAGCAGGCCCGAGAAGACCGAGGTTTTCTTGCGGTTGAAATCGCCTTCCAGGCCATGGCCGATCGCCTCGTGCAGCAGGATGCCCGGCCAGCCGGGCCCCAGCACGACCGGCATCTCGCCGGCCGGCGCCGGCACGGATTCGAGATTCACCAGCGCCTGCCGCAGGGCGTCGTCGACCTCGGCCTGCCAGTGGGCGGGGTCGAAGAAGCGGGCATAGCCGACCCGGCCGCCGGCGCCGCGGTTACCGCTTTCCATGCGGTCGCCCTGGGCGGCCACCACCGAGACATTGAGGCGCACCAGCGGACGGATATCCTCCACCAGCGTGCCGTCGGCCCGCAGGATGGTCACCGCCTGCCACGAGCCGGCCAGCGAGGCCGAAACCTGGCGCACCCGGCTGTCCTTCGCCCGGGCATAGGCGTCGATCTGCTGCAGCAGGCTGACCTTCTGCTCGAAGGGAATCTCGTTCAGCGGATTGTCGTCGCCGTAGAGATGCCGGTTGGTCGGCGCGGGCGCTGCGCTCATGCTGCCGCCATGGCCGGCGCGGACCGCCCGGACCGTGGTGGCGGCGCGGCGGATTGCGTCTTCGCTGAGGTCGGAGGCATGGGCGTAGCCGGTCTGCTCGCCCGAGACCGCGCGCAGCCCGAAGCCCTGGCTGGTATCGAAGCTGGCGGATTTCAGCCGGCCGTCGTCGAAGGCAAAGCTTTCCGACTGGCTGTATTCGAGGAACAGTTCGCCGTCGTCGGCCCCGTGCAGGGCATCGCCGACCAGCCGGTCGAGCCGGGCCCGGTCGAGGCCGGCCCGGACGAAAAACAGATCCTGCGCGGCGGAAACACTGGTCATCGCATCCTCATCTGGCTTCGACGCATCCGGGCTTCGACGCTGCCGCCGCGGTTCCGCGGCAGCCGGACGGGCGCCGTTATGGTCAAGATATACGGTCTGGTCAGGGTATATGGCGCTGCCGGCCCGGAAAATACAGCACCGGCACGGCAACATCCTGCGGCATGTCCGTACCGGTGGCGTCCGGCCTGCGGATTGCCGCCGCCCGGACGCTCTCGCCACCGCCGCCATGGCCATCTGTTGCAAGCCAATTGCAGCCCATTCCGGCCAATTCGCGCCAATGGAATGCCAATTCGCGCCGATTCCATGCCAATTGCATCCCGGCGGGCGCCAAGCGGCGCCAGGGTGGGCCTGGTTTCCGCCTGGCCAAACGGCGCGCTTCCGCCATAACCCTCTGGAATTACAGGATGCATTCTGACCTGACCGTCCTTCGTCGGCGCTTTTTTTGTCCGGCCGGATGGCGGGATGCCATGCGGCGACAGCGAGAATATTATAGGAACATTCCGAAGAAGAAAACAGATATTATTCCCATGTCTGTGCAGCCGGTGGTTCAGCGGCGGCGGCGCTCGCTCTGGCGCAGCATCTCGGCCATCTCGTCCGGCGGGATCGGCTTGCTGATCAGGTAGCCCTGCAGTTCGCTGCAGCCCACCCCGCGCAGGAAATCCCGCTGCGCCGTGGTTTCGACGCCCTCGGCGACCACCGGCAGGTCGAGACCCTTGGCCATACCGACCATGGCGCGGACCAGGGCGATATCGCGCTCGTTGCCGGGCAGGTCGGCAATGAAGGCCCGGTCCAGCTTGATCTTGCGGATCGGCAGCCGCTGGATGTAGCTGAGCGAGGAATAGCCGGTGCCGAAATCGTCCAGCGCGGCGTCGACGCCGATCTCCGCAAGGTCCCGGATCGCCTGCACCGTGGCTTCCATGTTCTGGATGGCGGCCTGCTCGGTGATCTCGATACCGATGAAATGGATCAGGTCGGCCTCGGTTTCCGCCATGGTGCGGAAATAGCCCGGCAGGTCGTCGCGGATGAACTGCTGGCCGGAAACGTTGACGAAGACCCGGCGCGGCTCGACGCCTTCCCGGCGCCAGGTCCGCAGCTGGTCCGCCACCTGGGCGAAGACCCAGCGGGTGATGGCGATGATGGTGCCGGTTTCCTCGGCGATCGGGATGAATTCGGCCGGCGAGATGGCGCCGAGTTCCGGGTGGCGCCAGCGCAGCAGCGCTTCCATGGCGCAGATCGCCCCGGTCGCGGTTTCGACCACCGGCTGATAGACCAGATGGAATTCCCCGTTCTCGATGGCGGCATCGAGATTCATGGTCAGCCGCAGGCGGCGTTCCGCCGCACGGGTCATTTCCGGGCTGTAGAAGCGCGTGGAATCGCCGCCGGCACCATGCACCAGCTTCATCGCCAGCTCGGCCTTGGCCAGCGCATCGCTGATCTTCTCGCCGGGATCGTCGATGATGGCGGCGCCCATGCTGACCTTCAGCGGGATGACGCGGCCGTCGGTGGTGATCGGGCGGGTCAGGTGCGCATGCAGGGTCTGCGCCAGATTCAGGGCATTGTTGAGGTCGTTGACGGCGGCCAGCGCCGAGAACTGGTCGGCGGCGATGCGTCCGACCAGGGCTTCGCGTGGCAGGATTTCCGCCAGGCGGGCCGCCACGGCGCGCAGGATGGTGTCGCCGATATGGTAGCCGAAACCCTCGTTGATGTCGCGGAAGGCATCCATGTCGAGATTGAACAGGACCCACAGGCCACCATCCAGGCGATGCTGGGCACCCAGCATGCGCTCGGTCTCGGCAATGAAGCTCGACCGGTTGAGGATGCCGGTCAGGGGATCGTTGCGGCTGGCGAATTCGGCGCGCAGCTCGACATCGCGGCGGTCCGAAATATCGCGGATGATGGCGGTGAAGCCTGTTTCGGCGCCGCTGCCGAATTCCCCGACGCTGATGTGAATGGGGAATATCTCGCCGTTTTTCTTGCGGCCGAGCGTGTCGCGGCCGAGGCCGAGGATTTTCGCGCGCCGGGTGCCGATGTAATTGCGGATATAGCTGTCATGGCCGGAGCGGAACGGTTCCGGCATCAGGATCTTGATATTCTGCCCGATCAGCTCGGCGGCGCCGTAGCCGAAGATGGCGGCGCAGGCCGGGCTGACGCTGTTGATGATGCCCTCGGCATTGATGGCGATGACGCCTTCGCCCATGGTGTCGATCAGTCCGCGCAGGGCCTCGGCGGCAGAGCCGGTCTGCTCGCCGTTGCGGCTGGACAGCACCGGCGTGGCCGGCAGGGTGGGCTGCTTCTGCGGCGGCGGCGGTTCGGCCGGCGGCGGGGGGGTCCAGTCTTCCTCGGTATCGGCCAGCAGGCGCCAGTGCGGGAAGGTGATCTGCGCCTGGGTGCCGCTGCCCACCGTGCTGCTGAGGGTGAGCGACCCCCCATGCAGCTCCATCAGCCGCTTGCTGATCGACAGGCCAAGGCCGGTACCGCCATGCTGGCGGGCCACTTCGGCCTTGGCGAGCTGGAATGGCTCGAAGATATGTTCCAGCCGGTCCGGCTGGATGCCGATGCCTGTGTCGATCACGGTCAGGGCCGGGCTGCCATCCAGCATCTGCTGGAAAATCACGTCGATCGCACCACCATTCGGGGTGAACTTTACCGCATTGCCCAGCAGGTTGATCAGCACCTGCTTGACCACGCGCTCGTCGGCGCGCAGGCGGGGCAGGGTGTCCGGCGACAGGTTGCGCAGCTGAACCCCGGCCCGTTCGGCCTGGGGGCGGACCATGGTCAGGGCGGAGTTGATGATGGCCGACAGGTCGATGGCCTTCTCGTCGAGCGCATAATAGCCCGCCTCGATGCGGGACATGTCGAGGATGTCGCCGATCAGCGCCAGCAGATGCGTGCCCGACGCGTTGATGTCGCGGGCATAGTCGACATAGCGCGGCACGCCGACCGGGCCGAACATCTGGTCGCGGATGATTTCCGAGAAGCCGATGATGGCATTCAGCGGCGTGCGCAGCTCGTGGCTCATGTTGGCGAGGAACTGGCTCTTGGCCCGGCTCGCCTCCTCGGCCTGGCGCAGCGCGGCCTCGATGCGCCGCTGCTGGCGGTACTGCTCGGTGATGTCGCGCCCGGAGCCGCGATAGCCCATGAAGCGGGATTCGGAATCGAAGACCGGCTTGCCGTTGATCTCCAGCCACATCTCCTCGCCGTTGACCAGCGAGCAGTAGCGGAAGCCGCGGAACGGCTCGTGGTTGTCGAGCTGGCGGCGGTGTTCCTGCCAGAACAGGATGTCCGTCTCGTTGTCGCTCGGCATGGCGATATCCCAGCGGGTCAGCCCGATGCAGCGGGCGCGCATCGCGCTGGTATTGGGCGCCGAGGTATCGGATATCCAGGAAAAGCGGTGCTCGGAATCGGTTTCCCAGAACCAGTCCGAGGCCAGTTCCGTGAAGTCGCGCAGCTTGTATTCCGCCACCTGCAGGGCGACCTGGTGGACCCGTTCCGGGGTGCTGGCCTCGGCGATCACGACGAAGCCGGCCGGGCCGCTGCCGCTGCCGCGCAGCGGGGCGACGGTCAGGCCCTGGCAGAGCCAGCCATTGGCCCAGCGGATCAGGGTGTTGCTGACCTGGCGGGAATTCTCGGTGCGGGCGGTATCCAGCAGGCCGAGCAGCTTGTCGGCCTCGCCGAGGGCGAAGCCGAGTGCATAGCTCTGGCCGAAAAGGTTGTCCCGGCTCTGTTCGGTCAGGGCGGCATAGGCCGCGTTGCAGAACACGTAACGGTAGGTATTGTCGTCGCAATACTCAACCGTAAAGGCGGGACGATCCAGCCAGTCGAGGACGTCCTGGGTCAGTTTCCTCTGAAATGGATCGAGCATCCGCAATTCCCCTGGAACCGGCAGATTAGGAGGGCCGTGCCGCCGGCGCAAGGGCGTGCCAAATCAATGAGTAAGATCAATCCCCAGCGCTTTCCCGCGCATCGCGACAAATCGTCGCAGAACGGTGGCAGACTGTGCGGACCGCATGCCTCGGTGTATCTTCCAGCGCTCAAACAGTGAGACTCAGTCCCGGATCATCAGTAGAGGGTTTAAAGCAATGGGGTGGAACTGGTTTTCGGGCGCCGGCCGGTCGGCGCTCCGGGCTGCCGCGCATGGCGCCCACAGCATGGCGGCAGGTCTGGCTTTTGCCGGTCTTCTGATCCTGGCCGCTCCGGCCCTCGCCCAGCCGGCCGGCCAGCCGGCACCATGGCATCTGGGACTGCAGCCCTCGGTCAGCCCGGTGGCGGACGAAGTCCACAATTTCCATAACCTGCTGCTCTGGATCATCACGCTGATCTCGCTGTTCGTGCTGGCGCTGCTGGTCTACGTGATGGTGCGTTTCCGCGCCTCCGCCAACCCGGTCCCGTCGAAGACCTCGCACAACACCCTCGTCGAGGTGGTGTGGACGGTGGTGCCGATCCTGATCCTGATCGTGATCGCTGTGCCGTCCTTCAAGCTGCTGTATTTCGCCGACAAGGCCGAAAAGGCCGACCTGACCATCAAGGCGATCGGCAAGCAGTGGTACTGGACCTACGAATATCCCGATAACGGCAACTTCACCTTCGATGCCACCATCGTGCAGGAAGCCGACCTCAAGGCCGGCCAGCCGCGCCTGCTGGCGACCGACAATGCCGTGGTCGTCCCGGTGAACAAGAATGTCCGTGTGCTGGTGACGGCCGCCGATGTCATCCATGCCTGGGCGATGCCGGCCTTCGCGGTGAAGAAGGATGCCGTGCCCGGCCGGCTGAACGAGACCTGGTTCCGCGCCGAGCGCGAGGGCACCTATTACGGCCAGTGCTCGGAAATCTGCGGCACCTACCACGGCTACATGCCGATCGAGGTGAAGGTCGTCTCGCAGGCCGACTTCGACAAGTGGGTCGAGGATGCGAAGAAGAAATTCGCCGCCGTCGACGGCGCCTCGCCGCGTCTCGCCGACGCGCGCGCGGCCCAGTAACACATCAGATTAAGGAACAGGGGAGCGCCATGTCCCAGGCTCACGCCCACGCGGCCCACGACCATCACGACGATCATCACCTGCCGACCGGCTGGCGCCGGTGGGTCTATTCGACCAACCACAAGGACATCGGCACGCTCTACCTGATCTTCGCGATCGTGGCGGGCATCATCGGTGGCGCGCTCTCCGTCGTCATGCGCATGGAGTTGCAGGAGCCGGGCATCCAGATATTCCACGGCCTGGCCTCCATGGTCTACGGCCTGGAGGGCGACGCCGCGCTCGATGGCGGCAAGTCCATGTACAACGCCTTCACCACGGCACATGCGCTGATCATGATCTTTTTCATGGTTATGCCGGCGCTGATCGGCGGCTTTGCCAACTGGATGGTGCCGATCATGATCGGCGCGCCGGACATGGCGTTCCCGCGCATGAACAATATCAGCTTCTGGCTGCTCGTCCCGGCCTTCCTGCTGCTTCTCGGATCGACCTTCGTTTCGGGCGGCACCGGCATGGGCGCGGGCACCGGCTGGACGGTCTACGCACCACTTTCGACGACAGGATCGGTCGGCCCCGCCGTCGACATGGCGATCCTGTC
>NZ_CAXPMC010000007.1:0-155693 GCF_964218355.1 Ferrovibrio sp. | reverse complement strand
GCTCGCGCGCCTCGCGCTCCTGGCGGCGCTTCTCGGAATCCTCGCGCTGCTGCGATATCTCCGCCTCCGCCTGCTCACGCGCAATCATGCTGTCCTTGAACACCTGAACCGCGCCAGCCATCTCGCCAATTTCGTCGCGCCGCTCGCTGCCGGTGACGGCCACGCCGGTATCGCCCTGCGCAAGCGTTTTCATCACCGAGGTGATCCGGCTGATCGGCCGCGTCACCGTCATGATCACGACATAGAGGGCCAGGATCACCGAAACCGCAATCGCCACCACCGTGATGGTGATCAGCAACGGCCTCTGGGTATTGTAATAGCCGGTCAGTGCATCATTGACGGCGATCAGCCGTTCAGCATTCTGCTTGTTGATCGCCACAATGGCCTGGTTGAGCGCCTGACGGTTGGCGCGATTGGCGTCGTTGTTGCCCTGCTCGTTGGCTGCCTGCGGGCCGACTTCCACGCCAAGGCGCGCGGTTTCGCGCCGGAACTTGAGGAAGTCGTTGACCAGCCCGATGAATTTCTGCGCCCCTTCGGTCTTTACCGCATCGGGCCCGACCAGCCGGCTCCACTCCGCCATCAGTTCGTCGATCTGCCCGGTGAAGCGGTTGATGCCGTCGGCGAAGCGTTTCGCATCCTTGGCATCATCGGACATGTAGACGCCGCGTGAATCCATCACCACAGCATAGACCAGCGCATTCAGCCGCTCGCCGAACTGGGTCTGGCGGGCGACATCGACCATCAGGTTGGTCTGGCGCTCATACCGGTCCAGCGAGACCACACCCATATAGCCGATGGCCGCCGATGCAATGGCAAGCAGCGCGACCACGGCCAGCACCCGCGGCGCTATTCTGATATTGGAGGCGATGGACATCCTGTTTCCTTCCCGGACTGTTCTGCTGCGATACCGGGTCCGGCAGCACAGCCTGCTTTTTTATGCCGGGTTATCATCCCACAGCCGCAAGGTGTTCGGCAAAAGGATAGATACCACCACCAGTGCAACCCCGTGATTGCTATCTTTGGTGGTGTTTTCGCTTGTTCTTATTCTAAAAAATATACAGACGGACATGACCCCGCAGAAACAGAAATGGCCGGCCCCGCAACAGGGCCGGCCATGGGGATCAGGGCGGCAGCTGGCAGCTGCCGAGAGGTCAGGCGGCTTCAGAAACCTGCGGCACGCCGCGATTGAACAGGCGCGCCACATCGATCAGGGCCACCATGCGGTCTTCATGTGTCGCCAGGGCGCTGAGGAAATTGTGGTCGGCATCTGCCGCCGTCGCCGGCACGGGCTGCATGGCATCATCGGACAGGGCCAGAATATCGGAAACGGTATCCACCAGCAGGCCGCAGAGCTGGTCGCCGATCTCGACGACGATCACCACATTGGCATTGGTCGGCTCGGTGGCATCGGCACCCAGCCGCACCCGCAGATCGAAAATCGGCACCACGGCGCCGCGCAGGTTGATCACGCCGCGCACGAAGGGCGGCGTGTTGGGCAGCGGGGTGACGTCGGTCCAGGCGCGGATTTCCCGCACCGTCAGCAGATCCAGCCCGTAGGCCTCCTTGCCGATGGTGAAGGTGAGAATCTCCTGGGTCGTGTGCCGGCCTGCCGTCTGCAGGGCCTGGCCCGACTGTTTTGCCGCCTGCGGCAGTTTCTCGTCACCGGCGGTCGGGATGGTGGCTGGAGTGGTCATGGCTTTCTGCTTTCGACGCTATCCGCGGCGCCGCCCCGGGAACACTGGGCGGCGCTGGCCCGGATGGGATGGGTTTCGAGTTGGCAGTGGCCCCTTCGGCGGTCGGGCCGGCACCGGACATAACCCGTCTCGATGCTTCAGGAAGCCCTTGAATAAAACCCGATTTCCGGCCTTTCTGCAAACAGAATCGGTGCATTAACCACAGGTCCGGCCGGCTCACAGCACCAGTTCGATCAGCCGCGGACCTTTTTCCTGTACCGAGTCGGCAAAGGCAGTGACAAAGCCGTCCATATCCTCAACCCGGATGCCCGCCACGCCGTGCCCCCTGGCCAGCGCCACCCAGTCCGGATCCGGACGGTCGAGGGTCAGCATGTCGATGGCGCGCGGCCCCGGATTGGCCGCCCCGACATTCGCGAGTTCACCGCGCAGGATGTTGTATGAGCGGTTGGCGAATATCACGACCGTCACGTCCAGCTTCTCACGGGCCATCGTCCACAGGGCCTGCAGGGTGTAGAAGGCGCTGCCATCACCAGTCAGTGCGATCACCTTGCGATCCGGACAGGCAATCGCCGTCCCCACCGCCATCGGCAGGCTGTAGCCGATCGAGCCGCCCATATTCTGCAGCCAGTCATGCGGACCGGATGCCTCGCTGGCGGCAAAAATGCCGCGACCGGAGGTCAGCGACTCATCCAGCACGATGGCATGATCGGGAAGCAGGGCGGCAATGGCAGCGGCGATCTTCTCGAAACTCGGCGCGCCGCCGGGTAAAGCGGGCTTGGGCAGGGCCGGTGCCGCCGGCACCGTCTTCGGAGCCTTCACCGCATCGGCCAGACGTTCCAGCGCGTCCAGCAGATCGTCATCGACATCGGCCACCGGCGTGACATGGCAGCTGTCAGGGGTCAGCAGGCTCGGCTGGCCGGGATAGGCGAAAAAGGCGACCGGCCGGCGGGCGCCCACCAGCACCATCTCGTCCGTGTCCTTCAGGTAGGACAATGCCTGCTGCAGGATATACGGCACCCGGCCGACATGCGGCAGGCCGCCGCCGCGCTCCATGCGCGCGCTGGCACCGGGATTGGACAGCCGGCAACCGGTCGCCGCGGCGATGCGTGCCGCCACCAGCAGACAGGGCCGCAGCAGCGCATGGCCGCCCAGCACCAGCATGCCGCGCGGGCCGGCTTTTTTCAGGGCCGTTGCCGCCGCAAGGATCGCGCTGTCGTCCACCTTCGCGCGTGCAGGCACCGGCAGGACCGGCGCCGGCCCGGTCACCTCGGTCCAGGCGGTATCCGCCGGCAGCACCATGGTGGCGATGCGGCCGGAGCCGCTGCGCGCCACCGCCACCGCCTCGGCCCCCAGTTTCGGCACGTCATGCGCCGCCCGGGCGCGACCGAGCCATGCCGAAACCGGCTGGGCAATGCCGTCGATATCGGACGTCAGCGGCGCATCGTATTGCAGATGATAGGTGGCATGTTCGCCCACCACATTGACAATGCCGGAACCGGCCTTGCGGGCGTTGTGCAGGTTGGCAAGGCCGTTGGCGAGACCCGGACCAAGATGCAGCAACGTGGCCGCCGGCCGGTGAGTCATGCGCCAGTAGCCATCGGCGGCGCCGGTGACCACCCCCTCGAACAGGCCGAGCACGCAGCGCACCCCGGGAACATGGTCGAGAGCCGCAACGAAATGCATCTCCGACGTGCCGGGATTGGCGAAACAGGTATCGACGCCGGACGCCACCAGGGTACGGACCAGACTCTCGGCCCCATTCATCGCGCTTCCTCCTTGCAAACAGGGCCGCGATCAAACCAGATCGGGGCCCTGCTCCGCAAGTCGTCCGCGCACTGAGCGGTTGCCCGGCATGATTTACGCAGCGGCATCCGTCCGGAAGAAAGCCACCAGCTCGGCAAGCTCGACCGCCTGATTGGCCAGCGCTTGGGCCGAGGCCGTGGTCTGCTCCACCAGCGCCCCGTTGCGCTGGGTCATCTCGTCCATGCCGCCGACTGCCGTGTTGATCTGCTCGAGGCCTGTGGCCTGCTCGCGGGAAGCGGCGGCGATCTCGGCCACGATGTCGGACACTTTCTTGATCGCATCGACGATTTCACCAAGCGAAGCGCCGGACTGGCCTACCAGCGCCGCACCGGTCTTCACCTGTGCGTTGGACTCCGTGATCAGCGCCTTGATGTCCTTCGAGGCATTGGCCGAACGCTGGGCCAGGGCGCGCACCTCCTGGGCCACCACGGCAAAGCCTTTTCCGGCCTCGCCCGCCCGCGCGGCTTCCACCGAGGCGTTCAGCGCCAGCAGATTAGTCTGAAAGGCGATCTCGTCGATCAGGCCGACGATATCGACGATCTTCTGTGCGCTGGCTTCTATGCCGCTCATCGCGGTAACCGTCTGCTCGACGACCGCGCCGCCTTTCTCGGCAGTGTCCCGTGCCGTACTGGCCAGCTGGTTTGCTGCCTGGGCATTGTCGGCATTCTGTCGCACCGTCGTGGTGATCTCATGCATCGACGCGGCCGTCTGCTCAATGGAGGCCGCCTGGCTTTCCGTGCGCTGCGCCAGGTCCTGGCTGCCCGAAGAGATTTCTCCGGAAGCGTCGCGTACGGTCCGGCTGGTATCGACCAGTCGCCCGACGATCTCGGTCAGCCGGCTCGCCATGCCGTTGGCATCGGTCTGGATGCGGGCAAACACGCCGGCAAAGTCACCATTGATCCGCCGGGACAGATCGCCTTCGGCCATGGCCGCCATCATGCCGCTGATCTGCTGCAGCGAGCGGTCGGTCACATCCAGCAGCCGGTTGATCCCGTCGCCGATGCGTTGTGCGGCACCCCGCAATTCGCCGGTTTCGATGCGCCGCCCGAGATCGCCATCGACGGCCGCTTCAAGAATCCGGGCCACCGAGCGGTCGAGCAAATCCTCCTGCCGCTGCCGTTCGGTTTCGGCGGCCTCGCGCTCGGCGAGCTGAGCGGCCTGGGTCCGGGCATTTTCCTGCTGTAGCTGCTGGTTTTTTGCGATCTGCGCCTTGAAGACATCGAGACTGCGGGCAATGTCGCCGACCTCATCGCGCCGTCCGAGGCTCGGGATACTGACATCCTGGCGCCCGGCAATCAGGTCGCTGATCGTGCCCGACAGCCGCCGCAGCGGCCGGCTGACCAGCAGCTGGGTCCCAAGTACCAGGGCTGCCAGCAGGACCACCAGCAGCAGAATGCCGGCGATCATCGACTGCCGGGTCTCGGCATCGAGCGAGGCATTGAGATTGCGCAGGCTGAACGCCGTCAGCATGGCGCCGACATAGTCCCTGTTCTTCCCCGCCTGCACCGGCGCGGCGATGATGTAATGCTGGCCATTCGAATATGCGACGGTCCTGCCCGCCTTCAGGTCCGCCTCCATGGCGGGGGTGAAGTCGCCGGCCAGCTTGCCGTAGACCGGATAGCGCTTGCCCTCGAAACCCACAATCGGTTCCCGCTGGGCATTGAAGACCGCAACATTCGCAAGCGAGCTGCCTTCAAATTCCGCCACCCCCTCGAAAGTCGGCAGGATCGTATCCGGCTTATTCCAGCGCACGCCGCCGGAAATCTGCTGTGCCATCAGTTCGGCGACCTGCAGGTTGGCATCGCGGAAACCGGCCTCGGCATCGCCATGGCGTGTCCGGATTTGCTGCAGCACGGTCAGGGAAACCGCGATACAGACAATGACGGCAATCAGCAGGCCCAGTTTCTGCGACAGCGACAGGCGCAGCCCGGTCCGCCTCGCCCCCGCGATCTGCGGGGACGACGTCAACGTAGCGGTTTGCATGATGTGTCTCCTGTTCAGGTCGGCGATACAGGCGAGCCGTTCACATTTCCATCAGCAATTCGACATCAAGACCGACCGTGACGGCTCCGATGGCCTTGCCGGAAGCAGGATCGACCACGGTCATGCTGACCTGGGTCTGGAACTTCTGGGTCGATTCATCCTGATCGACCTTGTCGACGAAGACAGCGCCAGGGCCAACGGAATAGGTCTTCTGCCACTTGGCCTCGTCGCCCTGCCAGTAATCCGAGGTCACATCCGACTGGCCGACATTCAGGCCCTTGTCATCCATCACGAAGATCTCGGTCACCAGCCCCTTGGACTCGGCTTCCCTCTTCTTCAGCCAGACCGACAGGGCGTTGCCCACCACGGAGTCGATCAGCGGTTTGCTGCCCCCCTTGGTCTCGGCACGCCACTGCTTGTCGAGTGCATCGATCTTGTCCTGGGTAAGGCCGGCATGCTTGGCATTCTGCGCCTTCACGGCTTCGACAACGATGGCATCCTGCATCCAGCCCTTCAGCGTTTTCTCTGCCCAGGCTTTCGCCTTGGGGGCATGATCCTGCGCCTGCACCTGTGGCGCGACCGCCAGAGCGACAGCGGCGGCGACAGCAATGATGGCGATACGGATGCGCGGATAGATGGTCATTGGTTTCTCCCTCGGTTCACGCGACTGCTTATTCTGTGGGTCGCACTCATTCTGTGATTGCGACCATGGCACAGCAGACAAACCGGCAGGAGTAAAAATTCAATAACGCGTCGATACACTCACTCCACTGACTACCATAAAGAGTGGATGCGGTGCACACCGGGATGCAGCAGCGTGCATCTCGGGTACAGACCTCTCAAAAGCCTGCTTGCTGTCCTCAGACCGTTGCGATCGGCGAGGAAGGCGAGCCAACCGCACCGGTCAGGCGCAACGGCGGCGCAGTCAGCAGGAAACGGCTGCGGCCATTCTGCTTGAGATACGCTGCCAGCTCGGACAGATACCACAACTCGCCCAGCGGCACCCCGAGCTTGAACAGGCAGTGCTCATGCAGCGGCAGCATTGCGTGGCTGCCGTCCACCGGCTTGGCCGGCAGGCCCTCGACTGCGTAGTTGTCGGCAATCAGGCAGGACAGGCCGCTGTCCGTGATCCACTTCAGCAAGGCCTGGTCGCGGCCATCCAGCACGGCACAGGAATTCTCCAGCCTCTGCAGATCGGGCTTCTTCTGCATCGACAGGATCACGTCGCCGAAACCGGTATACAGGCAGAACATGTCGCCCTTCCCGACCTCCACCTTCTGCGCCTGCATGATGCGCATCAGCCGGTCGTAGCCGATCCAGTCGCGCGTCTCGCCGACCTCGTCCTTCAGGTTGAGCAGAACACCCCGCCCCTGCATGCCGTGGCGGGCGAAATTGTGGATGCCGAGCGCCTCGGTGCCGGGCGATGGGAACCGCTCCAGCCGCGGCTCGCCAATATTGCGGTCGGGCACATCGGGGACGTCGCTGCCGCCGCGCCAGCCATTGTAGAAAACCCGCTCCGGCTGGCCATCGCCATCGGCATCGAACATCGAGCCGATATGGGCAAAGCTGTCCCACTGCGTCGAATACTGCAGGTACAGCAGGGCCGCATCGTCGCTGGACACATCCGTGACATGCGGGTCATACATCGACAGCGGCAGCGCCATATTCGGCCGGCCCTCGCGCACCACGGCAAACAGCTGCGGTGGAAAGCGGCGCGGATTGAGCAGGTTGCCGCCGGGATATTCCAGCGGCAGCGACAGGCAGAAGCTGCGCCCGTCGCGCACTTCGGCCACCCCCTGCTTCACTTTCTCCGGCGTGATCCAGTTGACCCTGCCAAGCCGGTCATCCGGCCCGAACTCGCCCCAGTTCGACCCCTCGGGCCGGTTCTTCCAGCGTGACATTGATCCCCTGTCGGTTGCTCAGGCGGCGCGGGCCTGCATGGCCCCCACCGAATACTCCTTCCAGCGCGCCTCGACTGCCTCGTGCAGGTCGTGTTTCAGCCCCGCGGCGAAGACGCACTCGGCAATCAGGAACATCGGGCCGATCAGGGCCTGCAGCAGGTTGTCGGCCAGAGCCGGGCGGCGCCCCTCGAAGACATGGCCGACCAGCTGGAATACCCAGCCGCCGACGAAGAACACGGCGAACGCGATCCAGCCGGTCATGCTGCCGATCTGCGCCACCTGTTCGGCCAGCATCAGCAGCGCGAAGCCGGCCAGCACCATCAGCCCTCCGATGGTGCGGTCGAGCCAGAGATAGAAAATGCCGGTGGCCAGCCACAGCACGGTCGCCACCGTGATCACCCGCTCGCCCCCCCACAGCTCGGCCAGCGGCAGCCAGTGCAGCGGGATGAAAATCGCAAATACGATGGCCGGGATGCCGATGAAATGGGTGGCCCGGTTGCGGGCATCGCGATGATAGGCGGAATACATGGCCATCTGTCTGACAAAGAACGGGTTCATGGCGTTTCCTCCAGCGGCATCCGTCTCGGCCGCGACTCGCCCCGAGTCGCGCGGCGGCGCCTTTGCTGTGGATAAGCCTAAGCTCCTCTAACCCTTTGTCAATCGCAGGAATTCCATGGTTCCGTAGCGACGGCCGGAATCAGTTTGACTCTATTGCACCGCAATCTATTCTCGCCGCGTCGCATTCAGTTCGGCGGGAGAGGTGCCAAACCCGGAATAAGCGGGGGCCGGCACGCCGAAGGAGCAACCGCCCCGGAAACTCTCAGGCCAAAGGACCGCCCGGACTGGCGACACTCTGGAAAGCGGATCGGGGGTCCAAGCCCGGTCCCACCGAAGGAGTAAGCAGGCCGGCCCCAGAATCCGGTGCTGCGAATCTCTCAGGTCCCGGGACAGAGGGGGCGTCGGGCGAAACCATCCGCCCGGGCGACTCCGACTCTGTTCTGAAGGGACCCGACGCTTGGGCGATACAGCCGAAAACCTCAAAGTCACGCCGTTGCATGCGCTGCATAAAGAGCTGGACGCGCGCATGGTTCCCTTCGCCGGTTACGACATGCCGGTGCAGTATCCCGCCGGCATCCTCACCGAACACAGGCACACCCGCGCCGCCGCCGGCCTGTTCGATGTCTCGCATATGGGACAGGTGCGCATCACCGGCGCCGACCCGGCCAAGGCGCTGGAGGCCCTGGTGCCCGGCGACCTCGTTGCCCTCGATGTCGGCCGGATGCGCTACACGGTCTTCACCAATGATGCGGCTGGCATTCTCGACGACCTGATCGTCAACAAGCGCGACCGGGACCTCTTCGTCATCGTCAACGCGGCCTGCAAGGAACAGGATATCAGACACCTGCAGGACAACCTGAAGGGGTGCGAGGTCGAATACCTGGAAGACCGCGCGCTGATCGCCCTGCAGGGCCCGCAGGCAGTGGCAGTACTCAGCCGGCTGAACAGCGTGATGCCGGCCATGAGCTTCGGCATGGGCGCAACCCTGGCTCTGGGCAAATACGAGGCCTTCGTCACCCGCTCGGGCTATACCGGCGAGGACGGCTTCGAAATCTCGCTGGCCGCCGGCCAGGCCGAGGAGTTCGCCCGCTGGCTGATCGCCCAGCCGGAGGTGAAGCCGATCGGCCTCGGCGCCCGCGATTCCCTCCGCCTCGAGGCCGGCCTCTGCCTCTATGGCCATGATATCGACACGACCACCACGCCGATCGAGGCCGGGCTGGCCTGGACGATCTCGAAACGCCGCCGCGAAGAGGGTGGCTATCCCGGCGCCGCCATCGTGCAGCAACAACTGAAGGACGGCGTCGCCCGCAAGCGCGTCGGCATCCAGCCCGAGGGCCGCGCGCCGGCCCGCGAGGGCACCGAGGTACTGAACGAGGCGGGCGAGAAGATCGGCGTGATCACCTCCGGCGGCTTCGGCCCCAGCGTCGATACCCCCGTCGCCATGGGCTATGTCGCCACCGAATACGCCAAAGCCGGCACGCCGCTCGGCCTGTCGGTGCGTGGCAAGACCCTGCCGGCCCGGACCTGCACCCTTCCCTTCATCACCAAACGCTACGCCAAGTAAGGAGACGTATCCCCATGACCGTTCGCTACACCAAGGACCACGAGTGGGTCCGTCTCGACGGCGATGTGGCCACCATCGGCATCTCTGATTACGCCCAGAGCCAGCTCGGCGATGTGGTCTTCGTCGACCTGCCGGCACCAGGCAGGAAGGTCGCGGCGGGTGACGAAGTGGCGGTTGTGGAATCTGTCAAGGCCGCCTCGGAAGTTTACGCGCCGGTCGGCGGCGAGGTCGTCGAGGGCAACCAGGCCATTGCCGATGATCCGGCACTGGTCAACCGCGAGGCCCAGACCGGCGGCTGGTTCGTCAAGCTGAAGGTGGCCGACAAGGCCGAACTGGATGCCCTGATGGACCAGGCTGCCTATGACGCCTTTCTCAAGACTCTCTAGATCCCTGTAAGGAGCGCCCGATGCGCTATCTTGGTCTGACCGAAGCCGACCGCCGCGACATGCTGGCGGTGGTCGGCGCGTCCGGAATCGACGCGCTGTTCAAGGACGTGCCTGCTGATGCGCTGAACGCGCCGATCGACCTGCCGCCGCACCAGGGCGAGCTGGAGGTCGAGCGGCAATTCGCCCGGCTGGCAAAGAAGAACCTGTCGCCCTCGGAAGTGCCCTGCTTCCTCGGTGCCGGCGCCTATCGCCACCATATCCCGGCGGCGGTCGACCATCTGATCCAGCGCTCGGAATTCCTGACCTCCTACACACCCTACCAGCCCGAGATCAGCCAGGGCACGCTGCAGTACCTGTTCGAATTCCAGACCCAGGTGGCGATGATCACCGGCATGGATGTCGCCAATGCCTCGCTCTATGACGGTGCCACCGGCGCCGGCGAGGCCGTGCTGATGGCCCAGCGCGTGACAAAAAAAACCAAGGCCGTGCTGTCCGGCGGCCTGCATCCGCATTACCGGGACGTGGTCACCACCCTGATGGGCCAGACTGACCAGCCCTATGTCTCAGCACCCGTTGATCTGAACGGCACGGAAGACCTGAGCAGCCTGATCGACGACAGCACCGCCTGCGTCGTCGTGCAGAACCCGAGCGTGTTCGGCCAGTTGCGCGACCTGTCGGGTCTCGCCAAAGCCTGCCAGGCCAAGGGCGCCCTGCTGGTCGTGGTGGTCACCGAGGTCACCTCGCTTGGCCTCGTTACGCCGCCGGGCGCGATGGGTGCCGATATCGTGGTGGCCGAGGGCCAGGCCATCGGCGTGCCGCTCAGCTTCGGCGGACCTTATGTCGGCCTGTTCGCCACGCGCGAGAAATACGTGCGCCAGATGCCGGGCCGTCTGTGCGGCGAAACCGTCGACCAGGATGGCCGCCGCGGCTTCGTGCTGACCCTGTCGGCACGCGAGCAGCATATCCGCCGCGAGAAGGCGACCTCGAACATCTGCACCAACTCTGGCCTCTGCGCGCTGGCCTTCACCATCCATCTGAGCCTGCTGGGCGAAGCCGGCTTCACCCGGCTGGCCGCGATCAACCACGGCAAGGCCGTGCAACTTGCCGACAGGCTGGCCGCGCTGAAGGGCGTCGAGGTGCTGACCGGCAGCTTCTACAACGAATTCGCCGTGCGGCTGCCCAGGCCGGCAACGGCCGTGGTCGAGGCCCTGGCCGAGCGCAAGATCCTTGGCGGCGTGCCGGCGGTGCGGCTCTATCCGGGCAACACGGCACTGGACAACGTACTGCTGCTGGCTGCCACCGAGACCAATTCCGAGGACGACATCAATGTCCTCGTCGCCGCCCTGAAGGAGGTGCTGTGATGCTGAATCGTCAGGGACGCCCGACCACCCCGAACCAGCAGGCCGAAAGCGAGGCCGCCGGCACCATCACCGGCAACCGCGGGCTGCTGATGGAAGAGGCGCTGATCTTCGAGCAGGGCGAGGCCGGCCGCACCGGCGTCGACCTGCCAGACGCGCCGAAGGGCGCCGACCGCCTCGGCGGCCTGAAGCGCGCCGGAAAGATCGGCCTGCCTGGCCTGAGCGAGCCGCAGGTGATCCGCCATTTCGTGCGGCTGAGCCAGAAGAACTATTCCATCGATGCCGGGCTCTATCCGCTCGGCTCCTGCACCATGAAACACAATCCGCGCCTGAACGAGAAGATGGCGCGCCTGCCCGGGCTGGGCGACATCCACCCGCTGCAGCCGGTCTCCACCGTGCAAGGTGCGCTGGAACTGATCGACCAGCTTGCCGGCTGGCTCAAGACGCTGACCGGCATGCCAGCGGTGGCGATGTCGCCGGCCGCCGGCGCCCATGGCGAGCTCTGTGGCCTGATGGCGATCCGTGCGGCCCTGAAGGCGCGCGGCGATGTGCGCAAGCGCATCCTGGCGCCGGAATCCGCCCACGGCACCAACCCGGCCACCGCGGCGATGTGCGGCTATGTGGTCGACCCGATCCCGGCCACCGAGGACGGCCGCGTCGACCTCGACGCGCTCAAGGCCAAGCTGGGACCCGACGTCGCGGCGATCATGCTGACCAACCCCAACACCTGCGGCCTGTTCGAGCGCGACATCCGCAAGGTGGCCGACATGATTCATGGCGTCGGCGGTTTCTTCTACTGCGACGGCGCCAATTTCAACGCCATCGTCGGCAAGGTGCGGCCGGGTGATCTTGGCATCGACGCCATGCACATCAACCTGCACAAGACCTTTTCGACACCCCATGGCGGCGGCGGCCCGGGCTCGGGTCCGGTCGTGCTGTCAGAGGCCCTGAAGGATTTCGTGCCGGTACCTTACGTGATGCATGACGGTATCGGTTACCGCCTCGTCGAGCAGGATGACGGCAAGAGTTTCGGCCGCATGAAGGGCTTCCACGGCCAGATGGGCATGTTCATCCGTGCGCTCGCCTACATGCTCAGCCATGGCGGCGATGGCCTGCGGCGCGTCTCGGAAGATAGCGTGCTGTCGGCCAATTACGTGATGGCCAGCCTGAAGGACGTGATGAGCCCCAGCTTCGAGGGCCCCTGCATGCACGAGGCTTTGTTCGACGACGACTTCCTGAAGGAAACCGGGGTCACCACGCTGGATTTCGCCAAGGCGATGATCGACGAGGGCTATCACCCGATGACGGTCTACTTTCCGCTGGTGGTGCACGGCGCCATGCTGATCGAACCGACCGAGAGCGAAAGCAAGGACAGCGTCGACATGTTTGTCGCCACCCTGCGCGGCCTGGCCGAAAAGGCGAAGCAGGGCGATCAGGCGGCCTGGTTCCAGGGCGCGCCCCGCCTGACCCCGCGGCGGCGTCTCGACGAGACCCGTGCCGCCCGCAGCCCGGTGCTGCGCTGGAAGCCGGGCAGCAACGGCGCCCCTGTCGGGCAGGCTGCGGAATAGATCAAGGCCCTCAAGGCATTGCCAGACCGCCCGGCCAGCATTGGCCGGGCGGCTGCGCATGGGCCAGCGCGGAAGCAAGTCGGCATGTACCTAAAAGGGTATTCACCAGGGACACTGCACTTATAAGTGGATATTGTGGCACCCGGGGAATGGTCCCCGTCCTATGTCAAAGGGAAATCCCATGGCAGCCACGATCAACGAAGTTCCGCTTCAGCTTCTCGGGCAGAATGCCGTCGCCTACACCACCACCGGCGCCTCGCCGACCGTGATCATTCCGTCCGGCTCGAATGTGCGCGGCGTGATCCTGCGCACGGCGATCCTGACCAGCTCCGGTCCGATTCCGGGCACCCCGGCGCAGCTCTATGCCGACAACAACATCAGCTCGCTGCCGCCGCCACCGCCGACGCCCGGCCCCTCGTCCACCCGGTATATCCTGGTGCTGCCGACCGGCGGTGGCACCACCGCCCTGTCGCAGATCATCTGGCCGTATTACCTCGATCCCGGCCTGGGCCTGGCCCTGAACGCCCCGTCGCCGGGCATCACCCTCTATGCCTCGTGGGACTTTGCCGCCTAGCCGGCATTCCGCTCAGCCTCCCGGCCCGGCCCGGCGGTCTCCGCCGGGCTTTTTTACGGGAACTGATTTCACTGAAACTGACGACTGGCGGCCTGGCCGGACGCCGGTACTGCAGATCAGCCCCGGCCCTCGGCCTGCTGCTGCAGACCCAGCAGCAGCCAGGCCAGCAGCGCGAAACCGAGGCCCGGCAGCAGCATGCTGGTGGCAACAAAGCGCCAGTTGAGAGCGCAGGTATAAGGCAGCGCGCCGCCCCGGCTCATATCGATGGGCAGGATGCCGCCAACCGTGGGCATGCACAGCCCCATCGGCTCGTAGCCCTGGGTCCGCAGCAGCAGGATGCCGAACAGCAGCACCGGCAAACCAAGGCCGATGGCAAGGCTGAGCAGGATGCGCCCGGCAGCCGAACGCGGCGGGGCAGGCAGGAACCACATGGCGGTCTCCGTAATGACTGCAGCCAGTCTACCGTTCCGGCAGCCCGAAGCCAACCGGATGGCAGTGGCCCGGCAGCGCCGCCTGAACACGGGCCACCGTATCCTCCGGCCTGCCGCTGGCATCGATGTGGCACCAGCCTTCCGGTGCCTGCAGATGCGCCGACTGCCACCGCACAACGGCAGCATCGGCATCGGAGGCATCGTTGCGCCGGGCCATCACACGCGCCCGCAGCAGGTTTTCCGGTGCCTCCAGCCACAGGCCGCTGAACTCCGCCCCGGTTTCCTTGGCCAGGGCCTGCACGGCTGCCGCCTCGTCGGCACGGCCGAAAACCGCGTCAAGGACGACAGCATTGCCGCCGGCCAGCAGGCGGTGTGCCTGCTCGTAAAGCACGGCATAGGTCTGCTGGCTGGCTGCCGGCGAATAGGCCTCGGCCGGCAGGCGCTCCTGCGGATTCCGGCCATGCAGGGACTTGCGGATCACATCGCTGCGCAGGATGACCGCGCCGCAGACCGCATGAACCGCCGGGGCAACAGTGCGTGCGACGGTCGATTTTCCGGTACCCGACAGGCCGCCGATGGCGATCAGGACCGGATGTGCCGGGACAAGCGCGGACCGCGCCAGCGACAGGTAGCGCCGCGCCTCGGGCCAGGTCTCCGGGTTGAGCGCCGCGACATGGCAGCGCACCGCCGCACGTACCGCCACATAGAGCGGCAGCAGGGCCACGCCGTCATGATCGCCGCTGACTTCGAGATAGCGACTGAGTGCGGCATTCGCCAGATCACGGCGGCCGCGCGCCAGCAGGTCCATCAGCAGGAAGGCAAAATCATACAGCGTGTCGCAGGTTGCCAGACCATCGTCAAATTCGAGGCAGTCAAACAGAACCGGATGGCCGTCCAGCAGGACGATGTTGCGCAGGTGCAGATCGCCATGGGCGCGCCGGATGCGTCCCGCCGGCCTGCGGGTTCCGAGCCGGCCGGCCTGCGCAGCCAGCTCCCGCCCAAGCGCCTCCCGATAGCGGGCCAGTTCGGCTGCCGGCAGGGCGGCAGCGTCGAGGCGGTGGAACCCGGCCTCGTTGGCCCGGAGCGCGACATCGAGGGCGGCGGCCCCATCCGTGTCCACCCGCTCGGCGCCCTCATGGAAACATGCGATCTCGGCAGCCAGCGCCGTAACCGTGCCGGTTGTCAGTTCGCCGCGGGCGATCACCCGGTCCAGGGTCTGCTCCGGATCGAAGCGCTGCATCTCCACCAGCCAGTCGACGATCACGCCCTTGTCATCCAGCGCCAGGCGGCCATCGGCGGCACGTCGCACGGCCTGCAGGCCGAGATAGAGATCCGGAGCCGTACGACGGTTCAGCACCAGCTCGCGCTCACAGGCGGCGTGCCGCCGTTCAAGCGTCGAGAAATCCACATAGGGCAGCGAGACCGCCTTCTTCAGTTTCCAGGCGCGGTCGCCTGACAGGAAGACCCTGGAGATATGCGTCTCGATCACCGCATCCGGCGGCGGATTGAACAGCGCGGCGATATCGGCGGGATTTGCATCGGCCATGCCCCGATTATGACATCAGGACCGTGACGAAACTTTGACCCAGCGCAAGGCCCGGCCTGTGTGGCCCGAGGATGCGGGTTCAGGCCGCCTTCGACCAGCTGCGGTCCACCAACTGCACGATCTCGCGCATGATCTGGGTCAGGTCGTAGTCCTTCGGCGTGAACACGCCGGCAATACCGGCCGCTTTCAGACGCTTCTCGTCCTCGGGCGGGATGATGCCGCCGACCACCACCGGCACGTCGCCGATGCCGTCCTTGCGCATCCGTTCGATCACTTCGGTGGCAAGCTCGACATGACTGCCCGACAGGATCGACAGACCGACCAGATGCACCCCCTCTTCCAGGGCCGCGGCAACGATCTGCTCGGGCGTCAGGCGGATGCCTTCGTAGACCACTTCCATGCCGCAGTCGCGCGCTTTCACTGCGATCTGCTCGGCACCATTTGAATGCCCGTCAAGACCCGGCTTGCCAACCAGCAGCTTGACCGGGCGGCCGAGCCGTTTGGCCACGGCAGCCACTTCGGCCCGCAGCTCATCCATGCCGTCATCGGCCAGCGCGTTTGCGGCGGCGGCCACGCCGGTCGGCGCGCGATACTCGCCGAACACGCTGCGCAGGGTGGCGGCCCACTCGCCGGTTGTGACACCGGCTTTCGCGGCAGCGATACTCGGCTCCATGATATTGCGGCCTTCCTGTGCCGCTGCCTTCAGCCCGGCCAGCGCGGCATCCACGGCTTTCTGGTCGCGCTGCGCCCGCCAGGCCTTCAGCCGTTCGATCTGCTCGGCCTCGGCCGCCGGATCGACCGTCATGATCGCACCGCCTTCGCTGGCCACCAGCGGCGACGGCGCGCTCTCGGTGAATTTGTTGACGCCGACCACGGTGATGTCGCCAGTCTCGATACCGCGCACGCGGGCCGTGTTGCTCTCGACCAGCGCCTGCTTGAGATAGCCGCTTTCCACCGCGGTGATCGCGCCACCCAGATCGCCGATGCGCTTCAGTTCGGCACGGGCGGCATCCTTCAGCTCGGCAACCTTCTTCTCGATGGCCGGGTTTCCGTCGAACAGGTCTTCGTATTCCAGCAGGTCGGTCTCGTAGGCAACGATCTGCTGCAGGCGCAGCGACCATTGCTGGTCCCAGGGCCGCGGCAGGCCGAGCGCCTCGTTCCAGGCCGGCAGCTGCACGGCGCGGGCGCGGGCCTTCTTCGACAGCACCACGGCCAGCATTTCGAGCAGGATGCGGTAGACGTTGTTCTCCGGCTGCGGCTCGGTCAGGCCGAGCGAGTTGACCTGCACGCCATAGCGGAACAGCAGCGCGCGCGGATCGGTGACGCCATAGCGCTCGCGGCCGATTTCCTCCCACAATTCGACGAAGGCGCGCATCTTGCAGATTTCGGTGACAAACCGGATGCCGGCATTGACGAAGAAGCTGATCCGGCTCATGGCCTGCGGGAAATCCGCGGGCGGTACCTGGCCGCCATCCCGCACGGCATCCAGAACCGCCGTCGCGGTGGCCAGCGCGTAGGCCAGTTCCTGCACCGGCGTGGCCCCCGCCTCCTGCAGGTGATAGCTGCAGACATTGGTCGGATTCCATTTCGGCAGCTCGCGATAGGTGAAGGCGATCACGTCGGTGATCAGCCGCATCGATGCCGCCGGTGGGAAAATGTACGTGCCGCGCGAAAGGTATTCCTTGATGATGTCGTTCTGCACCGTGCCGTTCAGGTCGGCCCGGTTTGCGCCCTGTTCCTCGGCCACCGCGATATAGAGGGCCAGCAGCCAGGCCGCCGGCGCATTGATGGTCATCGAGGTATTCATCTGCGCCAGCGGAATCTGGTCGAACAGCACCCGCATGTCGCCCAGATGGCAGACCGGCACGCCCACCTTGCCGACCTCGCCGCGGGCCAGCACATGGTCGCTGTCATAACCGGTCTGGGTCGGCAGGTCGAAAGCCACCGACAGGCCGGTCTGGCCGCGCCCGAGATTGGTGCGGTACAGCGCATTCGAGGCTTTCGCCGAACTGTGGCCCGAATAGGTGCGGAACAGCCAGGGTTTGTCGCGAGCGGGCATTTCCTCAGCCTTTTGTGCGAGTGCGAACGATTCTTGCGGCGAAGGCTTCCGCCGGACGAGTCGAGGTCATAATTTTATTCCATGTCAAGTTGACGTAAGGTTATTATGTTGCCTCTTGCGTCATGCAACTGAAATATCATAACCTCTGCTGCATTGCAAAATGATCTTGCCATTCTTTCGCTGACGCGAAAAGATGTCAGGCGGGTTGCAAGCCGCCGTCTCGCGGCGCCGGCCCAGGCTAATCCCGGCCGGTCCGGCCCAACAAGACAGAAATCACCCCCGCCAACCGGGGGGCAGGGAAGCAAAAAGGAGTTTCGCCATGTCGAATGCGGGTGGGTCCGTGGTCGCGCTGCAGACCACGAACGGAGCGCCCTCCAAGGGTGGATACAAGGACCTCTACGAGGTCGGCGAGATTCCGCCGCTTGGCCATGTGCCCAAGCAGATGTATGGCTGGGCGATCCGGCGCGAACGCCACGGCCCGCCGGAAGATTCGATGCAGCTGGAAGTGCTGCCGACGCCGGAGATCGATGCCGACGAGGTGCTGATCCTCGTGATGGCCGCCGGCGTCAACTACAACGGCGTCTGGGCCGGCCTCGGCGTGCCCATCTCGCCGTTCGACGTGCACAAGGCCGAATACCACATCGCCGGCTCGGATGCGTCCGGCATCGTCTATGCCGTCGGCCGCCGCGTGAAGCGCTGGAAGGTCGGCGATGAAGTCATCGTCCACTGCAACCAGGATGACGGCGACGACGAGGAGTGCAATGGCGGCGACCCGATGAACTCGCCGACCCAGCGCATCTGGGGCTACGAAACGCCCGATGGCAGCTTCGCGCAGTTCGCCCGCGTGCAGTCGCGCCAGCTGATGCCGCGACCCAGACACCTGACCTGGGAAGAAAGCGCCTGCTACACGCTGACGCTCGCCACCGCCTACCGCATGCTGTTTGGACATCGCCCGCATATCCTGCGGCCGGGCCAGAACGTGCTGGTCTGGGGTGCCGCCGGCGGCCTCGGTTCGATGGCGATCCAGCTGATCGCGATCTCGGGCGCCAATGCCATCGGCATCATTTCCGACGAATCGAAACGCGATTTCGTCATGAGCCTCGGCGCAAAAGGCGTGATCAACCGGAATGACTTCGATTGCTGGGGTCAGTTGCCCCCGGTGATGGATACCGAGAAATATGCCGAATACATGAAGAAATGCCGCGCCTTCGGCAAGGCGATCTGGGACATCACCGGCAAGGGCAATGACGTCGATTTCGTCTTCGAGCATCCGGGCGAACAGACCTTCCCGGTCTCCTGCTTCGTGGTGAAACGCGGCGGCATGGTGGTGTTCTGCGCCGGCACCACCGGCTTCAACATCACTTTCGATGCCCGCTTCGTGTGGATGCGCCAGAAGCGCATCCAGGGCAGCCACTTCGCCAACCTGCTGCAGGCCAGCCAGGCCAACCAGCTGGTGATCGAACGGCGACTGGACCCCTGCATGTCGGAAGTGTTTTCCTGGGCCGACATCCCGCGGGCCCACACCAAGATGTGGAAGAACCAGCACAAGCCCGGCAACATGGCGGTGCTGGTCAGTGCCAAGACGCCCGGCCTGCGCACGATTGAGGATGCGATCGAAGCGGGGAATGCCTAACCCTTCTCGACGCTGACCGGCCGGCGGGAGCGATCCCGCCGGCCGTACATCCGTATCATTGACCGCCCACCGCTTCTGATTGCGAGCGACCGCCATGTCTGCTGCCCCGAAACTGTCCGATACCTCCGACAGCCTGATCATCGCCGGCCTGATCCCCGCCTGCGGCACCGCACTGAAGGCGGCCGAACAGCTGCTCGGCACGGCCACGGCTTCGGTGGCCCAGCTGATCCGCGGGGCCGATGGCCGGATCGATGCTGCCAAACTGGAGGGGGAGCAGTTTGCCAGCCATGGCCTGTCCTGGCTGGCCACCTATATAGCGACCCTGAAGGAAACCCTGCACTGGGCCGAACGGCTGCAGGAAGAAGGCGGCCTGCGGGAACTGGAGCAGCTGATCCTGCAGGCCGGTTTCGGCGAGTATCTCTCGCAGATCGCCGGCGGCATCCCGATGAGCCAGGTGGAAATCTGCCGGCTGTCGGATATGGGCGTGCCGGCCGAGGCACAGCAGGCCCTGCTGCAGGTCGCCGAAGTGGCGCTGCTGACCGCGCGCGGAAATACCCCGGCGGTGCGCAGCCGCATCGCCGCCCTGATTGAGGATGGCCTCGCCACCGGCGATTTCGGCGCAACCGGGCTGGACGAGACCATGGCCATGGTCCGCGAGCAGTTCCGCCGTTTCGGCGAGGACAAGGTGGCTCCCTTCGCCCATGACTGGCACCGCCGCGACGAGTTCATCCCGATGGAGGTCGTGCAGGAGATGGCCGAACTCGGGGTCTTCGGCCTGACCATTCCAGAGGAATTCGGCGGCCACGGGCTTGGCAAGATGGCCATGTGCGTGGTTTCCGAGGAGCTGAGCCGCGCCTATATCGGCGTCGGCTCGCTGGGCACCCGCGCCGAGATCGCCGCCGAGCTGATCATGTGCGGCGGCACCGAGGAGCAGCGGAAAAAGTGGTTGCCGAAACTGGCCTCGGGCGAGATTCTGCCCACCGCCGTCTTCACCGAGCCGAATACGGGTTCGGATCTCGGTTCCCTGCGCACCCGCGCGGTGAAGGACGGCGATGTCTACAGGGTGACCGGCAACAAGACCTGGATCACCCATGCCGCCCGCACTGACCTGATGACGCTGCTGGCCCGCACCGATCCGAACGAGAAGGGCTACAAGGGCCTCTCCATGTTCCTCGCCGAGAAGCCGCGCGGCGACGACGCCAATCCCTTCCCGGCCGAGGGCATGACCGGCGGCGAGATCGAGGTGCTCGGCTATCGCGGCATGAAGGAATACGAGATCGGCTTCGACGGTTTCGCCGTGAAGACAGAGAACCTGCTGGGCGGCAAGGAAGGCCAGGGCTTCAAGCAGCTGATGGAGACCTTCGAGAGTGCCCGCATCCAGACCGGGGCCCGCGCGCTCGGTGTCGCGCAATGCGCGCTGGAACTCGGCCTGAAATATGCCACCGAGCGGCAGCAGTTCGGTAAGCCGATCTACAGCTTCCCGCGCGTGCACGGCAAGATCGCCTGGATGGCGGTCGAGACCATGATGGCGCGCCAGCTCTGCTATTTCGCCGCTCGCGAGAAGGACGAAGGCCACCGCTGCGACCTTGAGGCCGGCATGGCCAAGCTGCTGGCCGCCCGCATTGCCTGGGCCAATGCCGACAACGCCCTGCAGGTGCATGGCGGCAACGGCTATGCCGAGGAATATCCGATCAGCCGCGTGCTGTGCGACGCCCGTATCCTCAACATTTTCGAGGGTGCCGCCGAAATCCAGGCCCAGGTGATCGCCCGCCGCCTGCTGGAACAGCGCAACGGCTAGGCCGGCATGTTCTCCGGGCCGGCCCGGTTGCGGCCGGACTTCGGTGCGGACCTCCGGTGCCGGCCTTCCGGTGATCCACAGCCGGGGCGGCCGCATCCCGGTCCTCCTCATCCCGATCTACCGCATCCCGGTCGCCCGGCCAGGGCACCATCACGACGGCACCCGCCTCCAGCAGGCGCCGCCGCTCGGCATCGCTCCGTTCCTGCAGCGTGGCGGCGATCCTGTTGCAGCCTGCGGTCCGGGGCATGGCCGGATCAGGACGACGGCTGCTGCGGCACGGCACGGCGGAAGACATGCGGTGACACCGTCGCCAGCAGGAAGCCGGACAGGATCAGGCCGATGCCGGCAACATGGAAGCCGCGGATCGGTTCGCCAAGCAGCAGCCAGGCCAGCAGGGCGGTAAACACGGCAACCAGGTGGAACGAAATGCCGGTCACCGTGGCGCCCAGCCGCGCGACGCAGTGGTTCCACAGGATGAAGGCCAGCAGCGAGGCGAACACCCCGATATAGAGTACGGCACCGGCCGCCGCGGCATTGATCGGCAGCCGGGCTCCGTGCGCCAGTTCCCAGATCCAGAAGGGCAGCAGCACCGTGAGGCCGGCGGCCATGCAGGCCGCCAGAAAGACCAGCGCATCCAGCCCGGCCGGCCGGCGGCGCAGCAACACCGAATACAGGGCATAATTCAGCACCGCCAGCAGCACCAGCAGGTCGCCCGGCGCCAGCTGCAGAGCCAGCAGGGCCGCCCAGCTGCCTCTCGCCACGATCCAGGCGACCCCGGCAAAGGAAATGACGACGGCAACCAGCACCCGGAGCCCAACCGGCTCGCGGCCCAGCCCCATTGCGACCAGCGGGATCATCAGCGGCAGCGTCGAGTTGAGAAAGGCGACATTGGCTGCCGGGCTGGTCTGCAGGGCGACATAGGCCAGCGCGTTGTAGCCGGCAATACCGAAGCCGCCACACAGGGCGATCAGCCAGCGGTGCCGCCACAGCAGGGCACGCTGCCGCCACATCGCCGGCGCGACGAACGGCAGCAGCAGCAGCAGGGCCACCAGCCAGCGGCCGACTGCCAGCGAAACCGGCGGCATGGTCTGGCTGACGGCGCGACCGATCACCAGATTGCCGGCCCAGAATGCCGGCGGCAGCCAAAGCAGCAGCACCGGGCGGGTCCAGACGGCCTGCAGCCAGCGGGGCATGGCCTAGCGCCCGTCGAGGCCGATCCGGATGCGGCGGTTATGCCGGCCCTTGTTCTCGATCTTGAGGATCCGCACCGGTCGCGAGGCACCCGTGGCGGCCAGATGCGTGCCGCCGCAGGCCTGCCGGTCCAGGCCCGCGATCTCGATGATGCGGACCAGGCCGTCTTCGGTCGGCGGCGGCGCCACCGAGCGGGAGCGCAGCAGGCCTTTCTCCTCCCGCGCCCGGTCCAGGCCGACATAGTTTTCCAGCACCGGCAGATCCTGCCGGATAGCGTCGTTGACGGCCGGCTCCAGCGCCCGCAGGCGGTCGTTGTCGGCATCGGGCAGGTCGAAATCGATCCGCGCCGTGCCGTCGTCATTCATCTGCACCCCGGTCACCAGCGCCCCATCGAAGGCTGCGAAGACGAGGGCATTGAGGATATGCAGGTCGGTATGCAGTTCGCGCATCATCTGCCGGAAGGCCGGGTCGACCACAGCCGCCACGCCACCGGACACGACGGCATCCGACTGCAGCCGGACCCAGAACTGCCCGTCATGGTCCTCGAAGCCGCCAACCGCCGCCTCTCCCCCGGCCCAGCGCAGCAGGCCCCGGTCCGGCAGCTGGCCGCCGCCGCCGGGATAGAACGGGCTGGCCTCCAGCAGCACGGCACCGGGCCGGGCATCCAGCACCCGGGTCTCCATCTGCATCAGGTCGGGATATTCGTGACAGACATAACGGGCCATTGCCTTCTCCTTGCCGGGAGAAGCATGCCAAGCCCGACCGGCGGCTTATTGGCAAAAATTGCGCGCCGCCTGGGCAACCATATATTGCCGTGGCGTGATGCCGAGGGCCCGGCGGCAATGCCGGTTGAGTGCGCTCTGGTCGAAAAAGCCGGCGGCCAGGGCCACCTCCGCAATCGGCCGGCGGGCCTTCAGAAGGTCCAGCGCCACGGCAAGGCGGATCTGGGTCAGATAGGCGTGCGGGGTAAGCCCCGACATTTTGCGGAACAGGCGGATCAGCTGGAACGGGGTCAGGCCGGCAATATCTGCCAGGTCCTGGAGAACCAGCCGTTCGGCATGACGGTCATGCATGACCGTCACCAGCCGCCGGAACAGCTTCTCGTCACGCGGGTCCCCGGCGATCGCATGCTCCCGCCGGCTGCCATGCCGCCGCAGCAACAGGCCGAAGCACTCGGCCAGCAATTCCTGCCCCTCCAGCCCCGCACCACCGCCCTCCCCCTCAAGGACAGCATGCAGCCGCAGGAAGGCATCGATCAGACCCGCATCCCGGTACAGGTTGGCATTGAAATACGGAGCGGCCTCGACGCCGACAAGCCGGCCGATCCCGGCAAGCGCTGCCTGGTCGAGATACAGGGAGCGGTACCGCCAGCGGCGGCTGCGCGCCATGCGCCCCGAATGCGGCTCGCCCGGGTTGAAGACGAGCAGCACGTTCTCCCGCGCCTCCTCCGTGCAGCCCCGGCTGGTGAATTCGGCACCGCCCATCTCGGTCACCGCCACAACCAGGGCGTCATGGCTGTGCGGCGCATAGTCATGGGCGGTGAAATCGGCCTGCAGCAGACTCAACCCGGGCATGGCCGGGGACAGCCAGAAACGGGCCGTATTGCGGGATTCACTGCGTAGCATTGCGGTTGCCGCCTCCTTCACGGTCAGGATAGAGGCGGCCAGCAATGGCGGCCAGAGGGGATTTACCCCGATCTCGGGTATAGATGGCGCAGACCACCGGCACAGGGCGCGACGGATTGCCGCGCACCCGCCCCCTCCGTGGAATGGTTGGAGCAGAAGCGCCGGCGCGGTATCCTGCCGGCATGGAACAGATGATCCACACCCTGATCCCGGTCTTTGCCGTCGGCACCTTCCTGGTGCTCTGCGTCGGCATCTATTCCCTGTTCCGGGGCGGCAGCTTCAACCGCTCCTATTCCAACAAGCTGATGCGCCTGCGCATCCTGCTGCAGTTCATCGCCATCATCCTGATCGCGGTGGCCAGCTTCGCCTTCCGCGGCTGAGATACGCGCCATGGTCAAGCTGGATCGTATCTATACCCGCGGCGGCGACAAAGGCATGACATCGCTGGGCAACGGCGAGCGGGTGCCCAAGCATGACCTGCGGGTCGAAGCCTATGGCGCCGTCGACGAAGCCAATGCCACCATTGGGTTGGCGCGGCTGCATACCGCCGGCAGCGACCTGGATGCCATGCTGTCGCGCATCCAGAACGACCTGTTCGACCTTGGCGCCGACCTGTCCACCCCCGAAGACGAGGAATCCCGCCGCCGCCCCCTGCGGGTCGCCCAGGTCCAGGTCGACCGGCTGGAAGCCGAAATCGACGCGCTCAATGCCCGGCTGTCGCCGCTGACCTCCTTCGTCCTGCCCGGCGGCAGCCCGGTCGCTGCTCATCTGCATCTGGCCCGCACAATCGTCCGCCGCGCCGAACGGCTGGTCACCGCCCTGCAGGATGCCGAGACCATCAACCCGGCGGCGCTCGCCTATATCAACCGGCTGTCCGATCACCTGTTCGTCGCCAGCCGCCACGCCAACCAGGACGGCATCGGCGACGTCCTGTGGGTGCCGGGGCTCAACCGCGGCTGATCCGGCCGCTTATTTCCGCCCTGTCCGTCCCTTCCACGCCCGGCAATTTCTGCCGGTCCGCCCTGTCCTTTGCAGCCCGGCGGCAGAAGCTGCCGCCAGGCCGGCTCCCGTCATCCATGTGAAAAAGCAGGAATATCAATATCTTGAAATGTGCCAAGGTCTTTGGCACGCGGCTTGCTCTGTATGGGCCAAATCGGTTTCCAGCCAGGAGGCAGTGTTATGACGATCAGTGGCGCAATGCAGACCGCGATTACCGGCCTGAACGGCCAGTCGACCGCGATCAGCTTCATTTCGGACAACGTCGCGAATGCCGGCACCATCGGCTACAAAAAGGTCGAATCGCGGTTCCAGACCCTGATCACCAGTTCGAGTGCGCAGGCGAACACCCATTCGCCGGGCGGCGCGATCAACCAGCCCTTCTTCGCCAACAACACACAGGGCTCGATCCAGCAGGTCTCCTCGACCACGTCGATCGCCATCGTCGGCGCCGGCTTCATCCCGGTCTCAAAGAAAAACGGCACCGACGGCAATACCGGCCTGCCGACCTTCGAGACCACCGGGTATTTCACCCGTGTCGGCGACTTCAACCAGAATGACGACGGCTATCTGGTCAACTCGTCGGGCTACTTCCTGCGTGGCTGGTCGATCGACCCGGTAACCGGCGTGGTCGATACCTCGACCACCACCGAGGTGCGCGTGTCCAACCTGCTGGATGCTCCCGTGGCTTCCAGCATCGTCGACTATGCCGCCAACCTGCCGTCCAATGCCACCAACACCACCGGCACCGTGCCCGCCACGCTGCCGGCCAGTTCGATCCAGATTTTCGATGCCCTGGGCAATGCCCGCACGCTCGATCTGACCTGGACCCGTATCGGCACCAACACCTGGACCCTGGAAGTCGGCGCATCCGGCTCCAGCTTCGCAGGCGCAACCGTCGCTCTCGGCCCGGCCACGGTCGTTTTCGGCGGCACCCTCGGTGCCACGGTGACCGACCCCGGCACGATCTCGGCGCTGACCACGGCTGGCGGCCTGACCGGCTCCACCGCCGGTGCGATCAACGACGACGCTTCCTTCAGTTTCACCCTGAATTACGGCTCCGGGGCCCAGGCGATCCGCCTCGACCTCGGCTCCTACGGCAACTCGATCGGCACCACCCAGTATGCCGGCGATACGCTTACCCTGAACGACTTCAGCCAGAACGGCGTGCCGCAGGGCAACTTCAAGAGCCTGTCGATCGACCAGGACGGCTTTGTCTCGGTCACCTTCGACAACGGCAACGTCAAGCAGTTCTACCAGATCCCGGTGGCCCGCTTCCGCGACCCGACCGAGTTGGACCGCGTGGCCGGCAACGCCTTCGTGGAAACGCCAAATTCCGGCGCCGCCGTGCTCGGCCAGTCCGGATCCAGCGGAGCAGGCGACTATGTCTCGGCAGCCATCGAACAGTCGAATGTCGACATCGCCGAGGAGTTTTCCAAACTGATCGTCGCCCAGCGCATCTACTCGGCCAATGCCCGGCTGATCACCGCCTCCGACGAACTGTTGCAGGAAACCATCAACATCCGCCGCTAGGCGTGACCTGACTGCCGGACGGCCCAGCCGTCGGGCAGCACCAGGACCCGCGGCGGGACAGAAGGCCCCGCCGCCCCCCGCAAAGGAACCGAGCCATGTCGCTGAGCGCCGCACTGAATACCGCCGTGATTGGCCTGCAGACCCTGCAGAATCAGACGCGCCTGGTTTCCGGCAATGTCTCGAATGCGCAGAACCCGTCCTACTCGCGCAAGGTCGCCGCGCTGACCACCCCGGCCGCCGACGGTTATCCCCAGGCCGCCCTGATTGCCAGCGTCACCCGCGTCACCGCTCCCGAGGTGCAGCAGGATTTCTACAAGGCACAGGCCAATTTCGGCGAGCTGGAAGCCCAGCTCGGCTACGCCAAGGAACTGGCGGAATCGCTGGATGCCACGGTCACCACCGGCGAGCAGCCGACCCTGATGGCAATGCTGACCCGCTTCGAAGATGCCTGGAAGCAGCTCGAGGCCACTCCGGAAGACACCGATCTGCGCAACCAGGTCGTGCTGCGCGGCAACGAACTGACCGCCGAAATCCGGCGCGTGAACGGGCTGCAGTCGCAGCTGCAGAACCGCGCCCGCCAGAATATCCTGACCGAGATCAATGCGATCAACGAAGCCGCCGTGCAGATCGCCAAACTGAACAGCCAGATCGCCTCGCAGAAATCGGGCAATGGCGATGTCGGCGAGCTGGAAGACCTGCGCGATGCGGAAATCGCCAAGCTGGCGGACAAGGTCGGCATCCGGACTCTCCAGAACAACCGCGGCGAAGTCTTCGTCTACACGGAGGCCGGCGTGCAGATCGTCGGCACCGTGGCTCAGCAGTTCACCTACAATACAGGCACCAACGAGATCACCAATGTCGGCGGCACCAATGTCCTGAACCAGGGCTTCCAGACCGGCTCGATCCGCGCCAGCTTCAATTACCTCGACACCAGCGCGACGGCCCTGGCCAGCTCCGACCCCAATGTCGGCACCCTGCAGAAGTTCTTCAACCAGCTGGATACCTTCGCCGCCAACCTGGTTACCGTGGTCAACAATGCCTATGACGACCCGGCGACCGGCGCCGTCGAGCAGTTCTTCGCCACGCCGACCGCCAATTTCGAAGCCGGCGACATCGCGGTGCTGGCCGCCCTGCAGACGACGCCGACCAACCTGAACGCGGCCCGCGCCGGCGCCGTTCAGCAGGCGATGCGCAACACCACCCTGACCGCCGCCCAGGTCAACCGTGCGGCGGATCCGAACGGTCTGGTGGTGGCCAACGTGAATATCTTCGGCCTCGGCAGCGGCGTGCTGGCCTATCACGCCCGCAACGCCTCGGAAAACGAGTCCGCCCGCGATACTGCCGAACGCCAGAGCGCGGCCATCGAAACCAACTTCCGCAATCTCGTTGGCGTCAGCATCGACGACGAGCTTGCCCATCTGCAGGTTCTGCAGAACAACTACGCAGCCCTGGCCAACGTCATGAACACCGTCACGCAGATGTTCGACGTTCTCGTCAACATCGGGAGGTAAGTTATGGTTGCAGTCACCGGCACCACCCAGCTGGCCCAGCAGTTCACCTTCACCCGCAACATCCGGCAGCTGAACCTGCAACTGGCCCGGCAGAACGAGCAGCTCGGCTCTGGTCGCTATGCAGACGGCCTGATCGGCGTGTCGCAGCGCGCACTTGAACTCAGTCAGCTCAAGGCCGATCTCGGTTCCGTCAACAATTACAAGTCCGGTGTGCAGACGGCACAGAACCGCGTCGGCCTCTATGCCGTCGGCATCGAGAAGATCATCGACCTCGCCACCGAGGCGAAAGACCTGATGATCAAGACCCGCGACCCCTTCTTCGCCGCCACGGCGGCGCCGCGGGTGCAGATCGAAACCCTGATGGACCAGGTCGGCAGCCTGCTGCAGACCAAGGACGGCGAACGCTTCCTGTTCGGTGGCACCGATTACACCATTACGCCGATCAACGGCCAGCTGTCGCAGCTGGCCACCACCTATGCCGCCAATGCCGTGCCCGGCGCCGCGGGCTATCCGGTGCCCTTCGCCGCCGCCGCCAATGCCGGCGCCTACCCGCCGGCTCCCTATGCGGCTGCGGCGAATTTCTATCTCGGCACCACCGGCACTCTCGCCAACACCTTCAATTACCAGGGCGTCACCCTCTATTCGGATGACAACGAGCTGGTCAGCTATGGCGTCTCGGCCGCCGAGCCGGCCTTCCAGCAGCTCGTCGATGCCATGATCCGCTTCCGCGATGCCACCCAGGACATCGCCGGCAACGGCCCGAACTATACGGTCCGCGTCGACGATGCCCGCGCCCAGCTGGAAACGGCGATTACCAGCCTGAAGACCATTGCCTCGCGCAACGGCTACAAGCAGCAGCAGCTGAAGGAGGTGCAGGAGCGTCACGACCGCTCGCTGGATGTCCTGAAGGTCCGGATCGGCGCCATCGAGAATGTCGATATCGGCGAGGTTTCGGTCAACATCAAGAACCTGCAGACCTCGCTCGAAGCCAGCTATGTGATTACCCGCGACAGCCTGCAGCTCTCGCTGGTCAATTTCCTGCGCTGAGGCATTCCCCCGGGGTTTTCCGCGCCGGACGGGTGCTTTTGGCATCCGCCGGCCGGTTGCGATTCACCGCGCTTGTCTTATATTCCGGGCCATGGAGACTGGCCCGGCCATGCAGATTCAGATCTACAACACGCTGACCCGCAGCAAGGAACCCTTCATCCCGCAGGATCCGCAGCGGGTGACGATGTATGTCTGCGGCCCGACCGTCTACAACTACGCCCATATCGGCAACGCCCGCCCGGTCGTCGTGTTCGACACGCTGTACCGTCTGCTCGGCCGCATCTACCCGCGGGTCATCTATGCCCGCAACGTCACCGACGTCGACGACAAGATCAATGCCGCCGCACAGAAGGAAGGCGTGCCGATCGGCACCATCACGGCGCGGTACCATGCCGTCTATCGCGAGGATATGAGCGCGCTGGGCGCGCTGCCGCCGGTGCTCGAGCCGAAGGTGACCGAACATATCGATGCCATCGTCGCCATGATCGGACGCCTGATCGCCAATGGCCATGCCTACGAAGCCGAGGGGCATGTCCTGTTCAATGTGCCGTCCTATGCCGCGTATGGCCGGTTGTCGGGTCGCGACCGCGACGAGATGATCGCCGGCGCCCGCGTCGAAGTCGCCCCCTACAAACGCGATGCGGCCGATTTCGTCCTCTGGAAACCTTCGCCGCCCGACCTGCCGGGCTGGGACAGCCCCTGGGGCCGCGGCCGGCCCGGCTGGCACATCGAATGCTCGGCCATGATCGAGAAGAATCTCGGAGCCGGCACCATCGACATTCATGGCGGCGGCCACGACCTCGTCTTTCCGCATCACGAAAACGAGATTGCCCAGAGCACCTGCGCCCATGGGGGCGCCCTGTTCAGCCGCTACTGGATGCATAACGGCTTCGTCAATATCGAAGCCGAGAAGATGTCGAAGTCGGTGGGCAACGTCCTGCTGGTGCACGACCTGCTGAAGCAGGCGCCGGGCGAGGCGATCCGGCTGGCCCTGCTGTCGGCGCATTACCGGCAGCCGCTCGACTGGACCGAGGCCGGCCTGCGCGAGGCGAAAGCCCAGCTCGACCGCCTCTATCGCACTCTCGACAGTCTGAAGGACGCCGAGGCGACGGCCAGTGCCGCGCCGGAGGCTTTCCTCGCCGCGCTGGCCGACGACCTCAACACACCGAAGGCGCTGGCCGAACTGCACCAGATCGCCAATGCCGCCAACAAGGCAACCGGGGCGGCCGAGCGGGCCCGCCTGAAGGGCGAGCTGCTGGCCGCCGGCTGGCTGCTGGGCCTGCTGCAGCAGGATGCCGCCGCCTGGCTGAAGGGCAATGTGGCGGCAGACATGGACGTTGCCGAGATCGAAGACCTGATTGCCGCACGCCGCACGGCCCGGGCCCGCAAGGACTGGGCGGAATCCGACCGCATCCGCGACGCGCTGGCTGCGCGCGGCATCCTGCTGGAGGACAAGGCCGGCGAAACCACCTGGCGCGTGGCATCATAGGAGGCGGCCATGAGCGAGAGCATCCAGGAAACCCAGCAGCAGATCATCGAGGATTTCGCGCTGTTCGACGACTGGATGGACCGCTACCGGTATCTGATCGATCTCGGCCGGTCGCTGCCTCCCTACCCGGACGCATTGCGCACTGACGACTGGCGGGTCAAGGGCTGCATCAACCGCGCCTGGCTGCATGGCGAAGCCCGCGATGGCCGCATCCACTACCAGGCCAGCAGCGAATCCGAGATCGTCGCCGGACTGATCGCCCTGCTGCTGAAGGTCTATTCCGGCCGCACGGCGCAGGAGATCGTCGATACGCCGCCGGACTTCCTCGACAGGATCGGGGTCTGGGAGAACATCACCTCGAACCGGGTGAACGGCCTGAACGGCATGATCGCGCTGATCCGCAATGTCGCCCGGGCGGAACTGAAAGCCGCCTGAGCCATCGCGCCTATGCGGCGCCGCGCGCCGCCTCGATCTGGTCGATGGCCTTCACCACCGCCTCGAAAGGCAGCAGCACGGCATTGTGCCGGGCCTTGTGGTCGCGCACCGGGGTCAGCACTTCCAGATCGGCAAAGGCACCGCCGGCGAAATCGGCGCCCGGCGGCGGCCCGTCTTCCTTCAGCATGCGGCGCATAATGCCGGCCAGCTCCCGCAGGGTGGCGGCATCCTGCCCCAGCACATGCCGGCCCAGGATCGAGGCGGCCGCCTGGCCGAGCGCGCAGGCCCGGACCTGCTGGCCATAGCCGGCGATGCGGCCATCGGGGCCGAGGCTGACATCCACGGTGATGCGGCTGCCGCAGAGCGGGCTGTGATGGGTCACCGTCGCATCCGGTGCCAGCAGGCGCTCGGTCTGGCCAATATGTGCCGCAAAACCAAGGATTTTTTCATTATACAGGGCGTTCAGCATGGGGCTCCGGGCGGCTTGGCTTGAAGCAGGGGCCGCCCGACGATATATAACGGCCCATCTTTGAAGAGCAATCCGGCTTGTTGCCGCCCCCGGGGCCGGCAGCCCGCCGGGACAGGAGCAAGCCCGTGTTCGCCAAGCGCATATCCGTGGAACAGGTCGAGGAAGGCCATGACCTAGCGCCGAAATTCGACGCTGACGGCCTGATCCCCTGTGTGACCACCGACGCCGACAGCGGCGAAGTCCTGATGCTGGGCTACATGAATGCAGAGGCGCTGACGCGCACCATCGAAACCGGCGAGGCACATTACTGGAGCCGCAGCCGCAAGGTCCTGTGGCACAAGGGTGCCACCTCCGGCCTGGTACAGAAGGTTGCCGAGCTGCGCATCGACGATGATCAGGATGCGGTCTGGCTGCGGGTGAAAATCCCCGGCGATGCCTCCTGCCATGTCGGCTACCGCTCCTGCTTCTACCGCTCGGTACCGACCGGCCAGGCGGGCGACAAGCCGGTCGCGCTGAAATTCGAGGAGACCGAGAAGGCCTTCGATCCGAAGGCGGTCTATGGCGATGCGCCGAACCCGACCATTCTCTGATCTGCCGCGTCCTGTGATATGGGAAAGCCCGGGTTCACCCCGGGCTTTTTCTTGTGCGGCGCACGCGGGCGACAGAGGCATTACTGTAAAATAAGCATGTATGCGGCTCGATTTCTGCCATGGACAGGACCAGCCGTGCCTATATTTTTGAGACATGAGCAACCAGCAGTCAAAATCCTTCATGGGCCGGATCGGCAACATGCTGTTCGGGGACGACGACGCCCCCGCCACGCAGCCGCGCCGGTCCCAGGCGGAAACCACGCCTTCGGGTGGTGGCCGCAGACCGCTGGCGCCCGGCACCGCGCTGCCGAGCAAGCTGCCGGCCGGCACCATGCAGCTGATCGGCCTCGCCGCGATCCGGCAGGAGCTTGGCCCGCAATGGCCGGACCGGGCCGAGCAGATTTTCCATCTCGTCGAGGGAATCCTGCGGCGGCGGCTCGACGTCACCGATGCCTATTACAAGGTCGATGACGAGAATTACCTGATCCTGTTCACCCGGCTGGGCCGGCAGGAAGCGGCTTTCAAGGCAAAGGTGATCGCCGACGAAGTCCAGAAGCTGGTGGTCGGCGAATTGCCGGCCGACCGCGAGATCATCGTCTCTTCCACCGTGGCCGAAGTTGACCGCAAGCTGGTCCTGCAGCGCGTTGAATCGCTGCAGGACCTGGTCAACTATGTCCGCGCCGCCGCCGAGGCGGCACCGCAGGACGACAGCGTGACCTTTTTCCACCAGGGCGCCGAGGCCGATCCCGACCTGTCGCAGGTCGGGCCGGCGGTTACCGGCGCCGGGCCAGACCTGACCGATCTCGACCAGTCGCTGGCCGGCCTGTTCCAGAAGAAAACCATCGCGGCCTTTCTCAAGGAATGCCAGGCCGGGTTCTATCCCGCCTTCGGCATCAAGCGCCGGACCTTCAACATCTATCATTCGACCGTCATCCATGTGCCGACCGGCCGGCCGGCGCTGGAGATCGACGACCCGTTCCTCGAGAACCCGGCCGAACTGCCCTTTCACCTCGATCGCTACACGCTCACCACCGGCCTGCTCGGCGTCCATCGCATGCTGACCAGCGGTCGCAAGGGCATCGCCATCATGTCGGTGAATTTCGATACCCTGGCGCAATCGAAACTGCGGGATGTGTATTTTGCCCGCCTGAAGGAGATCCCGGCCGGCATTTCGAAATTCCTCGGCATGGCAATCCACAATATCCCGGCCGGCACGCCCGCCAGCCGTGTCGCCGAGGTGATGGCCTATATCCAGCCCTTCTGCGCCACCCGCGTGCTGCATATCGCGCCCGATTTCCGCCTGATCGATCTCTATGCCACCACCGGCTGCCACACCTTCTCGACCTGGGTTCCGCAGGATGAGGTCGATATCGGCAAGCGGCTCAACCTCCTGTCGAGCTTCGCCAAACGGGCCGCGCTGCACCGGATGGAATCCGTGCTGGCCTTTGCCTCCAGCCACGACGACGTTTCGACGGCCATTGCCGCCGGCTTCAGCTTCATCGAGGGGGATGCGGTGGCGCCGATCGTCGAGACCCCAGGTTTCGCCGAAACACTGAAGCCAGACCACATCCTGCGCCAGATCGGCAGCAGCTGACCGCTAGAGCCCGAGTTCCCTGAACGGGTAAAACAGCGCCGTCTCTCCGGGTTCCAGCCCGCTCCGGTCTTCGTCAAGGGCGAGCACGCCGTCGCTGTGTACCAGCGACGACAGGATGCCGGCACCGTCCACAGGATATTTGCGGGCCAGCCAGCCGCCCGTCCCGTCCGGTTCGAGCGAAACCCGCAGCCATTCGCGCAGCCCGGCCCGCTTGGCCCAGCGAAAGCCCGAACGGACCGCAAACCCACGCGGCGGCATCGGTATATAGCCGCCCAGCTTCTGCAGCAGCGGACCGGCAAAAAAGGCAAAGGTCAGGGCCGCAGCCACCGGATTGCCGGGCAGGCCGATCACCGGCACGGCACCGACCTGGCCCAGTGCCACCGGTTTGCCCGGCCGGATCGCCAGCCGCCACGCATGCAGCCGGCCACCGGCTGCCGCAATGGCGGCCTTCACGTGATCTTCCTCGCCACCCGACACGCCGCCGGAGGTGACGATCGCGTCATGGGTCGCCGATACCTCGGCAAACAGGCCGGCCAGATGCCCCTGGCGGTCCGGCTGGATACCGAGATCGCTGACATGGCAGCCGATCCCCGACAGCAGGGCCGCCAGCAACGGGCGATTGGCATCGTGGATACCGCCGGCCGGCAATGGCTGGCCGGCTTCGTGCAGCTCATCGCCGGTCGACAGCAGGGCAATACGCAGGGGCCGGAAAACCGGCAGCCCTGCATGGCCGGCCGCGGCGGCCAGCGCCAGATCGCCCGGTGCCAGCCGGCGGCCGGCCGGCAGGATTTCCGCCCCCTGCCGAACATCCTCGCCGGCCCGCCGGCAATTGGCGCCGGGCACAATCCCGGGCGGGATCACCACATGGCCGTCGGTTTCGCTGCAATCCTCCTGCATCAGCACGGTATCGGGGCCGCCGCCGGCACTGGCGGCAGCCGGCATCATCGCACCGGTCAGGATTTTGACAGCGGCGCCGCGCGGCTGCAGGCCGGCAAAAGGATGTCCGGCTGCGGCCCGGCCGATCACCGGCAACCGCGTTGCCGCCCCTGGCAGCAGGTCGGCATGATAGACGGCATATCCGTCCACGGCGGCATTGTCCTGCGGCGGCAGGGGCAGCCGCGCCGCCAGCGGCACCGCCAGGGCCCGCCCCGCCGCCAGGCCGGTCGGGCAGGTCTCGATCTCCGTCAGCGGCACTAGGCGCTGCAGCAGCTGGGCCAGCGCCGCATCCAGGCGGGTCAGCGCACCGCCATCGGCAAAACAATCGTCATTCAGCCGCGCCACGGCGCTTTCCTGCGGCAAGACCATCCAGCCAGTCGGCAATGAAGGCCACCACCGTCTCCGGCGCACCGGCATCCAGCCAGGGCACCGGCAGTCCGGCCACCGGACGGTCGCCGGCAACCGCGATGATGCGGGGATCTTCCGGCTGCAGCATCGGCTTGCCGGAAGCGGCCCGCCAGACCTCGATCTTCGGGATCGGTTCGTATTTGAAACCCTCGACCAGCACCAGGTCGACGGGGCTGAGCCGGGCCAGCAGCGCATCGAGGCCGGCCTCGGCTTCGTCGCGATATTCGTGCATCAGGGCGAAGCGCCGGCCGGAACCGATCAGCACCTCGCTGGCACCCGCCTCGCGATGGCGGAAGGAATCCTTGCCAGGCCGGTCGATGTCGAAATCATGATGGGCATGCTTGATGGTCGAGACCCGCAGGCCGCGGCCAACCAGGCCGGGAAGCACCGCGGTCAGCAGCGTGGTCTTGCCGGCACCGCTCCAGCCGGCGAAGCCAAGCACCGCCATGGCACCGCCATTCTTGCTGCTGTGCATCTGCCCATCCATCCGGAAGCCGAGGCCAAGGCTTTGATTATAATGGCGGCAGAACAGGAAAACTAGCCGAAGACCGGAACATTCACGGTTCCGCAGGGAATCGTCAAATTATCGCCATGTCGCTGGTGCAGCTTGGTTTTCCTTTCCCCGGCAATGTCCTATTTAGGGCAGCGCCCAGACTGGCAGATCAGAACAGAGAAGACAGCGCGAAACAAAGGAGTGTTACCTGATGAGTGCCCCGTTCACCATGAAACCCCTCCCCTATGCCGACGACGCCCTGAGCCCGGTTGTCAATGCCGGCACGATCGGCTTCCACTACGGCAAGCATCACACCACCTATCTCAACAACCTGAACAATCTGCTGGCCAACGACCCGCTGAAGGACAAGAGCCTGGTCGAGGTGATCAGGGCGGTGGCCGGCAAGGCCGACAAGGCCGGCATCTTCAACAATGCCGCCCAGGTCTGGAACCATGATTTCTACTGGGACAGCCTGCGCCCCAATGGCGGCGGCAAGCCGACCGGCAAGATGGCCGACCTGATCAAGGACAGCTTCGGCGACTACGACAAGTTCAAGGCCGATTTCGCCGCTGCCTGCGTCGGCCAGTTCGGCTCCGGCTGGGCCTGGCTCTGCCTTGAGGGCGGCAAGCTGACCATCCGCAAGACCCCGAATGCCGAAACCCCGCTGACCGTCGACGGCGTCAAGCCGCTGCTGACCATCGACGTGTGGGAGCATGCCTATTACCTCGACTGGCAGAACCGTCGCCCGGATTACGCCAATGCAGTGATCGACAAGCTGCTGAACTGGGAATTCGCCGAAAAGAACCTCGGCTGATCCTGGCTGCAGGATGCGAAAGGGCGGCGGGCATCTGCCGCCCTTTCTGTATGAGGACGGGGCCGGCGCATTAACGGATGCGTAAGGCGGAAGGCCCCACAAGAAACACGCCGGTACCTGTCGCCGGCAGGGAACATGTCGCAATGCCGCACGACACGCCGCTGATCACCATGCTGGCCATGGCCTTCGTGATCGCCTTTGCCTTCGGCTTCGTGGCCCGGCAGTTCCGGCTGTCGCCCCTGGTCGGCTACCTGCTGGCCGGCATTGCCGTCGGCCCGCATACCCCGGGCTATATTGCCGATACCGTGTTGGCCCAGCAGCTGGCCGAGGTGGGCGTGATCCTGCTGATGTTCGGCGTCGGCCTGCATTTCTCGACCCGCGATCTGATGCAGGTGCGCTGGATCGCCATCCCCGGCGCGCTGGCCCAGATTCTGGTGGCCAGCCTGCTCGGCTTCGGCGTTGCCCAGGCCTTTGGCTGGGGCATCGGCGCCGGGATCATCTTCGGCCTGTCGCTGTCGGTGGCCAGCACCGTGGTGCTGCTGCGCGCCATGGAGGCGCGCGGCGACCTTGGCAATCCGGAAAGCCGCATCGCGGTCGGCTGGCTGATCGTCGAGGACATCTTCATGATCCTCGCCCTGCTTCTGCTGCCGCCGCTGGCCGACACGCTGGGCGGCCGCCCCTCGATCTATGCCGGTGACAACCTGCTGCAGAATCTGGCCCTGACCGTCATCAAGGTCGCGGCCTTTGCCGGCCTTGCCCTGCTGGTCGGCAAACGGGTGATCCCGTGGCTGCTGGCGAAGGTGGATGCCACAGGATCGCGCGAGCTGTTCACCCTGGCGGTGCTTGCCGCCGCGCTCGGCATCGCCTGGGGGGCCGCCACGCTGTTCGACGTTTCCTTCGCACTGGGCGCCTTCTTCGCCGGCATGATCATGAACGAGTCCGATCTCAGCCACGATGCCGCCCAGCGCTCGCTGCCCTTCCAGGACGCATTCGCGGTGCTGTTCTTCGTCTCGGTCGGCATGCTGTTCGATCCCGCTATCGTCACCCAGGCACCGCTGCCGCTGCTCGCCGTCCTGCTGATCATCATCGGCGGCAAATCGCTGGCCGCCTTCCTGATCGTGCTGGCCTTCCGGCATCCGCTGACCACGGCACTGACCGTCTCGGCCAGCCTGGCGCAGATCGGCGAGTTTTCGTTCATCCTGGCCGGCCTCGGCGTCTCCTACGGCCTGCTGCCCGAGGAGGGCCGCGACCTCGTGCTGGCCGGCGCCCTGCTCTCGATCGCCCTCAATCCGCTGCTGTTCCGGCTGCTGCGCCCGGTCGAGGCCTGGCTGCTGGCGCGGCCCGACCTGCTGCGCCGCCTCGGCGCCCGCGACCTGCCGTCAGATTGACGCTGCGGCCAGCGCCTCTGCCGCCGCAAGATCGGCGGGCGTGTTCACGTTGAAGAAGGGGTCGACCGGATCGGTGCCGAATGCGGCCTGTGCCATATGGTGGCGCGCCGTGTAATCGGTCATGCGGCGGACGCCGTCTGCGATCAGGGCATGCCGCAGGTCGTCACGCAGGGCCAGCGGCCACAGGCCCACCACCGGATGCAGCTGCCCGCCGGAAGCCGCGCAGGCGATCTCCGCACCGGCCCGGTCGCGCGCCGCCATCATCCGCACCGCCAGATCCCGCGGCAGGAACGGCGCATCGGCCGGCACGCTGAGCAGCGCGACCGTTTCCGGCCGGTTCGCCCGCGCCCAGTCCATGCCGGCAAGGATGCCGGCCAGCGGCCCGGCGAAATCCGGAACCGGATCCGCCGCCACCGGCAGGCCGAAGGCGGCATAGCGGGCCGGGTCGTCATTGGCATTGAGGATGACGGCATCGACCTGGGGCGCCAGCCGGGCCGCCACATGAGCCAGCAGCGGCCGGCCGGCCAGTTCCTGCAGCGGCTTGTCGCCACCCATGCGCCGGCCCTGCCCGCCAGCCAGGATGATGCCGAGAATTGCGCCGCGCGTCTGTTCCGCCATGCCCCTGTATAGGGGCTTTCTCAGCCGGTGGCGATATATTGCCGCAGGGCCTCGGCCTCCATCTCGGTATCGGCAATGCGCTTCTTCACCACGTCGCCGATCGAGATCATGCCGGTCAGCTTGCCGTCATCGACCACCGGCAGGTGGCGGATGCGCCGCTTGGTCATCAGATGCATGATATCCTCGATGGTGTCGTGGCTGGAGCAGACCATCACCGTCTTGGTCATGATGCTGTCGACGCTCTGCTGCAGCAGGTCGGTGCCGATCATCGCCAGGCCGCGCACGATGTCGCGCTCGGAAACGATGCCGCCGATACTGCCATCCGGCCTGAGCACCAGCACGGCACCGATGCCCTTGTCCGCCAGCAGCTGGCAGACCGCCTCGACGCTGTCCCCGGGCTTGGCGCCGATCACGCCACCCCTTTTTTCCCTGAGTATGGCTGCAACATTCATGGCCGCTTCCTCCGTTTGCCGCCCGTACCGGGCGTTGTCATTCGGGCACTACAAATCCTCCCGCAGAGCCTGCACGATTTCGGCCAGAACCCGTTCGGCCTGGTCGTTGGGGACCTGGCAGGTGCCGGCGCCGGCATGGCCGCCGCCGCCGTAATGCAGCAGCAGCGGGCCGACCTCGATCCCGGGCGCCCGGCCGAAGATGGTCTTGCCAACCGCCAGCACGGTATTGCGCCGGTTCACGCCCCACAGCACATGCACCGAGATGTTGCAGCGCAGATACAGCGCATAGACCAGGAAGCGGTTGCCGGCCCAGATCGGCTCCTCGCCGCGCAGGTCGAGCACGACGACATTGCCCATCACGCTGCCGCAGCGGCGCAGCTGGTCGCGGAAGCGTTCGGCCTGTTCGAAATACAGGTCGGCCCGCTCGCGCACATCCGGATGCGCCAGCACCTTGCCGACATCGCCCTCGCGGCTGAGTTCGACCAGGTCCTGCATCAGCTGGTAGTTGGAAATGCGGAAATCGCGGAACCGGCCCAGGCCGGTGCGGGCATCCATCAGGAAGGCCAGCAGCACCCAGCCGGTGGGATCGAGCACCTCCTCGACGGTGAAATGCGCCGAATCCGCCTTGTCGACCGCCGACATCAGCGCATCGAACCGGCGCGGGAACCGCTCGTGGCCGCCGAAATGGTCCCACACGACGCGGGCAGCGGAATCGGCGCCGGCGCGGATGATGTGGTTGGCCGGCCGCCCGTTCCGCGCCCCGCCATTGCGGGCATCCGCCGGCACCGGGGCGCCGGCGCGGATTTCCTCGCTCAGATGATGGTCGAAACACAGGTGGCAGCCCGGCACATAGGGCAGGTTGGTGATGATGTCGCGCGGGCCGATCTCGACGGCGCCGTCCTGCATGTCCTTCGGATGGGCGAAGCGGATCTCGTCGATCAGGTCCATCTCGCGCAGCAGCACGGCACTGGCCAGGCCATCAAAATCGCTGCGTGTGACGAGGCGGTACCGGCCGCTGCCCATCTGGCCTCCCAGGCGAATGCCGTGGACTCAATCCTGCCCCAAGTCTCCGCCAAGGCCGGGGCGAAGACAAGCCCCGCCGCCGGCCCCGGCGGCCCTGTCACGCCCGGCCGGCGGCTGCGGATAAGCGGCTGACTCCGAAGGCCAATCCCCGTGGCCCGGCAGGACCGGCAGACGCCGCGCAAGGCTTGCGGGTCGGGGCTGCTTCGGTTAAGGTCCGCGCCGCTTTCGACCCCCGGCCGGGACATCCGTTCCCTGCCGGACCCCTGCGGAGAGGTGCCAGAGTGGTCGATCGGGGCGGTCTCGAAAACCGTTGTGCCTTTGCGGGTACCGTGGGTTCGAATCCCACCCTCTCCGCCATCCTTCCAGAAAGAATGGCCGGCGCTACAGTTCCTCCGGGTCCGTCCCGGTCGTGCGCTGGAAGATACGGTAACGGCCGAAGGCCGTGATTTCCTCATACTCGTCCAGCGTCGCCGCAAAAACCGAATTGCGGCCGAAATATTCGAGATAGTCGAAAGCCGGACCGCCGCAGGCCGGAATGCCGGCATCCGTGTCGATGATCACCAGCGACGGCCGGTCATGCGCAAAATCGGCGGACAGGCCGTCGAAAATGCGCCGCTCGTCCGCCGACATCCGGGCCGGCGGGTTGTAGGGCGCCGGCCGGCCGCAATCGCCGTAGATTCCCTGCAGCAGCCACATGCTCTCGAAACGCCCGGTCAGCCGGACACGGGCATAGTTCACCATCGGGAAATGCGGCAGCACGCCGGGCGAGACGATCATCACGCGGCCGTCGAAGGCGTGACGCTGCACCACGTCGAGCAGCCGGCGGGTATCGCTGGTGGCAAACCCGCGCTGCGGCTGGAACGGCAGGCCGAGCGTGGCACCATGGAAATAGCAGGTCAGCAGCAGCAGGCCGGCGATGGCCGGCGCGCCGGCGGCGGCGGTGCGGCGGGGCAGGTAGCGGTCGATCACGCCGGCCAGGGTGCTGAACACCAGCAGCAGGCAGCCCGCGGTGGCCGGCAGGCTCTGGTACGACCAGCCCTTGGCCTGCACCACCGCCGCGACCGCACTGCCGAGCACATAGAGGACCACCAGCCGCTGCAGCTGCAGGCCGCGCAGGGCGACGGCGATCCCGGCCAGCGGCAGACTGACCGCCAGCACCGGTCCGATCAGGCCGCCGGTCGCCACCGCCCACATCGCCTCGCCCTGCTCGGCATATTGCCGGAATGCCATCGGCACGATCTCGGCCAGGTATTCCGGCATCACGGCAATCATCAGGAAACCCTGCAGGGCCGGGCCCGCCGCCAGCCACCACAGTGCCGGATCGCGCAGGCCCGGCTGGCGCCGCAATGCCATCAGGCAGACCTCGACCAGGGCGAGCGCCAGCAGGAAATGCGGCTTCAGGGCAAAGCCGATACCGGCCGCGGCCATGATCGTCCACAGCAGGCCGTCCGGCAGACGCTGCCCCCCGGCCCGCGGGACCGCCGCCAGCAGATACGGCATGCTGGCGATCAGCATGATGTGCTCGCGCTGGCCGAACATGTCGTCGGGATAGACGAGCAGCAGAAAGGCCAGCAGCGGCGGCAGCAGGAACCGCGACACCGGGCCGAAGCCGCTGCCGGCCAGCGTGATGACCCTGTGGGCCAGCAACAGGGCGCCACCGGCAAGGCCGAGAACCATGAGGACAAATGCCGTCGGGCCGTCGACGGCGGCGAAATGCCGGGCCAGCATTTCGGGCAGTGCCGCCAGCAGGAAGACCAGCGGCGGGTTGATGTCGATCACGTCGACATAGAGCCGGGCCCCGTCCAGCCAGCGGCCGGCGACGTCCAGGATCAGGGCGGCATCGTGATTGAGCGGCGGCTGGAGGTAGCCGAGGGCCCAGCAGGCCGGCAGCAGCAGCGCCACGGCCTGCAGGAGCTGGCTGCGCGACAGCCTGCGGGTCAACCCGGGCAGCAGTCCGCGCGGCAGCAGGTCTGCCCCGGACGTCATGTCCGCAGCGGGGCGACCGCCATGTTCCAAAGGTTCGAAAGCGCTCACCCGGGCCCGCAACCGTCAATGCCTGCGACGGAACGCAATCTACTCCGGCGGCCGGATTCGCGGCAAGGGCGCCCCGCCCGGCTCACATGGCGGGTTCAGCCGCGCAGCTTCAGGGTCCAGGCCTGCAGGGCGGCCAGCAGCTGGGCGATGATGTCGCGGGTCGGCTGGTCGGTCAGATTGCCGCCGGCATCGAATTTCGACGCCGCCTGGCCGATGAAGACTTCCGGCTTGTTCACCGGGAAGGCGTTCAGGAACACCATCATCTGCCGCAGGTGATACTGCGCCCGCGCGGTGCCGATCACGCCGGTTGCCGCGCCCATGATCGCCACCGGCTTGCCGTCGAACGGCTGGCTCGGCGGCCGCGAGGCCCAGTCGATGGCGTTCTTGAGCACACCCGGTATCGAGAAATTGTATTCCGGGGTCACGAACAGCACGGCATCGGCCTCGCCCAGCGCCTGGCGCAGCCGGGCCACCGGCTCGGGATAGCCGGCCTGGCGGATGTCGTCGTTATACAGCGGCAGGTCGCCCACCGGCGCCGGCCGGATCGTCATGCCCGCCGGTGCCAGCTCGATGGCGGCACGCAGCGCGGCGGCATTGTACGAATCCTTGCGCAGGCTGCCGCACAGGGCGGCGACGCGGATATCGGTCGTGGTCATGGAATCATCTCCGGTCCGGGGTTGGCCAGGCGGGCCTCAGGCCTCTTCCTGGAAAATCTCGCGGCGGCGGCGGCCGAATTGCGGCAGCAGCACCAGACAGGGCGCCAGCACCGCCAGCAGCAGCAGGACCGCCGCCACCGGCCGGGTGGCAAAGACCGTCGGATCGCCGTCCGACAGCGTCAGCGCCCGCCGCAGGTGATCCTCGATCAGCGGCCCGAGCACGAAGCCCAGCACCAGCGGCGCCGCCTCCAGCCCCAGTTTCGAGAGCAGGAAGCCGAGCAGGCCGAAACCGACCGCCAGCAGCACCTCGAAGCTGCTGCTGTTCACGCCGTAGACGCCGATGCAGCAGAACAGGAAGATCGCCGGGAACATGAAGCGGTAGGGGATCTTCAGGAACTGCACCCAGATGCCCACCAGCGGCAGGTTGATGATCACCAGCATGATATTGCCGATCAGCATGCTGGCGATCAGGCCCCAGAACAGCGCCGGCTGTTCGGTCATCACCGTCGGACCCGGCGCGATGCCGTGGATCATCATGCCGCCGACCAGCAAAGCCAGCACCGCATTGGGCGGGATGCCCAGCGTCAGCAGCGGGATGAACGAGGCCTGGGCGGCGGCATTGTTGGCCGATTCCGGCCCGGCCAGACCCTCGACCGCGCCGTTGCCGAATTCCTGCGGCCGCCGCGACAGCCGCTTCTCGAGGCCGTAGGACGTGAAGGAGGCCAGGATCGAGCCGCCGCCGGGCAGGATGCCGAGCAGCGTGCCCAGCAGCGTGCCGCGCAGCACCGCCGGCGTCGCACGGCGACCCTCCTCGCGCGAGGGCCACAGGCGGCCGACCTTCTGCACCATGCCGGTGAAGGCCTCGCCGGCATCGAGGTTGCGCATGACTTCCGCGATGCCGAACAGGCCGACCGCCAGCGGCACGAAGCCGATGCCGTCCGACAGTTCCGGCAGGTCGAAGGTCAGGCGCGGGAAACCGGTATTGATGTCGCGGCCGACGCTGCCCAGCAGCAGGCCGAGGCAGACCATGCCCAGCGCGCCGATCATCGAGCCATGCGACATCACGATCGACACCGACAGGCCCAGCACCATCAGGCCGAAATACTCGGCCGAGCCGAAGGACAGCGCGATCCTGGCGAATTCCGGCCCGAACAGCACGTTCAGCATGGTGCCGACGATGCCGGCGAAGAAACTGCCCAGCGCGGCGATGGCCAGCGCCGAGCCGGCCCGGCCGCGGCGCGCCATCTCGTAGCCATCGAGGCAGGTGACCACCGAGGCGGATTCGCCCGGCACCCGCATCAGGATCGAGGTGGTCGAGCCGCCATACTGCGAGCCGTAATAGATGCCGGCCAGCATGATCAGGGCAGCCACCGGGGTCAGGTAGAAGGTCACCGGCAGCAGCATGGCGATGGTCGCCACCGGGCCGATGCCGGGCAGAACACCGATCAGCGTGCCGCACAGCACGCCGAAGAAACAGAACAGCAGGTTGGTCGGCTCCAGCGCGACGCCGAGGCCGGACAGGAAATACTCCAGCGACTGGATCATGGCATGAACAATCCCGGCCAGATGGGCATCTGGATACGCAGCCCGTAGCCGAACAGCAGGGTGACGAAGGCGGACAGCCCGATGGCGCAGAGGATGCGGCTGCGCAGGGTCAGGCTGCGCAGGCCGTAGGTGGCGGTGAAGGTGGCGACGGCAGCGGTGAGGGCCAGCCCGCCCGCCTGCAGCAGCAGGGCGAACAGCGCCATCGATGCCGGGATCACGAAGGGCCGCCAGCTGCGGAAGGCCGGCAGCGGTGCATCCGGCACCCGCGCTTCCTGCGCGGCAGGTGGCACCCGCGCTTCCTGCGCGGCAGGCGGCACCCGCCCATCCGGCGCGGCGGACAGGCTCTGCCGCCGGCGGGCAAGGCCGGCCTGCAGCAGCCCGAGCAGCAGCATGGCGCCGCCGCCCGCCTGCATCACCAGGCCCGGCCCGATCTCCGACGGGTTGCCGGAGGGATAGGACCAGGTCAGGGCAAGGATGCCCGCGCCGAAACAGGCAACAAACAGGCCGGCGCAGGCATCCCGCGTCATCATCCCTCTCCCGGTCCGCTTACTGCTGCTGGACCTCGGCATCCTTCATCACGCCGCCCCAGCGCTTGATTTCGGAGGCAAGATGGGCGGTGAAGGCCTGCGGCGTGTTGGTCGCCGGGATGAAGGCGGCATCGAGGATCTGCTTGCGCACGCTGTCCTGCGCCAGCGCCTTGTGAATGGCCTGGTTCATCTTGGTGACGATGGCCGCCGGCGTGCCGGCCGGGAAAGCCAGGCCATACCAGGTGGAGATGTCGAAGCCCTTGAGGCCGGCCTCGGCCACGGTCGGCACATCGGGCAGCACCGGATAGCGCTCGGCCGAGGTGACCGCCAGCGCCTTCAGCTCGCCGCCCCTGATCTGGCCGATCACCGGCGAGGCGACCTCGACCAGCATCTCGACCTCGCCGCTGCGGGTCGCCGCCACCGCCGCCGGCGTACCCTTGTAGGGCACATGGCGCAGCTGGATGCCGGCCATCATGCGGAACACGGTGCCGACGAAATGCTGGGTGCTGCCGACGCCGACGCTGGCGAAGCGCACCTTGTTGGGCTCAGCCTTGGCCAGCGCGACCAGTTCCTTCAGGTTGCCTGCCTTCAGGTCGTTGTTGACGGCGATCACCAGCGGCATGGTGGCCACCAGCGAAACCGGCGCGAAATCCTTCTCGGCATCGAAGGGCAGCTTCTTGTAGAGGTTGGCCGAAACGGCATGGCCGTTATTCATCATGAAGATCGAATAACCGTCCTTTTCGGCCTTGGCGACGGTGTCGGCACCGATGGTGCCGCCGGCGCCCGGCTTGTTCTCGACCACCACCGGCTGGCCCAGCGCTTCCGACAGCGGCTGGGCGACGATGCGGGCGATGATGTCGGTGCCGCCGCCGGCGCCGAAGCCGACCACCATGCGGACCGGCCGCGACGGCCATTCGTCGGCAACGGCCGGCTGCGCCGCCAGCACGGTGGCGGCGGAAACGGCCATGCCGATGGCCAGAGATGCGAAAGCCTGCTTGCTCATGATGTCCTCCTCCCGGACCTGCGGACTGGCTGCCCGCTTGGTTCATATATGTGAACTTGTTCTTATAGATGAACTTTCGCCGATGGCCTGCGGCCTGTCAATCACCTTTCTCCGGTGCCAGCGCGAAGTCGTAGCGCAGGCGGTGATAGGGCTGTGCCATCGCACGACCGTCCGGTGCATCTCCGGCCGGGCAATGCTCGATCCGTGCGATCAGCTGCGGCTTCACGCCGAACACCACGTCGCTGTCGAGATAGCGGTCGCCGGCCTCGAAGACATGGGTGACCAGCGTCGCATGACCGGGTGCCGCGATCATGAAATGCACATGCGCCGGCCGCCACGGATGCCGGCCCTGCGCCTTCAGCAGGTCGCCGACCGGGCCGTCATCGGGAATCGGATAGGAAGACGGCTTCACCGTCCAGAAATGGAAACGGCCCTCGGCATCGGTGCGGAACCGCGCCCGGCCGCTGAGACCGCCGAGCCTGTCGAGCTGCTGCACGTCGTAGAAGCCGGCTTCATCGGCCTGCCAGGTATCGACGATGGCGCCGGCCAGGGCATTGCCGGCCGCATCGGTCACCCGCCCCTCGACCAGCAGCGGCGCCCCGGGCAGGCCGGCGGCAATATCGGCACCGGCCGGCATTTCCGGCGGATTGTCGACATAGAAAGGCCCCAGCACCGTCGACTGGGTGGCCCCGCGATCCTGCCGGTGATTGATCGCATCGACCAGCATCGACACGCCGAGCACGTCCGACAGCAGGATGAATTCCTGGCGGAGATTGTCGCACATATGTCCGGTGCGGGTCAGGAAATCGATGCCCGCCTTCCATTCGGCCTGGCTCGGCTCGACCTCGCGGATGAAGGCATGCAGATGCCGCACCAGGGCATCGCTGATCTGGCGGATGCGGTCGTCGGCGGCCTGCGCCACGCGCGCACGCGCGGCTTCGGTGATGCTGTTCTCGATGGTCATCGTCTTCCTCGCATGTCACATGGGCCGCGGCGGGTCGCCGGCATGGGCCTGCCGCAGCAGGGCCAGCAGCAGCGGCCGGTCCAGCGGCCGCGGATTCCGGTAGGGATTCTCCGCGGCGATGTCGGCCGCGCGTTCCAGCGCGCTTTCCGGCAGGCCGAGTGCGGCCAGGCCGCGCGGCGCGCCGAGCCGGCTGCCCAGCTGCCACAGCGCCTGCGCGGCATCCGCCGCATCGAGCGCCCGGCCCAGCCGCTGCATCGCCTGCGGCACGGCCGGCGCGTTGCAGGCCAGCGCATAGGGCAGCACCACGCAATGGGTTTCGGCATGGGGCAGGTCGAAACTGCCGCCCAGCACATGGCACAGCTTGTGATGCAGCGCCATGCCGACATTGCCGAGACAGATGCCGGCCAGCCAGGCGCCGTGCAGCGCCTGCCAGCGCGCGGCGCCATCCTGCGGATCGGCAATAACCGCCGGTAGGCCGGCCGCCAGTGCGCGCACGGATTCCTCCGCCATCAGGTCGATCACCGGATTGGTATCGGCGGCATACAATGCCTCCACCGCATGGGCCATGGCATTCATGCCGCTGACCGCCGACAGGCCGGGCGGCAGGCTGAGCGTGAGATCGACATCGTAGATCACCGTGCCGGGCAGCAGCCGGGGATCGCGCTGCGTCGTCTTGCGGCCCTCCGCCGTCTCGCCCAGGATCGGCGTCATCTCCGAACCGGCATAGGTGGTGGGAACCGCCACCTGTGGCAGGCCGCTGCGCAGGGCCAGCGCCTTGCCCAGCCCGGTGGTGGAACCGCCGCCGGCCGAAACCAGCGCATCGGCGTCCAGCCGGCGCAGCTCGGCCAGCGCCGCCGCGCTCACCGCCACCGGCGTATGCATGGCGGCGCCGGCGAAATGCCCGGCGATGCGGCCGCCGGCCGCGTCGCGCACGGCAGCAGCCAGCCCCGCCTGCTCCGGCGTGGTCAGCAGCAGTGCACGGCGGCTGCCGATCCGCTCCAGCTCGTCGCCCAGCCCGGCCAGCGTGCCGCGACCGAAGCGCACGCGCTGCGGCAGGCTGGCATAGATGAAATCCTGCATCGCGGCCATCACGCGGCCATGGCGGCAGCCGGCCGCCTCAGGCGGCCAGCGGCGCGAGGAACATCTGCGGCGTGACCGCCTCGCCCTTCAGCCAGCCGGCCCCGCGGCGATACAGCGCCTCGACCTCGCGGCCCTTCAGCCCCGGCATGTCGCGCTTCACCTTGTAGCCGATCTCTTCCTGGATATAGGCCAGATGGCGGTAGCCTTCCGGCAGCACGGCCAGCTTGGCCCGGTCCAGCGCCGGTGCCTCGCGCGGATCGATCGGATCGATCCGGTCCTTTTCGTAGATCGGCTGGCGCACGACGATGCCCCAGCGGCCGTCGCGCTTCTCCAGGAAATCGTAGAAACGGCCAGTACAGACCACGTCGCAGGCCACGCCATGCACGCTGGCGCGCTGCGAGATGGTCATCTTGGTCTGGCTGATCGCACGGTTGCCGGCAATGTCGACGGCGATGCCGCCGAGGAAATGCAGGATGCTGACCCCCTTGGCCCAGCCCTCCTGGCTGACGCGGATGAAATCGGGCGCCGGCCCCTGGAACCAGGTGGCCATCATCCAGCCGTCATCGTGCCAGACGCCGCGGAAACGCTCCCAGTCGCCGGCATCGCGCCAGACCACCCAGTTCTGCAGCAGCTCGCGGATGGCCAGCTGGTCTTCCCGATCCGGATTCATTTTTGCCCTCCCGGCACGTATGATTTGACGTGAGCCGCTCTTGACTCGGGCAGTTCACATATGTAAACTGGTTCATAATATGAGACAGAAGAACCCGACGCCTGTCAAGCCGGCCGCCGCCCGATCGGCCGCCACCGTCAAATCGGCAGACCGCGTGCTCGATATTCTCGAGGCGGTCAGCATGGCACCGGGACGGATATCCTTCTCGCAGCTGATGGACGATCTCGACATTCCGCGCAGCAGCCTGTTCCAGCTGCTCGGCAACCTGATGGCCCGCGGCTATCTCGAACAGGACGCGGCCACGCAGCGCTATCTGCCCGGCCCGCGCATCGCCGACCTGGCACGCGGCCGGCCGGCACCGCAGCTGCCGGCCGTGGTGCTGCCGCTGGTGGAGAAACTGAGCCAGGAGACCAACGAGACCGCCGGCTTCTACCTGCGCGACGGCGATTTCGTCACCGCGATTGCCACCCGCACCGGCGGCCAGGCACTGGCCTATACCATGCGGGTCGGCGAGAAGGCGCCGCTCTATGCGATCTCGTCGGGCAAGATCGTGCTGGCGCATATGCCCGATGCCGAGGTGCGCGCCTATCTCGCCCGCACCAGTTTCGAGAAAATCACGCCGCAGACCCTGTCTTCGGCGAAGCAGGTCTGGGAGCAGGTGCGCACCGCCCGCGAGGAAGGCTTTGCCTATGCGCGGGAGGAATTCACGCCGGGCATCATCGGCATCGCCACCGCGGTGCTGGCCGGCGGCCGGCTGGCCGGCACGGTGAACCTGGCCGTGCCCACCGTGCGCTACAGCCGGCAGAATGCCGCCCTGTTCCGCCAGCGCCTGCGCATTTCCGCCGGGCTGCTCGGCGAGGCCATCGAACAGGCCGGGCTGGCTGGCTGAAAACAGGCCGGCTGAAAGCGGGCCGGCTGAGAGACGGCGGCACCTTGATTTTTTACCTCTGAATTCTATATATGTTCATCCGTATTGATGAATGCCCTGTCGTCAGCAGACAGATGGGTACCCATGTATTCATCCGGCTCCGGGCCCGGGCCACCCCCGCGAACCGGGGCCCGCGAGCCCGCCACAGGCTGAAACGAACCGCCACGAACCGGAAAGGAGCCGAGACGAACCGCGACGAACCGAAATGAACCGTCGCGAACCGCGACGAACCGGACCGGACCCAGATGAGCCGGCCCCAGATGAACCGGCCCCAGATGAACCGGACCGGGCCACAGGAAACCCTCCGGGGCCGTCCTATTCCGCCGCGTTGCGTTCGGCGACCGAGATCCGCACCCGGTTGCGGCCGGCCGCCTTGGCGGCATAGAGCGCGCCGTCGGCCCGGTCGATGGCATCCTGCACGTCGCGGTCGTCCTGGCCCAGCACGGTGCAGCCGAGGCTGACGGTCAGCGTCACCGCCGCCGCCCGGCCGTTGCCATCCGTGCCGAGATCGACCGGGCTGGCGCCGATCGCGCCGCGCACCCGCTCGGCGTAGGAAACCGCGGCGGCGATGTCGCTTTCCATCAGCAGCACGACGAATTCCTCGCCGCCGAACCGCGCCACCAGGTCGCTGTCGCGTGCCGCCTGCTGCAGCCGGCCGGCCACCGCGCGGATCGCCACGTCGCCGGCGGCGTGCCCATGGCGATCGTTGACCGCCTTGAAATGGTCGATATCGGCCACCACCACCGCCAGCGCCCGGTCATAGCGCCGGGCATAGGCAACTTGGCGGGCGGCGGCATCGAGGAAGGCACGGCGGTTGAGCAGCCCGGTCAGCGGATCGGTCTCGGCCAGGCGGCGCAGCCGTTCGAGATCGGCCGACAATTCGCGGGTTTCCTCGGCCTGGTGGTCGATCTCGCGTTCCGCCTCCTGCAGCTTCTCCTCGGCCAGGCCGAGGCGACGCAGCAGCGAGCGCAGGGCCCGCGACAGCAGCACCACCTCGCGCGCGCCGCCCAGCCGCGGCAGGGTATGCACATGGTCGTCGCGGCCGATCCGCTCGGCCTCGGCGGTCAGCTGCCGCACCGGCCGGGTCAGGCGGCCGGCGAGGATCCAGGCCGCCAGGCCGCCGAGCAGGCTGAGGCCGAAGCCGACCAGCAGGATCGCCTGCGCCAGATCGCGCACTGGCTGGCTGGCGATGGCGGCCGGCTGGCGCGCCAGCACGATCCAGCCGAGGCCGGGATAGCTGCGGTACCCGCCGGCAACGGCATAGCCGGTCAGCCAGCCCGCCTGCTGTCCCTCCAGCAGCCCCATGCCGCCCGGCTGCGCCTGCACCCGCGCCAGCTGCGCGGCATCCAGCAGGCGCGCGCCGGTATTGGGGCCGAGCAGCACGCGGCCCTCGCTGTCCAGCACCAGGATCTCGGCGCCGGTGAAATGCTCGTTCACCGCCAGCACCGCGCGGCGGGTTTCCTCCGCCCAGTCCCAGCTGAGATGCGCGCCCAGCACGCCGATCACCGCCCCGTCCGCGCCATGCACCGGATAGGCGACATCGACGAAGCGGAACGGCTCGCGGCCGGTGCGCGGCCCCAGCAGGCCGGCCAGCAGCACAGCCTCGTGCACGTCGCCGATGAAGGGGCCGGCCAGGCCCGAGGCGAACCACGGCCGCTTTGCCACCGAGGCGCCGTCCAGCATGCCGCGGGTGGCGGCGCGCACGGTGCCGTCGGCATCGGCAAAGCCGATCCAGGCATAGTCGGGAAAGCTCGCCTGCAGATGCTCGAGGGTCCGCCGCAGCACCGCCGGCTCGGTCTGCCAGACCGGCTGCAGGGTTTCCAGATCGGCGATGATGCCGATCTCGCGGTAGCGCTCGAACATGCCGCGGTCGAGCCGGTCGGCCATGGAGGCGGCCAGTTCGGCCAGCTCGCGGCCGATCAGCTCGCCGGTCTTGCGCTGCCCGATCAGCGCCGCCGCCAGCGAACCGGCCGCCACCAGCAGCACGCAGAGAATCATGGTGGCAAGGGCGATCTGCGCGCGCAGCGACAATCGGTCAGAGACGGAAATCCGGTCCATCCGCATCAGGTGTACCTCGCCCTCCAGGCTGATACGGGGTATTTGCCGCTTTTTCCCGCCCGGGGCAATCACCCGCCGGTGGCGTCCGCGGTCACTTCATCGCGCGTCAGGCGGTATAGAGGTCCTTGTACTGGTCGCGCAGCAGGTTCTTCTGCACCTTGCCCATGGTGTTGCGCGGCAGGTCCTCGACGAAGAAGACCCGCTTGGGCAGCTTGAACTTGGCCAGGCGGCCATCCAGCGCCTTCAGCACGCCGGCCTCGTCGAGCGAGGCCCCCTTGCCCAGCACCACCACGGCGGTGACGCCCTCGCCGAAATCCGGATGCGCCACGCCGATCACGGCGGATTCCACCACGCCGGGCAGTCCATCGATCTCCGTCTCGATCTCCTTCGGATAGACATTGTAGCCGCCGGAGATGATCAGGTCCTTGCCGCGACCGACGATATGGACATAGCCGCCCTCGTCGACCTTGCCGAGATCGCCGGTGATGAAAAAGCCGTCGGCGCGGAATTCGGCCGCCGTCTTCTCCGGCATCCGCCAGTAGCCGCCGAAGACATTCGGCCCCTTCACCTCGATCATGCCGATCTCGCCCTGCGGCAGCGCCGCGCCGGTCTCGGGATCGGTAACCCTGAGGCTGACTCCCGGCAGCGGGAATCCGACCGTGCCGGCGATGCGCTCGCCGTCATAGGGATTGGAGGTGTTCATGTTGGTCTCGGTCATGCCGTAGCGCTCGAGGATGCGGTGGCCGGTGCGGGCCTCCCAGTCCCGGTGCGTATCGGCCAGCAGGGGCGCCGAGCCGGAAACGAACAGGCGGATATGCTTCACCAGGTCCTTCGTCAGTGCCGGATGCTGCAGCAGCCGCACATAGAAGGTCGGCACGCCCATCATGCTGGTGGCGCGCGGCAGCTGGCGGATCACCTCGTCGGCATCGAACTTGCTGAGAAAGATCATCGCGGCACCGGTCAGCAGCACGATGTTGCTGGCGACGAACAGCCCGTGGGTATGGAAGATCGGCAGCGCGTGCAGCAGCACGTCCTCCCGCGTGAAACGCCAGTAATCCACCAGCGTCAGCGCGTTCGAGGCGAGATTGCCATGGCTGAGCATGGCGCCCTTGGACCGGCCGGTGGTGCCCGAGGTATACAGAATGGCGGCCAGATCGGTGGCCGCCCGTGGCACGGCGGTGAAATCCGGCGCCGCCGCGGCAGCCTTCTCCATCAGCGTGCCGTCGCCCTTGCCGCCGAGCGTCAGGCAGTGGGCAACGCCAAGCTTCGCCGCCACCGGCGCCAGCTCCTTCTCGGCCGCGGGACGGCAGACCACCACGCGCGGTTCGGCATCGCCGATGAAATATTCCAGCTCCGTCAGCGTGTAGCCGGCATTCAGCGGCAGGTAGACAGCACCGGCGGCGATCACGCCAAGATAGAGGATCAGGGCCTCGGCCGATTTGTCGACCTGCACGGCGACACGGTCGCCCGGCTGTACCCCTAGGGCCTGCAGGGTGTTGGCAAACCGCCCGGCCAGAGCGAAGGCATCGCCATAGGTGAAGACGCGCCCCTCGCCGGTCTCGATGAAACGGCGGCCGGGATCGGCGATACGGGAACGGATCAGGGTGTAGAGGCTGTCGGACATGGCGGCGGAGACGTTTCCTCGGTCTGGATTTCTGCCGCCTATTAACCGGGACCGGGCCGGCCAGCGCAAGGGTCCGGACCCGGTCAGCGCTCGAAGCAGGCCAGCTGCTCGCGGCTAGTCTGTGCCATCCGCGCCCGCAGAATGCTGGCGCGGCGCAGCACATAGCTGTCGGGCCGGCCGGCATCCCAGTGCCGCGGACTGGGCAGGATGGCGGCCAGGCGGCTGGCCTCGTTGCGGTCCAGCCGGGCGGCCGGATGGCCGAAATGCGCCTGCGCGGCCGCTTCGGCGCCGAACAGCCCGTCCCCCATCTCGGCGATATTGAGATAGACCTCGAGGATGCGCCGCTTCGGCCACAGGGCATCCAGCAGCAAAGCCAGCGGCGCCTCGATCGCCTTGCGCAGGAAGCCGCCGCCGGGCCACAGGAACAGGTTGCGGGCAACCTGCATGGTGATGGTGCTGGCACCCCGCAGGCGGCCGCTCTCGCCGTAATCCTCGATGGCGTCCTGCACGGCGGCAAAGTCGATGCCATGATGCAGGCAGAAGCGGCCATCCTCGGCCGCCACCACGGCACGCGGCAGGCTGGCGGCGACGGCCTCCAGCCCGACCGGCCGGTAGGCGACCAGCGCTCCGCGCTCGAGGCTGCGGATCACCATCAGCGGGGTCGCTGGCGGATCGACGAAACGGTACAGCAGCAGGCCGCCCAGCCAGAAGCCGAGCACGGCCAGCAGGGCGGCCTTGGCGAGGCGAATCAGCAGCCGTCTCATGACCGCAGCAGACCCCGAAGCGGCCGGAAACTCAACCGGGTGCCGCCACCGAGTCCTGTGGACACGGGCCGGTGGACAGGCTTAACTCTTCCGGAACGGGGAGAAAACAATCCGATGCTGCAGGGCAGCGCCATCCTGCTTCTGTCCCTGGGCTATCTCGGACTGCTGTTCGCGATCGCCCATCTGGGAGACCGCCTTGCCGGACGCTGGTACCAGGGCCGCAGCGGTGCGGTGATCTATGCCCTGTCGCTGGCGATCTACTGCACATCCTGGACCTTCTACGGCTCGGTCGGGCGTGCCGCCTCGTCGGGCACCGATTTCATCCTGATCTATGTCGGCCCGATCCTGGCGATCACCGCCGGCTATCCGGTGATGGCAAAGATGATTGCCGTTGCCAAGCGGCAGAATGTCACATCGATCGCCGACTTCATCGGCTCGCGCTATGGCAAGAGCCGCGCGGTGGCGGTGCTGGTGACCCTGATCGCCGTGATCGGCGTGCTGCCTTATATCGCCTTGCAGATGCAGGCGGTCAGCATCACCTTCGAGGTGATGGTCGGCAGCGACATGGCGCATCTGCTGGATGCCAACCTGCCACCGCCCTGGCGCGATACCGCCATCTTCGTCGCCGGCATCATGGCCCTGTTCACCATCCTGTTCGGCGTGCGCCATGTGCAGGCAACCGAACAGCATCGCGGCATGATGCTGGCCATTGCCTTCGAGTCGCTGGTCAAGCTGGCGGCCTTCTGTGCCGTCGGCATCTACGTGGTGTTCGGCCTGTTCGACAGCGGCAACACCCTGTTCGACCGGGTGCGCGCCGAGCCGGAGCTGGCCGAGCGGCTGAGCGGCAGCATCGGCAGCAACTGGCTGGTGATGACCCTGCTGTCGGCTTTTGCCTTCCTGTGCCTGCCGCGCCAGTTCCATGTTGCCGTGGTGGAGAATGCCGAGGAGAAAAGCCTGAAGGCGGCACGCTGGCTGTTTCCCGGCTACCTGGTGGCGATCAATCTTTTCGTGGTGCCGATTGCCGCCGCCGGCCTGCTGATCATGCAGACCGGCTCCAACCCGGATGTCTTCGTCATCACCGTGCCGATGCTGTTCGACCAGCTGTCGCTGTCGGTCTTCGCCTTCATCGGCGGCCTGTCGGCGGCGACATCGATGGTGATCGTCGCCTGCATGGCATTGTCGACCATGGTGTCGAACGAACTGGTCACCCCCCTGCTGCTGCGCTCGCGGGCAGGCGGCTCGGGCGAGGTCGGCCAGATCGTGCTGAACGTGCGGCGGGCCGCGGTCGTTCTGATCCTGATTGCCGCCTATATCTACCACAGCTGGATCGCCGGTTATCTGCCGCTGGCCTCGATCGGCATGATCTCGTTCTGCGCCGTGGCGAATTTTGCGCCGCCGCTGCTGTTCGGCCTCTACTGGCGGCGGGCCCATCGCCACGGCGTCATCGCCGGCCTGGGGGCGGGCTTTGCCGTCTGGCTGCATTCCCTGCTGCTGCCATCCATCGAAGGTGCCGCGGGCGGCGGGGCGATGCGGGCACCGCTGACCAGCATGATGCCGCCACCGGTCAGCGGTTTCGACCCCATCCTGCAGGGTTTTGTCGCCAGCCTGCTGGCCAACACCGCCCTGCTGGTTCTGGTTTCGCTTCTGGCCCGCGCCCGCCGCCGCGACATCCAGCAGGCGGAGATCTTCGTTTCCGGCAGCGGCCGCCCCATTGTCCCGGCGGCGGCCGATACGGCCCATGACCCGCGCATCGACGAATACCGGGCCCTGGCTGCCCGCTTCATCGGCCTTGACCGCGCCGCGCGCGCCTTTGCCGGCCGGCAGATGAGCGCGGCCGAGGCGGTGGCCTTTACCGAGCACCTGCTCAGCGGTGCCATCGGCGCCGCCTCGGCACGCATCGTCATGGCTTCGGTGCAGGGGCGCAGTCCGCTCAGTCCGAAAGCGGCCCGCGCGATGCTGGGCGAAGCTTCCGAAGCGATCCGCCACAATCTCGACCTGCTGCGCACCACGCTGGACCATATCAGCCAGGGGATCGGCGTGTTCGACGGCGGCCGCCGCCTGGTTGCCTGGAACGAGCGGTTCTTCGACCTGCTGGGCCTGCCGCCGGGGCGCGCCGAAAACGGCATCCCTCTGGATGCCCTGGCCGGCGACACCGCTCCCGACCTGATCGAACTGCTGGGCTCGAATGCCGATGGCCTGCGCATCTACGAAAAGCGCCAGCCCGATGGCCGGGTGATCGAAATCCGCACCGACCCGATGCCGGATGGCGGCCAGGTCGCCACCTGCACCGATATCAGCGAGCGGGTGCGCGCAGCCGAGGCATTGCGCGATTCCGAGCGGGCCATGCGGGTCTACACCGACAACGTGCCGGTGCTGATCGCCTATGTCGATCACGAGGAACGCTACCGCTTCTCCAACATGCTGTTCCGCCGCGCACTGAACCTGACGCAGCAGCAGATCGACGGCCGCAGCGTGCGGGAAATGCTGTCGGAAGAACGCTACAGCCGCCTGAAGCCTTTCATCGATGCCGCACTGGCCGGCAACCGGCAGAGTTTCGAAACCGAATTCCCCACCAACGACGCCAAGATCGAAGTGGCGCACGGCACGTACATTCCGCATATCGACGAACGCGGCAAGGTGCTCGGCTTCTTCCTGCTGTACCAGGACATCACCGAGCGGCGGCGCGCCGATGCGGCACTCCGCGCCGCCTATGAAGGACTGGAACGCCGGGTGGCCGAGCGCACGGCAGAACTGCAGCTCGCCATCCAGGAGCTCGAACATTCCCGTGCCGAAGCCGAAGCGGCCAACCTGGGCAAGACCCGCTTCCTTGCCGCTGCCAGCCACGACCTGCTGCAGCCCCTGCATGCGGCGCGCCTGTTCACGGCGGCCCTGTCCGAACGCGAGCCGGACAATCCGCTGGTGGCCAAGATCGACCATGGCCTCGGTTCGGTCGAACTGCTGCTGGATGCCCTGCTCGACATCTCGAAGCTGGATGCCGGCGCCGTCAAACCGGAGATCCGCCCGGTTGCACTCGGGCCCCTGCTGGACTCGATCGTCGCCGGTTTCGCGCCGCTGGCGGCGAAACGCGGCGTGACCCTGCGCCTGGTGCATACCGAGGCCACCGTCAGCACCGATGCCGCCCTGCTGCGCCGCGTACTGCAGAACCTGGTCGCCAATGCCATCCGCTATGCGCGAACCGACCGCAGCGACCGGCGCGTGGTGGTCGGCTGCCGCCGCAACGGCGACCGCATCCGCGTCGATGTCTGCGACAACGGCCCCGGCATTCCGGAAGACAAGCGCAGCACCATCTTCCAGGAATTCGCCCGCCTCGACCGCGGCAGTGCCAGCGGCGACGACAGCGAACGCGGCCTCGGCCTCGGCCTTGCCATCGTCGACCGCATCGCCCGCATGCTGGATACGCCGGTCACCCTGCAATCGGTGTACGGGCATGGCTCGGCATTCTCGGTCAGCCTGCCGAAGGCCGTCGTCGAGCCGGCCCGGCCCGCCCCGGCCGGCATTGCCGAGCCGGCGATCGCCGGTTCGCTGGCCGGCAGCTTCATCCTGTGCCTCGACAACGAGGCCGGCGTGCGCGAGGCCATGGTGACCCTGCTGGAAGGCTGGTCCTGCAACGTCGCGGCGGTGGCTTCACTGGCCGATGCCCGCCAGGCACTGGCGGCTGCAGGCCGGGCACCGGACATCATTCTGGCCGATTTCCACCTGGATGACGGCGAGCCCGACGGCCTGGAAGCGATCGAACGGCTGCGCCAGGACTGGGGCCTGCATCTGCCGGCCATCCTGATCACCGCCGACCGCGACCAGGACATGCGCCGCCGTGCCGCCGCCATGCAGGTCGACATCCTGCACAAGCCGGTGAAGCCGGCTGCGCTGCGCGCCCTGATCAGCCAGCGGCGCCGGCCGGGGCGTGCCGCCGATGACGGTGCGCTGGCGGCGACCGGCGAGGATTGAGGCCGGCCGCCGCCCTCAGGGGCCGTCGATGGCGAAATGCCGGGCGGCGATCACCGCCTGGGTGCGGCTGCGGACGCCGAGCTTTTTCAGGATCGCGGTCACATGCGCCTTCACGGTGGCCTCGCCGACCGAGAGTTCATGCGCGATCTGCTTGTTCAGCTTGCCCTTGCTGAGCAGGGTGAGCACACGGAACTGCTGCGGGGTCAGCTCGCTGACCCGGCGGGCGAAATCGCCCGGCACCGCATCCGCGGCACCGGCACCATCGGCGCCATCGGCCTCGGGGGGCAGCCAGACCTCGCCATCCAGCACCGCCTGCAATGCGCTGGCGATGGTTTCCAGCGGCGCCGATTTCGGCACAAAGGCGGCGGCGCCGAATTCGATGGCCCGCCGCATTACGGCCGGATCGCGGGTCGACGACACCATCGCCACCGGCACGGCGGGATGGCTGGCCCGCACCGCGGCCAGGCCGGCAAAACCGTCCATACCCGGCATGTCGAGATCGAGGATCAGCAGATCGACATTGTCCTGGCCATCCAGCGCGGCCCGCGCCCCGGCAAGGTCGCCGGTGCCGATCACCGATACCCCGGCCAGCGCCTGGCGCAGCGCCTGGCTCAATGCCTCGCGCACCAGCGGATGGTCGTCTGCGATGATGATTGTGAGCGCCGCTTCTGCGCCGGCCTTGCCCGTCCCCGTCATGCCGTCAGGGTAGACCAGCCTCCGCCGGGCAGCAAGGCGAAGACCCGATCCGGCCGGCACTGGACAGCAGGGGGCTGGCGGGCTAGTGCAGGCGCTGCCGTCCGGTCCGACAGGGAGATCCGCCATGCCCCAGCCCGCCGCCAGCCAGCCAGCCGCCAGCCAGCCCCGGCCCGCCAGCGCCCCGCCTGTCGATGCCATGCCTGTCGATGTCACCGCCCTGGCGCGGCAATGCAGCAGCGGCCAGCCCCGGCACAACTGGACGCGGGCAGAAATTGCGGCCCTGTTCGCCCTGCCGTTTTCCGACCTGATCTTCCTCGCCCAGCAGGTGCACCGGCGGCATTTCGATGCCAACGCGGTGCAGATGAGCAGCCTGCTCAGCATCAAGACGGGGGGCTGCCCGGAAGACTGCGCCTACTGCCCGCAGAGCGCCGCCTTCGAGACCGGGGTCGAAGCCGGCAAGCTGATGGATCTCGAGGCAACCCTGCAGGCCGCCCGCGCCGCCAAGAAAGACGGGGCCAGCCGCTTCTGCATGGGCGCCGCCTGGCGCAACCCCAAGGACCGCGATATCGAGAAGGTCGGCCGCATGATTGCCGAAGTGAAGGCGCTGGGCATGGAAACCTGCGCCACGCTGGGCATGCTGACCCCCGATCAGGCGCAACGTTTGCGGGCTGCCGGCCTCGATTACTACAACCACAACCTCGACACCTCGCCCGAACATTACGGCGCCATCATCACCACCCGCACCTACCAGGACCGGCTGGACACGCTCGCCCATGTGCGGGCGGCGGGGATGAAGGTCTGCTGCGGCGGTATCGTCGGCCTCGGCGAAAGCAGCGATGACCGCATCGGCCTGCTGCACAGCCTGGCCACCCTGCCGGCACATCCGGAAAGCGTTCCGGTCAACATGCTGGTGCAGGTGGAAGGCACGCCGCTTGCCGGTCAGGCAAAGCCCGATGGCATCGACTTCGTGCGCACCATCGCCGTGGCCCGCATCGTCATGCCGGAATCGGTGGTGCGGCTGTCGGCCGGCCGCGAGGAGATGAGCGACGAACTGCAGGCGCTGGCCTTCCTCGCCGGCGCCAATTCGATCTTTCTCGGCGACCGGCTGCTGACCACGAAGAACCCCGGCCAGGACCGCGACGGCGCGCTGTTCGGAAAGCTGGGTATCACGCCGATGCCCTATGCCACCGCCGAACTGGACAGCCCGGCCGCGGCGGAATAGGGATCAGCTGCCGATTTTCGCAGTCTGGGCGATTCGCTCCGCCGCCGGCAGGCGCAGGCCATAATGGTGAAGCCGCGTGCCTGAATAGAAGATCAGGTACAGTCGGCCGTCCTTGACCGCAGCATGGCCGCGCCCCCGGCGATCCACTTCGTCCTTGGTGACATAGTCGAGGTCGAAGCTGAATCCGTCGAGGCCGGCAAAGCGGCCGGGCTGAATGTTCTTCGCATCGGCCAGCGAAGTGCTGTAGAGCTTCGCCAGTGTCGCTTCCCACAGCTCGACAACCTCTACCGGGGTCATGCTGTCGCGAAACACGAAGGTCGCATCCTTTTCGGTGCCGGACAATTTCAGGATCGGCTCCCCACTCCTGACCCCACCAATGAAAAGGATGCCGTTCAGCGCCGGGCCGTCTGCCGTCCAGTAGCCGACCGGAGCACTGCTTTCGAGGCGCAGCTGGTTAATCTTGTTCCAGGCGATGTCATTCTCCACCGTGAAACCGGCCACTTCCGTTTTCGCCGGCGGCACGAGGCTGTATGGCGCACAGGCGGCAGCCACCCCAAGCAGCAGGGTCACCGCAATCAGGCGAAATATCTTTCTGGTCTGCATCACACGCTTCTTTCCAAGTAGCTCTTGATGATCATGCGGTCGTCGGCTTCCGGTTTCAGCTCCAGATACCGGCGGAAAGACCCACGGGCGGCATCGTGCTGGCTGTCCTTGCGCTGAATCTGCCCCAGGGCGCGCCAGGCCTCGGGCGGACAGCCGCCAGCGGCAAGCGCCTTTTCGTAGGTCTCACGGGCAAGCCTGCGGTCGCCGTCGCCGTCCCGAAGACGGTAGACTTCACCCTCGAAATAGATCAACTCGCCATCCTCCGGCGTCTCGGCCTGCAGGCGGCGCAGCAGCACCAGCGAGCGGTCGTACTGGCGCAGGCGAAGTTCGTCTTCCAGCAGCAGGGCCCTGATCTTGCTGATATGCGTCCGGTAGCGGTCCGCATGCCTGTCGCCGCCGCTTATCTGCTGTGCCCTACCCTTCAGCGTCTCCATCCGTTCCTGCTGCGCCGGATGAGTGGCAAACAGCACGCTGGGCGATTGGCGGTTGGGATCGGCCTCATCCTCCTCGATCAGCTGCTGCCAGACCTCGGAGGCCGCCATCGGCCGGTAACCGGCCGCAGCCATCCGCTGCAGACCGATTTCGTCGGCTTCGCGCTCATGCTCGCGGCTGTAGGAATACTGCCCGGCGATCAACAGCAGGTTGGCAAGATCGCCGGCCGCCCCCACCCCGGCCAGCGCCAGACCCATGCTGAGAAAGATGCCGACATCTGCGCGCGCCTTGGCATCCCGCATCCGCGCCAGTCCATGCTTCTGGGTGTAATGTCCGATCTCATGCCCGATGACGGCGGCGAGCTGCGCCTCGTCCTTCGCCCTCAGCAGCAGCCCGCTATTCACCTGCATCATGCCGTTGGGAGCCATCGAGGCATTGAAATACGGCGCCCGCAGCAGATACACGCGCATATCCGCATGCAGGTCGGGGCTGAGCCGCCGGACGATATCCGTCAGATAGGTATTCCAGTCAGGGTCGCGGACGCGATAGCGCGACCGCTCGACATTACGTTCGACCCGGTCGACGATGTACCACAATCCCCCTTCGTCGGTATCCGACTGCGGCCGGTAGCCCGCCGTCATCGGCGCTTCATTCGCCATGTTGGTGACGCAGCCGCCGAGGCCCAGCAGCCCGCAGGAGCAGAGCCCGCCGAGAACACTGCGGCGGTGCGGTGCGATCATTGCGGCAGCTGCGACAGCAGGGCCTGCGCGGTATTCTGCGCACCTTCAGCGTTGCGGAGGTCGCCGTTGCCCCGCGCCAGCAGGTTGAACCAGACGACGTTGCCGGTCTCGAGATCGACCAGCGAGGCGAAGCCGACCTGCTGGCCGCCCGGCAGCGCCACGCCGAAGGCTGCCGCGGCCAGGAACATCATCACCGCACGGCCGCCGCTGGTGTAGCTGTCACGCATCCAGACGAATAGCGCGTAATCCGCCTTGTGGCTCTCTTTCAGCGCCCGCGCCTCGGGTCCGAGACTCCACTCGAACCGGTCCGCCTTGGTCGGCAGCCCGTTTTCCGGCGTATACTGGTGCAACAGGATTGACCTGCCGACTGCCCCGTGCAGCTTGATCAGCTGGTTGGAGAGATCCTTCTCCACACCAGCATCATTGTCGTCAAAAATCGCCAGCCGCACATTCCGCGACTGGTTCTCGGTGCGGATCGCCTCCAGCAGCAGCTTGTTCGCCGTCTCGGTCCAGTCCGCCCGGGGTTCCGGCAGGCCGCCGGCCGACAGCAGCGACAGCTCGACGTCCAGAGGCATCAGGATGATTTTAGGCTGCTCGCCGTCGGTTCTGTTGAGCGTGGTTGTCAGCTGGTGTGTTCTGGTGTTGCAGGCCGCAAGCGCCAGCATAAGGCCAATGGCAACAACAATTCTGCGCACCATGGCACCCCCCCAATATGTCCCCACGACTATTTATACGGGAACTGTTCTGGCGGGCAACAGCCCAGTGGTGCGGACCGGAAGAATTCTCACGGCAAACGGGACAGGGGGACCGGCAGCTAGCCCTGCCGCCCTAGCCCTGCCGCCCGGTCGCCGCCTCGATCTGCTTCGCTGTGCTGTACTGGCTGAGCGCGTAGACCGCCCAAAGGGCTGCCGGAATCCAGCCGATCAGGGTGATCTGCAGGATCAGGCAGATGATGCCGGCAATCGGCCGGCCGATGGTGAAGAACAGCAGGAAGGGCAGGAAGATCGCGATCAGCAGGCGCATGGCCGTCGGCTCCGGATTGTCATCACTGCTGCGAGCCTAGGCGATTCGGCGCTCTCCGCGCCAGCCCAGAACGATCAGCAGCTGGGCCGCCACATAGCTGATCCAGATCGCGGCGCCGGCCGCCGGCACCGGGGCGACGAACTTGTTCAGGGCAATCAGGGAGTCCGACAGCATGAACAGCACGGCTCCCGAAAGGACGAGGCCGCGGCCGGGCAGCAGCGCGGCCGCCAGCGCCATCGCGGTGATCGCCCCGATATAGGCAACGACCGGCCCGGCCAGGGCGCCGAGGCCGGGCAGCAGCACCGCCAGCATCCCGGCCACCGCCACGACAATCGCCGCCATTGCCAGCAGCCGCGGACCGGGCAGCGCAAGGGGCCGCGGCCGGTGGCGCAGGAACTGCCAGAGATAGATCAGATGCGCCAGCAGGAAGCTGCCCAGCCCGGCCACGAACAGGCCGGCGGGATCGACTGCGAGAAACACATCGCCGGCGGCCGACAGCAGCAGCGCCAGCCCCAGGCGCCGCGCATCGGCATCGCCATCGCGGGACCGCCACAGCGCCAGCGCCAGCAGCGGGCAGACCGCCCCCTTCACTGCCGCCGCCAGCCAGACCGGCAGCAGCAGCCAGGGCTGCGCGAGATAGACCGCCGCCAGCACGAGCGCGGCACTGACGGGCAGCAGAAACGACAGCGGCGCGCCGGAGGGATTCCGGCGCGCCGCATCGTTCATGGCAGAGATACGGCCTCCCTGCCGGGCGCCTTACTTGCCCAGGCTCGGATCGATCTGCTTGCAGGCGTCGACCAGGCCCTTCACGGCATTGGCCGAATGCTCGAACATCTTCTTCTCTTCGGCATTCAGCTCGATCTCGACGATCTTCTCGACGCCGTTGGCGCCGATCACCACCGGCACGCCGACATACATGCCGGACTGCCCATACTTGCCACCATCGAGCCAGGCGGCGCAGGGCAGCACGCGGCGCTTGTCCTTCAGGTAGCTCTCGGCCATCTCGATGGCCGACGACGCGGGCGCGTAGAAGGCCGAACCGGTCTTCAGCAGACCAACGATCTCGGCGCCGCCGTCGCGGGTGCGCTGCACGATCTTGTCGATCTTCTCCTGGGTCGACCAGCCCATCTTGATCAGGTCGGGCACCGGGATGCCGGCCACGGTGGAATAGCGGATCAGCGGCACCATGGTGTCGCCGTGGCCGCCCAGCACGAAAGCGTTCACGTCGTTGACCGAGACGTTGAATTCCTCGGCCAGGAAATGGCGGAAGCGGGCACTGTCGAGCACGCCGGCCATGCCGATCACCTTGTTATGCGGCAGGCCGCAGACTTCGCGCAGCACCCAGACCATGGCATCGAGCGGGTTGGTGATGCAGATGACGAAGGCGTTCGGCGCATGGGCCTTGATGCCGGCGCCGACCGCCTGCATCACCTTGATGTTGATGCCCAGCAGGTCGTCGCGGCTCATGCCCGGCTTGCGGGCGACACCGGCGGTGACGATGATGACATCCGAACCGGCGATGTCCTTGTAATCCTGGGTGCCGCGCAGCTTGGCATCGAAGCCCTCGACGGCGCCGGCCTGCGCCATGTCGAGCGCCTTGCCCTGCGGCAGGCCTTCGACCACGTCGAAGATGGTGATGTCGCCGAGTTCCTTCAGGCCGGCCAGCAGGGCCAGGGTGCCACCGATATTGCCGCCGCCGATCAGGGCGATTTTGTTGCGCGCCATGGGAAAAACCTCCGGAAATGGCTGATAGTCAGGGGTGGAAACGGTCGGCCCAAGGGGTACCGGGAATCGCCCGGGCGGGCAAGGCTCCGGGGACCCTCCGAAGGCCGAAAGCGGCCAAGTTTCCGGCAAAGAAGATTGCCGTCAAGGGTGGGGGTCTCAGCGGGATGCGACGAAACGGTCCAGTTTGCCCAGCGTCTGCAGCCCCAGCTCCACGGCACCGAAGCCCTTGGCCGTCTGGTATTCCGCAGCCGTGCTGAACACCATGCCCAGCGTAACCTTCGTTGCCCCATCCATATCCTCGAACAAGGCCCAGGCATCGGCATGCTTGGGCCCATTCTCGCCCCAGTGAAGCGTGTAGCCGATCCTTTCCCCGGCCCGGACCTCGCCATAACGATGGTGGTTCGGGAAGACCGTGCCATCTGGCGCAATCATGTCGAAGACCCATTCGCCGCCGGCCCGCAGATCGATCCGCGTCGTCCGGCAGGAATAGCCGTCCGGCCCCCACCATTGCGGCAGTGTCTCGGGGTTCATCCATGCTCCCCAGACCAGGTGCCGCGGCGCCCCGATCACGCGCTCCAGCACCATGGTTCGTTCAGCTACGCCTGCAAGATTGTCCAGCCCCGCACCGAAGCCCTGCCGGTATCCCGTCTCCATATCCGCAGCCAGTGAGGACAGTTGTACCGTCACGACCAGCCGGCTGTGCTCGCCCGCATCCGAAGACTCCGTGCCGGAGACATCCGCCGTCACCAAGGCGGCCGATTGCCTCACGCCCCCGCATGACACCACCTCGTAATTCACGCTGCGCCGGGCTGGCTGCAAGTCCAGCCAGCCAATCTCGCAACGGATATCCGGCTGTCCCGCCATCTTGCAGAGCGAGACCTCGCGCCCGCCCACCCTGCTGTCGGCCTCCAGAAACTCCACGGTGACCGAGGGCATGGGCGCGGCCCAAATGCTGCGCGCGGCCGGCGCCGTCCAGGCCTGCCACAGCACCGATACCGGCGCAGCCACATCCCGCTCGAAGGTCAGCGTCGCAAAACGGCCCTGTCGGTCGGTCGGTGCCGTGCGCGCCATGCTGGTGGAAGCCGACTTCCGTGTCATTCGCTACGCTCCTTCATCACAGTCATCACAAAGGCATCCAGCCGATCGAGCCGGGCTTCCCAGATGTCCCGCTGTTCATCCAGCCATGTCCGCGCCGGATTGAGGGCTTCCGGCACGATGGCGCAGGTTCGCGTCCGCCCGTCTTTGGAGGTCGAGATCAAGCCCGCCTCTTCCAGCACCGACAGGTGGCGCATCACCGTGGGCAGCCGCAGTCCGGTGGGACCGGCCAGATCAGTGACCCGCGTCGGTTCTTCGGCCAGCCGGGTCAGGATCGACCGGCGGGTCGGGTCGGCCAGCGCGTGGAAGAGCAGCGAGAGATCGGGATCATACTTAGCCATATAGCTAACTATATGGACGAACCGGAAGCTGTCAATAACAGTTACCTGTTCGGCTTACTATTTCTGCGCCATGAAGACGGCCGCCGGATCGCTCCGGCGGCCGTTGCCGTTCGGTATGTTAACGGCGCCTCAGCAGGGCCATGCCCTGGCGCGTCAGTGGGGCGCCATCCGCAGGCTTCCCTTTGCGATGGCCCCGCGTTACCGCGGCGCCATGCGCAGGGCACCGTCGAGACGGATGGTCTCGCCGTTCAGCATGGTGTTCTCGCAGATATGGCGGGCGAGCGTGGCGTATTCCTCCGGACGGCCCAGCCGCGAGGGATACGGCACCGACTTGCCCAAGCTTTCCTGCGCTTCCGGCGGCAGGGCGAACATCATCGGCGTGCCGAACAGGCCCGGCGCGATGGTGCAGACGCGGATGCCGAACTGGGCGAATTCGCGCGCCAGCGGCAGGGTCATGCCGTGCACGCCCGCCTTCGAGGCGCCATAGGCCGGCTGGCCGATCTGGCCGTCGAAAGCGGCGACCGAGGCGGTGTTGATGATGCAGCCGCGTTCCTTGTCGGCCATTTCCGGCTGCTGCTGCATGTGATGCGCCACCAGACGGATCATGTTGAAGGTGCCGATCAGGTTGATCTGCACCACCTTGATGAATTTCTCCAGCGCCACCGGACCATCCTTGCCGACCGCCTTCATCGGCGTGCCAACGCCGGCGCAGTTGACCAGCACGCGCACTGGGCCGACCTTGGCAATGGCGTCCTTGACGGCCGCCTCGCCGCCGGGGCCGTCGGCGACATCGCATTTGACCGCCACGCCGCCGATTTCCTTTGCGGTCTGCTCGGCAAGCTCCAGGTTCATGTCGAAAATGGCGACCTTGGCACCGCCCTTGGCCAGTTCGCGCGCGGTGGCTGCGCCCAGACCCGAGGCGCCGCCGGTGACAATCGCGCCTACGCCCTGTAACTGCATGACATTCCTCCTGATTGTTTGCTCATACAACGAAGTCGCCGGGTTCTAACAGATCAGGCGCCGGCTGACGAGAGCCGGGTGACCTTGCGGTTGGCCTCGCCACCCCCAATATCTGGCAGGTGACTGTCGATCCGAACCCCACGGCCTATCAGCTGCCGGCCGATCCGGCCCGGCTGGCGCAGGAAGAGCCGCGCCTGCAGCGCCGTTTCTGGCGCAAGATTTCCGCAGTGCTGGGACATCTGCCCTTTGCCGAGACGTTCCTTGCGGCCTTCCACGCCGCCATCGACCCGCAAACCCCGGCCGGCGCCAAGGCGATCCTGCTGGGGGCCATCGCCTATTTCGTGGTGCCGGTCGACATGATCCCCGACATCCTCGGCGCCATGGGCTACACCGACGACCTTGCCGTGCTGCTGGCGGCGATCCGCGCGGTGGACAGCAGCATCACCGAAACCCATCGCGAGAAGGCCCGCGCCTGGCTGGAGCGGATGCGCCGGCCGGGTTGAGACCGGCCATGATCCGGTGCGGCGGCCGTGCTAGGCTGCGGCCATGATGCGATCCGCGCTGCCTCTGCTGCTGGCCGGCCTCGCTTTCCCGGTGGCCGGCAGCCCTGCCGCCGAGCGGGCGCCGCCACTGTTTTTCGAGGCCGGTACGGTGCTGGCCGGCGGCCATGTGCTGACCGAAACGGTGATCCTGCCGCCGCAGGCCGGACCGGTGCGCCTCGCTGTCCGCGAGGGACCACCGCTGCAGTGGCGCATCCGCATCAGTGGCGGCATCACCGAACTGCTGCAGGCCGATGGCCGCTGGGCGGCACGGGCCGAATACACCCGCAGCGAACGCGACGGCCGCAGCATCTGCCTGGCTTACCAGACCTACCTGTCGCCCGACTGGCTGCTGCAGGGGCAGGACACTCGGAATGGCGGCGGCTTCCGACCGGTCGACGACCGTGTCTATGCCTTCCGCGAGGTGCCCTGCCCCTGAGACGCTGCCGAGAGGGCTCTGGTCAGCGGGCCGGCTGCAGGATGACGCTGCCGGCCGGCGCCTGGGCCGGCGCCGGAGCGATCACCATGGTGCCGGCCTGCGGGCTCGGCTGCACGATCACCGTGCCGGCGGCCGGCTGCACCACGGTGCCCGTCGGCGCCGGCACGAACATCGCCGTTACCTGTTCGAGTTCGACATGGATGCCGGTTTTCGGCGCCGTCTTGGTCAGCACCTGGTGGAGTTGCGCATTGCGGAACAGGACACGGCCGCCCTGCTCGATCCAGGCGGTTACCACGTAAGTGGCGCCCGGGTCGATGTCGTTCAGGCTGTAGGGCAGAGAGAAGCGGGTGACGGCCGCGCTCTGCGGCAGGATATACTGCTCGGCAACGACGACCGGATAGGCCTGGCCCCTGGTGATGTCCTCCAGCCGGACGACGACCCGGGAATCCGCCGGCAGGATCAGCCGTTCGCGATAGGAAACGGTGCCATCGACGGAACTGGCCCGCGACGCGCAGGCAGCGAAGGACGAAACCGCCAGGGCGGCGGCGGCAGTGAGAAAGCTGCGACGGAGGATCATGGTTGTCTCCTTGTGGTGTTGACCATGCAACAGGGGTTACGGTGGGAACCGCCATGGCAAACCATGGCCGCATCCCGTTTCCACCTGCCGTCGCTACAGCCTGCCTGCCGGATGAATGTCCGGCCCCGCAACGCGGCACCAGCGATCTGACTGCCGGAAGATGGCGGCAGCGGGGCGCCAATATGGCCGGATTCCGGCGCCGGCCATGCCCCGCGGATAGCTCAGAAATAGGCGATCAGCCGCCCGCCGCAGATGGCGCCGATCCAGGCGCAGAGCGAGATTCCGGCGCCGATCCGTGCCGCCCGCGGCGCCGGGATGCCACTGTCCCAGTCCCGCATGCGACGCCACGGGCCGAGATGGAACAGCGCCGCATTGGCGAGGCCCGCGAAGATGCAGACAAGCTTGAACTGGAATGCCGGGTTGGCGGCGATGCTGGTCGCCTCGGTCGAGAACAGCATCAGCCCGGTCGGCAGGGCCATGGCGAAACCCAGCATGGCCAGCGGCACGCTGTGACGGGCGAAGGCCGCCACCGGCAGGTGCCGGCTCAGCCCCAGCACCCGCAGATCGAAGCCGACGATGCTGCCAACCAGCAGGGCAAAGCCCAGGATATGCAGCACCTCGGCACCGGGATACAGCACCAGCGACTGCCGCATGGCCGCCCCCAGTGCCGACTGCTCAAGGCCAACCAATAGCGGATGATCCAGCGGCGCATGCTCCATCGCGGGCCCCGTCAGCGCAGTTCGACCGTCACCCCGTTATGGGTGATCCGTTCGGCCCGCATCTCGTTCTCGTGCTGCTTGCTGGCATAGCCGACCGCGATCAACCGGTCGCCGGCCTTGATCTCGGCGATGGCCTTGCCGCGATTGGCCATCCGGTAAGGTGGCGAAAGGATCACCTGCCAGGATCTGCCATCGGCCCGCAGCACCAGTTCGGCATGCGGATTGTCGGGAACCACCTTCTCGACAACACCGTCGAGGGTCAGGGTGCGGCTGGCGTCATACGAACCCCAGCCATGATGGGCCTCTGCCGGACCCGGCAGGGCGAGACCGGCCAGCCCCAGGATACCAAGGCCGGCAAGGGCGATTGTCAGATGGCGGCGCTGCATGACGGTGTCCTCCTGTGCTGGCTGGCCACAGGCTCCGACAATAGGGCGCCGCCGGCCGGCAGCAATGCCAGAATGGTGCCGCCGGGCTTCAGCCGCCGGTTGTTTTCAGCAGGTCAATATAAAAGGCAGTCGCCCGCGCCAGGTTTTCCAGCGACAGGCGCTCGTTGGTGCCATGGAAGCCGGTCAGGTCCTGTGCCGTGATCATCATCGGATTGAAGCGATAGGCATTATCGGATATCGCCCCGTAATGGGCGCTGTCGGTCGCCGCGATGGTCAGGCCGGGCAGCACCACCGCATCGCCGTAACTGCGCCGCACGGCAGCAGCCATGGCGCGGAAGCCTGCCGTGGCGGTGCCCGCCACTGCGGAAGGCTCCGACGCACGGCCGACAACCGAAACCGTGATCCGCTCGTCGGCGATTGTCTGCTTCACGTAGGCGATCACGCCGTCGACGGTATCGCGCGGATGCAGGCGGAAATTCACCGTTCCGGTCGCCTCGATCGGCAGCACATTCTCCTTCACGCTGCCCGACAGCATGGTCGGCGCCGTGGTGGTGCGCAGCATCGCATTGGTGGTCGGCGCCTGCGACAGCACATGATCCAGCAGACCGCCGAACAGCCACTGGTTGGCAAACAGGATGCGCTTGTCGAACGACATGTTTCGCGCCATGGCGCCGAAGGCCTGTCCGCTGACGCCATCGAGGCCGCCGGGCAGCGGTGCCCGCTGCAACCTGACGATGGCCTCGGCGATCAGGCCGACCGCGGTCTCGCGCGGCGGCATCGAGGAATGCCCGCCGGCAGCCTGGGCGGTCAGTTGCAGGGTCAGGTAGCCCTTCTCGGCGATATTGATGCTGGCCAGCGGCCGCGCCACGCCGGGGACGATGCCGTCCAGCACGAAGGATCCCTCGTCCAGCGACCAGTCCAGCCGCACCTTCTGCGCCTGCAGATGCGCAACGATGGCACCGGCACCGCGCTCGCCGCCCACTTCTTCGTCGTCGCCGAAGGCAAGATAAACGGTCTGCTTCGGCACGAACCCCTCGCGCAGCAGATGGCTCACCGCTTCCAGCATGGTGATCATCGCGCCCTTGTCGTCCAGGGTGCCGCGCCCCCAGACATGGCCGTCGGCGATGACACCGGCGAAGGGCGGATGGGTCCATTTGCCCTCGGTACCCGGAATCACAGGCACCACGTCATAATGGGCGGTCAGCATCACCGGTTTCGCCGCCGGATCGCGGCCCGGCCATGTGTAAAGGAGGGCATGGCTGCCCAGACGCTCGCGCTTCAGCGCCGCATGCAGGTCGGGATAGGCGGTCTCCAGCCAGGCGATATAGGCCGCAAAGGGGACCGGATCGGCCGGCTCGGGGGGCTGCCGCGAAATGGTCTGGAAACGCACGGCCTCCGACAGCCGGCCGGCGACCGCATCGGCGTCGATCGGGTAATCGGCCGGCTGCACGGCCGTCGTCTCGGCCGGCACGAAGGTGATGGCGCGGTAGACCACGATGCCGGCCACCACGACGATGACGGCCAGCAGGGCAAGCAGCAGTTTCCGGATCATGGCGCGACTCCCGTATGGAAAGATCGCAGGCTATGGCCCGGCCGTGCCGCCGGCAAGTTGACGCTGCGCAAGCCCGGGACGCTGCGGCGCACAAAAAAGCCCCGGCCTTGCGGCCGGGGCTGTCGGTCGGAGCCGTGTGTCCGCGCCTACTTGGCGCCGGCACCCAGCTTGAAATCCGGCTCGGTCTTGTCACGGATTTCCTCGAGCGAAACGCCGGGAGCGCGCTCGATCAGGGTCATGCCGCCCTTCTTCTTGTCGATCTCGAAGACCGCCAGATCGGTGATCACCATATCGACCACGCCGGCGCCGGTCAGCGGCAGGTTGCAGCTCTTCAGCAGCTTCTTCTCACCGTCCTTGGCGGTGTGGTCCATCACGACCACCACCTTCTTGACGCCGGCGACCAGATCCATGGCGCCACCCATGCCCTTGACCATCTTGCCGGGGATCATCCAGTTGGCGAGATCGCCATTCTCGGCCACCTGCATAGCGCCGAGAATGGAGAGGTCGATATGGCCGCCGCGGATCATCGCGAAGCTGTCGGCCGACGAGAAGTAGCTCGAGATCGGCAGTTCGGTGATGGTCTGCTTGCCAGCATTAATCAGGTCCGGATCCTCCTCGCCCTCGTAGGGGAAGGGGCCCATGCCGAGCATACCGTTTTCCGACTGCAGCACGACCTTCACGCCGTCGGGAATGTAGTTCGACACCAGCGTCGGGATGCCAATGCCGAGATTGACGTAGAAGCCGTCCTTCAGCTCTTTCGCTGCGCGGGCGGCCATTTCATCGCGGGTCCAAGCCATGGTGCTGTCCCTCCCTCTTCTCAGGCGCGCTTCCGCACGGTGCGGTTCTCGATGATCTTGTTGTACGGCGCGCCGCAGATCAGGCGCTGCACATAGATGCCAGGCGTATGGATCATGTCCGGGTTCAGCTGGCCGGGCTCGACGATCTCCTCGACCTCGGCCACGGTGACGCGGCCGGCCGTGGCCATCATCGGATTGAAGTTGCGCGCGGTCTTGCGGTAGATCAGGTTGCCTTCGGTATCGGCCTTCCAGGCCTTGACCAGCGACAGGTCGGCCACAAGACCGGTTTCCATGATGTAGCGCTCGCCGTTGAATTCGCGCTCTTCCTTGCCCTCGGCAATCAGGGTGCCGACACCGGTCTTGGTGAAGAAGGCCGGAATACCGGCGCCGCCGGCGCGGATGCGCTCGGCCATGGTGCCCTGCGGGTTGAATTCCAGTTCCAGCTCGCCGGCCAGATACTGCTTGGCGAAGATCTTGTTCTCGCCCACATAGGACGAGATCATCTTCCTGATCTGCCGGGTCTCCAGCAGCTTGCCCAGCCCGGCGCCGTCGACGCCGGCATTGTTCGACACGCAGGTCAGGTCCTTGGCGCCGCTGTCCATCAGGGCGTCGATCAGCCGTTCCGGCACGCCGCAGAGGCCGAAACCGCCGCACATCACCATCATGCCGTCACGCGTGACGCCCTCGAGCGCCGCCTTTGCGTCTGGATAAACTTTCTTCATGCCCCTGCTTCCTGGATCGGTGGGTGCCGGGATCAAGTCCCTAGAAACGCGGGGACATTAGCGGCGCGGCCGGCCAGCGGCAACGGTCTGCTTGACGGCAGGCCCGCCGGCTGTCATTTTGTTAGGGATATGAACAAAAACCGCCGACTGCTCACCCTCCTCCTTAGCGGCCCGATCCTGTAAGCAGGGTCGGGACGGTTTCGAGCGTGTGCGCTGTCAATCCAGTCGGTTGGTTTCCATGTCTGCCCAGATTTCATCCATTGCCGTGATTTCCCGCTGCGCCGTCCGTCCGGCGCGGCTGTCGCCTGCCGTTTCGCTTCTGGCACTTCGACTTACCTGCGGCCGCTGAGCCCGCGGGCCTCTCGGCGGCCGTATCCGGCCCCATCCAAGTCGTCGATCCACCTTTCCGCTTCAGGAGCGAAGCCATGACCGCCCAGTCCAAAATCCCGGCCGCCAGCCCGGCCAAGATGCCCTTCCACAAATACCGACCGTTCCAGCCGGTCCCCCTGCCCGACCGCACCTGGCCGAACCGCACCATCACCCGGGCGCCGGTCTGGTGCAGCGTCGACCTGCGCGACGGCAACCAGGCCCTGATCGAGCCGATGGGCCCCGAGCGCAAGCGCCGCATGTTCGACACCCTGGTGCAGCTCGGCTTCAAGGAGATCGAGGTCGGCTTTCCGGCCGCCTCCGATACCGATTTCGCCTTCGTGCGCCAGATCATCGAGGAAGGGGCGATCCCGGCCGATGTCACCATCCAGGTGCTGACCCAGGCACGGCCGGAGCTGATCACCCGCACCTTCGCGGCTCTGAAGGGCGTGCATCGCGCCATCGTGCATCTGTACAACTCGACCTCGACCCTGCAGCGGCGGGTGGTGTTCGGCCTCGACCAGGCCGGCATCACGAAAATCGCCACCGATGGTGCCAGGCTGGTGAAGCAGCTGGCCGATGCGGCGCCGGAGACCGACTGGGTCTTCCAGTATTCGCCGGAAAGCTTCACCGGCACCGAACTGGATTATGCCATCGAGATCTGCGAGGCGGTGATGGATGTCTGGCAGCCGACGCCGCAGAAAAAGGTGATCTTCAACCTGCCGGCCACGGTGGAGATGTCGACGGCCAACATCTATGCCGACCAGATCGAGTATTTCCTGCGCAAGGTGAAGAACCGCGACTGCATCATCCTCAGCCTGCATCCGCATAACGACCGCGGCACCGGCGTGGCGGCGGCGGAGCTGGGCGTGATGGCCGGCGCCGACCGGGTCGAGGGCACGCTGTTCGGCAACGGCGAACGTACCGGCAATGTCGACGTGGTGACGCTGGCGATGAACCTGTTCAGCCAGGGTGTCGATCCCGAGCTGGATTTCAGCGACATCACTGCGGTCGCCCGCACGGCGGAATACTGCAACCAGCTGCCGGTGCATCCGCGCCACCCTTACGTGGGCGAGCTGGCCTTCACGGCGTTTTCCGGCTCGCACCAGGATGCGATCAAGAAGGGCATGACCGCTCAGGCCCAGCGCAACGACGGCGTCTGGGAAGTGCCCTACCTGCCGATCGACCCGGCCGATGTCGGCCGTGCCTACGAGCCGGTGATCCGCATCAACAGCCAGTCCGGCAAGGGTGGCGTCTCCTATGTGCTGGAAAACGACTACGGCCTGGAGCTGCCGCGCCGCCTGCAGATCGAGTTCAGCCAGGTGATCCAGAAGATCGCCGACGGCACCGGCAAGGAGATCAGCCCGCAGCTGATCTGGGAGGCCTTCGATGGCGAGTATCTCAGCCAGCCGGGTCACCGCTTCGACTTTGCCGGGCACCGCACCCTGCCGGATCCGCACAAGAGCGAGCAGCGCAGCCTGACCGCCACCATCCGGGACGGCGGCCGCGAGATCGAGCTGCAGGGTACCGGCACCGGGCCGATCGATGCCTATATCGACGCGCTGGGGCGCCATGCCGGGGTGAAGATCGACCTCATCGATTACCGCGAGCATGCGATCAGCCCGGCCGCGGTCAGCGGCGGCGCCGCCTCGGAAGCCGTGGCCTATGTCGAGGTGCGGCGTCCGGACGGCACCACCCTGTTCGGGGTCGGCCGTGACCGGAATATCGTCGCCGCCTCGCTCAAGGCCGTGACCTCGGCGGCGAACCGTCTGCTGGCGGCTGGTTGAGCATCCGGATCGCCTAATTTTTAGGCTTATGGACTGCGTTTCGGGCAGCCCCCTGCCCGAAGCGCCTTCCGGTTGCCGCCTCCGGCAGGCTAAAGTGGCCTGCGACTCGCGCCGCAGGACCCGGCACGCTTCTTGAAAGGTGGACAGGGTGACGACGCGCCGGAAGGGCAAAGGCCCGGAAAACGGCCAACAACGTTGAGGAGTGCGACACATGAAACTGGTCATGGCAGTGATCAAGCCGTTCAAGCTCGACGAGGTGCGGGAGGCCCTGACAAGCCTCGGCGTCGAGGGCCTGACCGTCACGGAAGTGAAGGGCTTCGGCCGCCAGAAAGGCCATACCGAGATTTACCGCGGCGCCGAATATGCCGTCAGCTTCCTGCCGAAGGTGAAGATCGAGGTGGCGGTGAAATCCTCGCTGGCCGACCGCGTCGTGGAGGCGATCCAGAATGCCGCCAAGACCGGCCAGATCGGTGACGGCAAGATTTTCGTGATGGACATCAACAAGGCCCTGCGCATCCGCACGGGCGAGACCGACGACGACGCGCTCTGAATTTTCCGAACGCCGTTCCGGGCAGACCAATCCGGCCGCCAGCCGTCATCCCGCTGGCGGCCGGTTTTTTTGTTGCCGGGGCGGTGCGCGGCCGCGGCGCCGATCACAGCGAAAAGACGAAGGCCTCGTAGGTCAGATCCGCCGCCGACAGCCGCGCCAGCATCGCATCGATGCCGGCCTGCAGGCCCTGCCTGCGATCGGCATGGCTGTTCTCGACCGCCAGCAGCTGCGCATACAGCGCGGCGGCCTTATCCACGGCGGCCGGGTCCGGCCGGCGCCGGCTGGAATGATAGCCGGCGATCTGGCCGCTCTCGTCATAGCTCGGGGTGACATGGGCGAAGACCCAGTAGAAGTCGCCGTTCTTCGCCATGTTCTTCACATAGGCAAAAATCTCGCTGCCTTTCGAGATGGTTTCCCACAGCAGCCAGAACACGCAGCGCGGCATGTCCGGATGTCGCACGATGCTGTGCGGTGCCGCGCGCAGTTCATGCTCGGCATACCCGGCAACGCGGCAGAAGACATCGTTGGCATAGGTGATCCGGCCCTTCAGGTCGGTCTTGCTGACGATGATCTCGTCCTCGCCGAAAAAAATCTCCCTGCCGGTCGGCCGGGCTGCATATTTTGTCATGCCGGACCCGCCTCCAGAGTAAGCATCCGCGGCGGCATTATTATGTGGCTGTGCCGGGCGGCGTTTGACCTAGGTCAAACGTGGCAGCCCCACCGGCCTTCAGGCCTCGAGATGCCGGCGCTCCTGCCACAGCCGGACCAACCCCTGCCGGCCCGCCACCAGCGAGACCAGATAGGCGAAACCGGCAAACAGCACGATGGCGGGACCGGACGGCAGGTCGGCATGGAATGACACCAGCAACCCGCAATAGCCCGACAGCAGCGCAATACCCGAAGCTGCCGCAAGCGCACCGATCAGCGACCGCGTCCAGTAGCGGGCCGCCAGCGCAGGCAGCATCATCAGGCCGACCGCCATCAGGCTGCCCAGCGCCTGGAAAGCCGCCACCAGGTTGACCACGACCAGACCCAGAAACACGAAATGGTACAGCGTGCCACCGCCGCGGGCATCGCGCAGGAAATCCGGATCGAAGCCGTCGACCAGCAGCGGCCGGTAGATGGCGGCGAAGGCGAGCAGGCTGACGGTCGAGACGCCGCCCATCAGCAGCAGCGCCGGCTCATCCACCGCCAGCACGGAACCGAACAGCAGCTGCATCACGTCGACCGCCGAACCGCGGGTCGAGATCAGCGTCACGCCGAGCGCCAGCGCCATCAGGTAAAAGGCGGCGAAGCTGGCATCCTCGCGCTGGTCGGTGGCCCGGGTGGCGGCGCCAGCCGCCAGTGCCACGACCAGGCCGGCGATAACGCCGCCGATGCTGATCGCCGGCAGCGAGAAACCGGCCACCAGAAAGCCGGCCGCGGCGCCGGGCAGGATGGCGTGGCTCATCGCCTCGCCGAACAGGCTCATCCGCCGCAGCATCAGGACCACGCCGATCGGCGCGCTGCCCAGCGCCATCGCCAGGCAGGCCACCAGGGCCCGGCGCATGAAGGCGAATTCGGCAAACGGGCCGAACAGGAAATGCCAGGCGGTTTCGAGAAAGGTCACGGGCGTATCCGGTCAGCGGCGGGGTGCGTCAGGCGGCATTGCCGACATCGCCGGCATGGCAGAGATCCGCATGCTCGTCCCACGATTCGGCCATGCGACGGGCCGCCAGCTGGTTCTCGGCGGTCAGCACGGCATCGACCGGGCCCCAGTCGACCAGCCGCCGGGCCAGGTAGACGGCCTCGGGAAAATGCCGCCGTACCATGTCGAAATCATGCAGCACCGCGATCACCGTGCGCTGCTCGCCATGCCAGCGCTGCAGCAGCGCCAGCAGGTCGGTGATGGTGCGGGCGTCGAGGGCATTGAAGGGTTCGTCGAGCAGGATGACACGGGCATCCTGCACCAGCACCCGGGCAAACAGGGCCCGCTGCGCCTGGCCAACCGAGAGGGTCGACAGCGGCCGGCGCTCGAAGCCCTCCAGCCCGACCGCCGCCAGCGCATTGCTGGCCGCGGCGATTCCGGCACGGCCGATATGGCCGAAGGCACCGGCCCGCTGCCAGTGCCCGAGCAGCACCGTCTCGATCACCGAGATCGGATAGCTGCGGTCGATCGCGGCCTGCTGCGGCAGAAAGGCGATATCGCGCATATCGAGGCCGCCACGGTCGATGCGGCCATCCGCCACCGGCAGGCGGCCCACCATGGCCTTCAGCAGGGTGGACTTGCCGGCACCGTTCGGCCCGACCACCGCGGTCAGCGAACCCGGCGCGAAATGGCCGCTGACATGATGCACGGCCGGATGCCGGTCATAGGTGACCGTGACATTCTCCAGCCGGATGGCCGGCGCGGTGCTGGCGGTCACAGCCATCTCCGCTAGCCCTGCAGCGCCCAGGCGATCGCCGCCCAGAGGGCGAAGACCAGCGGCAGCAGCACGGCAACGCGCAGCCACAGGCCGGCGGCCAGAACGGCCACCGGGAAATCGAAACCAGATTCTGGCCGATGGCGGTGCATGCAGGATACCGGGCAATGAATGAGATTGTTATCATATAACATATTCTCTTCACCTCCCGTCAACCCTGATTGCCCTAAACCCAACACATTCCGCTGCCAGATGATCCGGCGGCCGTCAGGGGGATTCGCCCGGGACACCCGGGCCGGATTTCCGTTTTCCGTTCGCGCCGGCCATCCGGGCAGCCGGCCCCTGCAATCCGAGTCACCATGGCCACACGACCCCGCCAGAAGCCCTCGAAATCCCCTGCCGCCGACGGCCGCCCGTCGGCCGGGCGGGCGGCGGGCCGCAGGCGCGGCCGGGGCAGCCGGAGCGGCAGCCGCAGCTGGTTCGGCCGGCTCGCACGCCTCGGACTGCTGGCCGGAATCTGGGGCATCGTGGCGCTGGGCGGCATGGTGGCCTGGTATGCCTATGACCTGCCGGAACTGGACGACCTGTATATCATCGAGCGGCGCAATTCCCTGACCCTCGAAGCCGCCGACGGCACCGTGCTGGCCACCTATGGCGACCTCTACGGCGAGCATCAGCCGCTGAAGGCGCTGCCCGCTGCCCTGCCGCAGGCCCTGATCGCCACCGAGGACCGGCGCTTCTACAGCCATTTCGGCATCGATCCGGTCGGGCTCGCCCGCGCCAGCCTGGCCAATCTGAAGGCCGGCCGCGTCGTGCAGGGCGGCTCCACCCTGACCCAGCAGCTGGCCAAGAATGTCTTTCTCGACCGCGACCGCACGCTGAAGCGCAAGGTGCAGGAACTGCTGCTGGCCTTCTGGCTGGAGCGCAACTTCACCAAGGACCAGATTCTTGAGATGTACCTGAACCGGGTCTATTTCGGGGCCGGCGCCCATGGCGTCGAGGCGGCCGCGCAGCGCTATTTCGACAAGCCGGCCAGCCGGCTGTCGCTGACCGAATGCGCGATGCTGGTCGGCCTGCTGAAGGCTCCCTCACGGCTGGCCCCCACCGGCAACATCAAATCGGCCCAGAGCCGCGCCGCCCAGGTGCTGCTGAATATGGCCGATGCCGGCTTCATCAGCGACGCGACGGCCAGGGCCGCCATTGCCAGCCCGGCCCGGCTGGCCCGGTCGCGCATCCCGCTGCCCAATGCGCGTTACTTCGCCGACTGGGTGGTCGAGGAGGTTTACCAGCTGGTCGGCCGCGGCCATGCCGATCTGCGCGTGGTGACCACCATGGACCCGCATCTGCAGGGCGGCGCCGAACATGCGGTCGAGGCGCTGATGGATCGCGAGGCCGAGCGGCAGGATGTCGGACAGGCGGCGCTGGTGGCGCTGGCCCCCAACGGCGCCGTCCGCGCGATGATCGGCGGCCGCGACTATCTGGAAAGCTCCTTCAACCGCGCCACCCTGGCGCGCCGCCAGCCCGGCTCGGCCTTCAAGCCGCTGGTGTATCTGACCGCGCTGGAAAACGGCATCCGCCCGGATGATGAATTCGTCGATGGCCCGATCAGCATCGGCAACTGGCGGCCGCGCAACTATGACGGCCAGTATCACGGCAGCATGACCCTGCGCGAAGCAGCCGCCCATTCGATCAATACCATCGCCGTGCAGCTCGACGAGAAAGTCGGCCGCGACAGGGTGATCGAGACCGCCCGCCGGCTTGGCATCACCAGCGACCTGAAACCGCATCCCTCGCTGGCGCTGGGCTCTTTCGAGGTCGGCGTGCTGGAACTGACCGCCGCCTATGCCGCCTTCGCCAATGGTGGCTATGCCGTGCAGCCCTATGGCGTGCTGCGGATCAGCGACGGCCGCGGCAACCTGCTGTACGAGCGCAGCACCGGCGGCATGACCGCCCGCATGATCGACGACGATGCCCTGGGCGACATCAACGACCTGCTGCGCGCCGTCACCGAAACCGGCACCGGTCGCGCCGCCCGGATCGGCCGGCCGGCCGCCGGCAAGACCGGCACGACCTCGGACTACCGCGACGCCTGGTATGTCGGTTACACGCCCGACCTCGTTGCCGCCGTCTGGGTCGGCAATGACGACAACACGCCGACGAAGAAGGTTACCGGCAGCGGCCTGCCGGCACAGATCTGGCGCAGCTTCATGGGCGAAGCTCTGAAAGGCAAACCGGTCAGCGCCCTGCCCGCACCGGCGGCGCGTAGTTTCAGCCTGTCGTCGCTGTGGGACAGCATCGTCAGCCAGTTCGGCAGCGGCAGCACCCAGCGCGCCGAACCGCAGGCCGCCCCGGTCGAACGCGAGGACCTGCTGGCTCCCGGCCAGAACAGCGAGCCGCGCATGATCTGGCAGACCGGTCCGCAGCCGGTCCGGTAGGCACGCTGATGCGACGGCTGCGAATCCTCCTGCCGACTTTGGCCCTGGCTCTGATGCCGGCGCTGCTGCCGGCTGGCGTGCTGGCGGCAGACACGCCGCCTGCCGCCGCGCCGGTGCCGACCGGCATGCAGGTCCGTTTCGCCGGCAGCGGCGGCATCCCGCTGGCCGGGACCCTGACCCTGCCCGATGCGGCCGCCTTCCCGGCCCCGGTTCCCGCCGTCCTGCTGCTGCAGGGCAGCGGCCCGACCGACCGTGACGGCAACCAGCCGGAAAACGGCCTGCGTACCGATCTGCTGCGGCGGATCGCCGACCTGCTTGCCGGAACCGGCATCGCCTCGCTGCGCTACGACAAGCGCGGCCTGCATGCCAATGGCGCCACGCTGCCGGCCGACCGCCGGCAGTATCCGGTGTTTTTCAGCTGGCAGGGCTTTGTCGGCGATGCGCTGGCCGCCCGCGCCTTCCTCGCCGGCCAGCCGGGCATTGCCCCCGGCCGTGTCGCCCTGCTCGGACATTCGGAAGGCGGCCTGATCGCGCTGGCCGCCGCCACCAGCCTGCAGCGGCAGGGCCTGACGCCGGCCGCACTGGTGCTGGCGGCAACACCGGGCCGGCCGCTGGGCGGCATCATCGAGGACCAGATCCGCCGCATCCTGCAAATGCAGAATGCCACGCCGGAGCAGGAACGATTCGTCCTCAGCGCCAACAGCCGGATCATCACCGAGATCCAGGCCACCGGCCGCGTGCCGGATACGGTGCCCCCCGGGCTGGCGGTCTTCTATCCTCCCTATGCCGGCCCCTACATGAAAGCGGTCATGGCCTTCGATCCGGCGGCGGCGGCGCGCTTCTATGCCGGGCCGGTGCTGCTGCTGCAGGGCGCCGCCGATGTCCAGGTTTCGGCCACGGCCGATGCGCTTGCCCTCGATGCGGCCCTGCTGAAACGCGGCCATGACGACCACCGCCTGCTGATCGCGCCGCAGGTAAGCCACAATCTGAAGGATGTGCGCGACGAGACCGAACCGGGCCTTGAAGGTCCGCTGAATGCCGCCATTGCCGCCCAGCTGGCGGACTGGCTGGCGGTGCGGCTGCGACCCTAGCCGGGTCGGGGCCGCCGCCTCATGCGGCGTCGGCGCCGCGATTGACGATCAGCAGGAAGGACAGCAGGGTCAGCAGGCCCATGGCGGCGATGCTGCAGCTGAGCGGCAGGGCCGTCTCGTTCAGGGCATGGCCGACCAGGATGCCGATGGCGGCACCCACCGTCATCTGCACGAACCCCATCAGCGAGGCGGCGCTGCCGGCCATATGCGGAAACGGCTGCAGCGCCCCGGCCTGGCCCTGCGGCATGGTCAGTCCCACGCCGGCCGAGAACAGCATCATCGGCGCCACCAGGCTGATCCAGTGCCAGGACTGGCCGGCCGCCCACATCCAGATCTGCAGCCCGGCCATGGCCACACCGCCGCCGGCGCAGAAGGCCGCACCGGTGCCCAGCATGCGGCGCACACCCAGCCGGTGCGTCAGCCGGGTGCCGAGAAAGCCGCCGCCGACATAGCCGACCACCACCAGGGCGAAGCAGTAGCCGTAATCCAGCGGGCCGATCTGGAACACCCGCTCCAGCGTGAAGGCCGAACCGGAAATGAAACAGAACAGACCGGCATAGGAAAACGCCACGCAGAGAACGTAGCCGCGATAGCGCGGATGCCGGGCCAGCGTCGCGAAGTTGCGCAGCATCGGACCGATCCGGGTGGCCGCGGGGTTGAGCCGCGTGTTGCTTTCGGTCAGCAGCAGCAGCACGCAGCCCCCCAGCAGCAGGCCGAGCCCCGCCATGACCAGAAAATTGCTCTGCCAGCCGAGCCAGCTGTAGAGATAGCCGCCGATGATCGGCGCCACCGACGGGGTGATGCCCAGCACCATCGCCATCATCGACAGCGCGCGGGCGGCGGCGGCCCCCTCGAACAGGTCGCGCGCCATCGCCCGGCCGAGCACCACGCCGGAACAGGCGCCCAGCGCCTGCACGAACCGCCAGGCGATCAGCGCCTCGATGCTGTCCGACAGGGCGCAGCCCACCGAGGCCACGGTGAACAGGCCGATGCCGAACAGCAATGCCGGCCGGCGGCCGAAACGGTCCGAAACCGGACCATAGATCAGCTGCGTCACTGCGAAGCCGGCCAGGAAGGCGCTGAGCGTCAGTTGCACGGAGGCCGCATCGGTCCGGAAAATCGCCGCCAGGCCGGGCAGCGAGGCAAGATACATGTCGGTGCTGAGCGGCCCCAGCGCCGTAACAAAGCCCAGCAGGACGATCAGCGCCGTCGAATCGCGGGCCAGCGGGCGCATGCCGCGCCTCAGCCGTGCAGATGCAGCGCGGCGCCGTGGCGGCGCAGCCAGGCCCGGGCCGCCCGCAGGTCCGCCTCGCCGCCCACCAGCTGGCCGCAGAGCCGCCAGAAGGCGATGCTGTGGTCCATATGGCGCAGATGCGCCACCTCGTGGGCCACCAGATAGCGGGCCACCAGCGGCGGCGCCAGCAGCAGCCGCCAGGAGAAAGACAGGTTGCCATGGGCCGAACAGCTGCCCCAGCGGCTCTGGGTGTCGCGCACGGTCACCCGGCGCACCACCACGCCCAGCCCCTGGGCCATGTCCCGGGCCGCGGCACCGAATTCGTCCCGCGCCCGCCGCTTCAGCCAGTCGCGCAGGCGGCGCGGCAGGTGCTCGGCCTGGCCGCTGACATGGATTTCGCCGTTTTCCACCCAGACGCCGCCACGGGTATCCGGCCGGTGGCGAATCCGGTGCGGGATGCCCTGCAGGGGCAGTTCGGCGCCGTTTTCCCACAGCTGGACCGGCTGGCGCTCGGCCTGCCGGGCGAGAATCCAGTCCGCCTGCTCGGCCACGAACCGCTGGCCGGAGCGCAGGCTGGCCCGCACCGGCAGCACCAGCACCACGGCGCCATCCCGCGGCATGACGCGCAGCAGCATGCGGCGGGCCCGCGAATCGCGCTTGATATGGAAGGGGAAATGCCTGCCGCCGAAGGAAACGCTGTCGGCATTGATTTCGACCGGTGCGGAAATCTGCTTGGTCAAAGGCGGGTCCCCGTCATATAACCGTAACATAACTGACGCGCGAATGTCGTCATACAAACCATAAAAGAGTCGTTCTCCCCGACTCGGGTGGATTCTTTAACATCGGAGACAGCATAATGAAATCGACAGGGAACTTCGCGCGCACGGCGCTCGCGCTGCTGGCCGGCGCGGCCTTTGTCGCCGGCGCCCTTCCGGCGCAGGCCCAGGGCAACCGCATCGAAATCCAGTGGTGGCATGCCATGGGCGGCGCCCTGGGCGAGCGCGTCAACGAAATGGCCGAGAATTTCAACAAGGGCCAGGACAAGTATACCGTGGTTGCCGTCAACAAGGGCAACTATGCCGAAACCCTGACCGCCGCCATGGCCGCGTTCCGCGCCGGCAAGGGGCCGCATATCGTGCAGGTCTTCGAGGTCGGCACCGGCACCATGATGGCCGCCCGCGGCGCGATCAAGCCGGTCTACCAGCTGATGGCCGAAAACGGCTACAGCTTCGACCCCAAGACCTACCTGGCGGCGGTGACCGGCTATTACACCACCACCGACGGCAAGATGCTGTCCTTCCCGTTCAATTCCTCCACCCCGGTCTTCTATTACAACAAGGACGCCTTCAAGAAGGCCGGCCTTGACCCGGCCAAGCCGCCGAAGACCTGGCAGGAGGTCGACGCCGCCCTGCCGAAGCTGAAGGCTGCGGGCTATTCCTGCCCGTTCACCACCTCGTGGCAGAGCTGGGTGCAGCTGGAGAATTTCTCGGCCATGCACAACGTGCCGTTTGCCAGCAAGGCGAACGGTTTCGGCGGCCTGGATGCCGAGCTGAAATTCAACGGCCCGCTGCAGGTGCGCCATATCGAGAATCTCGGCAAATGGGCCAAGGACGGCCTGTTCATCTATGCCGGCCGCAAGAACGAGCCGGGCGGTAAGTTCATCGCCGGCGAATGCGCCATCCTGATGGAAAGCTCGGCCGGCTACGCCAACGTCAAGCGCGGCGCCAAGTTCGACTGGGGCATCTCGATGCAGCCCTATTACGCCGACGTGAAGGGTGCGCCGCAGAACTCGATCATCGGTGGCGCCTCGCTGTGGGTGCTGGCCAAGCACAAGCCGGCCGAATACAAGGGCGTGGCGGAATTCATGGACTTCCTCTCGGCCACCGAAAACCAGGTCCGCTGGCACACCGGCACCGGCTATCTGCCGATCACCCCGATGGCCTATGAAACCACCAAGCTGCAGGGTTTCTACAACGCCAATCCGGGCACGGATATTTCCGTGCAGCAGATGAACCTGAACCCGCCGACCGAAAACTCCAAGGGTCTGCGGCTGGGCAACTTCGTGCAGATCCGCGACGTGATCGACGAGGAGCTGGAAGGCGTCTGGTCCGGCAAGAAGTCGGCCAAGGAGGCCCTGGACACCGCCGTCGAGCGCGGCAACAAGCTGCTGCGCCAGTTCGAGCGCGACAACAAGCGGTCGTAAGACCCAACCTTACGGGGAAGCCCGCGCCTTGACTCATCAGGCGCGGGCTTCTTCTATGGCGCACCATGGAAAAACGAGTCGTCTTCCATAACAAATTCCTGCCCTACCTGCTGGTAGCGCCGCAGATCGCCATCACGCTGGTCTTCTTCATCTGGCCGGCCAGCCAGGCGATCATGCAGTCTGTGCTGCGCGAGGATGCCTTCGGCACCCGCAGCTTCTTCGTCGGCCTCGAGAATTTCGAAATCGTCCTCAGCGACGAATACTACCTGCATTCCCTGCAGGTAACGGCTTTCTTCAGCGTGATCGTCACGGCGCTCGGTCTCGGCCTGTCGCTGCTGCTGGCGGTGATGGCCGACCGCGTCATCCGCGGCGCCACCGCCTACAAGACCCTGATCATCTGGCCCTATGCGGTTGCCCCCGCCGTGGCCGGCGCGCTGTGGGGCTTCATCTTCCTGCCCGGCCCCGGCATCGCCACCTACTATCTGCGCGAATTCTTCGGCATCGACTGGAACTTCCTGCTGAACAGCGGCCAGGCGATGACGGTGGTGGTGCTGGCGGCGACCTGGAAGCAGATTTCCTACAATTTCCTGTTCTTCCTCGCCGGCCTGCAGGCGATCCCGAAATCGCTGGTCGAGGCGGCCGCCATCGACGGCGCCGGGCCGGTCCGCCGCTTCTGGAGCATCGTTTTCCCGCTGCTGTCGCCGACGGTCTTCTACCTGATCGTCGTCAATGTCGTGTATGCCTTCTTCGATACGTTCGGCATCGTCCATGCCACCACCCGCGGCGGCCCGGCCAAGGCGACCGAGATTCTCGTCTACAAGGTCTGGTATGACGGCATGGAGGCACAGGATCTCGGCGGCTCGGCCGCCCAGTCGGTGATCCTGATGGTGATCGTGATCGCACTGACGGTGGTGCAGTTCCGCTATATCGAACGCCGGGTGCACTACTGATGATCGAGCGTCGCCCCCTTACCGATGCCTTCAGCCATGTGGTCCTGCTGGCCGCAGTGGCCCTGGTCGCCTTCCCGATCTACCTCGCCATCATCGCCGCCTCCCACGACATCCAGGAAATCGTGCAGGCGCCGATGGCGCTGCTGCCCGGCAGCCGCTTCTGGCACAATATGGGACAGGCATTGTTCAGCGGCCCCGAGCAGGTGGCGGCCGGCGGCAACACCCCCGCCCTGCTGCTGATGCTGAACAGCCTGATCATGGCGCTGGCCATCGCGGTGGGCAAGATCGCCATCTCGCTGATGTCGGCCTTCGCGATCGTCTATTTCCGCTTTCCGCTGCGGATGACCTTCTTCTGGCTGATCTTCATCACCCTGATGCTGCCGGTCGAGGTGCGCATCCTGCCGACCTACAAGATCGTCGCCGATCTCGGCATGCTGGACACCTATCCGGGCCTGGTGCTGCCGCTGATCGCCTCGGCCACCGCCACCTTCCTGTTCCGCCAGTTCTTCCTGACCATTCCCGACGAGCTGACCGAGGCCGCCCGCATGGACGGCGCCGGCCCGCTGCGCTTCTTCTGGGATGTGGTGATCCCGCTCAGCCGCACCAATATCGCGGCGCTGTTCGTGATCCTGTTCATCTACGGCTGGAACCAGTATCTGTGGCCGCTGATGGTCTCCACCGAGGCGGATTACCAGACCATCGTGCTGGCGCTGGGTCGCATGATGCGGGCACCGGAAGCCATCTACGAATGGCCGCTGATCATGGCCACGGCCGTGCTGGCGCTGCTGCCGCCCGTTGTCGTGGTGGTGCTGATGCAGCGCTGGTTCGTCAAAGGTCTCGTCGAAACGGAAAAGTGAGCGCCCCCATGGCGAAGGTGACGCTGCAAGGCGTGAAGAAGAATTACGGCGCGGTGCGCGCCATCCACGGCATCGACATGGAGATCGCCGACGGCGAATTCATCGTCATCGTCGGCCCCAGCGGCTGCGGCAAGTCGACCCTGCTGCGCATGGTAGCCGGCCTCGAGGCGATCACCGAAGGCACCATTTCGATCGGCGACCGCGTGGTCAACCAGGTCGAGCCGGCCGAGCGCGACATCGCCATGGTGTTCCAGAATTATGCGCTCTATCCGCATATGAGCGTCTACGAGAACATGTCCTATGGCCTGCGCATCCGCGGCATGGACAAGGCCGGCATCGCTACACGGGTGCAGCGCGCGGCCGAAATCCTGCAGCTGCAGCCCTACCTGCAGCGCAAGCCCAGGGAGCTTTCCGGCGGCCAGCGCCAGCGCGTCGCCATGGGCCGCGCCATCGTGCGCGAACCGAGCGTGTTCCTGTTCGATGAACCGCTGTCGAATCTCGATGCCAAGCTGCGCGTGCAGATGCGCCTCGAAATCAAGCGGCTGCATGCCCAGCTGGGCGTCACCTCGATTTACGTGACCCACGACCAGGTCGAGGCGATGACGCTGGCCGACCGGCTGGTGGTGATGAATCTCGGCCGCGCCGACCAGATCGGCACGCCGCAGGATGTCTACAACCGGCCGGCCACCACCTATGTCGGCGGCTTCATCGGCTCGCCGGCCATGAATTTCGTCACCGGCCGCATTGCCGGCCCGCAGGCCCGGCTGGCCGACGGTTCCACCCTCGCGCTGCCGGCCGGCTGGTCGGTTCCCGATGGCGAATACAGCCTCGGCATCCGCCCGGAAGACATCCGCCTGGCCCAGCCCGGCGAAGCCGCCACCCTGCAGCTTGATGTCGATGTCGCCGAGGAACTGGGCGCCGATACCCTGCTGCATGGCCGGCTTGCCGACCAGGAGCTGGTGGTGCGCGTGCCCAGCCAGGCGGGCTTCCACGACCGCTCCCGGCCGGGACTGGTCATCGATCCGGCCCGCCTGCACCTGTTCGACCGCGAAAGCGGCCTGCGCATCGCCGTCTGACCCGCGCGCAGGCTTCAGTAGAGATTGATCGTGCCGGTATAGGTGCCGCTCTGCTGGAGATTCGGCCTTGCTTCGGCGGCCGCGCGGCTGAGTGACGAACAGAGATAGGTGGCCTGCACCGGCGCACCGAGGGAGCAGGCGTAAAGATCGGGCTGGTTGCGGACCAGCTGCGGATCGCTGCAATGCTCGCGCACCAGCCGGCGGATATCCGCCGCATCATGCAGCAGCCTGTTATAACAGATCGAGAAATACGGCAGGCCGGTCTTCGGGTCCTTCAGCGGCACAGCGCTGTTCGTGTCGTAACCCGTCACACCCGGCGTGATCCGGCCGAGATAATACGGTTCCGGACTGCTGCAGGCGGCCAGCAGGGACAGCGCCAGGGCGGCAAGCACGGGATGGCGGAAACCGGCAGGATGCGACATGCCCGTAATCTGCCCCGGACGCCTTGTCGCGGCAAGCCCGCCCCCTGACAAAACCGGACCGACACAGCATAATCGGAGCACCGGATTCGAGCCCGGGACAGCAACAGACGGCCGCCGGAGCAAGCAGGCATGACAGATACCGCATGGCAGGACCGGCCGGTCGTGGTCACCGGCGGCGCCGGATTCATCGGCGCCAGCCTCGTCCGCCGTCTTGCCGGGCTGGGCGCCCGGGTCACGGTGATCGACCGGATGCTGGCGGAATACGGTGCCAATCCCTTCAATCTGGACGGCCTGGGCGGCCGCATCCGCCTGATCGAGGCGGATATCGGCGATGCAGCACCGACCGCGGCCGCCATCGGCGAGGCGGCAACGGTCTTCAACCTTGCCGGCCAGACCTCGCATATGGATTCGATGCAGCGCCCCCTGGAAGACCTGCAGCTCAACCAGGAAGCCAACCTGCGCTTCCTCGAGCATCTGCGCCGGGCCAATCCGCGGGTGCGCGTGATCTTCACCTCGACCCGCCAGCTCTACGGCCCGCCGCAGCATCTGCCGGTGGCCGAGGACCATCCGGTCGCGCCGCCCGATATCAACGGCATCCACAAATTTGCCGCCGAGGCCTATCACCTGCTGTATGCCCGGGTGCATGGCCTGCCGGCCACGGCGCTGCGGCTGACCAACGTGTTCGGCCCACGCATGCGCATCCGCGATGCCCGGCAGGGCTTCCTTGGCATCTGGCTGCGCCATGCGGTCGAGGATACCGCCTTCGAGGTGTGGGGCGGTACACAGCGCCGCGACTTCACCTATGTCGAGGACCTGGTCGATGCCCTGCTGCTGACCGCGGGCTGCGATGCCACGATCGGCCGCGTGTACAATGTCGGCGGCGGGCCGCCTGCAACCCTGCTGGAAGTCGCCCGCCTGCTGGTCGAAACCGCCGGCAGCGGCCGCTTCGAGCTGCGTGAATTCCCGGCCGAGCGCAGGAAGATCGATATCGGCGATTTCTACAGCGACGATCGCGCCTTCCGCGAGGCGACCGGCTGGCAGCCGGCCACCTCCCTGGCCGAGGGCCTGGCCCGCAGTGTCGCCTTCTACCGCCAGCATGCCGCCCACTACCTCTGACAGGTGCGTTCCGCCATGATCCCCCAGACCAATCCGAAAGCCGCCTATCTCGCCCAGCGCGATGCCATCGACGCCGCCATCCGGCGCGTGCTGGACAGCGGCTGGTATATCCAGGGTGAGGAAGTCGCGGCTTTCGAGCGTGAATTCGCCGCCTGGGCCGGCCGCGCCCATGCCGTCGCCGTGGCCAGCGGTACCGATGCCCTGATCGTGGCACTGCGCGGCCTCGGCATCGGGCCGGGTGATGCGGTGATCACGGTATCGCATACGGCGGTGGCCACAGTCGCCGCCATCGAACTGGCCGGCGCCGCCCCGGTTCTGGCCGATATCGACGAATGCTGGACGCTGGATCCGGTGGCGCTGGAGGCCCTGCTGGCGGCCTGGCCGGCCGGCGTGCCGCAGCCGAAGGCGGTGATCCCGGTGCATATCTACGGCCAGCCGGCAGCAATGCCGGAGCTGCAGGCCATCGCCGACCGCCATGGCCTTGCCGTGCTGGAAGACAACAGCCAGGCCCATGGCGCCCGGCTGGATGGCCGGATGGTCGGCAGCTGGGGACGCGCCTCCGCCTACAGCCTCTATCCGACCAAGAATCTCGGCGCCATCGGCGATGGCGGCATCATCGCCACCGACGACGCCGCACTGGCCGAAACCATGCGGGCGATCCGCGAATACGGCTGGCGTCAGCGCTATGTCAGCGACATACCGGGCATGAACAGCCGTCTCGACCCGCTGCAGGCGGCCATCCTGCGCGTCAAGCTCGGCCGGCTGGATGAGGATGTGGCGCTGCGCCAGGCCGTCGCCGGCCGTTACATGGCGGGGCTGGCCGGTCTCGGCGGCCTGCGCCTGCCGGCGATCCGCGCCGGTGCCGGTCCGGTCTGGCATCAGTATGTGCTGGATGCCGGTCCGCGGCGCGACAGCCTGCAGGCGGCCCTGCGCGACGCCGGCATCGGCACCCTGGTGCATTATCCGGTACCGGTGCATCTGCAGCCGGCCTATCGCGGGCGCATCGCCACCGGCCCCGGCGGCCTGCCGCGCACCGAGCAGGCGGCCGGGGCCGTTCTCAGTCTGCCGATGTTTCCCCAGCTGACCGATGACGAAATCGGCACGGTGGTTGCGGAGGTGCGGAAGGCCTGGGGCTGAGGTGCCGGGCCGGACAGGTCAGGCCGAACAGATCAGGCCAAACAGATCAGGCCGGGCGGGCGACCAGGAATACGCCGGCACAGATCAGCACGATCCCGCCGAGCTTGGCTGCCGTCAGGCTTTCGCCGAACAGCCAGAAACCGAGCAGCGCCACCACCACGTAGGACAGCGAAACGCTGGGAAATGCCACCGAAACCGGAATCCGGCGCAGCGCATACATGTAGCAGAATGCCGCCGCACCATAGAGCAGCAGCCCGGCAATCGACTGCGGATTGAGGATCTGCTGCAGCAGGGTTTCGCCATTGGCCCCGGCCTTCAGCAGCACCTGGCCGGCAACCCCGATCAGGATGCCGATCCCGAGCATCGTGTAGTAGATGGTCATCAGGCCTCCTCCCGCCCGGCGCCGGCCTGCCGGGCGCGCGGATTGCGTTCGATCCCGCGGATGACGAATTGCGGCTTGCGGTTGACCGTGAGGAACAGCCGGCCGAGATATTCCCCCATCAGGCCCAGCATGATCAGCTGCACCCCGGCCAGCAGCAGGATGGCCGCCATCACCGAGGCATAACCCTGCGGCGTGCCGCCGCTCAGCGCCTCGATCAGGATGATCAGGAAGACCAGGATGCCGAGGCCGGCCATCACGAAACCGGTCAGCGTGCCGATGCGCAGCGGCATCACCGAGAAATTCAGGAACATCGACAGGAACAGCCGGACCAGCCGGCGCAGGGTGTAGTTGCTGCGCCCCTCGGCGCGCGGCAGGTGGTCGACCTGCAGACGGCCGATCTTCTGCGTCACCTGCATCAGCAGGCCGTCGACATAGGGAAACGGCCCGGCATGGGCGAGGATCGCCTGCGCGGCGAAGGCGCTCATGCAGCGGAAGCTGGACAGGTACAGGCCCTTCGGCTTGTCGAGCAGGAAATCGGCACACCAGTTGGTGAAGCGGCTGCCGAGATTGCGCCAGACGGCATGCTTCTTCTCGGCGTAGTAGGTGTAGACCACGTCGAAGGCATGTTCGCTGGCATAGCGCCACAGACGGACCACTTCCTCGGGCGGGTTCTGCAGGTCGTCGTCCATGGTGATGATATAGGCGCCGCGCGCCTGTGCGAGACCCGCCATCACCGCGTTGTGCTCGCCGAAATTGCGCGCCAGATTGACCACGGTCAGGGCCACGGCATTCTGCCGGCACAGATCGCGGCAGACTTCCAGCGAATTGTCCGGGCTGCAGTCATTAACCAGCACGATCTCGTGCCCGCCCGGCACTTCCAGCCGCGCCAGGGCATCGACCAGGGCCGGCAGGCTGGTGGCGCCGTTATAGACGGGCACAACGATCGAAAGGGCAAAGGCCGGCACGTGGTCGTCCTGCTGTTTCATGCTTTCCTGGCCCGTACCCAGACCGACCCGCCGAAGGGCAGCGCCAGCCCGGTCCGGGCAAGGCGGCGCTCGACGGCGGTTGCCGTGAAGAACAGCCGGTCCTGCCAGGCCGGAAAGGCCCGCACATCGCTGTGCGCGTCACTCCGGCCGGCAGCCAGCCGATGCAGCAGCATTAGCGGAAACAGCAGCGAGTTCCAATAGCCGGTCTCCACCGGGCCGAAGCCGGCCGCGGCGGCCAGCCGCCGGCATTCCCCGGCCGTGAAGCGCCGGACATTGCCGACATGGGCGTCATGGGCCGAAGCCATCCACTGATAGGCAGGCAGGTTGAGAACCAGCAGGCCGCCCGGCCGCAGGCAACGGTGGAACTCGGCCAGCGCCAGGCCCGGATCGACGCCGGCATGGCACAGCACATCGGCACTGACGATGGCATCGAACTGCGCATCGGCAAACGGCATGGCGTGCACCGAGCCGGCCGTCACCGGCCGGCCGGTCTTGCTGCGGGCGATGGCCGCCGCTTCCCCGTCATATTCCAGGCCGGCCAGCACCAGGTCCGGCCGCTGCGCAACCAGACGGGCGAGCAGACCGCCGGTTCCGCAACCGGCATCCAGCAATGTCCGGCCAGCCGCCAGCCGGTCCGGGGCACAGAGATCCAGCAGCCGGGCATGCAGGGCGCGATACCACCACATGCTTCCTTCCTGGGCCGCCATGCGGAGATATTCAGACCGCTCCATCCTGCCCTGCCATCCGCCCCGACCGGTTTCCGATTGATTTCCGTGCCAACCAATGATTTACCAAGGCAGACCCGTTCTCCGCCAGCCCCATCGGGGGCCCGCACCGCAAAGTCCCGCAGCCGGCACCGTCCGCATGAACCAGTCCCGCCCCGTCGAATCCGCGGCCTCCGGCCGGCATGCCGACTGGTCGCGCCTGCTGTACTGGTTCGTGCTGGCCGTCTGCGCCGCCTGGATCGCCGGCTACTTCTTTCCGCCGATCAATCACGACACGGCGGTCCTGCTCTACATTTCCAAGCTGTGGCTGAATGGCGGCCGGCTCTATGTCGATGCCATCGACATCAACACGCCGCTGGTCTTCGTGCTGCATCTGCTGCCCGAGGCCCTGGCGAAGCTGACCGGCCTGCCGGGCACCGTCATGCTGGTCGGCCTGCTCGGCCTCGGCATCGCCGGCTCGTTTGCCACCTGCCGCTGGGTGCTGGCCGCCAGCCTCGACCCGGCCCATGCCACGGCGGATGCCCTGCTGCCGCTGCTGCTGCTGTTCCTGCTGATCGTCTTCCCGAACAACATGTTCACCCAGCGCGAACACATCCTGCTGGTGATGGCGATGCCTTACCTGCTGGTGGCCAGCGGGCGCGCCGACGGGGCGCCGCTCAGCCCGCAGCTGCGCGTCGCCACGGCCCTGCTGGCCGGGCTGGGTTTCGCCATGAAGCCGTATTTCCTCGGCATCCCGCTGCTGGTTGAACTCTACCTGCTGTCGCAGCGCGGCCTGCGGCGCAGCCTGGCCGACCCGGTGCCGTGGTCGGTGCTGGGCGTCTGCATCGCCCATGCCCTGTTCGCCGTCATCGTGACCCCGGAATATTTCACCGTGGTCTGGCCGATCGCCAGCGCCTTCTACAGCGAGGTCAGCAACTGGAGCACGCTGGACCTCATGCTCAGCGCCAATCTCGGCCCGCCCACCCTGATCCTGCCGCTGCTGGGCATCGCCGCCTTCTTCGCCATCCGCTCGCATCTGGCGCGGGTGATCTTCATGGCCGGCCTCGGCGGCCTTGCTTCGGCCTATGCCCAGCACAAGGGCTGGCCCTATCACGCCCTGCCGGCCCAGGCCTTCACCCTGCTGCTGGCCGGCGTGGTGATCGCCCATGTGATGGACCATGTGGTCTGGCCCCGGCGCGGCGATGCCCGCCCCGCCCGCCTGTTCGCCGCCGCCCTGATGCTGCTGGTCTTCTACCAGGAGGGCCTGCACAGCCGCCCCTTCTTCAAGCAGCTCGAATACCGCGGATCGGAATTGCGGCGACTGATGCAGATCGTGAAGCAGGAAAAGCGCAACGACCGCATCCTGATCCTGTCGCCCGGCATCTATCCGCATTTTCCGATGATCAATTACCTCAGGCTGCAGATGACCATGCGGTTCGAGAGCATGTGGCTGATCCAGGGCGCCTATGCCGAATGCCGCGAACTGGCGCCGCTGTACACCCCGCCGGAAAGCATGAGCCCGGCGGAAAGCTTCGTGTTCCGCTCGGTGGCCGAGGATTTCAACAGGAAGAAGCCGTCGCTGCTGATCGTCGACAACGTGCCCGGAATTCCCCGCTGCCAGGGCGAGACCTTCGACTATCTGGAATATTTCTCGCGCAACCCGCTGTTTGCCAAGCGGTTCGAGGATTACGACAAGCTGCTCGATTTCGAGCGCTACACCATCTGGCGCCGGCGCATTCCCGACCAGAAGAAATAGCGCGCCGCGGCCTCAGACGTGGAAGCTCTCGCCGCAGCCGCAGCGGCCCTTCTCGTTGGGATTGCGGAACACGAAGCCGGATTGCAGCTTGTCTTCCACCCAGTCGATCTCGGTGCCGAAGATGTACATCTGCGCCTTCGGCTCGATCAGCACGGTGACGCCCTTGTCCTCGACCAGCTCGTCGAACTTGCCCTTCTCCTCGGCATAGTCGATGTCGTAGGACATGCCCGAGCAGCCCTTGGTCTTGATGCCGATGCGCAGGCCGACAATCGGCCGGTCGGCCCGGGCGATCAGTTCGCGGATGCGCGCCGCCGCTGCGTCGGTCAGCGTCACCGGCTTGAAGGCGGGCCGCGGTGCCGCGGCAGTTTCGGTTGCAGCCATTGTGGCGGCTCCTTACATCATTCCCAGTTCGAGCCTGGCGGCTTCGGACATATGCTCCGGCGACCATGGCGGATCCCACACCACCTCGACCGTAACCTCGCCCACCCCGTCCAGCATCTTGGTCTTGTACTCGACCTCGGCCGGCATCGACTGGGCGGCGGGGCAGTTCGGCGAGGTCAGGGTCATCTCGACCCGCACATCGCGCGCCTCGTTTACCTCTACCTTGTATATAAGGCCGAGTTCGTAAATGTTAACCGGTATTTCCGGGTCGAAGACGGTCTTCAGCTGCTCGACCACCTCGTCCCGCAGGACCTCCGGGTCCGGCAGGGCTGCCGGTTGCTTCTCTGCGCCAGTCGCCGACATCAGCCGAAAATCTCCCTGACACGCTGCAGCCCGGCACAGAGGGCATCGACATCCGCCCGGGTGTTGTACAGACCGAAAGAGGCGCGCACCGTGGCCGGCACGCCGAACCGCTCCATCAGCGGATGGGCGCAATGCTGGCCGACCCGCACCGCGACGCCCTCGCGGTCCAGAATAGTGCCGATATCGTGCGGGTGAATATCGCCCAGCACGAAAGAGATCACGCCGGCCTTGTGCCGGGCCTCGCCGATGATCCGCAGGCTGTTGATGGCCTTGAGTTTTTCCGTCGCATAGAGCAGCAGGTCATGCTCGTGGGCGGCAATCGCGTCGAGGCCGATTCCCTGCACGTAGTCGATGGCCGCCGCCAGCCCGGCGGCCTCCACGAAGGCCGGGGTGCCGGCCTCGAATTTGTGCGGGATGTCGTTCCATTCCGTCTTCTCGAAGGTGACCGACAGGATCATGTCGCCGCCGCCCTGCCAGGGCGGCATCGCCTCCAGCAGGGCCGCCCTGGCATACAGCACCCCGATGCCGGTCGGGCCATACAGCTTGTGGCCGGTGAAGGCATAGAAATCGACATCCAGCGCCTTCACGTCGACCGGCATGTGCTGCACCGCCTGGCTGCCGTCGACCAGCACCTTTGCGCCCTTCGCATGGGCCAGCCGCACCACCTCGGCGATGGGCACGATGGTGCCCAGCGTGTTGGAAACATGGGTGATCGCCACCAGTTTGGTCTTCGGCCCGATCAGGGCGGCGAAGTCGTCCCAGACCAGTTCGCCGGCATCATCGACCGGCGCCACCCTGAGGACGATGCCACGGCGGTCGCGCAGCATCTGCCAGGGCACGATATTGGCGTGATGCTCCATATGCGAGATCACCACCTCGTCGCCCGGCTGCAGGAAGGCATCGCCCCAGCTGTAGGCCACCAGGTTGATCGCCTCGGTGGCATTGCGGGTGAACACGATCTCGCGGCTGTCCGGCGTGCCGATGAACCGCGCCACGGTCTCGCGCGCCTTCTCGTAGATGTCGGTGGCCGCCTGGCTCAGCTGGTACAGGCCGCGATGCACGTTGGCATAGCTCTGCTCGTACATCCGCGTCATGGTGTCGATCACCACGCGCGGCTTCTGGGCGCTGGCGCCGCTGTCGAGAAAGGCCAGCGGCCTGCCGTGCATCTTCTGCGCCAGGATCGGAAAATCGCCGCGGATGCGGTCGATATCGAAGGCTGCGGGCGCCAGGCTTTTCGGCTGTGCGGTCATGCGGCCCCGCCTTCCAGCCAGCCGGCCACGTAAGCCGCGACATGTTCGCGCAGGACGCCGTCCGGCACCGCATCGACGATCTCGGCGGCAAAGCCGGCCAGCAGCAGGCGGCGGGCCTCGTCGGCACCGACGCCGCGCGCCTCCATGTAGAAAAGCTGCTGGGCATCGAGATCGCCGATCGAGGCACCGTGGCTGCATTTCACGTCGTCGGCCAGGATTTCCAGCTCCGGCTTGGTGTCGATCTGGGCCCGGTCGGCCAGCAGCAGGGTGCGGCTGAGCTGCTGCGCATCGGTTTTCTGCGCATGCGGCGCCACCCGGATGCCGCCCTGGAAGACGGCATGGCCGCGATCGTCCACCACATGCTTGAACAGCTGGTTGCTGCTGCAGTCGGGCAGGGCATGATGCAGCCGCAGGGTATGATCGATATGGCTGGCGCCGCGGGCCAGCGCCAGGCCCTGCAGGTCGAGCACCGCGCGCGCGCCGGTGGTTTCCAGGTGCAGTTCGTGGCGGGCCACGGCAGCGCCGCCCTGCACCGAGACATGGGCATAGCGGGCATCCCCGGCCACATCCACCCGGCCGAGCGCCGCATGATAGGCAGTAATCGCCTCGTCCTGCAGCCGGACATGATCGAGCTGCGCGCCGGCATCGACGGCGATGTGGCTGAACACGTTGGTCCAGCCGGTCCCGCCGCCGTCGCGGTAGCTTTCGAGGATCGTCGCCCGCGCGCCGCGGCCGAGCCGCACGACATGGCGCAGGTTGACCAGTGCCGGCGCCCCGAAGGCGATGATTTCCACCGGCTTCGCCAGCGTCACACCCTCGGCCACATCCAGCAGCAGGCCGTCGCTGGCCAGTGCCGCATTCAGTTCGGCCAGGCTTTCCGCCCGCCCTTCGCCGGCCGCGGCCAGCGCCGCCGCCAGGGCCTCGCCGGCCTGGCTGAGCGGCAGCAGCCGCACGCCGTCCGGCAGACCGTCCAGCCGCGAGGCGGCGGCATCGAAGCGGCCGCCGACGAAAACGAGGCGATGGCTGCTGCCCTCCGGCAGCGCGGCGGCCGCCAGCCGGGCGGCATCGGCGGCACCGTCATTGGCAGGGCCCGGATCAGCAGGCAGCGCCCAGCTCTGGCGCTCCAGCGCGTTCAGGCCGGTGAATTTCCAGGCTTCCAGCTTCTGGCTCGGCAGGCCGTGGCGGCGGAAGGCATCGAAGGCGGCGCGGCGGCGGCCGGCAATCTCGGGCCGGTCGGCGCCGGGCAGGCGGCCGGCGGCCGCCTCCCAGGCGGTCGCGAGCGTATCGGCAAGCGGTTGTGCGGACATGCCGGTCGCCTCAGGCCGCGGCCGCCACGATGTCGGCATAGCCCTTGGCCTCGAGTTCGAGGGCCAGGTCCTTGCCGCCGGTCTTGATGATGCGGCCACCGGCCAGCACATGCACCACATCGGGCACGATGTAATCCAGCAGGCGCTGGTAATGGGTGATCACCAGGGCCGAACGCTCGGGGCTGCGCAGGGCATTGACGCCTTCCGCCACGATCTTCAGCGCATCGATGTCGAGGCCGGAATCGGTTTCGTCGAGGATCGCCAGCGCCGGTTCCAGCATCAGCATCTGGAACACCTCGTTGCGCTTCTTCTCGCCGCCGGAAAAGCCGACATTGACGGCGCGCTGCAGGAACTTCTCGTCCATCTGCAGCTGCTTCATCTTCGCCTTGGCGGTCTTGAGGAAAGTCATCGCATCCATGTCCGGCAGGCCGCGATGCTTGCGCACGGCATTCACAGCCGAGCGCAGGAAGGTGGCATTGGCGACGCCCGGAATCTCGACCGGATACTGGAAAGCCAGGAAGATGCCCTCGCGGGCGCGCTCTTCGGTTTCCAGCGCCAGCAGGTCCTGGCCGTTGAAGCGGATCGAGCCTTCCGTGACCTCGTAGCCGTCACGGCCCGACAGCACATAGGACAGGGTCGACTTGCCCGAGCCGTTCGGACCCATGATGGCATGCACCTCGCCCGGGTTGATGGCAAGGTCGATGCCGCGCAGGATTTCCCTGCCGTCGACTTTGGCGTGAAGGTTCTTGATCTCAAGCATGGGGCTGGTCCTGGTTCCTGTTCCGCTCAGCCGACGGAGCCTTCAAGGCTGACGCCCAGCAGTTTCTGGGCCTCGACGGCGAATTCCATGGGCAGCTTCTGCAGCACTTCCTTGCAGAAGCCGTTGACGATGGTCGAGACCGCATCCTCGCCGGACAGGCCGCGCTGCCGGCAGTAGAACAGCTGGTCATCGGAGATGCGCGAGGTGGTCGCCTCGTGCTCGACCTTGGCCGAGCGGTTCTTCACCTCGATATAGGGCACGGTATGGCCGCCGCAGCGGTCGCCGATGAGCAGGCTGTCGCACTGCGAATAGTTGCGGGCGCCGGCTGCCGCCGGCATCACCCGCACCAGGCCGCGATAGGTGTTCTGCGCGCGGCCGGCCGAGATGCCCTTGGAAATGATGGTCGACTTGGTGTTCCTGCCCAGATGGATCATCTTGGTGCCGGTATCGGCCTGCTGGGCATTGTTGGCCACCGCCACCGAATAGAACTCGCCCACAGAGTCGTCGCCCTGCAGGATCACCGACGGATATTTCCAGGTGATCGCCGAGCCGGTCTCGACCTGGGTCCAGCTGATCTTCGCCCGGGCGCCGCGGCAGGCACCGCGCTTGGTGACGAAATTGTAGATGCCGCCCTTGCCGTTCTTGTCGCCGGGATACCAGTTCTGCACGGTGGCATAACGGATCTCGGCGTCTTCCATGGCCACCAGCTCGACCACCGCGGCATGCAGCTGGTTGTCGTCGCGCATCGGCGCGGTGCAGCCTTCGAGATATGAGACATAGGCACCCTTGTCGACCACGATCAGGGTGCGCTCGAACTGGCCGGTCTTGGCCTCGTTGATGCGGAAATAGGTGGACAGCTCCATCGGGCAGCGCACGCCCGGCGGCACATAGACGAAGGAGCCGTCGGAGAAGACCGCCGAATTGAGCGTGGCGTAGAAATTGTCGCTGACCGGCACGACCGAGCCGAGATATTTCCGCACCAGCTCCGGATGCTCGCGCACCGCTTCCGACATCGAGCAGAAGATGATGCCGAGATCCTTCAGTTTGTCCTTGAAGGTGGTGGCCACCGAGACGCTGTCGAACACCGCATCCACCGCCACGCCGGCGAGGATTTCGCGTTCCTTCAGCGGAATGCCGAGCTTCTCGTAGGTCGCCAGCAGATCCGGATCGACCTCGTCGAGGCTCTTCAGCGTCTTCTTCTTCGGCGCCGAATAGTAATGGATGTCCTGGAAGTCGATCGGCGGATGGCTGATCTTGGCCCAGCCCGGCTCACCCTTCTCGCGTTCCATCTTCAGCCAGGTGCGATAGGCCTTCAGCCGCCACTCCAGCATCCACTCCGGTTCCTGCTTCTTGGCCGAGATGAAGCGGACGGTGTCCTCGCTCAGGCCCTTGGGCAGGAGTTCGGATTCGATGTCGGTGACGAAGCCGTATTTGTATTCGCCGCCGAGATTCTTGACGGTTTCGATGGTTTCGGCATTGGCAGGCATGGGGCGACCTGTCCTTTACTCGGCAGGGGTGGCAGCCGCGCCGCGGCGGGGCGGCGGAGCGGCGAAGAAATCGTAGGGGCGGGCCAGTTCGGCCAGGGTCACGCCTTCCAGCGCGCCGCGGATGGCATTGTTGATGCGGTTGATGCCGCGCCGGGATACGCAGAGATTCTCGCGGTCGCAGGCGCTGGGGCCGCTGGTCGAGCACTGGGTCAGGGCGATCGGGCCGTCCAGCGCGGTGACGATGTCGGCCACCGACAGCACCTCGGCCGGCTGCGCCAGGCGATAACCGCCATGGGCGCCGCGCTGCGAGGTCAGCAGCCCGGCCTTGCCCAGCCGCGCCATGATCTTGGCCACCGTCGGCCCGGGCAGGCCGGTGGCGGCCGCGGTATCGGCGGCGTTGTAGGCGGCATCGGGGTCGGCCGCCACATGGGCCATCACCATGACGCCGTAATCGGCCAGGCGACTGAGGCGCAACATCCTGCAAATCCTTCGCAATTTCCGGGCCGGCAGCGAGTCTGCACCCAGCGCCGGCAAATAAGACCAATCTGGTCCGGATTGCAAGATGATTTCCCGGCGGCGGAAGTCAACCGGTCTGGCTGGTTCCGAACAAAACAGGAATATGCTAGTAAACAGGTAACCCCTGTTCGCGCCATGACCGACACCGCCGACATATCCCTGCCTGCCGCGGCACCATCGCCCGAAAGCCCGGATGCCGCCCCCGACGCTGCCGCCCCGGCGCCGCAGCGCAAGATCATCCATATCGACATGGATGCCTTCTATGCCTCGGTCGAGCAGCGCGACAATCCGGAGCTGCGCGGCAGGCCGGTGGCCGTCGGCGGGTCGCGGGAACGCGGCGTGGTGGCGGCGGCCAGCTACGAGGCGCGCGCCTTCGGCGTGCGGTCCGCCATGCCCTCGGTCACCGCCCGGCGCAAATGCCCGGCCCTGGTCTTCGTGAAACCGCGCTTCGATGTCTACAAGGCGGTGTCGCGGCAGATCCGCGACATCTTCGCCGACTACACGCCGCTGATCGAGCCGCTGTCGCTGGACGAGGCCTATCTCGACGTCACCGAGAACCTGAAGGGCCTGCCCACCGCCACCGCGGTGGCCGAGGAAATCCGCACCAGGATCCGCGAGACCACCGGCCTGACCGCCTCGGCCGGCGTCTCCTACAACAAGTTCCTGGCCAAGCTGGCCTCGGACGAAAACAAGCCCGACGGCCTGTTCGTGATCCGCCCGCAGGCAGGCGCCGCTTTCGTCGCCGGCCTGCCGGTGGGCAAGTTCCACGGCATCGGCCCGGCCACGGCGGCGAAGATGGAACGGCTGGGCATCCGCACCGGCGCCGACCTGCGCGGGCAGGCCCTGCCCTTCCTGCGCCAGCATTTCGGCAAGTCGGGCACGTTCTACTACTGGATTTCGCGCGGCATCGACGAACGGCCGGTGCGGCCCGACCGCATCCGCAAATCGGTCGGCGCCGAGAACACCTTCTTCACCGACCTGCACAGCCTGCCCGAAGCCGAGGCCGCCCTGCAGCCGATCATCGGCAAGGTATGGTCCTACTGCCAGAAGGCCGGCATCCGCGGCCGCACCGTCACCCTGAAGGTGAAGTTCGCCGATTTCCAGCAGATCACCCGCAGCCGCACGGCGCCTGCGCCCATCGCCGGCATCGACGACATCGTTGCCGCCGTGCAGGAGCTGCTGGACGGCGTCTTCCCGGTTGCGAAGGGCATCCGGCTGCTGGGCGTCACCCTTTCCGGCCTCGACAATCCGCAGGCCGAGGGGGAAACGGCGGCCGATGACGCACCGGCGCCGCAGCTGCGCCTGACGCTGTAGGCGGTCAGGCCGGCGGCTGCGGCCAGGGCCGCTGTGCCCCGCGGCGGTCCTCGTAGGCTTTCGCCATGCGCAGCACGCCGAGATCGTCGAAGCGGCGGCCGACGATCTGCAGGCCGATCGGCAGGCCCGCCGCCGTGAAGCCGCAATTGACCGAGACGGCCGGCTGCTCCGACATGTTCCACACGACGGTATAGCCGATATGCTCGAAGGGCTTCTCCGGATCGTTCACCGGCGAGGCCCAGTCGGCCGGATAGCTGGCGGTCGGCGCCGTCGGCGACAGCACGAAATCCAGCCCGCGGAACAGTTCGGCCGCAGCCCTGCGCATCACCATGGTCTGGTTGAAGCCGCGCACCACCTGCAGGCCGCTGCGCTCTGCGCCGGATTCCGCCCAGGCGCGGATATAGGGCAGGATCTTCGCGCGATCCTCCGGTGCCAGTTTCTCGACATCGTCCCACTGGCGGGCGCGCCAGAAATCGTCCAGCCCGTCCAGCATCTCGCGGGTGAGGATCGCCGGCACCGGCTCGACGATGGCACCCTCGGCCTCGAACAGCTTCGCCGCCGCCTGCACCGCATCGCGCACGTCGCCGGCCAGCACCATGCCGGCACCGATCTCCATCATCAGGCCGATCCGCAGGCCTTTCAGCTTCTGCCCGTCGATGGCCAGCCAGTCGATCTCGGCCGGCGGCAGGCTCATGCCGTCGCGCCAGTCGGGTTTCGCCAGCACGCTCATCATCAGCGCGGTATCGGCCACGGTGCGGGTCATCGGCCCGGCGACGCGGCCGACATAGGGCGGGTTGATCGGAATGCGGCCCAGGCTCGGCTTCAGGCCGACCAGGCCGCACCAGCCGGCCGGCAGGCGCACCGAACCGCCGATATCGGTGCCGATATGCAGCGGGCCGTAGCCGGCGGCGCCGGCCGAACCGGCGCCGGCGCTGGAGCCGCCCGGATTCATCCGCAGGTCCCAGGGATTGCGGGCCAGCTGATGGAAGCTCGACAGGCCCGACGACAGCATGCCGTAATCGGGCATGGTGGTCTTGGCGAGGATCACCATGCCGGCCTCGCGCAGGCGGGCCGCCGGCGGTGCGTCTTCGGCGGCCGGCACCAGTTTGGTGGCCGCCGTGCCGGCCGGCACCGGCACGCCTTTGGTGGCGATATTCTCCTTGATGGTGCCGGGCACGCCGTCGAGCGGACCGCAGGGGGCGCCTTTCAGCCAGCGCGCCTCGGATTCCCGCGCGGCGGCGCGGGCGCCGTCCGGATCGAAGGCATAGAGCGCGCCCAGCTTCGGCTCCCAGGCCGCGATATGGGCCAGCACCGCCTCGGTCGCCTCGACCGGGCTCAGGCTGCGGTTGCGATAGGACTCGACAAGTTCTGGCGCCGACAGCGCGGTGATCTCGGTCATCGGAAAACCCGTTGATTGGGAAGGACCTGCAGGGAGGGACGGCAGCCGCCGCAGCGCCCAGCATAGGCCCGCGGGTTTTTCGCCGGCCAGCCTTCCGGGCGGATTTTTTCGCCCGGTCCCGGCAAATGGACCGGTGGTTTACAACCCCTTAAGACCCGGCAGACTAAGCAGGAGGCTGCCAAAGAGGAAACGGATCGCGTGATGAACCGCAAGCAGCGCCGGGCCCAGGAAAAGATGGCGGCCAGCGGCCGCCCGGCCGGACCATCTGCCGCCCTGGCCACGGCCAACCGGCTGAATGACCGCGCACTCGACGAACACCGGGCCGGCCGCAGCGCGGAGGCGATCGCGCTGCTGCGCGAGGCCATCGCGGCCTATCCGGCCAATGCCATCTATCACAACAATCTCGGCGAGCTGCTGCGCATGTCCGGCGATGCCGCCACCGCCCTGCCCTGCTTCGACCAGGCGATCCGGCTGCAGCCGCGCTATGCCCAGGCGCATAACAACCGCGGCAATGCCCTGCGCGACCTGAAACAGCCGGCGGAGGCCGTGGCCTGCTACCAGGTGGCGCTGGCGATCCAGCCGGATTATGCCGAGGCGCTGAACAACATGGGCGCCGCCCTGATGGACAGCCGCGATTTCACCGGCGCCGCCGAGGCGCTGCGCAAGGCGATCGCGCTCAATCCCGGCATTGCCATGTTCCACCAGAATCTCGGCCTGACGCTGTCGAGCCTCGACCGGCCCGACGAGGCCCTGCGCGCCTTTGCCGAGGCCGTCCGCCTCGATCCCGGCCTGATCGACACCCAGATCGCGCTCGGCGACCTCGCCCGCAGCCAGGGCGACTTCGCCGGCACCATGCGCTGGTACGAGCAGGCGATCCGCCTGCAGCCCGGCCATGGCGCCGCCCATATGCGCTATGGCACCGCGCTGATGGTGAAGGGCGACTACAAGCAGGCCTGGCCGCATTTCGGCGCCCGCTGGACCGTGGAATCGATGAAGGTCGACATGCGGCCCTTCACGCTGCCGTTCTGGCAGGGCCAGCCGCTGCCGGACGGCGGCAAGATGCTGCTGTTCACCGAACAGGGGGTCGGCGAGACGCTGGCCCTGCTCAGCGTGATGCCGGAACTGCTGGCCACCGGCATCCGGCCGGTGATCGAATGCGATCCGCGCATGATCCCGCTGCTGCAGCGCAGCTTTCCCGGGCTCGAGGTGCTGCCGCGCACCAACCCCGCGCAGCCGCGGCTGTTCGCCCCCGACCTCGTCATCCAGGGCAGCCTGTTCGATGTCGCCGCGGTGTTCCGCCGCAGCCCCGCCGACTGCACCGGTGCCCTGCCGCTGAAGGCCGATGCCGAACGCGCCGCCGCCCTGCGCGCGCGCTATCAGCAGGGGGATGGCCGGCCGCTGGTCGGCGTCGCCTGGTACAGCGCCAACCCACAGATCGGCGCCCCCAAGAGCGCGCAGCTGACCGATTTCGCCGCCTTCCTCGGCCTGCCAGGCCTGCGGTTCGTCGACCTGCAATACGGCAACCGCGAGGCCGACCGCGCCGCGCTGAAACAGGCCGCCGGCGTCGACCTGCTGGTCGATCCGGAGATCGACCAGATGAAGGATCTCGACGGCTTCGCCGCCCAGATCGAGGCGATGGACATGGTGGTGACCACCAGCAACACCACCGCCCATATGGCCGGTGCGCTGGGCAAGCCGGCGATCGTGATGCTGCACAAGGGCATCTCGCCGCACTGGTACTGGGGCCTCGACGGCAATACCACGCCCTGGTACCGCAGCCTGACGCTGCTGCGGCAGACCGGGCCCGGCGACTGGGCCGAAGTTGCCCGGCGGGTCGCCGAACAGCTGTCCTGGCGGCTGCCGGCGGCCGGCTGAACCCGGCGCCGGCCGGGCGGCCGGTTGCGGCGGGGCGGCGGTTTCCGCTATGACAGCAGCATCATGGCTGCAGCGACTCCCTCCGATCCGGTTCCGCTCGACGAGGCTTTCCGCACCGCGATGCGGCGGCTGGCGGCGACCGTCACCGTGATCACCACCCGCAATGACAGCGGCATCCGCCACGGCATGACCGCCACCGCCGTCACCTCGGTTTCCGCCAGCCCGCCGGCGGTGCTGGCCTGCGTGAACCGTTCGGCCGCCCTGCATGCCCAGCTCGGTCTGGGCCAGCGTTTCTGCATCAACCTGCTGCATCGCAGCCAGCAGCGCCTGTCGGAAGTGTTCAGCGGCGCCATCGAGGGCGAGGCGCGCTTTGCCGAGGGCGACTGGCAGGCCGATGCCGCCGGCCTGCCCTACCTGGCCGATGCCCAGGCCAACATCTTCTGCGAGATCGAGGCGGTGCATGCCTATGGCACCCATTCGATCTGCATCGGCCGGGTGACCGGCGCGATCAGCCGCGCCGATGTCGATCCGCTGGTCTACCAGGACGGCTGCTACATGGGCACCGGCCCGGTCGGGGATTGCGGCCCCGGTCCCGGCCGGAACGGCTGATCAGGAATACAGCGAGACCGCCTTCAGCAGGCGGCGGAATTCGTCGACCACCTGGCGCTCGACCCGTTCGTTTAGGGCCACCGTGCTTTTCAGCCGCCGCGGACGCAGCGGCAGCACGCGGGCCGGCGCCGGCTGCGGCAGCCGGATCGCGGCCGGACGCGCGGCGGCGGCCGGCAGCGGCGTGACGGTGGCCGGCGGACGCGGCGCCGGCCTTGCCGGTGCGGCGGCGCGGCCGGGCAGTGGCGCCAGTTTCAGCTGCGGCAGGTCGCGGAAGCCCGACGAGGCCAGCACCTCGATGCGCGGCGCGGTGCCGGCGGGCTGTTCCTCGATCAGCAGCAGATGCGGAAAGCGTGCCGCCAGCAGGGCGAAGGTCTCGTCGGCCAGGAAGGAGGGTTCGGGGATGGCGCACCAGCGCTGTTCGCCCTCGAAGCCGATCGGTCGCCGCCGCGCCCGGTAGAGCCGGCCGAGGCCGTCGGCGAAGGCCGGGTCCTTCTGGAACACGATCACCACCTGCCGGTGCAGGTCGGCCGGGCTCTGCCGGCGGATCACCACCAGCGCGAGGTCGGCCGGCTGGGCGCCGAGCGCGGCCGCCGCGCCGACGAAGCCCATGACCGTGCCGGCCCGGCGCACATCCTGGGTCAGGAAACCCAGGCGTGCGGCATGGCGCAGGGTGCCGATCGGCGTGAAGAAGCGCGGTTCCAGCCTCATGCCCCCATCCTAGCCCGTCCCGGCCCGCCGGCGCGACCGTATTTCCCGGTAACCCCGGGGAAATCCCCCGGCACATCCCCCATGGTTAATGCCAGCCGAAGCGGAGCCAGAGGGCGGCCACCAGCCCGAAATGCCAGGCCAGCCACAGCAGCAGCACGGCCAGACCCAGCGCCGCATAGAGCAGCCAGGGCTGGCGCCGTTCGGCATAGGGGTCCTGCAGGGCGCGCTCGGCACCGGGCGGCAGCTTCGCCACCTGGGTCAGGCTGCCGCCGAAGGGGATGTTGATGCGCGCCCGCGCATTCACCGCCCAGCCATTGGCATCGAGGATCGGGCCGAGGTTGCGCTGGCGCAGCTTCATCGCCGCGATCACCATCGAGGGACCCGAGACCACGAGGATGACGCCCAGCACGGCCAGCGGGATCTGCCACCAGGCCAGGTTCAGCAGCCCGGTCACCACCGAGGCCAGCGCCGTGCCGATGGCGCCGATGGCCAGGCCGATGGCGGCGAAAATCCCGGCGAACTTGCCGGCATCGAAGGCCGGTGCCGGCTTGGGTGGCGGCGGCGGCGCGCCGGTGGCGGCGGCGGTGCCGGTGGCGACCAGCTGCGCGGTCATCTGCGTCTCTGCCGCCTTGCTGCGGGCGGCGGCGAATTTCTCGATCTGGTCGCCGATCAGCTTGCCGACCTTCCTGAACGGCATCCAGAAGGCCTCGCGGATCGAGATCGGGTGGCTGACCACGCGGGTGACCACGGCATCCCAGTCGCGGCCGCGGCGGTCGTAGAACACGCCGTTGCGGCCCACCGCCAGCAGGTCGGAATCGCCCGCCGTGATGCCGGCGGCGATCGTCATCTTCTCGTTGCTGCCCTTGCGGGTGCAGTCGCAGTAGAGCAGGAAGATGCGGCTGTTGGTGGCCATCGCCGCATGCCGGGCGGCATCGTCGACCTGGACGCAGAGGTCGCAGGACCGCCCGTCGATATACAGCGTGCCGATCTGGAAGATCGCCCGCGCGCGGCGGGTGTAGAAATCGCGGAACGAAATGAAGTTGTTCAGCAGCGGCACCAGGTCGCGCAGGAAGCGGGCCAGCTTCTCGACCGCGGCGACGGCCTCGAATTCGGGGGCCAGCGCCGCATCCTCGGCGATCAGCTGCACGATGCGGGCGCGTGTCTGCCCGGCGCGGATTTCGCGCACCCGGTCGATGCCCAGCGGTTCGACCATGGCACCGGCCTTGCGGCCCTGCCAGGCGATGCAGGGGGCCAGCCTTTCGCGCAGGGCCCGCCAGTCGGCCTCGCTCAGCGCATTGCGGGCGCCCAGCAGCGGCTGCACCACCGCATCGCGGAAGCGCGCCACCGCCTCGGCCCAGGCCGGATTGACCGTCTCGTCCAGCGGCAGGGCGCGGCCGGCCTCGATGCGGGCCAGCGGCAGGCCGGCGACCGGCGCGGGATCGCCGGCAAGGTCGACCGTGGCCAGCGCGGCGAAGACGGCGGCATCGGCATTCAGCGCGGCGGCGGCCGGCGGATCATAGGCGGCCAGCCGGCAGCGGAAGAAATAGTCGTCGACCCTGGCCTGCACGGCCTGCAGGGCGGTGACGGCGCCGCCGGTGGCGGGGCCGAGCGGCTGCAGGCTGTCGGGATCGCCGACGGCCTCGTCCATCCAGGCGGCATAGGCGTCGATGGCGGCGAAAAAGGCGTCGCATTCGGCCTGGCCGAGCCCGGCCGGGCCGCCGCGGTCGGGCCGGCTGCCGGCGCGTTCCATGATCAGCCGCATCACCGCCGCCGTTTCGGCATCGGGGGCGCAGTCGGGCGGCACGATGCCGTCGCCGTTCAGGTAGCTCTGGGCATAGATGGCGGCGAGATTGCCGGCCTGGTCGGGACTGATCGAGCCGGCATCCTCCTGCCCCAGATTGCACAGGATGCGCCGGGCCGAGGCGAGGATGGCGGCACCCTCGGCGCTGCTGTCGTCGATCAGCGCCAGCGGCAGCACCGCATGGCCGGCAAACAGCGCATCGGGGTCTTTCACCAGGCCGAGGGTCCAGCGCAGGGCGGCCAGCAGTTCCGGCGCGCGGATGCGGCCATCGCCGTCGGCATCGATCAGGGCCAGGGTGCGGCGGTCGAACTCGACCGAATGCACCGGGCAGGCCAGGGCCAGCCAGAGCTTCTGGTCGAGGCCGCCGCCCTCGCCCCCGCCGGCGGCGGGCAGTCCGGCCAGCGCCCTGAGGTCGGCCCCGGTCTCGATGCGCAGCTGGTCGAAGCCGCCGGCCCGGAAGAAGCGCCAGCGATGCGGGGCCGCCGCCGCCAGGGGAGCAGCCGGGGAGACGGATGAAGCGGCATCGGCCATGGGACACTCCGGCAGAGATTGGCTATGTGCCCGGAAATGAAGCAGATTTCCGGGCTGCTGACCAGCAAAACCACCCGCGGCCGCCCCCTGGCCGCTGGTGACCGCTGCGGACCGTTGGTGACCGCTGCGGACCGCTGCGGACCGCTGGTGACCGTTCCGGACCGCTGGTGACCGCTGCGGACCGTTTGCCCTTATTGCCACGCCTGCGCGCATGACGGCACCACCGACACCCGCCACCAGAGCAGCATGCTTGTGCATGCAGAGCCGGCGCCGGGCGGATGCCCCCGATATAGGGAACATTCAGGAAACATCAAGGGGCTGCCCGATTGCAACCCGGCGCGGCTAGACTGCCGGCTAGACTGGCCGGGCGGCGGCTGATTCGCCGCCGGACTGTGTGCCGGTGTGATGCCGGGTGTGATTGTGATGCCGGGTGTGATGAGGGGGAGCCGCCGATGCTGATCAACTGCGTCGCCTATCGCGGGGGCGAGAAGCTGGCCGAGCCGCCGGTGGCCGAGATCGACCGCTTCGTCGGCCAGCCCGACACCTTCGTCTGGGTGGCGCTGAAGGACCCGGTGCTGGCCGAGCTGGAGGAGCTGCAGGCGGAATTCGGCCTGCACGACCTGGCGGTGGAAGACGCGCGGATGGGCCACCAGCGGCCGAAGCTGGAGGAATACGGCGACCAGATGTTTGCCGTGATGCATCTGCTGGAACTCGACCGCGAGGGCGAGCTGCATCGCGGCGAGGTGGACGTGTTCGTCGGCCGCGACTTCGTGCTCAGCGTGCGCAGCGGCAGCCATGCCGATTTCCTCGGCGTGCGGCGACGCTGCGAGGCCGAACCCGAATTGCTGAAACAGGGCTCGGGCTTCGTGCTCTATGCGCTGCTGGATGCGGTGGTGGACCGCTATCTGCCGATCATGGAGCGGCTGGAAGACGAGCTGGAGGAGATCGAGGAGCAGATCTTCGCCGGCGACGGCGCGGCGCGGCCGGCCGGCGCGGCGCGCGAGACGATCCGCCGGCTCTATGCGCTGAAGCGCAAGACGGCGATGCTGAAACATGCCGTCTCGCCGCTGATGGAGGCGGTGGGCCGGCTCTATGGCGGCCGGGTGCCGCGGCCCTGCATGGGCCTCAGCGAATATTACCGCGACGTCTACGACCACCTGACCCGGCTGAATGCCTGGATCGACACCATGCGCGAAACCATCACCACGGCGATCCAGGTGAATTTCTCGATGGTGGCGATCGAGGAAAGCGAAGTGAACAAGCGGCTGGCCGCCTGGGCCGGCATCTTCGCCGTGGCCACCGCCTTTGCCGGCATCTGGGGCATGAATTTCGAGGTGATGCCGGAACTGAAATGGCAGTGGGGCTATCCCGTCGCCCTGCTGCTGATGGCCGGCGTGTGCGGCCTGCTCTACTGGCGCTTCCGGAAAAGCGGGTGGCTGTAGGGGGGCGCCTTGCCATTTAAAGACCAATTGGTCTATATATAGCTGATGAGCCGCCAGACTGCAGCCCGGGCGCCCCGTGGCCGCCCCAGAAGTTTCGACATGGACATTGCCGTCGAACGCGCGATGGCCGTGTTCTGGTCGCGCGGCTATCACGCCACGGCCCTGCCTGACCTGCTGCATGCGACGAAGCTGTCGCGTGGCAGCCTGTACGCCGCTTTCGGCGACAAGCATGCGCTCTTCCTGCTTGCACTCGACCGCTATATCGCCGACGCCCTGGCGCGCATGGACAGCGAACTCGCCGCCGGCAGAGAGCCGGTGGACGGCCTGCGGGCCTATCTTGCCGGCTATGTCGACCGCACGAGCGGTGCCCGCGGCCGCCGCGGCTGCCTGCTGGTGGCCACGGCCATGGAACTGGCAGGCCGCGATGCCGAGGTCGACCGCCGCGTCGGGCATTTTTTCAGGGCCATGGAAAGCCGGCTGGCAGACACCCTTTCCCGGGCGAAGGCGGCGGGGCGGCTAGCCGCCGGCGTCGAGCCCGCGAGTGCCGCCCGCATTCTCGTCTGCTTCGTCGAGGGGCTGCGCGTGACCGGCAAGACGGGGCCGTCGCGGCTGGCATCGCAGGCAACCGCCGACGCCCTTCTCGACCGTTTCCTCGGATAGGCCGTTCGATGACTACCGGCACCGCCAGCAGGAACGCGCCCATATCTGGACTGATCGGTCTTTAAAGGAAGATTGCAATGTCTGCCCTCCAGATCGTCTGCGCCGTGACCGTCCCCCTGCTCTGGGGCTATCAGTTCGTGGTCATCAAGATGGGGCTTCTGCAGTTTCCGCCGCTGTTCTTCCTTGCCCTGCGCTTCCTGGCCATCGCGCTGCTGCTGATCCCGTTCGTCCGGCGGCCCACGGCCCGGCAGTTCGGCCCGGTTGCGGCGATTTCGGTTTTCCTTGGCGGGCTGAATTTCGGGCTCTTCTACATCGGCCTCGGGCTCGGCTCCGGCAGCCTGTCGGCAATCGCCTATCAGCTTGCCACGCCCTTCACCATCCTGCTGGCCTGGCCGCTGCTGGCGGAGCGGCCTTCCCTGACCACGGCTGCCGGCGTGGCGATGGCATTCGCCGGGGTGGTCGTACTGGCGGCAGATCCCGGCCTGACCGCCGGCGCGGTACCGCTGCTGCTTGTGGTCGGGGCCGCCTTCGCGTTTGCGATGTCGAATATCCTGACGAAGCGCCACGGCCCTTTCGACCCCCTGATGCTGATGGGATGGTCGTCGCTGCTGACCGTGCCGCAGGTCATGCTGATGTCGCTGCTGCTGGAACAGGGCCAGCTGGCGAGCCTGGCCATGGCGGATATCCATGGCTGGCTGGCCCTCGCCTACACGGTCTTCATCGGCGGCATCCTCGGCTTCGGCCTCTGGTTCTGGCTGATCGCCCGCTGTTCGATGGGCCGCGTCGCGCCATTCGGCCTGCTGCTGCCGGTATTCGCCGTGATTTCCAGCGTGCTGGTCCTCGGCGAGCCGGTGACCCCGAAACTGGTTGCCGGCGGGCTGCTCGCGGTTTCTGGCGTCGCCGTCACCCAGGTCAGGCTGCGCGCGCGGCCGGCCTGAACCCGGATGCCGGTGGGCGGCGGATGCGGAAAACGGAAAGGCCGGCCCGGCTGTGGCGGGCGGCTGCACGCATGGCCTCTGCCCGAGGCCGGGGCGCCATGCTAGGCTCGCCGCAACGGGCGGCAGACGCGCCCGGCCCGAGGCATACGATGATACTCCCTCTCCGACCGACATCCGCCGCGGCACTTGCCCTGCTCCTGCTCGCCGCCTGCCAGACGCAGGCACCGTCGCAGACGCCGCCGCAGACGGTCATGAGCGCCGACGAGGCCGAGGCGCGGCAGGTCTGCAACGACGAGACGGCGGCGGATGTGCGCTATGCCGGCAGTGAAGCCGCCTATGAAGGCTGCGTCGCGCAGTTCCTGTACAAGCGCAGGCGTGGCTGGCGCTGAGGCCGCGGCGCGGGGATCGCCGCCGCCGCTTCGCTTCAGGGCGCGCGGGCAGAGACTACTGGCGGCCAGAGACTACTGGCGGCCAGGGACTACTGATCGGGATGAAAGCGGAGAGAGGGAAAAATGGTGGGCGCACCAGGGCTCGAACCTGGGACCCGCTGATTAAGAGTGCGGCTGGGGCTTTACGCTCAATTACGCTCACAACCCCCGGCGATACTCACCATCAATATTTTCAGTGACATAGACGACTCTTCGCTACGCTTAACCACTCTACTTTTGCTTGATTTTTCATTTTTGCTGCTTCCATAGTGCTTCCAGAAATTCGGTTGTACCGGAGTGAAGCACCATGGCGGCCCTGTCCAAGACCCGCGTTGAAGCCTTCGAGATCAAAGCGCGTGACTACTTCGTCTGGGATGACGAGGTGAGCGGCTTTGGCGTGCGCATCATGCCAAGCGGCAAGCGCACCTACATGGTCCAGTATCGCGCCGGCGGCCGCACACGGCGGGTCAAGATCGGCCAGCATGGCGTACTGACGGCCGACGAGGCCCGCAAACGCGCAAAAGAGCTCTTAGGGGCCGTTGCCAAGGGCGACAACCCGGCCGAGGCCATCGACACCCACCGCCGCGCCCCCACCGTCAAATCCGTCTCAGAGCGCTTCATGGAGGAGCATGTCGCCAAGCGCTGCAAGCCGTCGACCGAACGCGACTGCCGCTCCATGCTCGACCAGCATATTCTGCCCAAGCTTGGTAGCTTCAAGATTGTCGATGTGAGCCGCCCCGACATAGCCGACCTGCATCACACCTTGCGCAAGACGCCATACCGGGCAAACCGCGTGTTAGCTCTGCTATCGAAGATGTTTAACCTCTGCGAAGTCTGGGGCCTGCGGCCCGACGGCGCCAATCCCTGCCGCCATGTCCAGAAATACCGCGAGGAGCGCCGCGAGCGCTATCTGACCCCCGACGAGCTGGAACGGGTCAGCACGGCCCTCAGGGACGCTGAGACGGCCAAAGACCTATCGCCCTACCATATCGCCGCCTTCCGGCTGCTGATCCTCACCGGCTGCCGCCTAGGCGAAATCCTGACCCTGCAATGGTCCTTCATCCGGGGCGGCTATCTGAACCTGCCAGACAGCAAGACGGGCGCGCGGCGCATCCCGCTGACGCCAGAGGCCCAAGCCGTCATCAATGCCATACGAAAGCTTGATGGCAATCCGTATGTCATAGCCGGCGAAGTCGAAGGCCAACACGCCGTCAATCTGGAGAAATCGTGGCGCCATATCCGCAAGCGGGCCAAGCTGCCAGAGGTCCGTATCCATGACCTGCGCCATACCTATGCCTCGCTGATGCTCCAAGGCGGCATGGCGATTACCACGCTGCAAAAGCTACTCGGCCACACGCAAATCCAGACGACCATGCGTTACGCCCATCTGGATGACGCCACAGTCCGGGAGGCGGCAACTCTCGGCGCGACACGGCTTGGCGGGATGATCGGCCTAGCGCCGGCAGAGCCGCCCTCGCCTGCCGGGCCGGTGGCCTCTGTATCGATCGCGCCCGAGACCGTAGAGGCCGGCGGCAATGTGGTCCGCTTCCCGGAGCGCCCGAAACAGCCGCCCGCCAAAGCAGCGGGCTAATCGGCATCCGAGGGCAGGAATATGACGCCGCAGGAAACGCCAAAGGATGGCGAGCTGCTGAGGTCATATCAGCGCTATCTCGCCCGTGCGGTCGGCGGATCGGCCCTCCGGAATCAGGGGGCGCCGGATATGGTCAAAACGGCCAGAGGCTATCTGGAGACGGTCGACCTGAAGGCCCTCGCTGACTGCAATCAGGACCAATATATGGCAGTGCTCGACCAAATGACCGACGAGCTGGCGAACCGGTTTCCGGATGGAGGCCAAGGCAACTGGGGCGCCGCCCGCAAGGCCACAAACATCTTCCTCTTTGCCTGCTGCCGCGAGCTGGTGTTTTCACGGGCCTATGGCTTGGACCGTCTAAAGACGTACCTTGAAATGCCATTGGACAGCTATGCCATTAAATACCTGCGCAACAAGGCACGCTCCGCCAATGAAAAGACCGCACTCGACGACTGGACGGCCATAAGAACGCTGACCAAGCCGCTGAGCGACCGGATACAGGAGTTCGCCGCAGCCGTGGCCCGTCGGGAAGGCTGTTTCCGGTGTGAACTCGACCTCATCGCATGGACAGAACGCAACGCCGACAAGGGAAATAACCTTAAGGGGTCGAGTTGAGCTGGCCCCGCTTACCGCATGCCTCATTGGAGAATCAGATACAGCCCCTTAAGGGGCTTTCCTCTTAAGAGGTCGGCATGCCCTCCATGTTGGAAACACCCTTAAGACCGTCCTTAAGCGCGAATTGGCCTATGGGGGAATTGCAGCAGCCCGCAACTCTGCCCTTACGTTACGTATACGGGTTCCGACAGAGCTCCCCCCACGTTACGTTACGTAGGCAAAACCGAGTCTGTGAGCGCCCATCCATTCAATGACCGACCTTCTCGACATCTGGAACCGTGGCTATTCGGTCGCCGAGCTTTGGGGACATACGTCTCCGCCGACGTCCAAGTCCGCCAGCCTGAATGATGCCAAAAATGCCCCCGACTGGGGCCTGCTAAGCGCAAAAGAATATTACGATGGCTATGGCCAAGGCGGAGCCTATGCCCTCAGACAACTGGTATCAGGCAATTGGGTTGCCATAGGCTTCAAGGCACCCCGCACCATGACGTCATCATTGATGGTTATTCCCAAGACCGTCATTGCTGGACTGGACCTATATGACGACGACTCCACCTTGGCCGGCAGCGGATTGCATTTTGTCGGGGTTCATATCGTCCATTGCAGCCTGTTTGACGAAAGCACCTCCATTGAACCTTCTGGCAAACGGCGCAAACCCGGCCGTCCAACGGCAGAGCCATATATCCAAGGCGCCTTCTCTGCTTTGTTAAATGCCGGCCTGATTGACCTTTCCGCCCCGACTGCCACGCATTTTTCCATCATCCGGAAAAAGATTGGCGAGCTGTATCCGGAATCGGACGCCAATAATCTGAGCGATAAAGTTCTCTACAAATGGCTGCCGTCAATGATTAGAGCCGCGATTAATTCAAGCCAGTAAGTCAACGCCTCTCGTTCCACAATCTATAAATCAGCTCCGGCTTTATAGACGTTTTTGTGGAATCCGCGTTGAGCGACGCTTACTCCCGTTGGACGAACGTGGAGTGAGTGTAATGCAAACCGGCGCTGTCATTGGCGAGTTAGACCCTGATCATCTGGATCGGCTGATAAACGAACAGGAAGCCGCAGGCTTCCTCGGCTACTCCGTTCGTGCCTTGCAGAACTGGCGTGTGCGGGGTGGTGGGCCTGACTTCGTGAAAGTATCCACGCGTTCGGTTCGATACTGCCGGCGCGACTTGATCGCGTGGTATTCCGCGCGGACAAGGTCGAGCACGTCTCAACCGGACACGGCCTAACGGCTGTGTCTATGCGCAGCCCAACATCTCCAGTTTTGGCCTGGCGGGGCTGGCTGCACCGTCAGGTGTTTTGGGGCCGCAAGGCTCCTAGGGGGAGCTGGCTCTGCCAGCTCCCCCGTTCTTTGCAACTCTCTCCGGCCCCAAAACGCAAAGCAGCCCCGGCGCGCAGCGCCGGAACCTGCCGCGCCGCACAAGCGGAGCGGCACTTACCAACGGAATAACCATAGAGGGGGGTCTTTGTAGCACCCCCCTCTAGAACCACAGAAAGCAGACATATGACGACGCTGAAACCGATCTACTGGAACTTCGACAAACTCGACGTGGCTTTTCAGGGCATCGTGCAGCAGGCAATGCTGGACGCTCTGGAACAGGCGCGATTGCAGGCACAAGCCAGTCGGTCTCAGGAGGCTCTGGAATGGCGCGGGGAGAAGATGCATGTAGCGGGGCACGGGGCCCCCGGCGGCTATGCCTATCTCTGCGATACCGGCCCCGTAGGGGCCAAATGGTTCTTCAGCCGAAATCAATCCGTATCAGGCTGGAATATACGCGTCTCGGTCAAATCCAATGCACTCGCCTCTATGGGGCTCGGCCGCGTCCGGGCAGAAATCTACCGGTATCTTGACGCCATTGGAGCAAAAGTATTTAGCGAGGCAATTTCCCGCGTCGACTATTGTATGGACCTTGTGGCGTCGGAGATCGAAGCCGCATCGGGAGAGCCATTCGCCCTCAATCCAACAGCCTTTGTCATGCACTCCCATACCAGCCGGGCGGATCACGAGGTTGAGACCAAACAATCTCATGGCATATCTGGCCGCTATACGTCTGTAACCTGCGGCAAGATGCCGGGCCGGCAGGTCATTGTCTATGACAAGTCCAAAGAGGTTCAGGAGCGCCAAAAGCCGGAATGGTGGAAGCATTGGAACGCGGCCATAGAAGCCAATGGCGGGACTCCGCTCGTTGGCAATGAGCGTATATGGCGAGTCGAACTCCGGGCCGGCAAGCGGCATCTGAAAGACCGCTGGGGAATAACCACATGGGCTGAGCTGGATAACAAGCTGGGAGATGTTCTGTCCTGTGCCGCCGAGCAAATCCGGTACACCCGCCCCAGCCCCAGCGATACCCAGAGGTTCCGCTGGCCGAATCACCCCCTTTGGGATGCCGTTCAAGCCACCATAGCGGCCGACCTAGCGGAAATGACCTCCGGGGCGAAGCCCGGGGTGGTGAAGGAAATTCACCGACAGCAGCTGCTGGCAGTTATGGAACGGCAGCTGCTGGGACAGGTTCCGACCCTAATCGAAGCGAAGGGGGCGCCGACGGATGCCGAGAGCGTCACGAGCATCGTCTCCCACTTGGTCCGCGATCACTTGGAAAACGAGCCGGAACGGTTTCATGCCGCCATTGCCCGCTCCCGCAAAAAATACATCCTCTTGTCGGACGAGCAGGGCCAGCGCCTCCGCCGGCCAACTACCATTTTATGCGGCACACCAGCCGGTAGTGGCAATTGACCACCCCCGCCCCGGAGGTATCATAAGCCCTTGTATTTAGCCGCAAACTGCCGTTTTCAGGTTTTTGCTGGGGTTTATTGGGGGGATTGCCGGTGTCTGACCTGTCCAAGCTGCTCGATTCGTTCCGGAAGGCTGCTGTCACTGAACGCGAGAAAGGGACCTACTTCGAGCGGCTGGCGGTTCATTTCATTAAGCATGACCCCGGCATGACCCAAGAATACGAAGACGCATGGCTGTTTTCCGATTGGGCCAAGGAGCATGGTAAGCAGTTTGGCCTTGACGGGCGAGACACCGGGATCGACGCCGTCGCAAAGATACGAGACGAGGATGGCTTCTGTGCAATTCAGTGCAAATTTTATCGGGAAGGTTATCGCATTCAGAAAGGCGATATAAACAGTTTCCTTAGCAGCTCGCGAATTCGGCCTTTCACGCGCGGCCTGATTATCGACACCACCGGCGCGCCATGGAGTGAGCATGCGGAGGCTATGCTGGGTCCGCTGGACATCCAGCGTATAGGCCTTGATCGTCTGGAAGAAAGCCCAATCGACTGGGCAATCTGGTTCGAGACCGGTGAAGCCCGCGTCACACCGCGGAAGACAATTAAGCCTCATCAAATTGATGCGCTAAATGCGGTTCGAGCTGGGCTGGCAGAGCAAGACCGCGGCAAGCTGATTATGGCCTGCGGCACGGGAAAGACATACACCGGTTTAAAGATTGCCGAAGATCAAGTTGGCACAGGCGGGTACGTTCTGGTGCTGGTCCCCTCACTGGCATTAATGAGCCAAACCATCAGGGAATGGACCATCGACAGTTCAACGCCTCTCCGGTCTTTTGCCGTCTGCTCAGATACTCAGGTCGGCAAGCGTCGAAAGAGCAAAGATGATCTAGCTGAAGTAGATGTCCACGATCTCGACTACCCAGCGACAACGAGTGCGGTAAAACTTGCAAGTCGGGCTCACCGGCCAGCGCCCGAGCGCATGACAGTAGTGTTTGCTACTTACCAGTCGATTCAAGTCATCAGCGATGCTCAAAAGCAGCATGGCCTGAATGCATTTGACCTAATAATTTGCGACGAAGCACACCGCACCACAGGCGCAACTCTTGCGGGTGACAATGAGAGCGCGTTTGTGAAGGTTCACAACCAAGATTTCATAGCGGGCAAGAAGCGCCTCTATATGACCGCCACCCCCCGGGTCTTTGGCGACGCCATTAAGGCCAAAGCCAATGAAGTATCCGCCGTGTTGGCCTCTATGGATGACGAAGCACTCTACGGCCAGACCCTATTCACACGAGGCTTTGGCTGGGCTGTCGAGAACCGTCTTCTGACAGACTATAAGGTTCTGGTTTTGGCGGTTGACGAGGCCATGGTAAGCGCGAGCGTACAGAATCGCCTCGCCGAAGGCTCAGAGCTGAAACTTGACGACGCAACCAAGATTATTGGTTGTTATAAGGCGCTAGTAAAATCCGGGTTAACGGAAGAATTGACCGATGACAGCGGCCCAATGCGCCGCGCATTGGCCTTTGCAAAAGACATCAAGAGCTCAAAGCTAATTCAAGATGAATTCGCAGCGGTAGTTAGGGAGTACATTGCCTCTGACGAAGGAAAAGAGGCTCTCGGCAGCGCTCCACCCCTTGCATGCGAACTGCGCCATGTAGACGGCACCATGGGCGCCAAAGAAAGAACTTCTCTTCTGGATTGGCTGAAAGCTGAGAATGATGATGCTTGCCGCATTCTAACCAATGCGCGCTGCCTTTCAGAAGGCGTTGACGTTCCAGCACTCGACGCCGTTCTTTTTATGCACCCGCGCAAGAGCCAAGTCGACGTGGTGCAGTCCGTTGGCCGCGTCATGCGACGCGCTGACGGGAAGCGCATGGGATATGTAATCCTACCGATTGGTGTACCGGCGAACAAAACGCCTGAGGAGGCACTCAACGACAATGAGCGCTACCGGGTGGTGTGGCAAATCCTGAATGCTCTACGCTCGCACGACGAGCGATTCGACGCCATGATTAACAAGGCCGACCTTGGGGTCGACATTAGCGATCATATTGAAGTGATAGCAGTCAGCAATCGCCTGCCTTCTCATTCGAAGCAGGCCAAAATGGGCATTGGTATTGGCCAAGGAAGTCAGACCGAAGACGATGACTCCACAGACGGCGATAGCACGCCACGCCAGAGCACCCCTTTCCAGACGGCATTTGCCTTTGACGAATTCACAAGGGCGATCATGGCGAAGATCGTCAAGAAATGTGGGCGTCGAACCTACTGGGAGGATTGGGCCAGCGACATTGCTAAGATCGCGCAAGCTCACATTAGCCGCATCAAAGGACTAGTGGAAAAACCAAATACGCCTGAGCGTGAAGCATTTGGAAGATTCCTAAGCGAGATTCGCGATGACTTAAATGAGAAAGTCACAGAAGACGAAGCCATAGAGATGCTGGCCCAGCACCTCATCACACAGCCTGTGTTTGAGGCTCTGTTTGAAGGCTACAGCTTCGCGGAAGCCAATCCCGTTTCAAGGGCGATGCAAAATGTATTGGAAACACTGCGCGCGCACCGAATTGAAAAAGAAGCCGAGAAGCTAGAAGGATTCTACGCCAGCGTTAAACGCCGAGCTGCTGGAATTGATAACGATGCAGCCAAGCAAAGGATTGTGGTTGAGCTATATGACAAGTTCTTCCGCAATGCCTTCCCAAAAATGACAGATCGCCTTGGCATTGTGTATACACCAGTTGAGATCGTTGACTTCATCCTTCATTCTGTAAACGAGTTACTTCAGAGTGAATTTGGGCAAACTCTTGGCAGTGAGGGCGTCCATATTCTGGACCCATTTACCGGGACAGGTACTTTCATTACCCGCCTCATTCAGTCTGGACTGATCTCCCATGCGGACCTGGCACGTAAGTACGCAACTGAGATTCATGCCAACGACATAATTCTTCTGGCCTACTACATTGCGGCGATAAACATCGAAGCGGCCTATCACGATCAGATGGGAGGCGACTATCGCCCATTTGAAGGCATCTGCCTAACAGACACCTTTCAACTGTATGAGCAAGAACGGGACCTCATCGCCGACCTTATGGTAGACAACTCCAATCGGCGCGAGCGCCAAAGACGCTTGCCTGTCCGCGTGATTGTCGGAAACCCCCCCTACTCCGATGGTCAGGAGAGCGAGAATGATAATGCAAAGAACATAGACTACCCAAAGCTGGATGATCGAATTGCACAGACCTATGAAGCAAGGTCATCCGCAAAGCTCAGGACTGCTCTCTACAACAGCTACATCCGTGCCATTCGTTGGGCAAGCGACAGAATCGGCGAAGCCGGCGTGATCGGCTTTGTCACTAATGCTGGGTGGGTAGACGGCAAGGCTGCAGACGGACTCCGGAAGTCACTTATCACAGAATTCTCCAATATCTACGTATTCCATCTGCGGGGAAATCAAAGGACCTCGGGAGAACGCTCAAGACAAGAAGGAGGCAAAGTTTTTGGATCGGGTAGCCGAGCACCCATTGCGATAACGTTTCTGGTGAAAAATCCAAATGCCCATGAGCATGGAAAAATTCTTTTTCATGATATTGGAAACTACAAGACCAAGGACGAGAAGCTAGCGATTGTTCATCAATTCAAGAGCCTCAATGGCGTCTCCAAGGCGCAGGGATGGAAGCCTATCACTCCCGACAAGCATGGGGACTGGCTTGGCCAAAGAGACAAAGGATTTGATCGTTTTATTCTGATCGGGGAAAACAAAGTAAAAGGATTAAAGACGGTATTCTCCCTGTATTCCGGGGGCGTTAAAACAAATCGAGATAACTGGGCCTTCAATCCGAGCCGCAATGACTTGGAGGCCAATATGCGCCGGATGATTGACACTTATAACGCCGAGGTTAAGCGATTTGGCACCATATATGGCAGTGTCGACCGTAAGGCACGAATGGCGGCGGTGGATGACTTTGTTGAAAGCGATCCCGCCAAGATTAGTTGGTCCGGCGACCTTAAGGACGAGTTGGTAAAGGGGAAAAAGGCTCGATTCCGGGCTGAAGCAATAGCCCCGAGTCTCTATCGCCCATTCACACGGCAATGGCTGTATTTTGACAGGCAGCTCAACAACAGCATCTATCAGATGCCGCGCCTTTTCCCAATGGGCCATGCCAAGTTGGAAAACAGAGTCATTATGCTTAAGCAAAGGCCTCCTGCCGGAAGCCAGTTCGCATTAATGACAAACGTCATACCGGAACTGCAAACGGATGGCGGGACTCAATGCTTCCCTCGATGGGTTTATGATGAGCGCGCGGTATTGGCTGGTGACGATCTAGCCTTGGAAGACCAATTATCGGGAGATAGCCCGGTACGCCGCGACGCGATTACTGACGTCGGAATCGCACACTTTCGGGCGGCCTACCCCGGAGAAGAGATTACCAAGGACGATTTGTTCTACTATGTTTATGGCCTAATGCATTCGTCAGAATATCGCATCCGCTATGCCGACAACCTCTCAAAGCAGCTTCCCCGCATTCCTGCTGTGAAGCGCTATGACGATTTCCGCGCCTTTGTCGACGCCGGACAGCGGTTGGGAGACCTTCACTGTGATTATGACGACGCCGAACTCTACCCCGTCACGATCGCACAAGGGGACCTGAGACTGGCGAACATCCCCAATCCGGCAAGCTATTTCCGAGTCGAGAAGATGCGGTTTGGTGGTAAGCGCCCAAATCTCGACAAATCAACGGTGATGTACAACGCCAATATAACGCTCACAGGAATTCCGTTAGACGCCTACGAGTATATTGTAAATGGCAAGCCAGCCTTAGAGTGGGTCATGGAGCGCCAAAGCGTAAAGACGGACAAGGACAGTGGCATCACGTGGGATGCAAATGCATATGCCAACGAAACCATGGGTGATCCAACCTATCCGCTAAAGCTGTTCCAGCGGGTTATTACGGTAAGCCTCGAAACAATGAAAATCGTGAGATCGCTTCCGCGACTCGATTTACAAGGCGACTAGAGCAAGCGACAAGCTGACAAGATTTGAGTCAAACGAATAAGCTTGAGCCTGCACCAATGTAGGCAAGCGCAAATTCTTCTGTTAGCGAGAACTGGCCCTCGCTGCTTGACACTACTTTTCGGCGAGTAAAGCGCTGTCCAGCCAGACCGGCGCCGACAGTCGCTGCTTCCATAGTGCTTCCAGAAACGACTGCGCCGCCCATCGCATTTCTACGGGGCGGCGGAAGTCATTGCAGTATTTTGGAAAAATGGTGGGCGCACCAGGGCTCGAACCTGGGACCCGCTGATTAAGAGTCAGCTGCTCTACCAACTGAGCTATGCGCCCATTTTTCCCTTGCGGCGGCCATGGCTGCCGCAGGTGTCGCCCGGGCGGCCGGGGGCCGCCGAAAGCCGCGTGAAAATATCCGGATTCGCCGGAAATGCAAGCCCTTCGGTGCCGGGAAATTGCTTTTTCGCGCCAGCGGCTTAGGCAGGCGCGGCGCGGGCGGTCAGAGGCCCGACATATGGCGGGGGATTTCGACATCCCGGTGCACATAGACGCCGATCAGCAGCCCCATGCCCACCAGCAGCGTCATCATCGCGGTGCCGCCGTAAGAGACCAGCGGCAGCGGCACGCCCACCACCGGCACCAGCCCGGACACCATGGCGACATTGATGAAGACATAGAGGAACATCAGCGTCGTCACCCCGCCGGCCACCAGGCGGCCGAACTGGCTGCGGGCGCGCAGCGCGATCATGTAGCCATAGGCGATCAGCAGGATATACAGCGCCAGCAGCACCAGGGCGCCGATCAGGCCGTGTTCCTCGGCCAGCATGGTGAAGATGAAGTCGGTCTGCTTCTCGGGCAGGAAGCTCAGGTGGCTCTGGCTGCCCTGCAGGAAGCCCTTGCCGGTGAAGCCGCCGGAGCCCAGCGCGATCTTCGACTGCAGGATATGGTAGCCCGAGCCGAGCGGGTCGGCCTCCGGGTTCATGAAGGTCAGCACCCGCTTCTTCTGGTAATCGTGCAGGAAATTCCACGCCACCGGCAGCACGGCCAGCCCGCCCAGGATCACCAGCGCGAATTTCCACCAGCGCACCCCGGCGAAGAAGAACACCGCCCCGGCCCCGGCCAGCAGCAGCATCGCCGTGCCGAGATCGGGCTGCTTGATCACCAGCCCGACCGGCAGCAGGGCCATCAGCAGCGGCACCACCAGCCAGCGGATGCGGCCGACCTCGTCGTAGCTGAGGCCGTGGAAATAGCGGGCCAGCGACAGGATCAGGGCGATCTTCATGATCTCGGAGGGCTGCACGTGGAAGAGGCCGAGATCCAGCCAGCGCTGCGCGCCCATGCCGATGCGGCCGAACAGCTCCACCGCCACCAGCATGACCAGGCCGACGGCATAGACCAGGTAGGACAGCCGCATCCACAGCCGGATGTCGGTCACCGCGATGGCGACCATGATGCAGGCGCCGACGGCGAAGCGCAGCATCTGGCGGTCGGCCCAGGGATCGATGCTGCCGCCGCCGGCCGAATACAGCGTGGCGAAGCCGATCCCGGCAATTGCCGTGATCAGCAGCACCAGACCCCAGTTCACCTCGCGCAGCTTCCTGCCGAAGGTGAGGTCGTTGCCACGGGCGGACCAGTGCGGCATCGCCTCAGCCTCCCTGTTCCGGGCCGGACCCGGGCCCCGCCGCGGCGCCCGACACGGCGCCCGACACGGCGCCGGTGCCACGCGGCGGCTGCGGATTCCGTGCCGTGGTCGGCCCCGGCGCGGCGCGGTTGCGGCGCGACGGGTCCAGCCGCTGGGTTTCCAGCAGCAGGTCGCGGGCCACCGGCGCGGCGGCCGTCGAGCCGCCGCCGCCATGCTCGATGATCACCGCGCAGGCATAGCGCGGCGACTGGATCGGCGCATAGGCGACGAACAGCGCGTGGTCGCGCTCCTCCCACGGCTTCTCCTCGTTCTTGCGCACGCGGGTTTCGCGTTCCAGCTTGGTGATGCGGCGCACCTGGGCCGAGCCGGTCTTGCCGGCCATGGCATACTGCGCCTCCATGATGCGCGCCCGCGCCGCGGTCCCGCGCGGCGGGCTGGTCACCCGCACCATGCCTTCGCGCACCATGTCCATGAATTCGCGCTTGATGTTCAGCGACGGATAGCGCTGGCTGGCCGGCCGCTGGTCCTCCAGCGGGCCGAGGCCGTCGCCGGGCCGGATGATATGCGGTTCGACGGCATAGCCGCCATTGGCGATGCGCGCCGTCATCACCGCCAGCTGCAGCGGCGTGGTCAGCACATAGCCCTGGCCGATGCCGGTGATCAGGTTTTCGCCCGGATGCCAGGGCTGGCCCAGCGCGCCGCGCTTCCAGGCCCGGGTGGGGATCAGGCCCTTGCGCTCGGCGGTCAGGCTGATTCCGGTGGCGGTGCCGAGGCCGAGCTTCTGCGCGATCTCGGCGATCTTGTCGACGCCGATCCGCCGCGCCGCCTCGTAGAAGAAGACGTCGCAGCTCTCTTCCAGCGCCGAGATCATGTTCATGGTGCCGTGGCCGCCCTTCTTCCAGCAATGGAAGGTGGCATTGCCGAATTCCATGTGGCCGGGGCAGAAGACATGGGTGTTGGCATCGATGGCGCCGGCTTCCAGTGCCGCCAGGCCGACCAGCATCTTGAAGGTGGAACCGGGCGGATACTGCCCCTGGATCGTCTTGTTGATCAGCGGCTTGTACTTGTCGGTGGACAGCGATTTCCACTGCGCCTGGGTGATGCCGACATTGAACCAGTTCGGATCGAAGCCGGGATTGGACACCAGGCAGAGCACCTCGCCGGTATGGATGTCCATCACCGCCGCCGCGGCGCTCTCGCCGGCCAGGCGGTCGACGGCAAAGCGCTGCAGTTCGGCATCGATGGTCAGCACCACGTCGTCGCCGGGCTGGCCGTCGGTGCGTTCCAGCTCGCGGATGGCGCGGCCATAGGCATTGACCTCAAGCTGGCTGTGGCCGGCACGGCCGCGCAGGCGTTCGTCGAACACCTTCTCCACGCCGCTCTTGCCGACCCGGAAGCCCGGCAGTTCCAGCAGCGGGTCGTTGCCGATCTCGGCCTCGGAAACCGCGCCGACATAGCCGACCACATGGCTGAAGGCGGCGCCGTAGGGATAGTCGCGGGTCTCGCCGACATCCAGCTGCACGCCGGGCAGGTCCGGACTGTGCAGGTTGATCTTGGCGAAATCCTCCCAGGACAGGTTCTCGGCCACCACCACCGGCACGAATTTGCGGTGCCGCTCGATCTCGCGCTTGACGCGGCTGCGCTGGCCCTCGTCGATCTGGATCAGGTTGCCGAGCGCATCCAGCGTGGCATCGACGTTGCGGCTCTGCTCGGCGACGATCATCACCCGGTAATTGCGGCGGTTGCTGGCCAGCTCGGTGCCGAAGCGGTCGAGGATGCGGCCCCGGCGCGGCGACAGCAGCCGCATGTTGATGCGGTTTTCCTCGGCCAGCAGCGCGTATTTGTCGGATTCCAGCACCTGCAGGTAATACAGCCGGCCGGCCAGCAGGCCGAACAGCCCGAGCTGCGCGGTGCCCAGCAGCAGCGCGCGCCGGGTGAAAACGCGCTGCAGGTCGTTGTCGCGGCGGTTGATCGCCATGGTCAGGCCGCCATCGTCAGGCCGGCTGCATGCGGCGCAGCCAGCGCCGCTCGATGCGGCTGAGCAGCCAGTAGACCGCCGGGTAGACCGCCAGCGACAGCGCCCATTGCGCGATGCGCGGCGCCACCGGCAGCAGGGTCCAGTACAGCAGGCTGATCAGCAGCCAGCCGGCAAGGATCGCCGCCGAGGCGACCAGCGCGAAGGCCGACCAGTTGACCAGGAAGGACGAGCCGAGGAAGACCCGGCGCTGCGACACGCCGAGTTCATGGGCCAGCAGCAGCATCATGGCATTCAGCCCGACCGGACCGCCGCTCAGCAGGTCGATGGCGAGGCCGATCAGGAAGGCGCCCAGCATGGTCATCAGGTCGGCGCGGAAGATGCTCCAGTAGAACACCGCCATCAGGGCCAGCGACGGTGCCGCCAGTTCGAGATAGGGCATGCCGAGCGGGGTGAGGCCGATCAGGCCGAGTGCCAGGCTGGACAGCAGCGGCAGGAAGGCGCGCAGGCGGCGGTTGATCTGGGCGAGCAGGTTATGCATGGCGCCGCCCGCTCACGGCAGCCGCGGCTGGCCCGCGGGGAAGCTGTAGGTCTCGGTCGCCTCCAGCCGGGTCTCGTCGAACTGCATGACGCGCAGGAATTCCAGCCGCGCCAGGTCGACGAAGGGCCGCACCCGCACGCCGGCATCGCTGACGGCGACAACCTCGCCGACCGGAATCCCGGCCGGGAACTGGCCGCCGTCGCCGGACGTCACCACGCGCTGGCCGACCGCCGGCTTGGCGGCGCCGGACAGGTATTCCAGCCGCGGCTCGGCGGAATTGTCGCCGGTCAGGACGGCGCGGTGGCCGCCCTCCTGCAGCATCACCGGCAGGCGCGAATTCAGGTCGGTCAGCAGCAGGATGCGGGCGGCGCGCTGGCCGACCTCGGTAACGCGGCCGACATAGCCGCCCTCGCCGAGCGCCGCCTGGCCCTTCTTCAGGCCGTCGCGGGCGCCGACATTGATCAGCGCGGTGCGCACGAAGCCGCCGCCGCCATCGGCGATCACCCGGCCGGTGACATAGGTCTGGCTGACATCGGGGCCGGCGGCCAGCAGGCGGCGCAGGGCGGCATTGTCCTGCTCCAGCCGGCGGGCGACATCCTGCCACTGCAGCAGCCGGGCATTCTCGGTGCGCAGGCGGAAATTCTCGTCATGGACATAGAGGATGTCGTCGACCCAGCCGATCACGGCATTGACCGCGGCCACCGGCTGGGCGATGACGCTGAGCACCGGCTCGACGATGTCGGCCAGCACGGCGCGGGTGCGCTCGACCAGCGGCCGGTCGGTGCGGGTGATCACCACCAGGCCGATGGCAGCGCCGAGCAGCAGCAGGAACGCGAAGCGCTGCAGCAGCGCCCGCAACGGTGCCGCGACCCACGCGCTTCTGCCTGTCCGTCCCCGCATTCCGCCCCTCGCCTAGGCTACTCCGTGATGCCGTGCCGCCCGGTATCCCTCCGGATCAGTACGGCGGGTTGTACAGAACGTGCTTGAGCGTCTTCATCTCCTCGAGCGCGCGGCCGGTGCCCAGCGCCACACAGGAGAGCGGCTCGTCGGCGATCGACACCGGCAGGCCGGTGGCGTGCCGCAGCACGAGATCGAGATTGCCCAGCAGTGCGCCGCCGCCGGTGAGCACGATGCCCTTGTCGACGATGTCGGCGGCCAGTTCCGGCGCCGTGTGTTCCAGTGCGACCTTCACCGCCTCGACGATGGCGCCGACCGGTTCAGCCAGGCTTTCGGCGATCTGGCGCTGGTTGATCACCAGCTCCTTCGGCACGCCGTTCATCAGGTCGCGGCCCTTGATCTCCATCGACAGGCCGTTGCCGTCTTCCGGCGGCGCCGCCGAGCCGATCTGCTTCTTGATGCGCTCGGCCGAGGCCTCGCCCACCAGCAGGTTATGGTTGCGGCGGATATAGGCGATGATCGCCTCGTCCATCTTGTCGCCGCCGACGCGCACGCTGCGCGAATAGACGATGCCGCCGAGCGAGAGGACGGCCACCTCGGTGGTGCCGCCGCCGATATCGACCACCATCGAGCCGGTCGGCTCGGTCACCGGCAGGCCGGCGCCGATCGCGGCGGCCATCGGTTCCTCGATCAGGAAGACCCGGCGGGCGCCGGCCGATTCGGCCGAATCCATGATGGCGCGGCGCTCGACCGCGGTGGAACCCGAGGGCACACAGATGATCACCTGCGGCGAGGCGAAGCTGCGGCGGTTATGCACCTTGCGGATGAAGTGCTTGATCATCTCCTCCGCCACCTCGAAATCGGCGATGACGCCGTCGCGCAGCGGCCGGATGGCCTCGATGTTGCCCGGGGTGCGGCCCAGCATCTGCTTGGCCTCGTCGCCGACGGCCAGAACCTGCTTTTTTCCGCGGTTATTGGTGATGGCGACGACGGACGGCTCGTTGAGCACGATGCCGCGGCCCTTCACGTAGACCAGGGTATTGGCCGTGCCGAGGTCGATGGCCATATCGGCCGACATGAAACCCATCAAACGCGAGAACATCGAACAGTCACCTCACCAACCGGGATATCGCGCCGTTATCGCCTCGGCCCCGGACCAGCGCAAGGCCCGGACCCCATATTTTCCGCATGTTTCCTGCTGTCCGCCCCATTCAGGCACTCAGCGCCGCCGGCGCGGTCTTTTCCCGCTTCACCAGCAGCTTGTTCAGCGCGTGGATATAGGCCCGGGCGCTGGCCACCAGGGTATCGGCATCGGCGGCCTGGCCGTTGACGGTCTTGCCGGCCTCCTCCAGCCGGACGGTGACCTCGGCCTGGGCATCGGTGCCCTGGGTGACGGCATGGACCTGGTAGAGCTGCAGCCCGGCCTGGTGCGGCACCAGGGCCTTGATGGCGTTGAAGGTGGCATCCACCGGGCCGTTGCCGGTGGCCTTGACCGATTTCGCCGTGCCGTCGATCTCCAGCTCCAGTTCGGCCGATTGCGGCCCCTTCGAGCCGGCGATCACCTGCAGGCTGACGAAGCGGATGCGGTCGTTGCCCTGGGCCACGGTGTCGTCGACCAGGGCGACGAGGTCCTCGTCGAAGACCTCCTTCTTGCGGTCGGCCAGGTCCTTGAAGCGCACGAAGGCATCGTTGACCTGGTTGTCGGCAAGCTGGAAGCCGAGTTCCTCCAGCTTCTTGCGGAAGGCATGGCGGCCGGAATGCTTGCCCATCACCAGGGTCGAGCGGTTCAGGCCGACCGATTCCGGCGTCATGATCTCGTAGGTGCCGGCATGTTTCAGCATGCCGTCCTGGTGGATGCCGCTTTCATGGGCGAAGGCATTGGCGCCGACGATCGCCTTGTTCGGCTGCACGACGAAGCCGGTGACGGCGGAAACCAGCCGCGAGGCCTTCATGATGTCGGTGGTCTTGATCCCGGTCTCGAAGGCCATCGCATCGGGCCGCGTGCGCAGGGCCATCACGATCTCTTCCAGCGCGGCATTGCCGGCACGCTCGCCAAGGCCGTTGATGGTGCATTCCACCTGCCGCGCGCCGCCCTGCACGGCGGCCAGCGAATTGGCGACCGCCAGGCCGAGATCGTTGTGGCAATGCGCGGAAAACCTGGCTTTATCGCTGTTCGGGATGCGCTCGATCAGGGTACGCATCAGCGCCGTGTATTCCTCCGGCACCGTGTAGCCGACGGTATCGGGCACGTTGATGGTGGTGGCGCCGGCCTTGATCGCGCTCTCGATCAGGCGGCAGAGGAAATCGACATCCGAGCGGGTGCCGTCCTCGCAGCTCCATTCGACATCGTCGCACAGGTTGCGGGCATGGGTGACGCTGTCGATCACCGCCTGGTGCACCGCGTCGGGCTCCATCTGCAGCTTGAACTTCATGTGCAGCGGCGAGGTCGAGATGAAGGTGTGGATGCGCGCGCGCTTCGCCGGCTTCAGCGCTTCCCAGGCGCGGTCGATATCTTTCCTGCCGGCGCGGCTGAGGCCGCAGACGGTGGAATTCTTCACGCGCTTGGCGATCTCGTTGACCGCCTCGAAATCGCCGTTCGACGCGATCGGAAAACCGGCCTCGATCACATCGACGCCCATGCCTTCGAGCACGGCGGCGATTTTCAGTTTTTCTTCCAGATTCATCGAGGCACCCGGCGACTGTTCGCCGTCGCGCAGGGTGGTATCGAAAATGATCACGCGCTCGCGCGCCGGCTGGTTGGTGCTGGCCATGTCACACGCCCTTTCCCGGCCCGCCCGCCGGAAGGGTCCGCCGGGCCGGCCGATTCTGCCGCAGTTTCCGTGCTTTAACCATAGTGTACACGCTTCGGCCCAATTCGATCAAAGGGCGAAAAGCTTCGCCGGGACATGGACTTACGCCGTCACTTTGCGCCGTCATGCTTAACAGTCGGTGAATTCCCCGCCAATCCGGGGGAATATGTCCAATAGGTTGAAAAAACGGCAATATCCGGGCGGCCCGGTCAGGCCGGCGCAGCATCCGCCCCGACCGCCGGCGGCTCCCCGCCCAGCACCTGCCCGGCCAGGGCCTGCATTTCCGGCGACAGCGGGTACATATGGGCATATTGCAGGATCTGCTTGGCGACCAGCCTGAGGCGGTTCTCGAAGCTCAGCAGCGGCATGGTGCCCAGCAGCGGCTCGTTGAACGGCGCGATGTCGCCGCGCTGGAATTCCAGCGCCATGCTCATGCGCGGCCGCTCGGCAAACGGGCTGGACTGCGCCCCCCAGTGCAGCACCGCCTGGTTCCAGATGAAGAAATCGCCGGGCAGGCCCGGCAGGGCGCGCACTGCCGGGAAATCGATCCGCTGGACCGCCTCGTCCGCCGTCCCGTAGACCGGGTCGCGGTTGGCCGGCAGGATATACATGCAGCCATTGAGCGGCGAGGCCTCGGTCAGCGGCACCCACATGGTCAGCGACAGCGGCGAACCGTCCGCCGCCAGGGCCCGGCGGCCCTTGTCCCGGTGCGGCCGCCAGCCGGCCTCGCCGGCGCCGGGATCGACATGCCAGGCCCAGAAATCCGGCAGCACCTGATAGCCAGCGCCCAGGAACATCTCCAGCAAAGGATGCTGGCGGTAGAAGACGGCCCAGGCCTCGTCGAACAGGAAGACGAAGACCGGCGGAATCTTCCGCGCCACGCAGCGTTCGATGGCGCGCGACAGGCGGCCCGCCAGGTCGGCCAGCTCCTCGTCATGCTCCTGGAAATAGCCTTCCAGCCGCATCCGCTGCGCCGCCCGCATCGCCGGCTCGTTGCGCAGCGCCCGCACCCGGAAGGTGCCGGCCAGGCGGCCGCGGATGGTGAGCTCCGGAAACATCCCGCGCCAGAAATCCTCGCGCGCCAGATTGCGGGCGAGGTCCGGCGCCGGGCGGCCGGCTGACGGGAGGGCGGTCTCGGTCATGGGCAGTGCAGTCAGGAAATCCGGCCAAGCCTACGCCAGCCGACAGCCACCGGCCAGTGGCTTCTGCCGCGGCACCGGGCCGCTCATGCCTGGCGATACAGCGTCACCACGCAGGCGCCGCCGAGGCCGAGATTATGCTGCAGTGCGACGCGGGCGCCATCGACCTGGCGGGCCTCGGCGGTGCCGCGCAGCTGGTGGGTCAGCTCGTAGCACTGGGCAAGGCCGGTGGCGCCGAGCGGATGGCCCTTGGAGAGCAGCCCGCCGGAGGGATTGGTCACCACGCGACCGCCATAGGTGTTGTCGCCATCGACGACGAAGGCCTCGGCGCCGCCCTCGGGGCACAGCCCGAGCGCCTCGTAGGTGATCAGCTCGTTATGGGCGAAGCAGTCATGCAGCTCGACCACATCCACGTCCCGCGCACCGATGCCGGCCTGTTCGTAGGCCTGGTCGGCCGCCGCCCGGCTCATGTCGGCACCGACCAGCTGCATCATGTCGCGCGCCGCAAAGGTGGAAGGATAATCCGTGGTCATCGCCTGGGCGGCGATCTCGACATCGCGGCGCAGGCCGTGCCGGGCCGCGAAGGCCTCCGAAACCAGCAGAGCGGCGGCCGCGCCGCAGGTGGGCGGGCAGGCCATCAGGCGGGTCATCACCCCGGGCCAGATCGCCGGCGCCTGCATCACGTCGTCGACGCTGACCTCCTGGCGGAACAGCGCCAGCGGATTGTTCTTCGCATGCCGGCTGGCCTTGGCGCGGATGCGGGCGAAGGTGTCGAGCCGGGTGCCGTATTTCTGCATGTGACTGAGGCCGGCACCGCCGAAATAGCGCAGGGCCAGCGGCACGTCGGGCATGCCGACGATGTCGTCGCAGACCGCGTCGAAATCCTCGAACGGGCTCGGCCGGTCGGCATAGACCGATCCGAGCGCACCGGGCTTCATCTGCTCGAAGCCCAGCGCCAGCACGCAGTCGGCGGCGCCGCTGCGAACCGCCTGGCGGGCAAGGAACAGGGCGGTCGAACCGGTCGAGCAGTTGTTGTTGACGTTGACCACCGGGATGCCGGTCATGCCCAGCCGGTACAGCGCCTTCTGGCCGCAGGTGCTGTCGCCGTAGACATAGCCGGCATAGGCCTGCTGCACGGCCTCGTAGCCGAGCCCCGCATCCTTCAGGGCGAGCGCGCCCGCCGCCGCGCCCATCGCGTCATAGGACTGGCTGCTGCCCGGCTTGGCGAACGGGATCATGCCGACGCCGGCGACAAAGACCTTGGCCATGCGGTTTCCTCCGGTTTGCGCAAATCCTAGCCCGAAACCGCCGCAGCACAAACGGAAACGGCCGCCGGATCGCTCCGGCGGCCGCCTGCCGTTACGGTATGCGCAGGCTCAGTTGCTGCGGCCCTTGTCGACCAGCTTGTTCTTGGCGATCCAGGGCATCATGGCACGCAGCTTGGCGCCCACTTCCTCGATCGGGTGCTGGGCCAGCTTGGCGCGGGTCGCCTTGAACGAGGTCTGGTTGACCTTGTTTTCCAGCATCCAGTTGCGGGTGAAGCGGCCGGACTGGATGTCTTCCAGCACCCGCTTCATCTCGGCCTTGGTTTCCGCCGTCACGATGCGCGGGCCGGTGACGTATTCGCCGTATTCGGCGGTATTCGAGATCGAGTAGTTCATGTTGGCGATGCCGCCCTCGTAGATGAGGTCGACGATCAGCTTCACTTCATGCAGGCACTCGAAATAGGCCATTTCCGGCGCATAGCCGGCCTCGACCAGGGTCTCGTAACCGGCCTTGATCAGCTCGACCAGGCCGCCGCAGAGCACCACCTGTTCGCCGAACAGGTCGGTCTCGCATTCCTCCTGGAAGGTGGTCTCGATGATGCCGGCCTTGCCGCCGCCATTGGCCGAGGCATACGAGAGCGCGATCTCGAGCGCGTTGCCCGAGGCGTTCTGGTGCACCGCGACCAGCGACGGCACGCCGCCGCCCTTCAGGTATTCCGAGCGCACGGTATGGCCCGGGCCCTTCGGCGCGATCATGAACACGTCGAGGTCCTTGCGCGGCTCGATCAGGTTGAAATGGATGTTCAGGCCATGGGCGAAGGCCAGCGCGGCGCCTTCCTTCATGTTGTCGCGCAGGTCGTTGTTCCACAGGTCGGACTGGCCCTCGTCGGGGGTCAGCACCATGACGACATCGGCCCATTTGGCGGCCTCGGCCGGGGTCATCACCTTGAAGCCGGCCTCTTCGGCCTTCTTCACGCCGGCCGAACCCTTGCGGAGCGCGACGGCGACGTTCTTCACGCCGCTGTCCTTCAGGTTCATCGCATGGGCATGGCCCTGGCTGCCATAGCCGACGATGACAACCTTCTTGCCCTTGATCAGGTTCAGGTCCGCATCGCGGTCGTAGTAAACGCGCATTGTCGTATCTCCTCAGGAACTGCGTCGTTGTGATCGGATAGAAGAAAAGGTCAGAGGGCGCTCGGGCCGCGGCTGATTGCCACCACGCCGGTGCGCGAGACATCGACCAGGCCGAGCGGCTTCATCAGCTCGACGAAGGCGTTGATCTTCTCCGGCGCCCCGGTCAGCTCGAAAACGAAGGACTGGATGGTGCTGTCGACGGCGCGGGCGCGGAAGATGTCGGCGATGCGCAGGCTTTCGACACGCTTCTCGCCGGTGCCGGCCACCTTGATCAGCGCCAGCTCCCTCGCGATATGCGGGCCCTCGACCGTGAGGTCGTGCACCCCGTGCACCGGCACCAGGCGGCCGAGCTGGGCCTTGATCTGCTCGATCACGGCCGCCGGCCCGGAGGTGACCACGGTGATGCGCGACAGATGCGCGGCATCCGAGACCTCGGCGACGGTCAGGCTCTCGATATTGTAGCCGCGGCCGGAAAACAGGCCGACCACGCGGGCGAGGATGCCGGGCTCGTTGTCGACGAGCACGGACAGGATATGGGACTGGATCGGCTGCTGCGGCGCGGACATGGATGTGGTTCTTCTATCTTGCGGACCGGCCTCAGACGAGGGCCATGCCCTCTTCGCTGACACTGGCGCTGCCCGCATCCTTGGGCTTGTCGCCGGCCAGGATCATCTCGTTATGGGCGGCACCCGAGGGCACCATCGGGAAGCAGTTCTCGGTCTTGTCGACGGCGACATCGACGACGACGGGCCCGTCATGGGCAATCATCTCGCGGATGGTGCCGTCGAGATCGGCCGGATCGGTGACACGCAGGCCCTTGCAGTGGAAGGCCTCGGCCAGCTTGACGAAATCGGGCAGCGATTCCGAATAGCTCTGCGAATAGCGGCCGCCATGCAGGATTTCCTGCCACTGGCGCACCATGCCCATATATTCGTTGTTGAGGATGAACACCTTGACCGGCAGGCGGTACTGCGCCGCGGTGCCCAGCTCCTGGATGTTCATCAGGATCGAGGCCTCGCCGGCGATGTCGACCACCAGCTTGCCGGGATGGCCGAGCTGCACGCCGACCGCGGCCGGCAGGCCGTAGCCCATGGTGCCCAGCCCGCCCGAGGTCATCCAGCGGTTCGGCTTGTCGAACTTGTAGAACTGCGCCGCCCACATCTGGTGCTGGCCCACCTCGGTGGTGATGAAGGTGTCCTGGTCCCGGGTCAGCTCGTACAGCCGCTGGATGGCGTGCTGCGGCTTGATGATCTTGTCGCCCTGGACGTATTTCAGGCAGTCGCGGGCGCGCCACTGGTCGATCTGCGCCCACCAGGCATCCAGCGCCTTCTTCTGCGGCTTGTGGCCGCCCTGCTTCCACGCCTCGATCAGCTGTTCCAGCACGCGGCCGGCATCGCCGACGATGGCGAGGTCGCAATGCACCGTCTTGTTGTGCGAGGACGGGTCGATATCGACATGGATCTTGATCGAATCCGGCGAGAAGGCATTCAGGCGGCCGGTGATGCGGTCGTCGAAGCGGGCGCCGATTGCGATCATCACGTCGCAGTCGTGCATCGCGTGGTTGGCTTCCCAGGTGCCGTGCATGCCCAGCATGCCGAGGAACTGCCGGTCGGTGGCGGGATAGCCGCCCAGCCCCATCAGCGTGTTGGTGACCGGAAAGCCGGTCAGCCTGACCAGCGCCTGCAGCAGCTCGGCCGCCTTCGGGCCGGCATTGATGATGCCGCCGCCGGTATAGAAGATCGGCCGCTTCGCCTTCGCCATCAGCGCGACGGCGTCGCGGATGCTGTCCGGATCGCCCTCGAGGCGCGGCCGGTAGGTCTTGTGGCGCACATTGTCCTTCGGCGTGTAGGCGCCCTGCGCCACCTGCACGTCCTTGGGCAGGTCGATCACCACCGGGCCGGGCCGGCCGCTGGTGGCGACATAGAAGGCCTCGTGCACCACGCGGGCGAGGTCGTCGGCCGACTTCACCAGGTAATTATGCTTGGTGCAGGGCCGGGTGATGCCGGTGGTGTCGCATTCCTGGAAGGCATCGCTGCCGATCAGGTGGGTGGCGACCTGGCCGGTCAGGCAGACGATCGGGATCGAATCCAGCAGCGCGTCGGTCAGGCCGGTGACGGCATTGGTCGCGCCGGGACCGGAGGTGACCAGCACCACGCCGGGCTTGCCGGTCGAGCGGGCATAGCCTTCCGCAGCGTGAACCGCCCCCTGCTCGTGGCGCACCAGCACATGGCGGATGGCATTCTGCTTGAACAGCGCATCGTAGATCGGCAGCACGGCGCCGCCCGGATAGCCGAAGACGACCTCGACGCCCTGATCGACAAGGGCCTTGATCATGATTTCGGCACCGCTCATCTGCTGGTTTGGCATCTGGGCCGGTGCGGGCTGTTTCGCGGACATAACCCACCTTCATATGCGCAAGAGACGGACCCCGCAGACAGGCGCTCCGGGGACGGACTGGGACTCAAGCGGCCGGGAAACGGGTCCCCGGCCGCGAAAAGCGCGCCAACCTAATCGGGCGGTCAAGGGGCGGTCAATAGGTATCTCACAATGAATGGAAAGATTTCTGCCTCAGGGTTGAAATTTTCTTGCCCCGAAAGGTCATTTTCCACAACCAGGTCGGCCGCGAACTGGTGGCGGAACCAGGTGGTCTGGCGTTTCGCGTAGTGGCGGGTGTTGAGCTGGCCCCGGCGGACCGCCTCGTCGCGGCCGATTTCCCCGTTAAGATACTGAACAAGCTCAGGTAATCCATGCGCCTTGCGCATCGGGGCATCGGCCGGCAGGTCGCCGCGGGCGATGACCGCGCGGGCCTCGTCCAGCGCCCCGGCGGCCATCATCGCCTCGAAGCGGCGGTCGATCCGGGCATAGAGCGCGGCCCGCGGCGGCCGCAGCAGCAGGCGGAAGACCGGATTGGGCAAAGGCGGGCTGGGGCTGTCCGCCTGCCAGGCGGCCAGTCCCCGGCCGGTGCCCAGCACCACCTCATACGCCCGCACCAGCCGCTGGCTGTCCCCCGGCATCAGGCGGGCGGCGGTTTCCGGGTCGATGGCCGACAGGGCGAGATGCAGCCCCTCCGGGCCGAGCTGGGCGAGTTTCGCCCGCGCCTCGTCGCGGACCGCCGCCGGGATCGGCGGGATGTCGGCCAGCCCCTCGAACAGGCCGCGCAGATACATGCCGGTGCCGCCCAGCAGGATCGGCAGCCGGCCTTCGGCCACGGTTTCCGCCAGCGCCGCCAGCGCCAGCTGCCGCCACAGGGCGGCTGTGCCGTGCACGGCGCCGTCCAGCACGCCATACAGGCGATGCGGCACCCGCCCCTCTTCCTCCGCGGTCGGCCGGGCGGTCAGGATGCGCAGGTCGCGGTAGACCTGCATGCTGTCGGCATTGATCACCGTGCCGTTGAATCTCTCGGCCAGCGCGATGCCCAGCGCCGACTTGCCGCTGGCGGTGGGGCCGGCGACGACGAGGATCGGGGCAGCCGGGGGCAGGCCCGGTATGGCGGCGGCAGACATGGGCGGCAGGGTAACGGCTGTTGCGCTGCCCCCGCTACGGCCCTAGAACAGAATGATGCAGAACATTCTCACCCTGATCACCGACCCCCGCAACGCCCTGCTGACGCCGCGCGTGACCAATGCCGTGCGCGATGCGCTGGCGCTGGCCCGCGGCAAGGTCGGCCCGGCCGACTGGCTCGATCCGGGCATCGCCTGCGACATCCCGTTCGACAATGTGGCCCCCGCCGAAGCGGTCAAGGCCGCCGCCGGGGCGCTGCGCGGCATGCCGGTCGACATCCTGGTGCTGAACCCGGAGAACCGGCGCAAGCAGGTGCTGGTCGCCGACATGGAATCGACCATCATCCGCAACGAGATGCTGGACGAACTGGCCTTCGAGGCGGAGATCGGCGAGCAGGTGGCCGAAATCACCCGCCGCGCCATGAACGGCGAACTCGATTTCCACGACGCGATCCGCGAGCGGGTCGGCCTGCTGAAGGGCCAGCCGGCCAGCCTGCTGGAAAAGGTGGCCGAGAAGATCCGGCTGATGCCGGGCGCCGCCTCGCTGGTGCGCAGCCTGAAGGAAGCCGGCGTCTACTGCGCGCTGGTCTCGGGCGGCTTCGACATCTACACCGCCCGCATCGCCGAGCAGCTCGGCTTCGACGAGCACCAGGCCAACCATCTCGACATTGCCGATGGCACCATTGCCGGCACGGTGCGCGAGCCGGTCCTGGGCCGCGAGGCCAAGCTGGAAGCGCTGCGCCGCGTGGCAACGCAGAAGGGCATCACGCCGGCCGACTGCCTGGCGGTGGGCGACGGCGCCAACGACCTCGCCATGCTGGGCGAGGCGGGCCTGGGCGTCGCCTTCCACGCCAAGCCAAAGGTGCAGGAAGCGGCGAAGTTCAACATCCGCCACGGCGACCTGACGGCTTTGCTCTATGCGCAGGGCTACCGCCGCGACGAGATCGTCGGACGGTAAGTTACGCCCTCCGGCCCGTCGTTCCCGCGAAAGCGGGAACCCAGCCGTGGCGCCATCCTGACGCCCGCTTCCGCGGGCATGACGAAAAGAGAAATGCCGCCTCAGCGGGCGGTCCAGCCGCCATCGATGGCGATCGCCGTGCCGGTGATCGACTTGGCCATCTCGCCGCACAGGAACAGCGCCAGCGCGGCGACTTCCTCGACCTCGATGAAGCGCTTGTTCGGCTGCGAGGCGAGGATCACCTCGCGGATCACCCTGTCGCGCGGCAGATTATGCGCCTTGGCCTGGTCGTCGATCTGGCCCTCCACCAGCGGCGTGCGCACATAGCCCGGGCAGATCGCGTTCACGGTGATCTCGGTTTCGGCCACTTCCAGCGCCACGCTCTTGGTCAGGCCGATCTGGCCGTGCTTGGCCGAGACGTAAGCCGACTTGAACGGCGAGGCGACGAGGCCATGGGCCGAAACCAGGTTGATGATGCGGCCCCAGTTCTTCCGCTTCATGCCCGGCAGGGCCGCCTTGATGGCATGGAAGCTGGAATTCAGAATGATGTTCTGGATCGCATGCCACTTGGCCTCGGGGAATTCGTCGACCGCCGAGACGAACTGGATGCCGGCATTGTTGACCAGGATGTCGACGCCGCCGAAGGCATCCTCGGCCTTCTTCACATGGGCAGCCACCGCAGCGCCGTCGGCCATGTCGGCATTGTCGTAGAGCACCTTCACGCCGGCCTCGGCGGCGAGCCGGCCGCGGGTCTTCTCGATCTCGGCCTGGTCGCCGAAGCCGCTGAGCATCACGCTGACCCCCTGCCCGGCCAGCGCCGTGGCGATGCCGAGCCCGATGCCGCTGGTGGAGCCGGTGACGATGGCGGATTTGCCTTTCAGCATGAGACGGCCTTTCCTGGCGCGAGATGGGGAAGCGGCCGGAGCCTAGCGGAAAATCCGCCCCCCTGCCTAGCACCGGGCCATCTAGGAAAGGGGCTGGCCCGGCCCCATATGACAGTCTCCCGCCCGCCCCCGGGCCTCCCCCCCGGGGCCTGAGCCTTGCCAGCCCCGGCCCCATGGGATACCCAGATTTGACCGCCTTCAGGGAGTTTTCCACCACATGCTGAACCGTATCATCCTGAACGACGACGAGCCGGAAAAGAACGGCGAGACCAAGGACAAGGAGAAGTTCCCGGTCCTCGGCGAGCGCCTGTTCAAGGCCCGCACCATCCTGATCTATGGCGGCATCGACCAGAAGCTGGCCGAGAAGGTCTCCGCCCAGCTGCTGGCCCTGCAGGCGGCCGGCGACGAGCCGGTCACCATCTTCATCAACAGCCAGGGCGGCCATGTCGAATCCGGCGACACGATCTACGACATGATCAAGTTCGTGAAGCCGGCGGTGCGGGTGGTCGGCACCGGCTGGGTCGCCTCCGCCGGCGCACTGATCTATGCCGCGGCCAAGAAAGAAAACCGCTTCAGCCTGCCGAACACCCGCTTCCTGCTGCACCAGCCGTCCGGCGGCGCCGGCGGCACCGCGTCGGACGTGGCGATCCAGGCCAAGGAAATCATCCGCATGCGCAAGCGGCTGAACGAGATCTTCGCCCGCGAGACCGGCCAGCCGGTGGAGCGGATCGAGAAGGATACCGACCGCGACCACTGGATGAGCGCCGAGGCCGCCGTGGAATACGGCCTGGTCGGCAGGATCGTCAGCTCGGCCGCCGAACTGGAATAACCGGCACCGTCCGGACATCAAATGAAAAAGGCCGGCTGCAAAGCCGGCCTTTTTTGCTTCTCTTCTTGTCATGCCCGGGCCCGACCCGGGCATCCCGTTTTGAAACGGGGCCCTGGGATCAAGTCCGGGGGCGACAACAGAACCCTTACGACTTCGGCGGACCTATGACTTCAGGGGCCCTTACGACTTCAGCGGAACCGGCACGAAGCGCGGCTCGCCCGAGCGCTGGATCTGCAGCAGGGCGACCTTGCGCTTGGCGTCCTTCAGGGCCTTCAGCATCTCGGCCACATCGTCGGGATTGCGCACCTCCGACTGCGACACCTCGATGATCACGTCGCCGGCGCGCACATCGCGCTTGGCCGCCGGCCCTTCCGGGTCGACATCGGTGATCACCACGCCCTTGACGTCGTCCTTGATGTCGTACTGCCTGCGCAGCTCCTTGCTCAGCGGCGCCACCCGCAGGCCGAGATCGGCCAGATCGGTCTCGTTCTTGCCGGCCTTGCTGCGGGCGGTGTCGTCCTTGCCGCGGGTCTCGGCCCGCGCCGTCGCCAGCGCCGCCTCCAGCTCGCCGAGGGTGGCGCGCACGCTGTTGCGCTTGCCCTTGCGGATGATCTCGATGGCAACGGTGCGGCCGACCGCGATTTCTGCCACCGCGCGGGTCAGCGCATTGGTGCTGGGCACCGGGCGGCCGTCGACGCCGACGATCACGTCGCCGGATTCGATGCCGGCCTTCTCTGCCGGGCCGCCGGGGATCACCTTGGCGACCAGGGCACCGCGGGCTTCCTTCAGGCCCAGCGCCTCGACCATCTCGTCGGTGACCGACTGGATCTGCACGCCGAGCCAGCCGCGCCGGGTGCGGCCGAACTCGATCAGCTGCTGCACCACCGGCCGCGCCAGGTTGGCCGGCACGGCGAAGCCGATGCCGATCGAGCCGCCCGACTGCGAGAAGATCGCGGTGTTGATGCCGATCACGTCGCCGGCCTTGCTGAACAGCGGGCCGCCGGAATTGCCCTTGTTGATCGAGGCATCGGTCTGGATGAAGTCGTCGTAGCGGCCGGCATTGATGTCGCGGCCGCGGGCCGAGACGATGCCGGCGGTGACCGTGCCGCCCAGCCCGAAGGGATTGCCGATCGCCAGCGTCCATTCGCCGACGCGCAGCTTGTCGGAATCGCCCCAGGAAACCGCGGTCAGCGGCTTCTTCGGTTCGACCTTGAGCACGGCAAGGTCGATCTCCGGGTCGCGGCCGACGATCTTGGCCTCCAGCTCGGTATTGTCATGCAGGATGACCCGCACCTGGTCGGCCTCGGCGATCACGTGGTTGTTGGTCACCACATAGCCGCGGGCATCGACGATGAAGCCCGAACCCAGCGACGAGACCTGGCGCGGCGGGCCCTTGCCGCCGCCCTCGCGCTGCTGGCGCTCGAAGAAATCCTTGAAGAATTCCTCGAAGGGCGAGCCGGGCGGGAATTGCGGCATGCCGTCGGGCACGCTGCCGGCCTTCACCGTCTGGGTGGTCGAAATGTTGACCACCGCCGGCAGCAGCTTTTCGGCCAGGTCGGCGAAATCGCCTTCCGGCGGCCGCGCCTGGGCGGCCGGGCCGAAGCCGATGCCCAGCGCCAGCACGAGGGCAACCGCCATGGCCGGCAGGCGCCCGGACTTGCGGATGGCTCCGCGCTGCAGGATGGTCGTCATCTCACCTACCTCCCCGCCGCCCTGCCGGCGGCGGACCAAACGGGCTTCACTTCTGCGGACGCGCCACGCCCGGCGGCGTCTCGAAATAGCGGAAGAACTCCGAATCCGGCGACAGCACCATGGTGGTGTCGCCCGGCTGCAGCGCCTTGGAGTAAGCCTGCAGCGAGCGGTAGAAAGCGTAGAATTCCGGGTCCTTGCCGGCGGCATCGGCAAAAATCTTGGTGCGTTCGGCATCGCCCTCGCCGCGCAGGATTTCCGACTTGCGGCGTGCCTCGGCCAGCAGGATGGTGCGCTGGCGCTCGGCCTCGGCCCGGATCTTCTCGCCAAGCTCGGCGCCGGTGGCACGCTGCTCGTTGGCCTCGCGCTGGCGTTCGGTCTGCATGCGGCGGAAGATCGCCTGACTGATCGTCTCGGGGAAGTCGGCACGCTTGATGCGCACGTCGACCACCTCGATGCCGAGCCGGCGGGCATCGTCCTGCAGCGAGTTGTAGACCTGTTCCATCGCCCGCGGCCGGTCGCCCGAGATGATGGTCACCGCGTCCAGCTTGCCGAAGGCGCCGCGCAGGGCGTTGGCGACGGACGGCGCAAGCCGGCCGCGCAGGCCGAACTCGTTGCGGACGGTCTGGTAGAACAGCAGCGGATTGACGATGCGGTACCGCACGAAGCTGTCCACCAGCAGGCGGCGCTGGTCGGTGGTCAGGATTTCCTCGGGCTGCGCATCGAGGCCCAGGATACGCTTGTCGAACATCACGACATCCTGGATGAACGGGATCTTGAAGTTCAGGCCCGGCTCGGTGATCACCTTGCGGGGATCGCCGAACTGCACGACCAGGGCCTGCTGGGCCTGCTGCACGGTGAACAGCGCGCTCTTCACGAGGAAAGCGGCGGCCACGACGATGACGGCGAGGATGACGAGCGAACGGTTCATGGCGGTCTCCTCCCTCAGCGCTTCTGCTGCTGCTTCTGCAGCTCGGGCAGCGGCAGGTATGGCACGACGCCGCTGCCGCCGTTGCGGTCGATGATCACCTTGTTGGCGCCCTGCAGCAGCTGTTCCATGGTTTCGAGATACATGCGCTTCGCGGTCACTTCCCTGGCCTGGCGGTACTGCTCGTAGATCTGGGTGAAGCGGCTGGCGTCACCCTGGGCATTGGCGACGGTCTCCTGCTTGTAGGCTTCCGCCTGCTGCAGGATGCGCTGCGCCTCGCCGCGGGCGCGCGGCACGATGTCGTTGCGGTAGGCCTCGGCCTCGTTCTGGGCGCGCTCGCGGTCAGCCTGGGCGGCCTGCACGTCGCGGAAGGCGTCGATCACCGACGACGGCGGCTCGGTGCGCTGCAGCGCCACCTGGGTCACCACCACGCCGGCCCGGTAGCCGTCGAGGATCTGCTGGATCAGGTCGCGGGTGTCATTGGCGACCTTGGTGCGGCCGTCGGTCAGGATGAACTGGATGTTGTTCTTGCCGACCACCTCGCGCATGGCGCTTTCGGCGACCTGCTTGATGGTGCGCGACGGGTCGACCACGTTGAACAGGTACTGGCCGGCATCCTTCACCTGCCACAGCACGGTGAAGTCGATGTCGACGATGTTCTCGTCGCCGGTCAGCATCAGGCTTTCCTCGGGCACGTCGCGCTGCTGGCCGCCGCGGCCGGGCAGCTCGCCGATCGAGCGGAAGCCGATCTCCTCGCGGTTCACCGTGGTCACCTTGGGCGTCAGCACCGCCTCGATCGGCCAGGGCAGGCGATAGCGCAGGCCCGGCTCGGTGACGGCATGCACCTTGCCGAAACGCAGCACCACGCCCTGTTCGTCGGTATCGACACGGTAGACGCCGGTGCCCAGCCAGACGGCGATGGCAACCAGGACCAGCAGCAGGATGCCGCGGCCGGAAACGCTGCCGCCGGGCATCATCTGACGGAAGCGGTCCTGGCTCTTGCGCAGGAGTTCCTCCAGGTTGGGGGGATTGGGGCCGCCGAAGCCGCCGCCGCCCGGGCCCTGCGGGCCGTTGCCGCGCGGGCCCTGACCCCAGGGACCGCGGCCACCGCCACCGCCTTGCCAACCCCCACCTTGATTGCTCCAGGGCATCCTTTTCCGTCCTCTTTCGCTGGCGCCCGTTTTCTGACGGGCTTGTGTGCTGCCGGGATGCGCCGCCTGGCCGCCCCGATATTCCGTTCCCGGGATGCCTGCCGCCGGTCCGGCGAATTGCCCGGTCCGGCCCGCCGCGATATATCAGCAGCTGGCCGATCCTGCCTCTCAACAGATAACAGCCGACAATATTGGAACGTTTACAGGGATTTCAAGCATGACCGGGGTAACTGAGGCGCAAGTTCTCGACGCATTGCGCAAAGTTGTGGCCACAGATCATGGCCGGAATGTGGTCGAACTGGGCATGATCAGCGGTCTGGTGGTGAAAGGCAGCAATGTCGGCTTCGTTCTGGAGGTCGATCCCGCGGCCGGCACCGCCCTGGAACCCCTGCGCAAGGCCTGCGAACAGGCGGCGGCGGCCCTGCCCGGGGTGACCTCGGCCACGGTGGTGATGACCGCCGAGCGGGCACCTGGCACCCGGAATGCTCCGTCTCCGGCGCATACCCACAGCCATGGCGGGCATGGCCATGGCCGGCCGGCCGGAAATGCTGCCGACAGCACGCCCGGGGGCCCGCCACAGGTCGGCCAGAAGCCGGCCATTCCGGGCATCCGCTCGGTGATCGCGGTCGCCTCGGGCAAGGGCGGCGTCGGCAAGTCGACCACGGCGGTCAACCTCGCCCTCGCCCTGCAGACGCTGGGCCTGAAGGCCGGCCTGCTGGATGCCGACATCTACGGCCCCTCGGTGCCGCGCATGATGGGGATCAGCGGCAAACCTGAATCGCCCGACGGCAAGCGGCTGCTGCCGATGCGCGGCTGGGGCATTCCCACCATGTCGATGGGCTACATGGTGGCCGAGGACACGCCGATGATCTGGCGCGGGCCGATGGTGATGAGCGCGCTGGAACAGATGCTGCGCGATGTCGCCTGGGGCGAGCTGGACGTGCTGGTGGTCGACCTGCCGCCGGGCACCGGCGATGCCCAGCTGACCATGGCCCAGCGCGTGCCGCTGGCCGGTGCGGTGATCGTCTCGACGCCGCAGGACATCGCCCTGCTGGATGCCCGCAAGGGCCTGAACATGTTCCGCCGCGTCGATGTGCCGGTCTTCGGCATCATCGAGAACATGAGCTATTTCTGCTGCCCGAATTGCGGCCACCGCAGCGACATCTTCTCCCATGGCGGCGCCCGGCGCACTGCCGGCGAACTGGGCGTCGATTTCCTCGGCGAACTGCCGCTGAACATGGCGATCCGCGAAACCTCCGACGGCGGCACGCCGATCGTCGCCAGCCAGCCCGGCAGCGACGAGGCGAAGGCCTACCTGGCCATCGCGGAAAAGGTGGCGGCAAAGCTGGCGGCGGCACCGGCCCAGGCCGGACCGCGCATCGTCGTCGAATAGGGAATGGCCGCCGTCAGGCCGGCACCAGCCGGCGGCGTGCATCCCGCTGCCCGCGCAGCCAGGCCAGCAGCGCCATGACAAGGCCGGCAGCGGCCACCCACCAGGCCGGCGCGATGCGGAAGGCGAAATCGAGATTGGCGGCCAGCACCCGGCCGGCCGGAATCTGGGTGAACAGCGCATACCAGCCATATTCGATCCCGGCCGTCGCCAGCCCGGCCAGCAGGGCCAGCGGCAGCAGCTGCCACGGCCGCTCCATCATCTTCAGCGCATGGGCGGCACGATAGCCCAGCAGCCAGGCCAGCAGACCGAGATAGAGAATCGGCGTGGCCATGTCGCGCTTGCTCTGCAGCAGGAAATGCACCAGCGCCAGCACGCCGATGACATAGACGATCCGGTGCAGGGCCTGCCAGCGGCGGGCGCCGAGGCGGCGGATCATGCCATCGGCGGAGGTGACGCCGAGCGCGACCAGGCCGCAGAGCGCGACGAAACCGATCACCAGGTAGATCCGGGTGGCGATCTCGGTGGCCACCCTGGCCAGGTTCCAGGCCTGATCGCCGGCATAGAGCGCCAGATGCAGCAGGGCATAGCCCATCACGGCGACGCCGATCTGCCGGCGCAGCACCAGCAGCCGCGGCCAGCGCAGCAGCCGGCGCAGCGGCGTGACCGCCAGCACCACCAGCAGCAGCCGCACCGCCCACAGGCCGGCCTGGTGCAGGGCCTCGTCATAGGGGCGCGGCCCCAGCATGCCGGCACCCGCCTGCCAGGCGATCCCGGCGGCGGGCAGGCAGAGCAGCAGGAAACCGAGCAGCCGCAGCGGCGAGACCGCGCCGTTGCGTTCGGTCCAGGGCAGGATGGCGGGAGACAGCATGGCGGCACCCTGCCCGATCCGGCCCGGCCGGACAAATAACAAAAACGAAAGCGGCGCCGGGATGATCCGGCGCCGCTTCACTGTTGCGTGAACCGCGGGCGGGGCTCAGGCCTCGCTGGCCTGCTCCTCGCTGATCGCCGCCTGCGCGGCGGCCAGTCGGGCGATCGGCACCCGGTAGGGCGAGCAGGAGACATAATCGAGGCCGGCATTGTGGCAGAAGCGCACCGACGACGGGTCGCCGCCATGCTCGCCGCAGATGCCCAGCTTGATCCCCTTGCGGGCATCGCGGCCGCGCTGGGCGGCCAGCTGCACCAGCTCGCCGACGCCGGCCTGGTCGATGCTGACGAAGGGATCGCGCTCGAAGATGCCGGCCTTCAGATAGTCTTCCATGAACAGGGCCGAATCGTCGCGGCTGATGCCCAGCGTGGTCTGGGTCAGGTCGTTGGTGCCGAACGAGAAGAACTCGGCGGTCTGCGCGATCTCGGCGGCGCGCAGGGCGGCGCGCGGCAGTTCGATCATGGTGCCGACCAGGTATTTCACCTTGCGGCCCTGTTCCTTGAACACGGCGGCGGCAACCGCATCGACCTTGCCCTTCAGGATGTCGATCTCGGCCTTGGTGGCGACCAGCGGGATCATCACCTCCGGCTCGACCGGCTTGCCGCCGGACTTCGAGACCAGCACCGCCGCCTCGAAGATGGCGCGCGCCTGCATCTCGTAGATTTCCGGATAGCTGATGCCGAGACGGCAGCCGCGATGCCCCAGCATCGGGTTGGTCTCCTCCAGCGCCTTCTTGCGCTCGCGCAGGGCATCGACGCTGAGGCCGGTGCCGCGGGCGACCGCCTCGAAATCGGCATCGGTCTTGGGCAGGAATTCGTGCAGCGGCGGGTCGAGCAGGCGGATGGTGACCGGGCGGCCGGCCATGATCCTGAACAGCTGGACGAAGTCGTCGCGCTGCATCGGCAGGATCTTCGCCAGTGCCTTGCGGCGGCCCTCGACCGCCGGCGACAGGATCATCTCGCGCACCGCGGTGATGCGGTCGGCATCGAAGAACATGTGCTCGGTGCGGCACAGGCCGATGCCTTCGCAGCCGAAGCGCACCGCCGTCTCGGCATCGGCCGGGGTTTCGGCATTGGTGCGCACCTTCAGCTTGCGCAGCTTGTCGGCCCAGCCCATCAGCAGGCCGAAATCGCCCGACAGCTGCGGCTCGATCATCGGCATCAGGCCGAGGATCACCTCGCCGGTGGAGCCGTCGATGGTGATCACGTCACCCTTGCTGATGACGACATCGCCCGAGGTCATGCGGTTGGCGGCATAGTCGATGCGGATGCTGCCGGCGCCGGACACGCAGGGCCGGCCCATGCCGCGGGCGACCACCGCCGCATGGCTGGTGGTGCCGCCGCGGGCGGTGAGGATGCCTTTCGCGGCATGCATGCCGTGGATGTCTTCCGGCGAGGTCTCGACGCGGCAGAGAATCACCGCCTCGCCCTTCTGCGCCATCTTCTCGGCCTCGTCGGCCTGGAACACCACCTTGCCGGATGCCGCACCCGGCGAGGCGGCGAGGCCCTTGGCCACCACCTTGCGCTCCGCCTTCGGATCGGGCGTCGGATGCAGCAGCTGGTCCAGTGAGGACGGATCGATGCGCGAGACGGCCTCGGCCTGGCCGATCAGCTTCTCCTTCACCATGTCGACGGCGATCTTGATCGCCGCCTTGGCGGTGCGCTTGCCCGAGCGGGTCTGCAGCATCCACAGCTTGCCCTGCTGGACCGTGAATTCGATGTCCTGCATGTCGCGGTAATGCTTTTCCAGCTTCTGGAACACCGCGACTAGCTGCCTGAATGTCGGCGGCATCGATTCTTCCATCGACGGCAGCTGGTTGCCGACCGCCAGCCGCGCGGCCTTGGTCAGCTGCTGCGGGGTGCGGATGCCGGCAACGACATCCTCGCCCTGGGCGTTGATCAGGTATTCGCCGTAATAGGTCTTCTCGCCGGTGGACGGATCGCGGGTGAAGGCGACGCCGGTGCACGACGTCTCGCCCATATTGCCGAACACCATCGCCTGCACGTTCACCGCCGTGCCCCACGAGGCCGGGATGTGATGCAGGGCGCGGTAGGTGATGGCGCGCTGGTTCATCCAGCTGGAAAAGACGGCGCCGATGGCGCCCCACAGCTGGTCGCGCACATCCTGCGGGAAGGGCCGGCCCAGCTCCTCGGCCACCTTCTTCTTGTAGGCGGCAACCAGGTGCTTCCAGTCGGCGGCCTTCAGCTCGGTATCCAGCACCAGGCCATGCTCTTCCTTGTGCATCTCGAGCAGTTCCTCGAAATGCTCGTGGCCGACGCCGAGCACGACATCGGAATACATCTGGATGAAGCGGCGGTAGCTGTCCCAGGCGAAACGCTCGTTGCCCGACTGCCGCGCCAGCGCCTCGACGGTGACATCGTTGAGGCCGAGATTGAGCACGGTATCCATCATGCCCGGCATCGAGGCACGCGCGCCCGAGCGCACCGAGACCAGCAGCGGCATCTTCGCATCGCCGAATTTCGCACCGACCAGCTTCTCGACCTTCGCCAGCGCCGCATCGACCTGGCCGGCAAGATCCTTCGGATATTTGCGGCCGTTGTCGTAATAGGCGGTGCAGACCTCGGTGGTGATGGTGAAACCCGGCGGCACCGGCAGGCCGAGATTGGACATCTCGGCGAGGTTGGCACCCTTGCCACCCAGCAGTTCGCGCATGCCGGCGCGGCCTTCCGCGCGGCCGTCGCCGAAGGTGTAGACCAGCTTGCCCTTCTGCAGCTTCGCGGCCGCCGCCTTCACGGCTTTCTTCACGACCCTTTTCGCGGCCTTCTTCGCGACCTTCTTCACAGCCGCCTTCGCCGTCTTCTTCACGGCTTTGGCCTTCCTGGCGACAGCCGTCTTCGCGGCCTTCGCGGCCTTTTTGGTCCTGGCGGCTTTCGTCTTCGGCTTGGCCATGGCTTTCTTACCCCTCGATCTGGGAAAATTCGGCGATGCGGTCCATGCTGCCGGCGACGGCCGACAGCAGGCTGAGACGGTTGCGGCGGATGGCGGCATCCTCGGCATTCACGGTGACACGTTCGAAGAACGCGTCAACCGGCTGCCGCAGCCGCGCCAGCGTGGCGAGATAATGACGGAAGGCCGCCTCGTCGTGAATCTTGGCCGTGGCCTCGCGGCCGAATTCGGCCAGGGCAGCGACCAGCGCCTTCTCTTCCTCGGCGGCGATCAGGTGGCCATCCACCTCGCCGAGCGTCAGGTCCGGCGTCTTTTTCATCTCGGCGCGCACGATGTTGTTGGCGCGGCGGTAGGCGACCAGCAGGTTGCCGCCATCGGCCTCGGTCAGGAAACGCGCCAGCGCATCCACCTTGGCCAGCACCCGCACCAGATCGTCGTCGCCGCCCTTGGCGAAGACGGCGGCGATCAGGTCGTGGCGCACGCCCTGCTCGCGCAGATGCACCTTCAGGCGGTCGACGAAGAACTGCATCAGCTCCTCGACCGGGCTGCGCTCCGCCGCCGCCTGCACGATCTGCAGCGACAGGGCCGAGCGGAACAGCCCGCGCAGCGGCAGGGTCAGCCGGTTCTCGATCACCAGCCGGATCACGCCCAGAGCCGCGCGGCGCAGCGCATAGGGGTCCTTCGAGCCGGTCGGCTTCTCGTCGATGGCGAAGAAGCCGGCCAGCGTGTCGATCTTGTCGGCCAGCGCCACGGCGACGGCGACCGGGTCCGACGGGCAGGCCTCGTTCGGGCCCTGCGGCGCATAATGCTGGGCGATGGCGCCGGCGACCGCCTCGGGCTCGCCGTCATGCAGCGCGTAATAGCGGCCCATGATGCCCTGCAGCTCCGGGAATTCGCCGACCAGCCCGGTGACGAGGTCGGCCTTGGCCAGCCGGGCGGCGCGGCGCGCCTGTTTGGCATCGGCGCCGGTGGCAGTGGCGATCTCGTAGGCCAGCCGCTCGACGCGCTCCACCTTCTGCGCCACGGTGCCCAGCTTCGCGTGGAAGACGATGTCCTTCAGCGCCGGCAGGCGGCTTTCCAGCGTCGCCCGGCGATCCTGGTCCCAGAAGAACTTGGCATCCGACAGGCGGGCATTCAGCACGCGCTCGTTGCCGGCGACCACCTGTTTGCCGCCGTCGTTGGTCAGGGTGTTGGCGACGATCACGAAACGCGGCGCCAGCGCACCGTCCTTCGTGTTCAGGGCGAAATACTTCTGGTGCGCGCGCATGGTGGTGGTCAGCACCTCGCGCGGCACCGCCATGTATTCCTGCGGGATCGCGCCCAGCAGCACCACCGGCTGTTCCACCAGGCCGGTCACCTCGTCGGCCAGGCCGGGATCGTCGACCAGCGCCAGCCCCTCGTTGGCGGCGGCATGGGCGGCATCCTTGAGCACGGTGGCGCGGCGGGCGGCGAAATCCGGCTCGACATAAGCCGCGCGCAGGCGGCGCAGATAATCGGCGGCATCGCGCACGGCAAAGCGCTCGGGCGCCATGAAGCGGTGGCCGCAGGTGCTGTCGCCGGCGATGAGATGGCCGAAGCGGAACGGCACGGTCTGCCCCTCGAACAGGCAGAGGATCGCATGCAGCGGCCGCACCCAGCGCAGGGCGTTGCCGCCCCAGCGCATGGATTTCGGCCAGGGCAGCGCCGCCAGGGCTTCCGGCAGGATCTGCTGCAGCACGGCGGCCGTGGCGGCGCCCTGCTTCTCGACCACGGCGAACCAGAATTCGCCCTTGCCGGTATCGCGCTTCTCGCATTGTTCGAGCGAGGAGAGGCCGGCACCGCGCAGGAAGCCCTGCACGGCGGCATCGGGCGCGCCGACGCGCGGTCCCTTCTTTTCCTCGCGCAGGTCGGGCTGGCTGCGCGGCAGCCCCTTCACCACCAGCGCCAGCCGGCGCGGCGTCACATAGGTCTCGGCGGCCTCGAAAGCCAGGCCGGCCTTCTTCAGCCCCTCGCCGACCAGGCGCGCGAGGTCTTCCGCCGCACGCTGCTGCATGCGCGCGGGAATCTCTTCGGAATGCAGTTCCAGCAGCAGTTCGCCCAGCATCTCAGGCGCCCCCGGCCGCTTCGACGATGCTGTTATGGCCGCGCGCCTTCAGCCACTGGGCGCAGCAGGCCTTGGCCATGGCGCGCACGCGGCCGATATAGGCGGCGCGCTCGGTGACCGAGATGACGCCGCGGGCATCCAGCAGGTTGAAGGTATGGCTGGCCTTCATGCACTGGTCATAGGCCGGCAGCGCCAGCCCGGCGGCAACCAGCTGCTGGCATTCGCGCTCGACATCGGCGAAACGGCGGAACAGCTGCTCGGTATCCGCATGCTCGAAATTGTAGGCGGAGAATTCGCGTTCGGCCTGGTGGAACACCTCGCCGTATTTCACGCCGCGGCCGTTGAAATCGAGGTCGTAGACGCTGTTCCTGCCCTGGATATACATGGCCAGGCGTTCGAGGCCGTAGGTGATCTCGGCGGCGACCGGATCGCAGTCGAAGCCACCGACCTGCTGAAAGTACGTGAACTGCGTCACTTCCATGCCGTCGCACCAGACTTCCCAGCCCAGCCCCCAGGCGCCCAGCGTCGGGCTTTCCCAGTCATCCTCGACGAAGCGGATGTCGTGGCGCTTCGAATCGATGCCGATGGCGGCCAGCGAGCCGAGATAGAGGTCGAGCACGTTTTCCGGGCTCGGCTTCAGGATCACCTGGAACTGGTAGTAATGCTGCAGCCGGTTCGGGTTGTCGCCATAGCGGCCGTCCTTCGGCCGGCGCGAGGGCTGCACATAAGCCGCATTCCACGGCTCCGGACCCAGCGCGCGCAGCGTGGTGGCCGGGTGGAAGGTGCCGGCCCCGACTTCCATGTCATAGGGCTGCAGCAGGATGCAACCCTGCCGCGACCAGTAGGACTGAAGCGTGAGGATCAGGTCCTGAAACGACGAAGCCGCGGCGATTCCGGTGGGCGCCATCGTAAGGTCCTCTGCGCTCTCGCCTTTGCGTTGGTTGGGTGGTCGAAAACCGGGCCGGACCTTAACCACCCCCCGCCATGGGGTCAAGGCATGTGGCCGGCGTATTCCGGGCCGTTGCGGGGCCTGGCGGGCGGCGGGCGGGCGGCGCGCCGGCGGATCAGGCCGGCGGATACGGGCAGTCGCTTCGGCCGCAGGATTTTGCCGTCGATTCCGCCACATAGGTGCCGCAGACGGCACAGGCCGCCATGTCCTCGGCCCGCGGCGCGGCGGCGGCCTCCGGCGGCGTTCCCGGCTTCGTTCCGGCCGGCGGCACCGGCGGCGGCGGCGGTTTCGGGCGATTGACGTAGCGATAGCCGTACCAGACGGCGAGAATCGCGAGAATCAGCAGGAGAAACTTGAGCATTCCGGGGCGTGACAGGCTGGGCTGGCTGGTGGGGTATCCGTGGATGACAGCAGGGTGACGGATCGGGGTCCCCGCTGCAAGACCCGGGTCCCTCAGCGCGGGAAGGCCGCCCCCTCGCGCAGCATGGCGTCCACGTCGGGGAAATAGCTGCCATCCTCCCGGTGCAGCACCAGGCCGGCATCCAGCTGCAGCGGCGCCCGGCTGTCCTTCACGGCCGACAGGATCATCCGCTTGGCCGGCTGGCCGGCCTTCGAATACAGCGGCACGACGCGCACCCCGCCCGCCTTCTTTCCCAGCACCTGCAGGATGTCGCCCAGCCGTTCGGCCTTGTGGATCAGGGTCAGCCGGCCGCCCGGCTTCGCATGGCGCAGCATGGCGGCGATCCACTCGGCCAGGTCGGCCGCGCCGCTTTCGCTGCGCGCGGTGGCGCGGCCGACATGGGGCGAGGCCCGGTGGCGGGCGCTGTCGAAATAGGGCGGGTTGGCGAAAACATGGTCATAGCCGTTCGGCGTCAGGCCGGCGATGCGGCGGCGGATGTCGCCCGCAACCACCTGCAGGCGGTCGGCCATGTCGTTCAGCGCGATGTTGCGGGCGCAGAGCGCGGCCAGGTCGGGCTGGATCTCGGCGCCGTCGACGGCGACGCCCGGCACCCGCGCCGCCAGGCAGAGCATGCCGACCCCGCTGCCGCAGCCGAGATCGAGCGCGCGCTGGCCGCGCCGGGCCGGCACCGCAGCCGCCAGCATCACCGCATCGGCCGAGGCCCGCTGGCCGCGGCGGGGCTGTTCGATCCGGATGCGGCCGCCCAGCAGGGCGTCGCGGGTATGTTCGGCGGCGGTCATCGGGATATGGAGATCAGGACGCAATTACAGGTGTTTGCATGTCACAGGATGGTCAGGCGAACCGGGGCGGCGCTTGACCGGCCTAGTCATCCCACTATGCTCCAGCCGTAACCGCGAACACAATGATGGGCTTACCGCGTGGTGCAGACCGCCCCGAAACAGCAGCCGGCCACCGACGAACGGGATGGTGCCGGTCCCGACCGCCGCCAGCCGGGCATCGAACGCCTGCGCCGCATGGTCGCCGACGACATGGCGGCCGTGAACCAGGAAATCCTGCGCCGCATGGCCAGCGACGTGACCCTGATCCCGGAACTGGCCAGCCACCTGATCGCCGCCGGCGGCAAGCGCATCCGGCCGCTGCTGACGCTGGGCGCCGCCAGCCTGTGCGGCTATGGCGGCGACCGCCATGTGCTGCTGGCCGCCTGCGTCGAATTCATCCATACCGCCACCCTGCTGCATGACGATGTGGTCGACGAGAGCGAGCGCCGCCGCGGCAACGCCACCGCCAACATGGTCTGGGGCAACCAGCCCTCGGTGCTGGTGGGCGACTTCCTGTTCAGCCGCGCCTTCCAGCTGATGGTGGAAACCCGCTCGCTGGAGGTGCTGCGCATCCTGGCCGAGGCTTCGGCGATCATCGCCGAGGGCGAGGTGCTGCAGCTGATGACCGCCAACGACATGGATTCCACCGAGGCGGATTACCTGAAGGTGATCGAATCGAAGACGGCGGCGCTGTTCGCCGCCGCCTGCCGGGTCGGCGCGGTGATCGCCGACCGCCCGCAGGCGGAGGTGCAGGCGCTGGACGATTACGGCCGCTTCCTCGGCATCGCCTTCCAGCTGGTCGACGACGCGCTCGACTATGCGTCGGATGGCGGCACGCTGGGCAAGAATACCGGCGACGATTTCCGCGAAGGCAAGGTCACCCTGCCGGTGGTGCTGGCCTTCAACAAGGGCAGCGAGACCGAGCGCCAGTTCTGGCGCCGGGTGATCGAGGACCCGGCCAGCCAGAGCGACAGCGACTGGCCGCAGGCCCTGCGCCATATCGAGCGCCACGGCACCATCGCCGAGACCCTGGCCCGGGCCCGGGCCTATGGCCAGAAGGCGCATCAGGCGCTGGCCGTCTTCCCCGCCGGCGAGGCCCGCACGGCGCTGGCCGAGGCGGTCGATTTCGCCATCGACCGCGCGCTGTAACTCCCTGATCGGCCTGCCTTTGGCCCGGCCCGCGCCGGGCCCATTTTCGCCCCCCGGCCGCCCTTGCGGGGCGGACCTGCAGGGGGTATACAGTCGCCCGCGCCGGTTCGGAGTGTAGCTCAGCCTGGTAGAGCACTAGCTTCGGGAGCTAGGGGCCGGAGGTTCGAATCCTCTCACTCCGACCAGCGCCAAATCCCCTTCCCGACAATCTGCACCCTGCCCCGTCGTGGCCATGCCCCGTCGCGGCGCTGCCCCCGCGATCCCTATTCCGTCGCGATCCCTATTCCGTCGCGATCTTCGGCACCGCGGCGCCGCGCACCGTCTCGCGGTACAGGATGTAGAGGCCGGAGGCGACCACGATGGCGCAGCCGATCCAGACCTGCAGGCCGGGGAAATCGCCCCACAGATACCAGCCCAGCAGCACCGCCCACAGCATGTGGGTGTAGTCGAACGGCGCCACCACGGCGGCCGGCGCCAGGGTATAGGCGCGGGTCATCAGCAGCTGGGCGCAGCCACCCAGCAGGCCGACCCCCGCCAGCAGCGGCAGGTCGGCCAGGGTCGGCGTCACCCAGAACCAGGGCAGGACCAGCCCGGTGAAGACCAGGCAGAACAGCGTGAAATAAAAGGCGATGGTGGTCGAGGGCTCGGTGCGGCCGAGCTTGCGGATCTGGATCATCGCCAGTGCGTAAAGCGCGGTGGCGGCCACCACCACCAGCGCGCCGCTCTGCAGCATGCCCATGCCTGGCCGCACGATCACCAGCATGCCGATGAAGCCGACCACGATGGCCGACCAGCGATGCAGCCCGACCGTCTCGCCCAGCAGCCAGACCGACAGGAAGGCGATGAAGATCGGCGCCGAGAAGGCGATGGCGGTGACATCGGCCAGCGGCATGAAGCTGTAGGAATAGAAGAAGCACAGCATGGCGCCCAGCCCGAACAGCGACCGGGTGGCATGGGCGACCGGCTGGCGGGTGCGCAGGGCGCCGAAGCCATGCGGGCCGCGCGCCACCATCAGCAGCACCGGCGGCAGCGCGAAGACGCTGCGGAAAAACATGATCTGGATGGTGGGATAGCCGGCGGTGAGCCATTTGACCAGGGCATCCATGGCGCCGAACAGGGCCACAGCCATCAGCATGGAGGTGATGCCGAGCGGAATGCTGGCGGTGGGACGGTACGGGACGGCGGCGGACATGGTTGTGTTTCTTCCGGGGGCGGCGCAAACGGAAAGGCCCGGCTGGCAGGGCCAGCCGGGCCTCCGGATCATGCCCGGATTCGTGCCGGACGGCCAGCGGCCGTCAGCTGCCGTAATTGACCGGACCGGCCACCATCTCGAAGCGGCCGTTCTTCACCACGAACAGGAAACTCTCGTCGGTGCCCTGCCGCTTGTCCGGCCCGTAGGAAACCACCGGACCGCCGAAGATGTCGCGATAGCCCTGGATCGATTCCATCCCCTTGATGAAGCTGTCGAGGGTCAGGTTCTTGCCGGCGCGATCGAGACCGATCACCACCTGGTCCATCAGCGCATAGCCGTAGATGGCGCCGATATTCACCTCGGTATTGTACTTCTCCTTGTAGCGGTCCATCCAGGCGGCCAGATGCGGCGCGGCGGTGTCGCGGTAGGGCAGGATGGTGCCGGCCATGGTGTAGAAGCCTTCCGTCACATTGCCCTTGGCACCGGCGACGATCTGGTCATAGCTGGCCGACTGGCCGATGAAATCGACGTCGTTCCAGCCCATCTTGCGTGCGGTGGCATAGGGCAGGATGGCGTCGCGGACGATCGAGCCCGAGGCGATCAGGTCGCAGCCGGCCCCGCGCAGCTTGGTGATCTGCGCCGTGAAATCGGTATCCGCCGGCTTGTTGGTGGCGGTCTCGATCAGCGGCATGTTCATCGCCTTGGTCTGGTCGACCGCGGCGTCGTAGATCTCCTTGCCGAAATCAGTGTCCTGGTACAGCGAGCAAATCTTCTTCTTGCCCTTGTTGGCCACCATCCATTTCAGCCCGGCCCGCATCTGGTCGTAATAGCTGGCACCGCCGGCAAATTTCAGGCGGTGGAACGGCTGGTACATCTGCCGGGCCGCGGTCAGCGGGAAGAAATTCGGCACCCCGGCCTTCAGCTGGTCAGGCAGCACGGCATTGTTCATCGGCGTGCCGAGCGATCCGGCCATCAGGAAGATGCGGTCGCGGTTGATCAGCTTGTTGGCGGCCTGCACCGCACGCGGCACCTGGTACTGGTTGTCCTCGACGATCAACCGCAGCTTGCGGCCATGTACGCCGCCGGCGGCGTTCACCTCGTCGATGCGCATGCGCATGGCGTTGGACGAATGCACGCCATACGACGCCGCCACACCGCTGAGATCGGTGTGCATGCCGATGACGATCTCGTCCTTGCTGACGCCGCGCACGCTCTGTGCCTGGACGCTGCCGGCGGTGACGGCCAGCCCGGCCGCCGCAGCAGCCGTGATTACGGATACCCTACGCATGCGAACCTCCCCGTTTGTTTTGTTTTACAGGGCAACACTAGCGCGGATACCGCGGGGCTGCATGCGGGAATTGACGTTACGTCAACCCTGCTGACCTTTCTCTTGCGGCGCAAAACGGGCCGCGCGGGATGCGGAATCAGAAACGCCCGCGGCGATTGCCGCGGGCCCGGGATACGGAATCAGAAACGCCCGCGGCGATTGCCGCGGG
>NZ_CAXPMC010000006.1:0-15628 GCF_964218355.1 Ferrovibrio sp. | reverse complement strand
AGGCCACCGGGCTCGACCAGATCAACACGGCTGTCGGCAGCATGGACGAGATGACCCAGCGCAACGGCGCCCTGGTGGAGGAGACCTCGGCCTCGGCCCAGGCGCTCAGCAACCAGGCCGGCGAGCTCGCCCGGGTGGTCGGCTTTTTCAAGCTGTCAGCGCCGGCCCCCCGTGCCAGGGGGTCGCTGGCATAGGCATCGGGTCCGGCCGGCGGCTGCCCGTTTTCGCGGCATTCCGGCCGGAATCCGCCACTCCCTGGCCACTCCGCCGTTTTGCGGACTGTTCAGCCGGGCCCGCGCGGGGGTAGGATTTCCCCATGAGCCTGGGGGATTTCTGGCATTTCGCCGGCGCGGGGATGGCGCGCACGGCGGCGGTGGCGCTGCTCTTCGCGGTGCTGCTGGTGGTGCGCGCCCGGCTCGGCGCGGATTCGAAATTCGGCCCCATCATCTGGGGCCTGCTGCTGGTGCTGGCGGCCTCGGCGACGGAAGTGGCCGGCGTCCTGTTCGGCCTGCCGGGCCTGGTCTTCTGGATGACCGCCCTGGTCTATGGCGCCGGCCTGTTCCTGGTTGCCGCCGGCATTCTCGGCTGGGCGCGCTGGGTCGACGAGCTGCGGGCCCGTTCGGCCGAGCGCGACGGCCTGCTCGACGAGGCCCGCCGCCAGGCCGCCCTGCTGGCAGAGAGCCACCGGGTCGCCCGCATCGGCTTCCTGACCGCCGATGCGGCGATGACCCGGGTGGACTGGACCGGCCACGGCCTCGAGGAGATCACCACCAGCAAGCGGGCCGACCGCCAGGTGATCGAGACCGAGCTGGTGCATCCCGACGACCGCGAGGGCTATGTGGCGGCGATGGAGCGGCTGATGCGCGAGGGCGGCCAGGTCTTCGACTGCCGGCTGCGCGGCCGCGACGGCGGCTATCGCTGGTACCGCACCGCCGCCCGCATCGAGGGCAGTGGCGCCGCCGCACGGATCTTCGCCGTGCTGCAGGATGTCGATGACGCCAAGCGCAATGAGATCGCCCGCGATGCCGCGCTGGCGGCCGCCGAGGCGGCCAGCCAGGCCAAGACCACGTTCCTGGCCACGATGAGCCACGAGCTGCGCACGCCGCTGAATGCCGTGCTCGGCTTTTCCGAGATCATCATGCGCCAGATGGCCGGCAATGCGCCGCCGCGCTATGTCGACTATGCCCAGGAAATCCACCAGGCCGGCAGCGACCTGCTGGCCATCGTCGACCGCGTGCTGGAAGTGGTGCGCATCGACAGCGGCAAGCGCCGGCTGGCCACCGAGCCGCTGCAGCCGGCCCAGGAAATCGCCGCCGTGGTCGACGGCCTGGCCGAAACGGCGCGGCGCAACGGGATCACGCTGGCCTTCGCCTGCGACGAGGGGCTCGGCCTGCGCCGGCTGGATGCGGCGATCCTGCGCGACGTGCTGACCCAGGTGATCGGCAACGCGATCAAGTTCAATCATGCCGGCGGCCGCGTCGACGTGGCGGCGCTGCCGCTCGGGCCCGACGGGCTGCGCGTCACCGTCGGCGACACCGGCATCGGCATCCAGCCCGACCATCTGGGCCGCGTCTTCGACCTGTTCTGGCAGTCGGAAGGCAGCCTGGCCCGGCTGCATGGCGGCACCGGGCTGGGGCTGGCGATCGCGCGGCGGCTCTGCGCCCTGCATAACGGCGGCATCACCGTCGATTCGACGCCCAATCTGGGCACCACGGTGACCATCGACCTGCGCGCCGAACCGGCCAAGGCCCGCCCCGCCAACGACGCGGCGGCGGAATAGCGGCGGCATACCCCGTAGCCAATTTTTCTGTCAGCGGGGCCGGATCGGCCGGCAGATCCCGACGATGTCTGGGTCGTCAAGCAGACGCTGAATATGAATGGCTATTATCCCGTTCCGGATTACGGCCTGACCCCGTTTCCTGACCGCCCGCTGTTCGATGGTATCCGGCAGTACCAGCGGGATCATGGTCTGCAGGTCGACGGGATCATGAAGCCCGGCGGCGAAACCGAGCAGCATATGCAGGAGAATCTGGCGACCAAGGCGCCGACCTTCCGCTGCATCAGCTGCGGGGCCTGGCATGGTGGGTCGAAGGGCAAGCTCTGCCCCGATTGCTGGAGCAAGCTCTACAGCTGACCCAGCCGCCGGCGCAGCCTGCGCCCGTGTTCGACATACGCCGCAATCTCCGCCTCGCTGTAGCCGAGCAGGCGGCCGATCTCGATGTCGTCGGCTTCCGTTGCCTTGCGGGCGCCGCCGTGGATCGCGGCATTGATCGTATGCAGGCGGTCGATCCGCGGCGCTTCGGCCGGCAGGGCGTAATAGATGTAGCGCAACGGCTGGCTGCCGCTGCGGCCCGGATAGATTTCCTCCCGGCGGATCAGGCGGCCGCTGGCGACATGTGGCGCGAAATCGGCTTCCGGCAGCTCGATGGAGGCCGGCACCACATCGTAGAACATGGCCAGCGGCTTGCGGCCGGCCAGCATCAGGTCGAGTTCGCGGCCGTCATGGGGGCCGATCCCGGCTGGCAGGTCGGCGGTCATGTCCGTCCGCCGCCTACCGTTTCGCCTTCAGGGCGGCGAGTTTGGCGAAGGGGCTGTCGACCATCTTGGCCTGGTCCTCGCGGCGCTTCTCGGTCTCGCGCTGGCGTTTCGCCACGATGGCCTTGTGCGAACGGACATACAGCGTGACCTTGTCGCCGCTGTCGGGGTCCTTCGCCTCCAGCGGCTTGTAGCCCAAAGCCCAGAGCAGCCGGTGCAGCTCGTCGGGACCGCAGCCGGCGAGATTCATCCACGCCGTATCCGGCAGGAAACTGCCCGGCGGACCGAGACGCTTTTTCGGCTTCGGCGGTTCGGCTGCCGGTATTTCGGCTGCGACCTCAACGGCCAGCACCGGCGCCGGCGCTTCGGCCGCGGCTTCCACCGGCTGCTCGATATGCTCGCCGGTTTCCGCATGCGCCGGCGCGGCGTCCAGTGCAGGATTCTCGATCACGGTTTCCGCCACGGTCTCCGCAGCGGACTGAGCCGGCTGCGGCTTCGCATCGTCCCGCCGCCCTTCAGGCCTGGCCGGCTTCTGGCGCGCGGCCTGTTCGGCCTGCCTTGCCCCTTCCGCGATGCGCTGCACCACGTCGAGGCGGAAGGCATGGCGGCCGGCGCGCAGGAAGCCGGCGGCCAGCCACCAACGATCGTCGCGCCATTCCAGCACCGGCAGCGAGGTCAGGCCCGGCGTCGGCGGCGCTTCCGGCTCGCGGCCCTCATGCACCGCCCACAGCAGGGTCTTCAGCTGGGTCGGCTTCGGCTTCAGCAGCTTCGGCAGCAGGATATGCATCTCGCCGAACTGCACGCCCATCTTGCGCAGCGGATGCCGTTCGGCCTGGCCCATGCCGCGCACGAGGTCGGCGACATCGTCGCGCTTCAGCGCGCCGAGAGTCTCCGCCAGCTGGAAGGCGATGCCGCGGGCGGCGAATTTCAGCTCGGCATCCTTCAGCCGGTAGAGATCGCCGAGATTCTGGCGCAGATAGCGCCGCAGCCAGTCGCCGAGTTTTTCCTCCAGCGCCCGGCGGCTGTCGGCGGGCAGCAGGTCGTCGGCGAGAAGATTGAGCTTCGGCGTCAGCATGTCGGCGCCTTTCGCCAGCACGGCCAGCGCCACGCTGTCCTTCTCCGGTCCGGTCAGCATCACGCCGCCCTCGGGCGACAGCGAAAAGGCCGCATCCGGCAGCTGCAGGATGGCGGCGGCGCGGTCCTGCAGGGCGGGTCCCAGCACGCGGATCGCCGCCTGGCGGATGATGCGGCGCTGGTCGACGGAATCGTGGCCGACCGGGCGGAAGCGCAGGCCGGTGACATGGCCGATGATCTCGCCGCCCACGGTCAGCGCGTCGTCTTCCCCCAGCTGCACGTCGAGCAGGGCCGGATCTTCGGTCAGGCCGCGGGTCAGCACCGAGGTGCGGCGGTCGACGAAACGCTGGGTCAGCCGCTCGTGCAGGGCGTCCGACAGCCGGTCCTCGATGGCGCGGGTCTTCTCCTGCCAGCCGCGGGCATCGTCCAGCCAGGCGCCTTTATGGGCGATATACGTCCAGGTGCGGATATGGGCGAGCCGGGTGGCCAGGGTGTCGATATCGCCATCGGTGACGTCGATGCGTTTCAGATGCCCGCCCACCCAGTCGGCCGGCAGCCGGCCGTTGCCGTCGCACAGATGGGTGTAGATCTGCGCCAGCAGGCGGCCATGGCTGTCATGCATCGCCTTGGCGAAATCGGGAATCCCGCAGACCTGCCACAGCAGCGTCACGCGCTCATGGCCGGTGGCGCGCTCCAGCACGGCGGCATCCTGGCGCAGCACCTGCAGGCTGAGGCTGTCATCGGCCTCGCGGCCGCGCACCAGGCCCTCGCGCGGCGGCGGCACGTCCAGCGCCGCGGCCAGCGCATCGACGCTGCTGAAATCGAGGTCGGGATTGCGCCAGCGCGCCGCCTGCAGCGGCTCGTAGCGGTGGTTCTCGATGCGCTCGATCAGGTCGGGATCGAGCGGCGCGCAGTCGCCCCCATTCGGATTTGTGGTGGTGCCGAAGGTGCCGTTGCGCAGGTGGCGGCCGGCGCGGCCGGCGATCTGCCCGGTCTCGGCCGGGGTCAGCGGCCGCATGCCCACCCCGTCGAATTTCGACAGCTCGGCAAAGGCCAGATGCTCGATATCGAGATTGAGGCCCATGCCGATGGCGTCGGTGGCCACCATCACGTCGACATCGCGGTTCTGGAACAGGGCCACCTGGGCGTTGCGGGCGCGCGGGCTGAGCGCGCCCAGCACCACGGCGGCGCCGCCGCGCTGGCGCCGCAGCGCCTCGGCGATGGCATAGACGTCGCCGGCCGAGAAGGCGACCACGGCCGAGCGTTTCGGCAGCCGCGAGAGTTTCTTCGATCCGGCGTAAGAAAGCTGCGACAGCCGCGGCCGGGCGATGAACTCGGCGCCGGGCACCAGCCGGCGCACCAGGCCGCGCGCGGTATCGGCGCCGAGGAACATGGTTTCCTCGCTGCCGCGCGCCTGCAGCAGGCGATCCGTGAAGACATGGCCGCGCTCGGCATCGGCGCAGAGCTGGATCTCGTCGACGGCGAGGAAATCGTAAGCCCGGTCCAGCGGCATCGCCTCCACGGTGCAGACGAACCACTGCGCCCCGCGCGGGACGATCTTCTCCTCGCCGGTGACCAGGGCCACGTGGTTGGGGCCCTTGATCGCCACCGCGCGGTCATAGACCTCGCGGGCCAGCAGCCGCAGGGGCAGGCCGATGATGCCGCTGCGATGGGCCAGCAGGCGTTCGACGGCCAGATGGGTCTTGCCGGTATTGGTCGGGCCGAGAACGCAGAGCACGCGGCCTTTCTGGGCGGTTTTCAGATCGGTCACGTCGTCAGCCTGCCTTGTTCTGGATGGTCTTGGTGATGCGGGCGGCGGTGCAGACCGCGCCGCCCACCCGGGCCTCGACGGCGCAGAAGGCGGTGCTGCGGCCGCGTTTCAGCAGCCGGCCGGTCATGGTGACGGCCTCGCCGGCCAGCACCGAGCGGATATGCTGCACATGGATGTCGACCGTCATCGCGGTTTCGCTTTCCTGCATGTCGCCCAGCATGGCCAGCAGCCCCGGCGGTTCCAGCAGGCCGTTCAGCACGCCGCCATGCACGTATCTGCCGAAGACCAGCATCGCCCCCTCGGCGGTGAAGCCCACTTCCGCCATGCCCGGCGCCAGCGCCAGCAGCCGCAGCCCCGCCCACTGGTGGAAGGCGGTCTCGGCAACCAGGCTTTCGGCAAGCGACACGGCCCAGGCCGGCAGGCCGGGATCGATGCGGGCGGCGGACATCGGGGGAGGACTCCCGTTTTTTCGTTGTCCGAGTATAGCCGCCCGATGCCGCGCGGCTCAATAACCGGGGGCCGGCCCGGGTGAGAGGGCTGGCCTAGGGGCGCAGGTCCAGCGTCACCGGCACGCTGTCGCCGTCGCCGATGCCCGCCTGCCGCCGCACCGCCGCCTTCACCGGCAGCAGATAGGCGCCGGCCTTGCGGTCGGGGAACAGCGAGGTCTGCCAGCGGACGCCGCCGATGGCGGCCCGCACCGGCAGGCTGCCCCAGGCACGGGCATCGGCGGCAAACAGGGCGCGGATGGCATCGGATTGCGGCTTCGGCAGGGTGATGAAATGCCAGGCGGCGGCGCCGGTATGGCGCCAGAGCGCGGCCGTGAAGCGGTATTGCATGGGCGGGGTCCGGGGCGGCTGTCAGGTACGGCAGGTCAGGTGTGGCGGGTTATCGCGGCGGCCGTCTGCGCTGCAGGGCGCGGATCTCGGCGGCGCAGGCCTTCAGGGTGGCCGCCTCCATGCGGCGGAAGCGCGCCAGCACCTCGCGGCCCAGCGGGGTCAGCGCGGCGCCGCCGCCCCGCGCCCCGCCGGTGGCCGCCGTCACCAGCGGCGCGGCGAAGAAGCCGTTCAGGGTTTCGGTCAGCTGCCAGGCCCGCTTGTAGCTCATGCCCATGCGCCGCCCGGCGGCGGCGATCGAGCCGGTCTCGGCGATGCCCTCCAGCAGGTCGGCCTTGCCCGGGCCCAGCATCGCATCCTCGGCCAGATGCACGCGCAGCCGCAGCCGCGGCCAGGCGGCGGTTGTCTTTGCCGGCGCCTTCTTTGCGGCGGGTCTTTTTGCGGATGGCTTTGCGCGGGCGGGTTTCGGCATGATGCGGCGGCTCGGGTGCGGCGGCGAGTATAGCCCGGCCGCCCCGCCGGCGCGCAACCCGCCGGCGTGCGGGCCCGGTTGTCCATGCGCCAGCACGCCGGGAACCCAGCGGCCGAAATTGGTGCGGCCGGCGGCGGGGGGATGACGGGCTAGAGCTGCAGCGCCATGGCGTAATTGTGGATGGCGATGCCGGCGACCTCGAAATCGCGCCGCGCCAGTTCGTGCCATCCGCGCTTCAGGTAGAAGCGCCGCGCCGCCGCGCTCGCCTCCACATGCAGCCGCGCCATGCCGCGCACCCGGGCGCGGGCCTCCAGTGCATCGGTCAGGGCCGCGGCGACGCCGCGCCCGGCCGCCTCCGGCGCGCCGTAGAGAAAATTCACATGGCCGTCGGCTTCGAGATCGGTGAAACCCAGCGGCGCGCCGGCGGCCGCCGCGGCCACGAAGGTCTCGCGGCCATCGCCGTTGAGCAGCCGGATGCGGGCGGCGTCGGGCGCCAGCGACGCCCAGGCCGCCACCTGCGCCGGCGTGTAGTCGCGCGGCCCGGTCTGCTGCACGGCGCGCAGATAGATCTGCGCCAGGGCCTCGGCATCGGCGTCGCGGTACCGGCGGATGGTGATGCTGTCAGGCATGGGCGGGGTTATAGCGCCGTCGGCCTGTGCGGTACAGGTTGCCGGGTACCGACCGGGCGCGCGTCGCCCTGCGCCCGGCCGCCCCGCCGGCGCGCAACCCGCCGCAGATCAGCCGCCACGGACCAGCCGGGCGGATCAGCCGCCGCCGAGATGCTGGCGGAAAAACGCCGTCACCGCCGCATTGAAGTCGCGGTGAAACGCCACGCGGTCGAAGCCCGGTGCGTCGACGCATAATTCGGGCAGCCGCGCCGCCAGATCCGCCGGGCAGGGCGCGAGGAAGGCGAAATGCGCCGCGCCGCGCACGATGCGGAAATCCGGCTTCACCGGCAGGTCCTGCTGCAGGGCGGCAACGCGCGCCGGCTCGACGCCCTGGCCGCCCTGTTCCGAGGCCCAGACCTGCAGCGGCAGCCGCACGTCCTGCAGGCTGTCGCGCCCGGGAAAGGCATTCAGCGGATCGGCGATCACCGCGGCGCGGATGCGTGCATCCGGCGGCAGGGCCGGCAGCACCGCCTGCTGCGGGTCGCGCATCTGGCGGCAGAGCGGCGCCTGCGGATCGGGGCAGGGCAGGCCGGCGCGCAGGAAATCCGGCCGGCCGCCGGCCACGGCCAGCGTGGTATAGCCGCCGCGCGAAAAGCCGAACATGCCGATGCGCGCGGCATCGATCTTCGCGGCTTCGGCATAGTCGCCCAGCATGTAATCGACCAGCCGGCCGATATCCCGGGGCCGCGAGACGAAGACCGCGCGGTCGCCGGCGCGGGCGCGCTCGCGGGCATTGTCGCCGGGATGATTGAGGGCGGCGACCACGAAGCCGGCCGCCGCCAGCGCCGCGGCGGTGTCGTGATGGCCGAGGAAACTGCCGCCATAGCCATGCGAGATCACCACCAGCGGCAGATCGCTGCCCGCCACCGGGCAGTCGCGTGTGGCCGGCAGGGCGAAGGGGCCGATCTGCACGATACCGAGCGGTATGCTGCCGGGTGCGGTCGCGCAGGGCGACCAGACCGCGGCCTCGATGGCCGGCGCGTCGCCGGCGGCCGGAATCTCCACCAGCCGCAGGCCGGCGGCATGGGCAGCGGACGAGACGGCGGCGGCGAGGGCGGCTGGCAGCAGCAGGGCGAGCAGTGCGAGAGAATAAGAAGACAGGCAGGCGCGGCGCATGACTGGCTGGTCCGTTCAGAATGGGGGCATCCGATCCTGACTCACGGCCGGCGTGGACGGAACCTGCGGGCGGAGGAAGGGAACGGAGGGTGTATGGGGGAAGAAGCGACTGGCTAGCAGAGTATGATGCAGCCGCTCAAGCGCTTAGGGAAGCGCGAACAGAACAATAGTCAATCTTCATAAGAGTATTCGCCGCGCCCTAATAAGAGCCACTAGGCGTACGATTGCGAATTGCTCAGAGAGAACCTCACATCTTAATCTCGACTTCATTGAAGCAGTTCTTGTTGTTGATTGTTTAGAGGTGCATGGACGTTGTGAATAAATTCTTCAAGATCAATTGGCATTGGAGACTTGGATGCGAGCAATCCCAGGCTTGAAATATCTGCGTGACGCGCACCTTCTTGGGCGTCCAAAGATTGGAATAGAGTTCGATCGGAGGAATAGTCATTGACCAATTGGCTTAACCACCATTGAAAGAAAATGAACGCAAACTTCCCACGATAATGAAGCCTAGGGTTCAGTAATCCAAACGCTGCTATTGCCGCATCACGCTGCTCTGGGGCCGGTTCTTCGCGATACACAATAGTTTCTTCTGCTGTGAGTTCTGGCGGCGAAATCTGATTAATTCCCGCATTAGCAAGCTCACGCAATTTCTCCGGCTTTCGTCGTGCCAATTTCCCCCCGCATTGTTTCGCAACATACAGCCGACAGTTAACCTCTCGTGTTACCTCCAAAAATTCATCGTATAATTTTGTAAATCGACTGATGATTGCTTGCCGAATGTCTGGCCTGCCGTGGCAATGAAGCTCGTTCTTTAGTATCTCCTCTAAAACCTCCTCGCAGACTAAGTAGTTCTCGGTTGAGTACCTATCTGTCATAAAAATACTATTATCGGGCTCATTGCCCATCATCTCGTCGAAGTCTCTATCAACGAAATAATAGACACCTGCTTTTAGTCCATTTAAATCACGGAGTAGTGCATCTCTCAGTGCGAAGACTTGCGCTTTCCCTCTGCAAAGAAAGGGTTCGTATGCGAGGTCATTCCGGATTCGACGAACCCAACTGAAATAGATGGGCTTATCCTCTGGTCCTTCAAATACAAAAACTGGCGTTTCAGGCAGACGGGATCGAAGTTCTGCCAAGAGAAGTTTCAAGACTGCGGGCCTTTTTCGAGCTTCTACGAGTTTAAGGACGCTTGGTTCCACAGCTCCATCGCCCTTAGTCATCTATTTCACTTTCCCCCTCGTCCCCCGCGGAGGAGGGAAGGGCCTCGTCGACAGATAGTTGGACGCTTCGTGCGAATGGCTCTAGCTCATTGTCGAAGACAAATGGCGAGTGTGTAATGGCAATGACCTGGCGACAAAGAGGTGCATCGACGATGTCGGAAAGGATGTGCCTTTGCCAGTCTAGAGACAGGGAGAGTTCTGGCTCATCGATTAGGATCAATTTTTCATGTGGTGGGAAGAGAAAGAGTTTGGCAAAAAGCGAAACCATCTGTTTTTCGCCGGAGGAAAGCGCATCAAGTTTAATTCTTCGCCCGGTCGAAATGCTCTTCGCATAAACCTTTAGTGACCTTCGATCCAAGTGCAGCACTTTGCCGTCTAGCCCAGCCGGAGAAGGTGCGGCTTCTATCGAGGTGCTGATATCTGTTGCAGAGAGATACTTATTGCAACGTTGAACGAATTCTTCCACGGGCAATTCAATAGCCCGTGTGGCGTTTATTACAGAGTTGAGTTTCCCTAGGAAATATCTAAGAAACTTATTGGACTCTGCAGGCACATTGCTTGAATAAAGCTTTTCGATATTCGGTACGGGCATTGGCTCAGGAAACCTTCCCACGTATCGACCAACTTCCTTCAATCGTGAGAGGAATAGCTCCAAGTCTGTTTTTGACGGGATTGCGTGGTCATCAACGATTATATTTTCAAGGGGATTGTCGATGAGCTCGCTCAGTATATCAGCGGTAATTTGTCGATAGCCTTGATTCGACTCAATCAAAATGCGTTGATTCAGTTCAAGTAGCCGCTCCGATATATCGCCAAGTCCAAACTGTATGTCGGCCGGATATAGGCCGCTGCCGGCTACACGGAATTGAGAGCGTAGCCGTCGTAGCGACTCCCGCTGATCATTGTCTGTTTCCGCGCTGATCGATAGTTCGATCCTGCGGTATGTTGGAAGGTATAAAACCTCAATGTTGCTAAGCGCCGCATGCAGGCTGGACGATATTGCGCCTAGTTCTCGGCAATTCTGAAAAAGCTTGGGTTTCAACTCTGAAAGGGCGGAGTGTACTGCCTCGTATCTGTAGCCAACATGCTTGCTTATTGGCTCGTAGACAGGATCCTCTCGCAGTGTACGGTAATCGAGCCTGTTCCAGTCATGCTTCTCTAAAGCACGAAGTAAATCTCTTGGGTCGACCCCGAACCGTCGAGCAGCGGCGCCTATTTCGCTGTTTTCAGACGTGTTGATGTATTTGTCGAGCTCTGCCCTTTGAAGCACGAAAGGGAGCAACTCCCCTCGCAACTTGCATGTTATCTTTCGGAAGGGTACGTCCCGAAGGCGAGAAAATTGCCCTTTAAGAAATGCATCGAGTGCGCCTAATAGGGTGGTTTTTCCAGACCCATTCTGAGCAATCAAAATTGTCGCGGCATATGGCGACGCCAGTGATATTTTTCGATAATCATAGAGCCCGGCAATTTCGAAGCTTTCCACCAACGACGGCCGTTCGCCGCGTTGATAAGTAGGCGTATCAGTCTCTTTCTTCACGCCGCGCCCCCAACAAGATCAAATTTCTTCTGCAATTTATCACTGTCCTTTCGCTCCTTGCATCAACCCTGCGGTTGAGTCGTACAAGCTTATCTGTCGACAGATGTTTCCAGGAAATGATGAGCGATTGACCAAGATCCTGCTTGACCTCGAACCCATATGTACCATCTTTATTCATATTGTAGGATTTAACACCTTTCGGATGCATACCTCTGAAACGGTAGACCGTTTGTCACGATGGTTCAGTGGGTGCTTTGGCGTGCATTCCAGTCCTGTATACATTCTTGTAGCCCCGTCTTTTCAGTGGTTTACCACAAAGAGTCAGTGGTTTACGCGGGATCGGACGGGATTTGATTGGCTGCAATCGGCCCGGATTGGCTTCGAATTGGTCGCGATTGGCACCGGATTGGCCGCGAATGGGCCGGAACTGGCCGTCCCTGGCCCCGGACGAACCGGAATGAACCGTCGCGAACCGCGGCGAACCGTTCCGAATCGCCACGAACCGCCAGGAACCCGGGCGAACCGCCACGAACCGTCCCGAACCGGGCGGAACCGTCGCGGGTCTGCCGGGGCGTCAGTTTGCCGGGGCGTCAGTTTGACAGTCGGGGAAAGCGGATCATACTGGCATTGCACCGCAGCATGGTGATATCCGGCTGCGGTTACCGGGTGGAACAGAGACGATGACCGAGAAGTCGAAGACCGAGACGTCCCAGAACGATAAGAGCATCACCTTCCCCGAGGCCTGGGCGAAGCTGGCCCGGAAGGAACTGGGCGACCGGCCGCTGGCCGATCTGGTCTGGGACAGCCCGGAAGGCATCGCCATCAAGCCGCTCTACACCGAGGCCGATCTCGAGGGGCTGGAACTGGAGGGTGTGCCCCTGCTGGGCAGCCAGCCGGGCTTCGCGCCGTTCACCCGCGGCGTGCGCGCCACCATGTATGCCAACCGGCCGTGGACCATCCGGCAATATGCCGGCTTCTCGACCGCCGAAGAATCCAACGCCTTCTACCGCAAGAATCTCGCCGCCGGCCAGCAGGGCGTGTCGGTCGCCTTCGATCTCGCCACCCATCGCGGCTACGATTCCGACCATCCGCGCGTGGTCGGCGATGTCGGCAAGGCCGGCGTCGCCATCGACAGCGTCGAGGACATGAAGATCCTGTTCGACGGCATTCCGCTGGATAAGATGAGCGTGTCGATGACCATGAACGGCGCCGTGCTGCCGGTGCTGGCCTGCTACATCGTCGCCGGCGAGGAACAGGGCGTGTCGCCCGCGCAGCTTTCGGGAACGATCCAGAACGACATCCTGAAAGAATTCATGGTGCGCAACACCTATATCTATCCGCCGGCGCCGAGCATGCGGATCATCGCCGACATCATCGGCTACACGGCGCAGAACATGCCGAAATTCAACTCGATCTCGATTTCCGGCTATCACATGCAGGAAGCCGGGGCCACTGCCGTGCAGGAGCTGGCCTTCACCCTGGCCGATGGCCTCGAATACGTGCGCACGGCGATTAACTCGGGCCTCGATGTCGATGCCTTCGCCGGGCGGCTCAGCTTCTTCTTCGCCATCGGCATGAATTTCTTCATGGAGATCGCCAAGCTGCGCGCCGCGCGCTTCCTGTGGGCGAAGATCATGCAGCAGTTCGATCCGAAGAAGGCCGGCTCGTCGATGCTGCGCACGCATTGCCAGACGTCCGGGGTCTCGCTCACGGAACAGGACCCCTACAACAACGTGGTGCGCACCGCCATCGAGGCCATGGCCGCGGTGCTGGGCGGCACCCAGTCGCTGCACACCAATGCGCTGGACGAGGCCATCGCGCTGCCGACCGAATTCTCGGCGCGCATTGCCCGCAACACCCAGCTGATCATCCAGGAAGAGACGTATGTGACCAAGGTGGTCGATCCGCTGGCCGGGTCCTACTACGTGGAAGCCCTCACCCATGCGCTGGTCAGCCATGCCTGGGCGCTGATCCAGGAAGTCGAGGCCATGGGCGGCATGACCAAGGCGGTCGAGAGCGGCATGCCCAAGCTGAAGATCGAGGAGGCCGCCGCGCGCCGCCAGGCCCGGGTCGATCGCGGCGAGGATGTCATCGTCGGCGTCAACAAATACCGCCCGGCGAAAAGCGATGTGCCCGAGCTGCTGGAGGTCGACAACACCAGGGTGCGCGAACAGCAGGTCACCCGGCTGAACACCATCCGCAACACCCGCGACAAGGCCGCTGCCGAAGCCGCGATCCGCGCGCTCGAGGAAGGCGCGGCGGGCAATGCCAACCTGCTGGAGCTGTGTGTGAACGCCGCCCGCGCGCGGGTCACGGTGGGCGAGATGTCCGATGCCATGGAGCGGGTGTTCACGCGCCACCAGGCCACCGTGCGCTCGATTGCCGGCGTCTATGGCGCGGCCTATGCCAATGACGAGGGCTTCATGAAGATCCAGCAGGAGATCGACCGCTTCGCCGCCGAGGAAGGCCGCCGCCCGCGCATGCTGGTCGTCAAGCTCGGCCAGGACGGCCATGACCGCGGCGCGAAAGTGATCGCCACGGCCTTTGCCGATCTCGGCTTCGATGTGGATGTGGGCCCGCTGTTCCAGACGCCGGAGGAAGCCGCGAAGGACGCCGTCGACAACGACGTGCACGTGATCGGCGTGTCGTCCCAGGCGGCCGGCCACAAGACGCTGGTTCCCCAGCTGATCGCCGCACTGAAACAGCAGGGCGCCGAGGACATTCTGGTCATCACCGGCGGCGTGATCCCGCCGCAGGATTACGACTTCCTGCGCCAGGCCGGCGTGGCCGGCATCTACGGCCCCGGCACCAACATCCCGCAGGCGGCCAGCGAGATCATCGGCCTGCTGCGCCACCGCCACAGCAGGGCGGCGGAATAGGGCGCGCAGGCCAGCGGGCCTTGCGCCCGCCATGGCCGCATCCTATATGGCTGTCATGATCCGCGCCCGTCATCTGTCGATGCTGTCCCGCGCCGGTCGTCTGCATGCAGGCGACGGCGCCCCGGTGGCGCGCGGCCGCATCGCGGCCTGATCTGCCCCGGGGCTCTGCCCTCCCGTTTTCCGGTCCGTCACCCATTCTTCCGCGCGCGCCATCGCCGATGGCGCCGCCGCGCCTTCATGGAGACAGCCTCATGACGTTTCTCGATCCGCGCCCCGCCATCCTGCTGAGCGAACCCGACAGCGAACGGCTGTCGGCTCTGGCCGCGCGCCTGCGGCCCCGGCACCCGGCTGTGGCCGACATGCTCGACAGTGAAATCGGTCGTGCGGCCATTGTTGCGTCCGACTGCATGCCCGGCGATGTCGCCACCATGCGCAGCCACCTGCTGTTCGGCTATGCCCACAGCCGGCGCAGCCACTGGCTCACGCTGGTCTACCCGGCCGAGGCGGATATCGATCTGGCGAAGCTTTCCGTCGGTACACCGGTCGGTGCCGCGCTGATCGGCCTGCGCGAGGGCCAGACCATTGCCTGGCATGCCGCCAGCGGTGTTGCGCGCAGCATCACCCTGCACCGGGTGGTTTACCAGCCGGAGCGGGCCGGCCGCTACGACCTGTAGCAGCCGGCATCCGGTGCGTCAGAATTCCTGCCAGTCGTCGTTGCCCGCCGGTGCGGGGGCGGGGGCGGGGGCCGGTTTCGGCATCGGCTTCGCGGCGGCGGGTTTTTCCGCCGCCGTCCTGGCCACTGTCTTTGCTGCCGTCTGAGCCGGGGCGCGGGCCGCCTGGACATCGGTGCGGAAGAAGCCGACCAGGTCGGCCAGCTGCACCGACTGGCTGCTCAGCGCCTGTGCGGCGGCCGTGGTCTCCTCCACCAGCGCCGCGTTGCGCTGGGTCATCTCGTCCATGCTGCCGACAGCCGTGTTGATCTGGTCGAGGCCGGTCGCCTGCTCGCGCGAGGCGGCCGCGATCTCGGCGACGATGTCCGAGACCTTCTTGATCGCGGTGACGATCTCGGTGAGGCTGCTGCCGGTCTGGTTGACGAGGCTGGCCCCGGTCTTCACCTGGGCATTCGACGTGGCGATCAGCGCCTTGATGTCCTTGCTGGCATTGGCCGAGCGCTGGGCGAGAGCCCGCACTTCCTGCGCCACCACCGCAAAGCCCTTGCCGGCCTCGCCCGCCCGCGCCGCTTCCACGCTGGCATTCAGCGCGAGAAGATTCGTCTGGAAGGCGATCTCGTCGATCAGGCCGACGATGTCGCTGATCTTCTGCGCGCTTTCCTCGATCTGGGTCACCGCGGCCACCGCATCCGAGACGACCGAGCCGCCCTTTTCCGCGGTGTCGCGGGCGGCCACCGCCAGCTGGCTGGCGGCCTGGGCATTGTCGGCATTCTGCTTCACGGTTGTCGTGATCTCGTGCATGGAGGCCGCCGTCTCCTCGATGCTCGCCGCCTGGGATTCCGTGCG
>NZ_CAXPMC010000005.1:0-217553 GCF_964218355.1 Ferrovibrio sp. | reverse complement strand
GAGCCGCGTGGCGGCTCCGGCAGGCGGTCCGCAGCCTTGCAGATTGCGGCCCGGCGGCCGCAATCTCAAAGACTGCCGATCCGGCGGATAACAGGGACAAAGCGTCAAGAGGGGACATTCCGGCAATGTTCGAACTGCTCGGCATACCGCCGCAGGCCCTATTCGGCCAGCTGCTGCTCGGCCTGATCAACGGGGCGTTTTACGCCATGCTCAGTCTCGGGCTGGCGGTGATCTTCGGCCTGCTCAATGTCATCAACTTCGCCCACGGCGCGCAGTACATGATGGGCGCCTTCTGCGCCTGGATGCTGCTCAACTGGGCCGGCATTCCCTACTGGGGGGCCCTGATCCTGGCGCCGATCATCGTCGGCGCCACCGGCATCGTCGTCGAACGGCTGTTCCTGAAACGCCTATACCATCTCGACCATCTCTACGGCCTGCTGCTGACCTTCGGCCTCGCCCTGATTTTCGAGGGCCTGTTCCGCCAGCAATTCGGCTCGTCAGGCCAGCCCTATGCCAACCCGCTGCCGGGTGGCAACAATCTCGGGTTCATGTTCCTGCCGAACTACCGGGCCTGGATCGTCGTCGCCTCGCTGATCATCTGCTTCGCCACCTGGTTCATGATCGAACGCACCAAGCTCGGCTCGTATCTGCGCGCCGCCACCGAGCGCCCCGACCTGGTGCAGGCTTTCGGCATCAATGTGCCGCGCATGATCACGCTGACCTATGGCTTCGGCGTCGGCCTGGCGGCGCTGGCCGGCGTGCTGGCGGCACCGGCTTACAATGTCAGCCCGCTGATGGGCTCGAACCTGATCATCATCGTTTTCGCCGTGGTGGTGATCGGTGGCATGGGCTCGATCCTCGGCGCCATCGTCACCGGCTTCGGGCTCGGCATCATCGAGGGCCTGACCAAGGTCTTCTATCCGGAAGCCTCCAACACCGTCATTTTCATCATCATGGCCATCGTGCTGATGCTGAAGCCGGCCGGCCTGTTCGGCACGCCCAAGTGAGATCCGCGCCATGACCAAGAACCGCGACCTGCTGATCTTCGCCGCGCTGATCGCCATCGGCCTCGTTGCCCCGATGCTGATCTACCCCGTCTTCCTGATGAAGGTGCTGTGCTTCGCACTGTTCGCGCTGGCCTTCAACCTGCTGATCGGTTATGTCGGCCTGCTGTCTTTCGGCCACGCCATGTTCTTCGGCGGCGCCGCCTATATCAGCGGCCATGTCGTCAAGGTCTGGGGCTGGACGCCGGAATTCGGGATCCTTGCCGGCACGGCCTGCGCCGCGCTGCTGGGCGTGGCGGCCGGCGCCCTGGCGATCCGCCGGCAGGGCATCTATTTCGCGATGGTAACGCTGGCGCTGGCGCAGATGTTCTATTTCTTCTGCGTACAGGCGCCGTTCACGGGCGGCGAAGACGGCATCCAGGCGATTCCGCGCCGCGCCGCTTTCGGCATCATCGATACCAGCGACGACATCAACCTCTACTATGTCGTGCTGGCGATCTTCGCTTTCGGCTTCCTGGTGATCTGGCGCACCATCCATTCGCCGTTCGGCCAGATTCTGAAGGCGATCCGCGAGAACGAGCCGCGCGCCGTTTCGCTGGGCTACCGGGTCGACCAGTACAAGCTGGTCGCCTTCGTGCTGTCGGCGGCACTGGCCGGCATGGCAGGCGCCACCAAGGCGGTGGTGTTCCAGCTCGCCTCGCTGACCGATGTCGCCTGGCAGATGTCCGGCGAGGTGGTGCTGATGACCCTGGTCGGCGGCATGGGCACGGTATTCGGGCCGATCGTCGGCGCCGGCGTGATCATCACCATGCAGAATTACCTCGCCGGAATCGGCGAATGGGTGCTGGTGATCCAGGGCGGCATCTTCGTGGTGGTGGTCATGGTGTTCCGCCGTGGCATCGTCGGCGAAATCCAGGCCTGGTGGCAGAGCCGCCGCGGCCAGGCCTGAGCGGGCTGCCTGCCGGGTAAGATCGGCCGCCTAGCCTGGCCTAGCCCAGGCCGATGCGCTGGCGGCCGTAGGTTTCGGTCGCCCGCCGGCACCAGTCGCCGTTGTCGAGATACCACTGCACGGTGGCACGCATGCCGGCATCGACGTCGTAAACCGGCCGCCAGCCGAGTTCGCGCTCGCATTTCGCCGGCTCGATGGCATAGCGGGCATCGTGGCCCGGACGGTCTGTAACGAAGCGGATCTGCGTCGCATACCCCACGCCATCATTGCGCGGCCGCAATGCGTCGAGGATGGCGCAGAGCCTGTGCACCAGGTCGATATTGCGCTGCTCGCCACGGGCGCCGACCAGATAGGTCTCGCCCGGGCGGCCCTTCTCGACCGCCAGCTGCAGGGCCGCGGCATGGTCGTCGACATGGATCCAGTCGCGCACCTGCAGGCCCTTGCCATAGACCGGCAGATCCTTGCCCTCCAGCGCATTCAGGATGGTCAGCGGGACCAGCTTTTCCGGAAACTGGTGCGGCCCGTAATTGTTGCCGCAGTTGGTGACCAGCACCGGCAGGCCATAGGTCCGCCCGAAGGCGCGGGCCAGATGGTCGGCCGCCGCCTTGCTGGCCGCATAGGGCGAGTTGGGCCTGTAGGGGCTGTCCTCGCCGAACAGGCCGGTCTCACCCAGTTCGCCATAGACCTCATCCGTTGAAACCTGCAGATGCCGGAACTGCCGCTGCGCCGTGGCGTCCAGTCCGCGCCAGTGGTCGAGCGCCGCTTCCAGCAGGACGAGCGAACCGGTCACATTGGTCTCGATGAAGGGCGCCGGGCTGTCGATCGAACGGTCGACATGGCTCTCGGCCGCCAGATGGTAAACCGCCTGCGGCTTCGTCTCGGCATAGATGCGCCGGATCGCCCCCCGGTCGCAGATGTCCACCTGCTCGAACCGGTGCAGCTCCGGCTGTGGCAGCCCGGCCAGATTGTCCGGATTGCCGGCATAGGTCAGCTTGTCGATGGTCACCACCCGCTGCCCCCGGGCATTCAGCCGGCGCACCAGCGCCGATCCGATAAATCCGGCACCGCCGGTTACGATTACGGTCATGGCCCTTCACGCGGTTATGGCGGGATCTGGCGGGGTCCGTCCAGAAGCCCTGTATAACGGAGGCGCCGGCGGCCCGGAAGCCCCGGCCGGCTGCTGACAGCGTGCTGGCAGCAGCCGGTGGCCCCCGGTCAAAAGCCCGACGCCGGGCTGTTCCGGCGCTTGGCGCGGGGCGCCGGCCACCCCATATTGGCAGCCATGAGTCAGGCCCCGAAAACAGACAGCGTTGCCCGCGAGATCGAGGACCCGGACCGTTTCGCGGATGCGAACTTTCCCGCATTCACGCCACACCGGCCGGATCGCCCGCCCAAGGGTGAAGGTGGCATCGCCTATGACCTGCAGGCCCCTTATGAGCCGCGGGGCGACCAGCCGCAGGCGATCGGCGAGCTGGTCGAGGGGCTGACGGCGGCCGAGCGCGACCAGGTGCTGCTCGGCGTCACCGGCTCCGGCAAGACCTTTACCATGGCCCAGGTGATCGCCCGCACCGGCCGGCCGGCCCTGATCCTCGCCCATAACAAAACCCTGGCCGCCCAGCTCTACGGCGAGATGAAGGCCTTTTTCCCCAACAATGCGGTGGAATACTTCGTCTCGTATTACGACTATTACCAGCCGGAAGCCTATGTGCCGCGCAGCGACACATACATCGAGAAAGATTCCTCGATCAACGAGCAGATCGACCGCATGCGGCATTCGGCAACGCGCGCCCTGTTCGAGCGTGATGACGTGATCATCGTCGCCTCGGTGTCCTGCATCTACGGTATCGGCTCGGTCGAGACCTACACGGCGATGACCCTGCAGCTGGATGCCGGCCAGGCCATTGCCCGCGACGAGCTGCTGCGCCGGCTGGTCGACCTGCAGTACAAGCGCAACGATGCAGCCTTCGCCCGCGGCACCTTCCGGGTGCGGGGCGACAGCATCGAGATTTTCCCGTCCCATATGGAAGACCGCGCCTGGCGGCTGTCGCTGTTCGGCGACGAGCTGGAAAGCATTGCCGAGTTCGATCCGCTCACCGGGCACCGCACCGGCGACCTGAAGACGGTCAGGCTGTATGCCAACAGCCACTATGTGATCCCGAAGCCGACGCTGCAGCAGGCGATGGAGATCATCAAGAAGGACCTGCATCTGCGCCTCGATCAGCTGACCAGGATGGGACGCCTGGTGGAAGCGCAGCGTCTGGAACAGCGCACCAGCTTCGACCTCGAGATGATGGCGGCAACCGGCGCCTGTGCCGGCATCGAGAACTATTCGCGTTACCTGACCGGGCGCCAGCCAGGCGAGCCGCCGCCGACCCTGTTCGAATACCTGCCCGAAGACTCCCTGCTGTTCGTCGACGAGAGCCATGTCTCGGTACCGCAGATCGGCGGCATGTTCCGCGGCGACTTCAGGCGCAAGGCGACGCTGGCGGAATACGGCTTCCGCCTGCCTTCCTGCATCGACAACCGGCCGCTGCGCTTCCAGGAATGGGATCGCCTGCGGCCGCAGACCATCTTCGTCTCGGCCACGCCGGGCAAGTGGGAACTGGAACGGACCGGCGGCGTCTTCATCGAACAGGTGATCCGCCCGACCGGCCTGATCGATCCGCCGGTCGATATCCGGCCGGTCGAGCACCAGGTCGACGACCTGCTGGCCGAGTGCCGCGAGGTGATCCGCCGTGGTTACCGCGTGCTGGTCACCACCCTGACCAAGCGCATGGCCGAGGATCTGACCGAGTACATGACCGAGGTCGGCCTCAAGGTGCGCTACCTGCATTCCGATATCGACACGCTGGAGCGCATCGAGATCATCCGCGATCTGCGGCTGGGCGTGTTCGATGTCCTGATCGGCATCAACCTGCTGCGCGAAGGCCTCGATATCCCGGAATGCGGTCTTGTTGCCATCCTCGATGCCGACAAGGAAGGGTTCCTGCGCTCGGAGACATCGCTGATCCAGACCATCGGCCGCGCCGCCCGCAATGTCGACGGCCGTGTCATCCTCTATGCCGACAAGATCACCGACAGCATGCGGCGGGCTCTGGACGAGACCGACCGCCGCCGCAACAAGCAGATGGCCTACAATGCCGAGCACGGCATCACGCCGGAAAGCGTGAAGAAGCAGATCGGCGACATCCTGCAATCGGTCTACGAGCAGGATCATTACACGGTGGATGCCGGCGCCGCCCGCGATGGTCATCTGGTCGGCCACAATCTGAAGGCCTATCTTGCCGAGCTGGAAAACCGCATGCGCGAGGCCGCCGGCAATCTCGAATTCGAGGAAGCGGCCCGCCTGCGCGACGAGATCAAGCGGCTGGAAATGAACGAACTGGAAGTCCCGGGTGGCAGCATGGCACTGAAACCGCTCGGCTTTGCCGAGGATGGCGCTGCCGCAATCCGGCCGGTGGGACGCTCGACCGCCGGCAAGGCCGGTTCGCGCCGCACCTATCGCGGCGGTCGCAAGAAATGACCGCGGCCCTTGTCACCGGCGGCGCCGTGCGGATCGGACGCGCCATCGCCGAAACGCTGGCGGCCCGCGGACTGGCCGTTGCCGTGCACTGCAACCGGTCGCGCGACGAAGCCGAAGCGGTGGTATCCGGCATCGTTGCCCGCGGCGGTCGCGCCGCCGTGGTTCAGGCCGACCTTGCCGACCACCATGCGGTCGCGAATCTGGTGCCGCAGGCCACGGCCGCGCTGGGCCCGCTGTCGGTGCTGGTCAACAATGCCTCGCTGTTCGATTACGATCATGTCGAGACGGCGACTGAAGACAGCTGGGACCGCCATCTCGACACCAACCTGAAGGCGCCCTTCTTCCTGTCGCAGGCCTTTGCCGCGCAGCTGCCCGAAGGGGTGGCGGGCAGCATCGTCAACATTATCGACATGCGGGTCTGGCGCCTGACCCCGCATTTCGCCTCCTACACCGTGTCCAAGGCCGGGCTGTGGACCCTGACCCAGACGCTGGCCATGGCGCTGGCGCCGCGCATCCGGGTCAATGCCATCGGGCCCGGCCCGGTGCTGCCCAGCCCGCACCAGTCGCCGGAACAGTTCGCCCGCCAGTGGAAATCCACGCCGCTGCAGCGGGGCGCCGAGCCGGGCGAGATTGCCGCAGCGGTCGGATTCCTGCTTGACGCCCCGGCCGTCACGGGCCAGATGATCGCCCTTGATGGCGGCCAGCACCTGCCCTGGCAGCAGGCCGGCGGCCCGCTGTCATCCGATCCTGCGGATCTGGAGGAATGAGATGACGATCCATGACCGCGCCCGTGCAGCCTGGGCCGAAATCCCGGTCCCGGCCATTGCCGAACCCGGCCGCCCCCTGCGGCGCGTTTTTGTGCGCGATCTGCTGCTCGATGGCCTGATCGGGATCTACCCCCAGGAACGCCAGAAATCCCAGAAAATCCTGATCAATATGGAACTCTGGGTAACCGAGACCCCGGGCCGGCCGCCCCAGAGCTATGCCGAGGTGGTCTGCTACGAGCAGCTGGTGACCAGGGCAAAGGCCCTGCTGGCCGACGGCCATGTCGAGCTGGTGGAAACCCTCGCGGAACGCCTTGCCGCCATCTGCCTCGAGGATTCCCGGGTGGAACGCTGCCGCGTGCGGGTGGAAAAGCCGGTGGCAATTGCCGAAGCGGCAGGAGTCGGGGTTGAGATCGACCGGAACAGGAAGCAATCTGGAATTGTGTGAACGTCCCATGCCTGCCGCTTGACTCTGCCATTTTGCACGGCCGGCGGGCACAGGTTGTGCACAGGAGCGCCCGGATCGTCCGCCCTGCCCCGATTCGCCCCGACCATTGGCTGCAGCCTGTGCATAACCGTACAATCAAATTATAAATCAATAGCTTGCAAACCATACGGGGTACTGTGCCCGCGAGCGGCGGCTTCTGAAACGATACAATCCGGCCCTGGATGCGGTGTTTCCCCACAAAGTTATCCACAGGCTTGGGACGCTTTTGTCAACGCCGTGTAATCATTGACCTTTTCTGAGTATGGTTCTGCGCATGACTGAGATCGAGGACGAGTCGCCGGACGGTCCGGGCAGCCCGCATCCGGGTCAGATCGGGGCCACCGCCATTGCCCGGCATCTGCGGACCCTGCCGATGGGCCCCGGCGTCTACCGCATGATCGATGCTGCCGGCGCGGTCCTGTATGTCGGCAAGGCCCGCAGCCTGCGCAAGCGGGTCGCCGCCTATACCAAGCCGGCCGGCCTGAGCATCCGTATCCTGCGCATGGTCCGCCAGGTGGTGAGCGTCGAGGTCATCACCACCCATACCGAGGCCGAGGCCCTGCTGCTCGAGGCCAACCTCATCAAGAAGCTGCAGCCGCCCTTCAACGTGCTGCTGAAGGACGACAAATCCTTCCCCTATATCCTGGTTGCCCGCGACCACGACTTCCCGCGCATCACCAAACACCGCGGCGCCCGCAACATCCCCGGGGATTATTTCGGGCCCTTCGCCTCCACCGGCGCCGTCAATACCATGCTGAACGCGCTGGCCCGGGCCTTTCCGTTGCGCAACTGCAGCGACAGCGAATTCGCCGCACGCACCCGCCCCTGCCTGCAATACCAGATCAAACGCTGCCGGGCCCCCTGCGTGCAGCGCATCTCGGCCGCGGATTATGGCCGGCTGGTCGACGAGGCCCGCGATTTCCTGCAGGGGCGCGACCGCGGCATCCTCGATGGCTGGCAGCAACGGATGCAGGCCGCCAGCGAAGTCCTCGATTTCGAGACCGCCGCCGATCTGCGCGACCGTATCCGGGCCCTGGCCCACATTACCCAGAAACAGGACATCAACCTCGCCGAGATCGGCGATGCCGATGTGATCGGCCTGCATGCCGAAGGCGGACTGGTCTGCGTGCAGGTGTTCTTTTTCCGGGCCGGGCAGAATTTCGGCAACCGCGCCTATTTTCCCGCCCATGCCCGCGAGGCGGAGACCAGCGAGGTGCTGGATGCCTTCATCGGCCAGTTCTATGCCGCCCGCGAACCGGCCCGGCTGGTGCTGATCAGCCACCCGGTGGAGAATGCCGCCCTGATCGAGGAGGCCCTGACCAGGCATGCCGGCCGCAAGATCGAACTGCACCAGCCGCAACGCGGCGCCAAACGCGACCTGATCGAGTATGCCGTCACCAATGCCCGCGATGCCCTGCGCCGCCGCCTGGCCGAAACCAGTACCCAGCTCAAGCTGCTGGAGGGCGTCGCCGACCTGTTCGGCCTGGAAGCGCCGCCCGAACGGATCGAGGTCTATGACAACAGCCACATCATGGGCCGGCATGCGATCGGCGCGATGATCGTCGCCGGACCGGAAGGCCTGCGCAAGAACGCCTATCGCAAATTCAATATCAAGGGCGACGAGGTCGAACCCGGCGACGATTACGGCATGATGAAGCAGGTGCTGACCCGCCGCTTCCAGCGCCTGCTGAAGGAAGACGCCGATCGCGAGGAAGGCGACTGGCCGGACCTGCTGCTGATCGATGGCGGCAAAGGCCAGCTGGGCGCCGTGCTGGAAGTGATGCGCGAACTGGGGGTCGACGACGTGCCGGTGGTCGGCATCGCCAAGGGGCCCGACCGCAATGCCGGCCGCGAGCAGTTTTTCCTGCCGGGCCGCGAGCCCTTCATGCTGGAACCGCGCCATCCGGTGCTGTTCTTCCTGCAGCGGCTGCGCGACGAGGCCCACCGCTTCGCCATCGGCACGCACCGGGCAAAACGGGCGAAGGACCAGATCCGCTCCCCGCTCGACGAAATTTCCGGCATCGGTGCCGCCCGCAAGAAAGCCCTGCTGCTGCATTTCGGCTCGGCCAAGGCGGTGGCGCAGGCGGGCCTCGTGGATCTCGAGGCCGTACCCGGTGTCAGCCATGCAATGGCGCAGCGGATTTACGATCACTTTAACGGCGGGTGACGGCCGTCCTCCGGTCCGGCTCTGGCACCGGCTGGCCGGCCATGCGATACTTGCCGGCGATGCTGAATGGCCTTCCGAACATCCTGACCGTCTCGCGCATCCTGGCAATTCCGGCAATCTGCGCGGCATTTTTCCTGCCCGGCGCCTGGAGCGCCTGGGTGCCGCTGGCCCTGTTCGCGGCCGCCGGCATCACGGACTGGTTCGATGGCTATCTCGCCCGCAAATGGGGCCAGATGTCCGATCTCGGCCGCTTCCTTGACCCGGTCGCCGACAAGCTGCTGGTCGCCGCCGTCATCCTGATGCTGATCGCCTTCGAGCGCATCGACACGATCACCAGCCTGGCCGCCGTCGTCATCATGTGCCGCGAGATCACCGTTACCGGCCTGCGCGAGTTTCTTGCCGAACTGCGGGTCAAGGTGCCGGTCTCGCGCCTGGCCAAATGGAAGACCGCGGTACAGCTGGTCGCACTGGGCATTCTGATCGTCGGTGATTACGGCCCGGAAGGCTTTCCGATCCGCCTGCTGGGCGAGATCGGCATCTGGGTCGCAGCCGTGCTGACCCTCTATACCGGATGGGATTATCTGCAGGCCGGCCTGCGCCATATGGCTGCCGAGCCGCACCCGGCATCGCCGGCGCAGGAGGCACCGGCCGGCGCCCCGCCGCCGGTCGGCCAGCCTGCGGAAAAAGGCGCCGACTGACATGCGCATCCTGTATTTCGCCGCCCTGCGCGAACGGGTCGGTGTCGCCGAGGAAACACTGACGCCGCCATCGGAGATTCGCACGGTGGCCGATCTCGTCACCTGGCTGCGCGGGCGCAGCGATCTGCATGCTGCCGCCCTGGCAGATCCGGCAATGGTGCGGGTCGCCGTCAACCAGGACTATGCCACCCCCGACCAGCCGGTCGCGCCGGGCGACGAAGTGGCGCTGTTTCCGCCTGTCACCGGGGGCTGACCATGACTGTCCGGGTGCAGCGCGAGGATTTCGAGCCCGGCGCGGAAATCGACCGGATCGCCGCCGGCAACACTCAGATCGGCGCCGTGGTCAGCTTCACCGGACTGGTGCGCGACTTTGCCCCGCCGGCCGCTGGCAGCGAGGCCGGCACGGCACGGATGACGCTGGAGCATTATCCCGGCATGACCGAACGCCAGCTTGAGGCCATCGTTGCCGAGGCGCGGCAGCGCTGGCCGCTGGAAGCCTGCCTCGTCATCCACCGGCACGGCCCGCTGGCCCCGGGCGACCGTATCGTCCTCGTCGTCACCGCCTCGCCCCACCGGCAGGCGGCCTTTGAAGCGGCGGCCTTCCTGGTCGACTGGCTGAAGACCAGGGCACCATTCTGGAAGCTGGAAGAGGACGGGACCACGCGGCGGTGGGTCGAAGCCAAAACCAGTGACGATGACGCGGCGGCTCGCTGGGATCGCTGAGGCGCCCGGCACATCCACCACCTTCGGTTAATTTTATATCCGTTTACTACGGTGCTGGCGTGTGTTGTCATGGCCGGGATGCGGGACCGCACAGCCTGAGTACACATAGTAGGGGCTGCAATAGCTGACTCCCGCCAAGGTTTGTCGTAATAGCTTCGAGTCGGCATTCCAATGAGCAGTCCGTCTGATCCGCATATCCCGCGTGTAGAGGTGGTCCGGTCCGTGACGTCCAGCCGCATCCGAAGCAAGTCGCTGCGTGGCCTGCTGGCCTATTGGGAGGCCAAGGAACGCCTTCTTGGCCGGCTGCCGGCCCGCCACGACCTGCAGCCGGACGAGATGGTGCCGTTTCTGCAGTTCGTTTCCCTGATCGACATCCAGCACCAGCCGCTGCGCTTCCAGTTCCGTCTGGTCGGCACCGGCATCGTCGGCGCTTTCGGCCAGGAAACCACCCGCCGCCTGGTCGACGAGGACCTGTTCGGCACCAATGCGGAAGAGGTCGAACGGTTCTTTTCGATCCCCCTGCAGACCCATGGTCCGGCCTACGCCGTCGGGGAATACGCCGTCGCACCCAGCGGCCGCTCGCTGGGCTTTGAATCGCTGCTGCTGCCGCTTTCGGCGGACGGCCAGTCGATCGACATGCTGCTGGGCGGGCTGGTCGGCCAGCGGCTGCAGCCCGATGAACGGGTCAGCGGTTTCCAGTACGAATTCTACTGCCCGGTCATGCAAACGGCCGCCGGATAGCCGGCGGCCGCGCATCCGTTTCCTGCGGAATTCCGGATCAGGCAGCCGCCTTCTGCCGGGTTGCCGTGTCGAAATCGGCCAGCAGCTGCTTGCAGATCGCCGCCGGCGTGAACTTGTAGGGGCCGATTTCGGAAACCGGGGTTACCTCTGCCGCCGTTCCGGTCAGGAAACATTCCTGGAAGCCAGCCATCTCTTCCGGCTGGATCGCCCGCTCGATCACCTCGATGCCGCGCGCCTTTGCCATGGCAATCACGGCGCGGCGGGTGATGCCGTCCAGGAAGCAGTCCGGGGTCGGCGTATGCAGCTTGCCGTCCTTGGCGAAAAATATGTTGGCGCCGGTTGCTTCGGCAATCTGGCCGCGCCAGTCGAGCATCAGCGCATCCTGATAGCCCTCGCGCTCGGCCTTGTGCTTGGACAGCGTGCAGATCATGTACAGTCCCGCGGCCTTCGCCCTGGTCGGGGCGGTGTTCGGTGCCGGCCGGCGCCAGTCGCTGATCTGCAGACGCAGGCCCTTCATCTTGGCTTCCGGCGAGAAATAGCTCGGCCATTCCCATACCGCGATGGCAACGTGGATCTTGTTGTTCTGGGCCGACACGCCCATCATCTCCGAGCCGCGCCAGGCGACCGGGCGCACATAGCAGCTCGGCATCTTGTTGGCCGCCACGACGGCCCGGGTTGCCGCGTCGATCTCAGCCACCGAGTAAGGCAGCGTGAAATCCATCAGCTTGGCCGAATCCCAGAGGCGCTGGCTGTGTTCGGTCAGGTGGAACACCTCGCCGTCATAGGCGCGTTCGCCCTCGAAGACGCAGGAGGCGTAATGCAGGGCATGCGTCAGCACATGCAACTTGGCATCACGGAACGGAATCAGCTGACCGTCGAACCAGATAAAGCCATCGCGGTCATCATACGGGATCAGGGACATGGGTCTGCTCCATTGGCGAAAACGGACGGTTTGGTATTATTATTACCAAAGCTTGGTGCAACAGGTAACATTCTGATCGAAATATGTCAACACTACTGCCATATTTTTCGTGACGGCCCGATTGCCCCTGCCGGCAGTCTATCGCGCCGACCGACTTGATAGCAGCTATCTCTTTGGGCGATATAAGAGAACATGACTGATCTGAAATCGCTGGCTAACCCCCTGTTCCTGCGCGAGGACGAGCTCCGCCAGGGGATCGAACTGCTGTTCTATGCCTATCGCGATTTCACCCGGGGGCCGGACGAGATTCTCGAACGCTACGGCTTCGGGCGGGCCCACCACCGGGCCCTGCATTTCATCGGCGGCAATCCCGGTATCACCGTGGCCGAGCTGCTCGGCATCCTGCGCATCACCAAGCAGAGCCTGTCACGGGTCCTTTCGGCCCTGGTCGAGGGCGACTTCGTCCGCCAGCAGCAGGGCACCCGCGACCGGCGCCAGCGCCAGCTGTTCCTGACCGAATCCGGCAAGGCCCTCGAGCACCAGATCAGCGCCGTTCAGCAGGCCAAGGTTGCCATGGCCTATCGCGAGGCGGGCGCCGAGGCGGTGGCCGGCTATCGCAAGGTGCTGGCCGGGCTGATCGACGAACCGGACCGGCCGGCCATCCTGCGCGCCATCCAGCGACGCTGAGCCAGCGGCCCGCCATGGACCAGGCCGAGCCGCATATCCTTGTCGTCGATGACGACGAGCGCATCCGCACCCTGCTGGCCCGTTTCCTGACCGGCCAGTCCTGCCGGGTAACGACGGCCGAGGATGCGGGCGACGCCGCTGCCAAGATGGCCGCCATCAGTTTCGACCTGCTGGTGGTCGACGTGATGATGCCCGGCCAGGACGGCTTCGAATTCGTTGCCGGGCTGCGACAGCGCCAGAACCATGTGCCGGTCATTCTGCTGACGGCACGCGGCGAGGCCGAAGACCGCATCCGGGGCCTTGAAACCGGCGCCGATGATTACCTGCCCAAACCCTTTGAACCGCGTGAGCTGACCCTGCGGATCAACGCGATCCTCAAACGCGCGGCCCAGCCGGCTCCGGCTCCGCCGACCCAGATCATACGGTTCGGGGATTTCGCCTTCGATCTGGTGCGCGGCGAACTGAAGCGCGACGGCCATATCGTGCCGCTGACCACCGGAGAGGCCCAGCTGCTGCGCATCCTGGGTCGCACGCCCGGTGCCACGGTGCCGCGGGCGGCCCTGTCCGAACCTGGCACCACTGCCGAAAGCCGTGCTGTCGACGTGCAGATCACCCGCCTGCGCCGCAAGATCGAAAGCGACCCGCGCAACCCTCGCTATCTGCAGACCGTCTGGGGCGAGGGTTATGTACTCTGGCTGGAATAGGCCGCCATGCGCCTGATCAAGCGCCTGCTGCCGCGCACCCTATTTGGCCGCTGGCTGCTGCTGCTGCTCGCGCCCATTGTGCTGCTGCAGGCGCTGCTGACCTACATCTTCTATGAACGCCACTGGGACACGGTCACCCGGCGGCTGGCACTCGGTCTGGCCGGCGAGATTGCCACCATTATCGAAATGCGCGACCGCCATCCGGACCCGATTGTCTTCGGCAACCTGCTGATCGCCATGCAGAACCGCCTGCAGCTGCAGGTCTCCTTTATGCCGGACGGAAAATTCCCCGCCGACCTGCCTCCGCCGCGCCTCTATTCGATTCTCGACCGCATGCTGGTGCAGGCACTGGGCGAGCGCCTGAGCCAGCCCTACCTGATCGATACGCAGCGCGGCGACGAAACCGTTGCCATCTATGTGCAGCTGCCCGACGCACTGATGCGGGTCGTGGCACCGGAAAACCGGGTCTTCTCCAGCACGACGTACATTTTCATCATCTGGATGGCCGCAGCCTCGACCATCCTGCTCGGAATCGCGGTGCTGTTCCTGCGCAACCAGATCAAGCCGATCCGGCGCCTTGCCGAGGCCGCCGATGCTTTCGGCAAGGGCCGTGAAATCCGCGACTACCGTCCCGCAGGTGCCGAGGAGGTTCGCGCCGCGGCCCGGGCCTTCCTGGCCATGCGTGACCGCATCCGCCGCCACATCCGGGAGCGCACCGAAATGCTGGCCGGCGTCAGTCATGACCTGCGCACGCCGCTGACGCGGATGAAGTTGCAGGTTTCCATGATGGGCAGCAGCGGCGAAATCGAGGAACTGAAACGCGACATCGACGAGATGGACAAGATGGTGGCGGCTTATCTTGCCTTCGCGCGGGGCCAGAGCGAACAGCCGGCCGAGCCCACCGATCTTGGCAACCTGCTGCATGAACTGGCAGATGATGTGCGGCGGCGCGGTCGCGAACTGCAGCTTGATATGACCCGGCCGCCGACCCTGATGCTGCGCCGGCTCAGCTTCAAGCGCGCCCTGTCGAACCTGATCGAAAATGCCCTGCGGTTCGGGCGGACTGCGCGCCTGATCGTGGAGCGCCATCCCGGCCATATCGACCTGCATATCGATGACGACGGACCGGGAATCCCGGAAAAGGAACGCCACAAGGTGTTCCGCCCCTTCTATCGCCTCGACCAGGCCCGTCATGGCAGCGGCAATGTCGGACTGGGACTGACCATCGCCCGCGATGCGGTGCTGGCACATGGTGGGGAAATCAGGCTCGACCGTTCGCCGCTGGGCGGCCTGCGGGTCAGTATCCGTCTGCCTGCCTGAACCCGCCTAGTCGGCGCCGGCGGCATCCTCGGTCGGAAGGATTATAAATTTCTGCTCGGCCTGCAGCCGGCCATCGCTGTCCTTCAGCAGCACCGCCCAGTCACCAGGATAGATTCGCGAATGCGACCAGATGCGCCAGTTACGGCTGACATCGACACGGGCCTTTGACTTGGCCACTTCGCGGCCCTCGAAGACCCAGTAGAACCAGAAGGTCTCGCCGCCCTGCTGGACCTGGGTGCAGTCGAGACGGGCGAAGGCATAGGCCCGCTGCGCATCCTTCGGATAGCTGCCGTCGATGATACCCTGCGGCTCGAGATTGACGACATTGCGCGCCATGGCGAACTGCCGCACCACGCAATCGTGATCCTGCGCCAGAACCGGCGTCGCGACGCAGGCCAGTGCGGCCAGCATGATCAGTTTATATATGGTATGCATCAGCAGAACCCGTCCGAGGATTGTCGGCTGCCACACCGGCGCGGTCAATACATTCGGCCGCCATCAGGCACGGGCTGATCGGGTGCGATGAGAACGACCTCCCCGTCCGAATCAGGCAGACCGAGTACCAGAACCTCGGACAGGAATTTGCCGATCTGCCGCGGCGGGAAATTCACCACCGCCAGAACCTGGCGACCGATCAGCTGTTCGGGACGGTAATGGCGCGTGATCTGTGCGGAAGATTTCCTGATACCGACTTCTCCGCCGAAGTCGACCCACAGCTTGATCGCCGGGCGCCGGGCTTCGGGATAGGGCTCGGCCTGCCGGATAGTGCCGACACGGATATCGACCTTGTGGAAGTCATCTATGCTGATGGTGGTCACGCGGCACCTCCCTGCCGTGCAGCCTGCCGAATGCAGAACGGGCGGGTGTTGTAGCGCACCCGCCCGTTATCAGCAAACCGGCCGGCCGGCCGGCACGACCGTCATTCCGGCGTTACTTGAAGCCCTTGCGGAATTCTTCCATCGTTTCGTTCATGCGCTTGTTGATGGTCTCGAAGGTCTCGCTGTTGGTCTTGGCGGCCATCTCGGCCAGTTCGCGCATCTGCGCGACCGCCTTCTCGACCGCCTGACGCAGGACTTCGGCCTGCTTGGCGGCATTGACCTCCGGCGTGGCCTTCATCATCGCGGCCAGCTGGGACATGTTCTCCTGGATGATCTCGGCCTGCCGCTTGGCAACGGCCTGATAGCCATCCAGTGCCTTCTTGTTGGCAGCAGCGATCGCCTCGAGATTCTTCTGCTGCGCGGCGGCCACCGCCGACGGATCGAATCCGGGCAGTTTCAGGTCGCCCAGCATCTTGTTCAGGTCAAAAGCGGCAAAGGGATTCTCAGGGGTTTTCGTCATATCCGGCTCCATGATGTCCGTTGGGGGTGAGACAGAAGCACCTTTATTAGCTGTGTAAATGCAGGCCGTCAATTGAAATTGCTGCACTGCACAATTTTATAACTATTTGCAAATAAACATATTTGTCATTTATTGCGCAAATCTATCCCGCAATTGCGAGAAAAATCCCCGCCGGCGGAGAAGCCCGATGCTGCGGCTCAGCCGCCTGTCGAGATGAGCCATCGTCGCCGCCAGATCAGCACTGTCATCGCGCAGCCAGACCCGCAGCGTGTCAAGATAGACCAGGCCCAGCAGCTTGCGGCGCAGGATGCCCTGCAGCCCCGGATCTTCCAGCCCGGCCGCGGCCAGCGTCCAGTCGATGCCGCGGCGCAGACCGCCCTGCAGGAAACAGAGCAGTGCGGCCGGATCGGCAGGCAGTTCGCGGACCAGCGCCCGGATCGCCGGCTTACGCGGCGCCAGTGCGTCGAGCCGCGCCATGACCGCCTCGAACAGACGGTCCTTGGCAGCCTCGGCAGTATCCGCGACCGCGCCGCCGCCCAGCGCCGCCAGCATCGCGGCATCGATGCGCCGGGCATAAGCTGTCAGCAGGTCGTTCTTTGACCCATATTGCCGGTAGAGATCGGCGAGCGATAATCCACTGGCTTCGGCAATCCGCGCCAGGGTCACCGGCCGCCAGCCTTCCGCTGCCACCAGATCGAGCATTGCGTCGACCGGATCCGCGCCGGTCTGTCCTGTCTTATCCTGATCCGCGTTACGCCGGGTCCTGCGCTGCGCCGTTTTCGCCATGGCGAGCCTCCATCGGTCTGCCCTCTAATCTGGGGAGCGCCGCGGCCAAGAGCAACCCTGTCAGCCGGCCAGCTCGCGCGAACGCCGGGCGGCGGCGGCCACTGCCCGCCCGATCAGGGGCCCGAGGCCGTCCGCCGCCATCAGCACATCCAAGGCTGCCTGGGTGGTGCCATTCGGGCTGGTTACATTCTTGCGCAGTTGTGCCGGACTGTCGGGACTCTGACGCATCAGTTCGCCGGCCCCGAACACGGTGGCACGGGCCAGCCGCGCGCTGAGAGCGGAATCGAGGCCGGCTTTTTCACCGGCCGCGGCGAGGCATTCGGTGAGCCAGAAGACATAGGCCGGTCCGGAACCGGAAACGGCCGTCACCGCGTCGATCAGAGCCTCATCCCCGACCCAGCCAACCTCGCCGACGGCTTCCAGCAGGGTCTGACAGGCATCCCGCTGCGCAGCTGTCACACCCGGTCCGGCACAGCAGACGGTGATGCCGCGGCCCACAGCAGCCGGCGTGTTCGGCATCGAGCGCACAATGGCGGCATTGCCGCCCAGCAGGGCATTGAGGCCGGCCAGCGTCTTGCCGGCCGCGATCGACAGGAAGCAGGCGCCCTGGGCGGCGTAGCCGGCATAGGCCGGCGCGGCGGCGTCCATGGCCTGCGGCTTGACCGCCAGCATCACGATGTCGGGCACGAAAGCACCGGGAACAGCCTCCGCTGCCGCCACCTGCAACAGGCCGGCGGGCAGGCCGGACACCGGATTCGGCTCGACCACCACGATGTCAGCTGCCGGAGTTCCGCTTCGCACCCAGCCGGCCAGCAAAGCGCCACCCATCTTGCCGCAACCGACCAGAAGTATTTTCGTCATCGGCGATATTCCTCCGGAGATTTAGCCCCATACCGAACAACCGATAGTGCACAAACTTTGCCCTGTACAGGGACCTGCATGTCGTTCAATAAGGGGCGGGGACATCGGGGGATCGGTACCTAATAACATGAACAGGATGAGTGGCTGGCAGGCAGTACTGCCAGGCCTGATGGTGTTGCAGCTTGCGGGCTGGACACTGGTGCCATACTTCGCCCTGCCCAATGCGCCGCTTGATGTGATCGAGGGAGCTATCTGGGGCCACCAGTTCCAGTGGGGCTATCACAAGGGGCCGCCGCTCTTCGCCTGGATGGTCGGTATCGGTACCGAGCTTTTCCCCGGCAGCCTGCTGCCGGCACTGCTGTGTAGCCAGCTGTCGATCGTCATTGCCTATTGGGCCATCGGCCGCCTGGCTGGCCGGTTTCTGCCGCCCCGCGATGCGGCTATCGCGCTGCTGGCCACGGCTGTCGTCTACCATTTCGGCTACCCCACGCCCGAATTCAACCCCATCATCCTTCAGATAGCCTTCTCGGCACTGGCCATCTCCTTCTTCTTTACGGCCGCGACCGAAGAGCGCATGACGGACTGGGCGGTTTTCGGCCTCGTTGCCGGCCTGGGCATGCTGTCGCGGTACTCCGTGGCAATCCACCTGCTTGCCATCGGCATCTTCGCCCTGTGGACACCGGAGATCCGCCGCCAGTGGCGGAGTCCCGGCCCCTATCTGGCTGTCGCCATTGGCACCGGAATTCTGCTGCCGCATCTGGTCTGGCTGGTCTCGACCGATTTCATTTCGGTTAAATATATCGACCAGCGTTCCGGACATCTTGACGGCCTGCCCCGCATCATTGAACCGGTGCGCTTCATGATCTCCCAGCTCTTCGCCGCCCTGCCGGCGATCCTGCTGCTTGGACTGACGATCTTCCTGCGCCCCCGGACCCCCTGCGCCGACCAGCCGCCGGCCGGGCGCATCGCGGTCCTTGCCAGGCGCTACCTGTTGCTGGTGGCAGCGGCCCCGGTTCCCTTTGTTGCCGCCAGCGCCATTCTGTCGGGTCGCGAATTGCGCGACATGTGGGGCGCGCCGCTGTGGCTTGCCGCGCCCCTGCTGGCAGTCCTGCTGATACGCCACCGCATCAGCAATCACGGCGCCCGCCGGGCATTGGGCATCTGGCCCGTACTTTACGCCACGCCGCTTCTTGTTTTTGCCGTTGCCGTCACCTGGGGGCCGCAGATTCTGCACCGCAACAAGCGGGTCACCTTTCCCGGCGAGGCCCTGGCACAGGAGATCACCGGGCGGTTCCGGCAGCAAACGGGCCTGCCGCTGCGCTATGTCGTCGGGGATTTGTGGCTGGCCGGCAATATCACATTCTATTCACCTGACCAGCCGCAGGCCTTTACCGAGGGTGACGTGCAGAGGGCGCCATGGATCGATCTTGTCCAGCTGCGCCATTGCGGGGCCGTCGTTGTCTGGCAGCCGGCACTCACGGGCGGCAGCATGCCGGCATCCTACCAGGCCCTGTTCCCCCAGCTTATCCAGCAGCCGGCTTTCGCACTGACACCGCCGCCCCGTGCCGTGCCGGATACACGCTTCCAGATCGACTGGGCGATCGTCACGCCAAAAAGCGGTCAGATCAGCGGGAGCGACCGTGACTGCCCGCTCATACCGGAACGCACGCCGGAGGAGTAACCGGCGATCAGGCCTCGCCGACGCATTCGAACATGGCGGCAGCCACAGCATCCTCGGGTGTGCGGCCACCCCAGACCAGGAACTGGAAGGCCGGGAAGAAGCGCTCGCATTCCGACAGGCCGATTTCCATCAGGTCCTCGATCTGCTCGGTGGTGGCGCCCAGGCCGCCGCGCAGCAGCAGGGCCTGGCGGAACACCACCATGCCCTCCTCGACCCAGTAGTCGAAATGGCCGATCAGGGCCTTCTCGTTCACGTAGGCCAGCAGGGAATGCAGGTCGCGGCGCCGGTTGGCCGGCACCTTCATGTCGAAAGCGCAGGTGAAGCTGAGCGCGCCCAGCTCCTCGCGCCAGGAAAACCACATCTGGTGTTCGCAATACCGGCCGGACACACCGACCGTCAGTTCGTCCGTGCCCTGACGGTCAAACGGCCATTCATGCTCGCCAACGATCTGCTCGACCAGATCCAGCGGGTTCAGACGTCCAGTGGTCTCGATTTCGGTCAGAGTCCGCATGCGCTTAACGCTCCCCCTGTGCGGCAGGCCGGTTCTCGGCGAGTGGCCCGGTTGCGATCATTCCCGGCGGGAAATCCTGGTTGTGCGGAACAGCCGGCAGGCTGGTCTGGTGGCTGGAATGCGGGCTGGTCTGCTCGGTCATCTGGATGGAAATCCGGCCCCTGGCGGAGGCGGCAGCCTCCCGCGCCGAGTATGCCCCCATCCCCTCGGCGGACCATAGATGTAGGTGTCGTGATACGAAACGCACCATAGATTTAGAGTATGCGGCAGTATCTGGCGGTGCAAGCCCGGATTTACGAAAAATTCATGAAAAGCTGTGGATAGACCCGGCCTTAGCCGCGATCGGCCAGCTTCGCCTCCAAAGCGGCCAGACGCTCGGCCAGGCGGATATTCTCTTCGCGGGCCGCGGCAGCCATGGCCTTCACGGTCTCGAATTCCTCGCGGCCGACCAGGTCCATATCGGCCAGAACCCGCTCCAGCCGCTGCCGGATCACCTGTTCGACCTCGCCTTTGGCCCCCTGCAGCGTGCCCATGGCACCGGCGGCGATGCGGGCCAGATCGTCGAGAAGGCGGTTGTCAGTCTGCATGGCGCGACTCCGGAACGGCGTGGTCTCACCGATATGGCCGCCCAGCCCCGCCACTGCAAGCGCCGGCACCTGCTATCCACAGGATTCGCCGCGTTTTCTGCAGCATGGCGGGCCGTGTAAATCGCCCCGGCCTGTTGGAAAGCGGGGGGGGCGATGCTAGGGTCCGCCCGCAATTGTGCAGACCGTCCAGCGCCAGACCAGATCCATCGTGACCGAGCAGACCCCCAAGACTTCCGCCCCGGCCGAGGCCGCCGGCGAGCGTGCCAACCGCGAAGCCAAGCTGCAGCAGCTGCGCAGCCTCGGCCTCGATCCGTACAACGCGCCGAAATTCCCCAAATCGCACAAGAATGCCGCCGTGCACGAGGCATATGCCCATCTGCAGCCGGACGAGCGCACGGAAGACACCGTGGCCGTGGCCGGACGTGTCATGGCGATCCGCAACAGCGGCATGTTCATCGACCTGGTCGATGATACCGTGAAGCTGCAGGTCTACTCGGCGAAGGAAGACGTGCAGGGCCGGCTGGCCGACGTGATGAAGGCGCTCGATCTCGGCGACATCATCGGCGTGCGCGGCACCGTGCGGCGCACCAAGCGCGGCGAGATCACGGTCGACAGCCAGGAAATCGTGGTGCTGGCCAAGGCGCTGGAGCCGCCGCCCGAGAAATGGCACGGCCTGAAGAATGTCGAGCAGCGCTACCGCCACCGCGAATACGACCTGATCGGCAACGAAGAAAGCCGCCAGACCCTGCGCACCCGCTTCCGCGTGATCCAGACGGTGCGCCAGTTCCTGACCGGCAAGGGCTTTCTCGAGGTCGAGACGCCGATGCTGCACAGCATTCCGGGGGGGGCCATTGCCCGTCCGTTCCAGACCCATCACAACGCGCTGGACATCCCGCTTTACATGCGCATCGCGCCGGAGCTGCACCTGAAGCGGCTGGTGATCGGGGGCCTGAGCGAAAAGGTGTTCGAGATCAACCGCTGCTTCCGCAACGAGGGCATCTCGCCGCGCCACAATCCCGAATTCACCACCATGGAACTCTATCAGGCCTATGCCGATTACGAGGACATGATGGACATCGCCGAGCGCACCATCGCCGCCGCCGCCATTGCCGCCACCGGCGGCACGAAAGTCACCTTCGGCGAACACGAGATCGACTTCACCCCACCCTTCCGTCGCGCCACCATGCTCGGCCTGATCGAGGAACACGGCAAGGTGAAGCTGGACGGCCTCGACGATGCGCAGGCCCGCGCGGCAGCCAAGGCCGCCGGCGTGCCGGTCGACCCAAAAGCAAGCTGGGGCAAGGTGGTGGAGGCCTGTTTCGAGCATTTCGTCGAACCGAACCTGATCCAGCCGACCCATGTGGTGGCCCTGCCCAAGGCGATCTCGCCCCTGGCCAAGGCCAACCACGCCAACCCGGACATTGCCGAGCGGTTCGAGACCTTCTGCAACACCTGGGAAATCGCCAACGCCTTCTCCGAGCTGGCGGACCCGCTGGAGCAGCGTGCCCGCTTCGAGGACCAGCAGAGCCAGCGAGACGGCGGCGACGACGAGGCGCATCGCATCGACGAGGATTTCCTGAAGGCACAGGCTGCCGGCATGATGCCGATGGGCGGCCTTGGCATCGGCATCGACCGGCTGGCGATGCTGCTGACCAACTCGCCGACCATCCGCGAAGTCATTGCCTTCCCGACCCTGCGCCCCCGCAATCTCGCCGAGGACGGCACCGAAGAGTGATGCTGTTCTCCACCACCCTGCCCGTCATGACCTTCCCGGTGATCGACCCGGTCATTTTCGCCATCGGGCCGTTTGCCGTGCGCTGGTATGCACTGGCCTATATCGTCGGGCTGGTGGCCGGCTGGCGCATGGCCATGCGCATCGCCGGCCGCCCGGAAAGTTCCGTGCTGCCGGCGCAGGTCGACGGCTTCCTGCTCTGGGCCACGCTCGGGGTCGTGCTCGGCGGCCGCATCGGCTATGTGCTGTTCTACAATCTCGGATATTACATCGAGAACCCCCTGCAGATATTCGCCGTCTGGCATGGCGGCATGTCTTTCCATGGCGGCATTCTCGGTGTGACGCTGGCGATGCTGGCCTATTGCCGGCTGCAGGCCATCCCCTTCCTCGCCTTCACCGACATCATTGCCTGCGTCGCCCCGGTCGGCCTGTTCTTCGGCCGCATCGCCAATTTCATCAACGGCGAATTGTGGGGCCGCGTCGCCCATGATGTGCCCTGGGCCATGGTGTTCCCCGGCGATGCGGCCGGCCCCCTGCCCCGCCATCCCAGCCAGCTCTACCAGGCCGGCATGGAAGGCCTGGCGCTGTTCCTGCTGCTCAACCTGCTGCGCTGGAACACCCGCATGATCGACCGGCCCGGCATGCTGTCGGGTGTTTTCGTGGCCGGCTACGGCGTGGCACGCATCATCGGCGAACTGTTCCGCCAGCCCGATGCGCAGATCGGCTATCTGATCGGCGGCACCACCATGGGCCAGTGGCTGTCGCTGCCGATGGTATTGCTGGGCCTGGGAGTGGTCTGGTGGACGGCGCGCAGGCCGGCGGCGTAACGGCACCGCTGCTGCCGGTCCTGCAGCGGCGGATCGCCGCCGAAGGACCGATCACCGTGGCCGCCTTCATGGCGGATTGCCTGCTGCATCCGGAGCATGGCTATTACCGCACCCGCGAGGCCATCGGCCTCGGCGGCGACTTTGTCACCGCACCGGAAATCAGCCAGATGTTCGGCGAGCTGCTTGGCCTGTGGGCTGCCGATTACTGGCAGAAGCTCGGTTGCCCCGACCGCTGCTATCTGGTCGAACTCGGCCCCGGCCGCGGAACGCTGATGCGGGATGCCCTGCGTGCTGCCCGCGCCCTGCCCGCCTTCCGCAGGGCAGCGCAGCCGCTGCTGGTGGAAGCATCGGAACGTCTGCGCGAGATGCAGCACCGGCTGCTGGCCGGCGAGATGGCGCAATGGCATGACGATATTGCCGCCCTGCCGACCGATGCACCGGTGATCGTGCTGGCCAATGAATTCCTCGATGCGCTGCCGGTACGGCAGTTCCAGCGTGGCGACGACGGCGGCTGGCACGAGCGTCGCATCGCACTGGCCGGGGACGGCAGCAGCCTGTGTTTCATGCTCGATCCGCGCAGCCTGCCCTTCGAGGAGCTGCTGCCGCCGGAACTGCGCGATGCGCCACACGGCGTGATTGTCGAATCGAGTCCCGCGGTGCGGGCGGTGGCAAGCGAGATCGCCGCCCGGCTGCGCAAGCAGGGCGGCGCGGCCCTGTTCATCGACTACGGCTATGACAGGCCCGGCTTCGGCGAAACCCTGCAGGCGGTATTCCGCCATGCCTATGCCGACCCGCTGGCCCAGCCGGGCCTTGCCGATTTGACGGCCCATGTCGACTTCATCTCCTTTGCCCGCGCCGCCCAGCGTGGGGGCGCTGGCGTCTGGGGTCCGGTCGGCCAGGGTGCTTTCCTCGCCTCGCTCGGCATCAGCATGCGCGCCGCAAAGCTGAAACAGCAGGCTGCGCCCGGCAAGGCGGCGGATATCGACCGCGACCTGCAGCGGTTGACCGCTCCCGAGGAGATGGGCACCCTGTTCAAGGTGATGGCGCTGACGGCGCCCGAGGCCCCGCAACCGGCAGGATTCTCATGACCGCCCCGCTGCGCAAATCCGACCACGACGGCCCTGCCCCGCTGGCTGCCGCGTCGCTTGCCGGACTGCCGCATGGTTTTTTCACCCGGCGCGGCGGCGTCTCGGGCGGCATCTATGCGTCGCTGAATTGCGGCCCGGGATCGCAGGATGATCCGGCCGCCGTGGCGGAGAACCGCGCCCGCGTGGCCGCGTATCTTGGCGCCACGTCCGGCCTCGCCACTCTCTACCAGGTGCATGGCACCGAGGTGGTGACGGCGGGACCCGGCTATGATCCCGGCCAGCGGCCGAAGGCCGATGGCATCGTTACCGCCACACCCGGCCTGGCCCTCGGTGTCCTGGCGGCTGACTGCACGCCCGTACTGTTCGCCGACGCGACCGCCGGCGTGATCGGCGCCTGCCATGCCGGCTGGCGTGGCGCACTGGCCGGCGTCACCGATGCCACGATCGCCGCGATGGAAGCGCTGGGCGCCGCCCGCCCCCGTATCCGCGCCGCGGTCGGCCCGACGATCCGGCAGACCTCCTATGAAATCAGCGACCCTTTCCGCGACAGCTTTCTCCAGGCCGCCGCGGACAACGGCCGCTTCTTCGCGGCCGGCCGCCGGCCCGGACACTGGCAGTTCGACCTGCCGGGCTATGTAATGATGCGATTGCAGCGGGCTGGCATCGCTGCCGAGGATCTTGGCCTCGATACCTGCGCCGACCCGCAGCGGTTCTTCAGCTACCGGCGGACCACGCTGGCCGGCGAATCCGATTACGGCCGGCAGATTTCGGCCATACTGTTACCGTCGTAACAGACCCGTGCTGCCGGTTTCCGGACAATGCCACATCTGTTTTTCTTTCTGGCGATCTTCCTTCTGGGCATGATGGTGAGCTGTGTCATCGGTTAAGGCATTTCCGGTCCGCGCCGGTATTCTGCTGGTTGTGCTGGCATTCGCCGCCTGCCAGCCCCTGCCCCAACCCTTCCGGCCGGCTTCGAAAGGGCCGGCCGCCAATGTGCTGATCCAGCCGATCGGCGAAGCCAGTGTCTTCATTCCTCCGGTGACCGGCCTGCCGGCCGATCAGGGGGCAATGATGGCCGCCGAGCTCGCCACTGTCCTCGGCAACCGCGAAATTCCCGCCACTGCCGGCGCCCGCAACCTGCTGTCGGCCGACCTGATCGTCACCATCGAGCCTTCCGCCGCCGGTCCGGTCTGGCGCTGGCGGCTCGACAGGGATGGGCGGACCGACAAAAGCGGCCCGCCCCTGCCGCTGCGCCGCGCCCTGCCGCTGGCCGCCGCCGGAAATCCGGCCGACCGCAGGCAGCTGGCCGAGGCCATGGCGGCAACCATTGTACCGGCCCTGCTGCCGGATCTGCCGGCCGCCATGGTCGACCCGGCCAGCCAGCGCCTCGGGGTGCTGGATTGCGACGGGGCGCCGGGCGACGGCAACCGCGCTCTGCGCCAGGCCATGCGGGAACTGCTGATCCTGTCCAACCGCCCCCCGGTCGCCGATCCGGCCAGTGCCGATTACCTGGTTTCCTGCAACATCCGGGTCTGGGCAGACGGTCCGGACTCGGAGCGGGTGACCATCGAATGGGCCCTTCTGGCCGCTGACGGAACCCGGCTGGGTGAGGTGAAACAGGCCAACCGCATCCCGAAAGGCCAGCTGGCCGGTGCCTGGGGGCAGACCGCCCATATCATCGCCCAGGGCGGCTGGCAGGGGCTGCGCGAGATCCTCGAATCCCGGCCGGCCGCAGCCGCCCCGGCCGGCCCTGCGGCAGAACGGTCGAACAACCCCACAAGACCCTGAAATCTATTGATTATTCACGGTTTACAGGGGCGCCCCCGGCAGTTATAGTCCGCGCCGGTTTTCTCCCCCCGGTCCGGCATCCACAGAGCTCAGTCATGAAAGTTTTGGCGGGTAATTCCAATCGTCCGCTGGCGGAAGCCATTGCGGCGTATCTGTCCGTCCCGCTTGCCAAAGCCAGCGTGCGCCGGTTCTCGGATATGGAGGTTTTCGTCGAGATTCACGAAAACGTCCGTGGCGAGGATGTGTTCGTCATCCAGTCGACCTCCTATCCCGCCAATGACCATCTGATGGAGCTGCTGGTCTGCATCGACGCGCTGAAGCGCTCGTCGGCCCGCCGCATCACCGCCGTGCTGCCCTATTTCGGCTATGCCCGCCAGGATCGCAAACCCGGGCCGCGCACCCCGATCTCGGCCAAGCTGGTCGCCAACCTGGTGACGGCGGCAGGCGCCAACCGCGTACTGACCCTCGACCTGCATGCCGGACAGATCCAGGGCTTCTTCGACATTCCCACGGATAACCTGATGGCCGGCCCGGTACTGACCGCCGACATCAAGCAGCACCTGCAGGGCGATGACCTGATGGTGGTTTCGCCGGATGTCGGTGGTGTGGTCCGTGCGCGCAACATCGCCAAGCGGCTGGATGCCGACCTTGCCATCGTCGACAAGCGCCGCGAAAAGGCCGGCGTGTCGGAGGTGATGAACATCATCGGCGATGTTGAAGGCCGCCGCTGCATCCTGGTCGACGACATCGTCGACTCCGCCGGCACCCTGTGCAACGCCGCCGAGGCGCTGAAGAAACATGGCGCAAAGTCCGTCTATGCCTATGTGACCCATGGCGTGCTGTCGGGCGGCGCGGTCGCCCGCGTCACCGCCAGCCAGCTGGAAGGCCTGGTCATCACCGACTCGATCCTGGCGACCGAAGCGGTCCGCCTGGCGCGCAACATCCGCCAGGTGTCGATCGCACCGCTGATCGGCGAAGCGATGCGCCGGATCAGCGAGGAGACTTCGGTTTCCAGCCTGTTCGACTGACGAGTTTCAGAGTTTCGGCGCGCGGCACCCCTGGAGGCCGGCGCCGGAAACGGGGCCGGCATGGTGCCGGATCCGTATCTAGCGAAGGAGCGCAATCATGCGTGACGTAACCACCATCGCCGCCGAGGCGAGGTCGAGGGCCGGCAAGGGGACCGCCCGTGCAACGCGGCTGAAGGGCCGCGTGCCGGGGGTCATCTATGGCGAGAAGCAGACCCCGGAACTGATTTCCATCGACGGCCGCGATCTGCTGAAGGAGCTCAACAAGGGCAACTTCTTCTCGCGCCTGTTCAATGTCGAGTTCGGGGGCAAGGCCGAGCGTGTGCTGGCCCGCGACGTGCAGCTCGATCCGGTTTCCGACCGGCCGATCCATGTCGACTTCCAGCGCATCGGCAAGGGTTCGCGGGTCCGTATCTTCATCCCTGTGCACTTCCTCGATCAGGACCAGAGCCCGGGCATCAAGAAGGGCGGCGTGCTGAACATCGTGCGCCACGAGGTCGAGTTCTTCTGCCAGCCGGACACCATTCCGGAGAGCATCTCGATCAGCCTGGCCGGTATGGAGATCGGCCATTCGATCCACATCTCGGCCTTCGCTCTTCCCGACGGCATCAAGCCGGTGATCCAGGATCGCGACTTCACCGTTGCGACCATCGCCGCGCCGACCAAGGAAGACGAGAAGGCCGTTGCGGCCGAGGCTGCTGCAGCCCCGGCTGCGGGCGCCGCTGCTCCGGCTGCCAAGGCTGCCGAAGCCAAGCCGGCCGCCAAGAAGTGACGAACGGGGCTGGCGCATCCCGGTGCGCCAGCCCTGCCCTCTCCCACTGAACCTGATGATCGGCCATGCTGCTTCTCGTCGGACTGGGCAATCCTGGCCCCGAGCATAAGCGGCAGCGCCACAATGTCGGCTTCATGGCGGTTGACGCCATTGCCGAACAGCACAATTTCCAGCCCTTCCGCAAACGCTTCCAGGGCGATCTGGCAGAAGGCGTACTCGCCGGAACCAAGACGCTCATCCTGAAGCCACAGACCTACATGAACCTGTCGGGCAAGGCGGTCGGCGAAGCTGCGCATTTCTTCAAGATTCCGCCGCAGCAAGTCGTCGTCCTGCATGACGAACTGGACCTGGCGGCCGGCAAGATCCGCATGAAGACCGGCGGCGGCCACGCCGGCCATAACGGCCTGCGCTCGGTGGATGCGGCGATCGGCCCGGATTACCGCCGCCTGCGGATCGGTATCGGCCATCCCGGCAAGGACCGCGTGCTGGGGTACGTGCTGCAGAATTTCCATACTGACGAGCATGCATGGCTCGACCCGCTGCTGGAAGCGATGGCTGTCGAAGCAGGCTATCTGGCACGCGGAGACGATGCCGGCTTCATGACCAGGGTCGCGCTGCGCCTGCAGCCACCCAAACCGACAAAACCGAAGGAAGAGTAAGATGGGTTTCAAGTGCGGCATCGTAGGCCTGCCCAATGTCGGCAAGTCGACCCTGTTCAATGCCCTGACGCAGACGGCAGCAGCGCAGGCAGCGAACTATCCCTTCTGCACCATCGAGCCGAATACCGGCCTGGTCGGCGTCCCCGACGAGCGCCTCGATGTGCTGGCGCAGATTGCCGGATCGCAGAAGATCATTCCGACCCAGCTGACTTTCGTCGACATTGCCGGCCTGGTGCGCGGGGCCTCGAAAGGCGAAGGCCTTGGCAACCAGTTCCTGGCACATATCCGCGAAGTGGACGCGATCTGCCATGTGCTGCGCTGCTTCGAGGATGGCGACATCACCCATGTCGAGGGCAAGGTCGATCCGGTTGCCGATGCCGAGACGGTGGAAACCGAGCTGATGCTGTCTGACCTTGAAAGCCTGGAGCGCCGCGTCGAGCAGACCACCAAACGCGCCAAGCAGGGGAACGAGGAAGAAAAAGCCCGCCTCGCCGTGATGGAAAAGGTGCTGGTGGCCCTGCGTGACGGCAAACCGGCCCGCAGCGTCAAGCCGACCGAAGATGAACAGCGCCTGTACAAGGAACTGATGCTGATCACGGCCAAGCCGGTGCTGTATGTCTGCAATGTCGAAGAGGCCTCGGCCGCCGAGGGCAATGCCTTCTCGGCCCGGGTGAAGGCCAAAGCCGATGCCGAGGGTGCCGCGATGGTGGTGATCTCGGCCGCGATCGAGGCCGAAGTCGCACAGCTGGACAGCGACGAGGAGAAAAGCGCCTTCCTTGCCGATCTCGGCCTGAAGGAAACTGGCCTCGCCCGCGTGATCCGTGCCGGCTACGGCCTGCTCGGCCTGCTCACCTTCTTCACCGTCGGCCCCAAGGAGGCGCGCGCCTGGACCGTGCGCAAAGGCGCGAAAGCCCCCGAATCCGCCGGCGTGATCCACACCGATTTCGAGAAGGGCTTCATCCGCGCCGAAACCATTGCCTATGCCGACTACGTGGCCGGCAAGGGCGAGGCCGGCGCCCGCGATGCCGGAAAATTGCGGCTGGAAGGAAAGGACTACATCGTGCAGGATGGCGACGTCATGCACTTCCGCTTCAATACATAAGAGAAAAGATGAAATATCTGGAGGATTTCGCCGTCGGGCAGGTCACCGAGTTTCCGCCGCGTCAGGTCAGCGAGGAAGAAATTATCGCTTTTGCCCGCGCCTACGATCCGCAGCCCTTCCATCTCGACAAGGAGGCCGCCAGGCAGTCGCTGTTTGGCGGCCTTTGTGCTTCCGGCTGGCACACCATCGGCATCATGATGCGCCTGATGGTCGACCATATGATTGGCGAATATGCCAGCATGGGCTCACCGGGCGTCGACCAGCTGCGCTGGCTGAAGCCGGTTTTCCCGGGCGATACCCTGCATCTGCGCGGCGAGGTTCTGGAGGTGAAGCCTTCGCGGTCGAAGCCGGACCGCGGCGTCATCCTGACCCGCTACGAGATGCGCAACCAGAAGGGCGAGCCGGTACTGACGATGATCGGCAAGGGCATGTATCGCCGCCGTCCTGCGGCTTCCGCAGCGGCAGGGGCCTGACCATGCAGTATTTCGAGGATATCGCCGTCGGTGCCGCGCGCGAAACCGGCAGCCACACATTCGACGCAGCTGCCATCATCGCCTTTGCCCGGCAGTTCGATCCCCAGCCTTTCCATATCGACCCAGAGGCCGCACAGCAGAGCAGCTTCGGCGGCCTGGTGGCGTCTGGCTGGCACACGGCGGCCACGGTGATGCGCCTGCTGGTCGATTCCGCCATCGATCTCGAAGCCAGCCTCGGCTCGCCCGGCTTTGACGACCTGTCCTGGCTGAAACCGGTGCGCCCGGGCGATACCATACGGGCACGCATGACCTGCCTTGAGAAGTCACCGTCGAAAAGCCGGCCGGGCATCGGCTCGGCCCGGTTTCGTGTCGAAGTCTTCAACCAGAAAGGCGAGCTGGTCATGGCCTTCACCAGCATCGGCCTGATGCGCTTGCGTAATCCGGCCAGCCAGCAGGAGTGATCCAATCATGGGCAGCATGACCGACCTGACCGCCGCCGACGGCCACCGCTTTCAGGCCTATATCGCCGAACCGAAGGGCACGCCGAAGGGCGGCATTGTCGTGATACAGGAGATTTTCGGCGTCAACGGCCATATCCGCGCCGTTGCCGACGGTTTTGCCGCCGATGGCTATTACTGCGTTGCCCCGGCCCTGTTCGACCGCATCGAGCGCGGCGTGGATCTCGGTTATGCCGGCGACGACGTGGCGAAAGGCCGTGCCCTGCGCGGCCAGATGCAATGGGCCCCCTGCATGGCCGATGTCGCCATTGCCGTGGCTGCCGCCGGCAGCGCCGGACGGGTCGGCACGGTCGGCTACTGCTATGGCGGCGGAGTGACCTGGCTGGCCGCAGCGGAACTGCCGGGCCTCGATGCATCGGTTGGCTATTACGGTGGCCCCTGGGCGGAACTGGCCGACCGTGCCCCGCGCTGCCCGGCCATGCTGCATTTCGGCGCCCGGGATTCGATGATTCCGGTCGGCCTCGCCGATGAGCTGCGGGCGAAACACCCCGGCATCGTTACCCACGTATATGCGGCGGATCACGGCTTCAACTGCGACCAGCGCGCAACCTACGATGCCACTGCGGCCACCACCGCCCGGCGCCGCACGCTGGCCTTTTTTGAGGCCTGTCTCTGAGGGATGCCTTGCAGCCGGTCTACTGCCGGCTGCTGAATTCCAGGAAGCAGCCATGGGCTGCTTCGGCCGGCACCAGCACGGTGCCGTCCAGGCTGCGCACGTGGTCCACGCCCGCCGTCTTCAGCCACACCGCAGCCGCGTCGGGATTATGCACCCGGAAACGCATGCCGGCCACATAGGGTGTCGCCCGCTCGGCGTGGTCGAGATCCGGAAACAGGGTCGAAAGGTCGTCCTGGGTGACGAACAGGATGCTCTCGCGGCCGACCCGTGCCGCCACCATGCGGTCGGTCCGCACTGCGTTGCCGGCCCCCAGCAGGCGCTCGTAGGGGCCTTCCAGTGCCACCGGCTCGTCGACCACCACCACCACGCCGGCAAGGGTCTCGGCACCATTCGGATGCACCAGCCAGTCCGGCCGGCGCAGCAGGTCCGGGGTCAGATGCTGGACCAGGAACATCGACAGGCCCGGCGTTGCCGCAGCCGGCAGATGTACCAGCGTGAAAGACGGCATCACTTCGCCCTCGGGCAGTTCCAGCGCACGCGACAGGCTCTGTGGCTCCGACGGATCGAAACCGGCAGCGGCAAGCGAGGCCCGGGCCGCCATTGCGTCGCCGGTACCCAGGATGATCTTGTGCACCCCCTCGCCGCGGGCGGCCAGCATCTCCTCCAGACCGGCGGTATAGCCGCCCGGTTCGGCGATGCCCAGCAGTTCGACATAGTTCTGCGGGAACATGATGCAGTAATTGCCGGTCGCCCAGCCGACATGCCGGCCGCGCGGTGTCAGCGTGAAGCCGAGCCGCCGGTATGTCTCGCGGGCCGCCTCGAGATCGGCGGCGGCAAGCAGGGTATGGTCGATGCCGGTCAGATGATGCGCCATGACGCGGCTCCCATCCGCCTCGCGCTCAATGCCCGTCGAATTCGCACAGGGTCAGCACCTTCACGTCCAGCGCCTCCAGGCGCTTGCGGCCGCCCAGTTCCGGCAGATCGACGATGAACGAACAGCCGATCACCACGCCCTGGTGAGCACGGATCAGCTTGATCGCCGCCTCAGCAGTGCCGCCGGTGGCAATCAGGTCGTCGACGATCAGGATCTGTTCGCCCGGCTGGATTGCGTCGACATGGATCTCCATCGAGTCGGTGCCGTATTCCAGCTGGTATTCCTGCGCCAGCGTCTTGTAGGGCAGCTTGCCGCGCTTGCGCACCGGCACGAAACCGATCGACAGCTGATGGGCAAGGGCCCCGCCGAGAATGAACCCCCGCGCCTCAATGCCGACCACCTTGTCGATGCGGGTGCCGGCGAACGGCTGCACCATTTCGTCGACCGTCTTGCGGAAGCCGCGGGCGTCCTGCAGCAAGGTGGTGATATCACGGAAGATGATGCCCGGCTTCGGATAATCCGGAATGGACCGGATCTTGTCCCTGATTCCCTGCATGCTGCGGCCAATCCTTCTGTGTCGGTCGCGCCTGTCAGGCGCGGAGAATGCGGCCTGCGACCGCGTCGAGTTTCTTGAGGAGCGCCGGGTCGCGTTTTTCCGGAGCGGTGATGAGTGCGGTATCGAGCACCGTATCGCAGCCCTGCGGACAGTGCTGCGGCCGGTTGCGCAGGTGCGGCGCCACCTTCGCCACCAGGTCCTGCCCCTTTTCGGCATTGTCGAGCAGCACGCGGATCACCGCAGCAACGTCGACATGGTCATGGTCGGGATGCCAGCAATCGTAATCCGTCACCATGGCGACCGAGGCATAGCAGAGCTCAGCCTCGCGGGCGAGCTTGGCCTCCGGCGCGTTGGTCATGCCGATCACATCGCAGCCCCAGCTCTTGTACAGGAAGCTTTCCGCCTGGGTGGAGAATTGCGGGCCCTCCATGCACAGATAGGTGCCACCGCGCTGGACAGGAATGCCGGCTTCCTTTGCCGCCACCTCCAGCGCATCGCCGAGGCGGCCGCAGACCGGATGCGCCGCCGAGACATGTGCCACCAGACCGGTGCCGAAGAAGCTTTTCTGCCGCATGAAGGTCCGGTCGATGAACTGGTCGACGATCACGAAACTGCCCGGCGCCAGGGCCTCCTTGAACGAGCCGCAGGCCGAGACCGAGATCACATCGTGGCAGCCGACCCGTTTCAGCGCATCGATATTGGCGCGGTAATTGACCTCGGACGGCGAATGCACATGGCCGCGGCCGTGACGCGGCAGAAAGACCAGTTCGACATCGCCCAGCCGGCCGAACAGCAGTTCATCCGACGGGTCGCCCCAGGGAGTCGCCACCTTGCGCCAGACGGTATTCTTCAGGCCGGGCATGCCGTAGAGGCCACTGCCGCCCAGCACGCCGATACGCACCGGATCGCCGGACTTTGCCACATGGGGGCGCGGAACCGTTGCCATTTTCCGACGCGCTGCTTTCCCCGCGACAGGCTTTTTCGCTGCCGTCCGCGCCGTCTTCCCCGTGGCGGCCTTGGCGGCAGCGCTCTTCTTCCCCCGCTTTCCGGTCAGACCTTTCGCGGATACTTTTTTCTTCGCTTTTGCAGCCATGATTCGCTGTCCTGTTGTTCCGGTTACCACGAACCGGCCGGAATCCCGCGCGCGACTTAAGCAAACCCCCTGCCGCAGCGCAACAAAAAAGGCCGCCGTTTCCGGCGGCCTTTTGCCCGGATATGGGCCGGTTAGTGCAGCTTGGCCCAGATGCGCTTCTTGGCCGCGAAGAACAGGCCGGTCAGCACAAGCAGGAAAATGATGACTTTGAAGCCCATCCGCTTGCGCTCTTCCAGTTTCGGCTCGGCCGCCCATGTCAGGAAGGCCGACACGTCATGCGCCATCTGCTCGACCGTCGCCTTGGTGCCATCGGCATAGGTTACCTGATCTTCATTCAGCGGCTTCGGCATCGCGATCTGATGGCCAGGGAAATATGCGTTGTAACTCAGACCCTCGCCCAGCGCGAAGCCGGCCGGGGCATCCTGATAGCCGGTCAGCAGCGCCCGGAGGTAGTCCGCGCCATCGCCGTCATAGCCATGACCGCGCGCCTTGGCGATCAGCGACAGGTCCAGCGGATAGGCGCCGCCATTGGATGCCCGCGCCGCCTTCTCGTTCGGGAAGGGCGACGGGAACTTGTCCTGCGGCAGACCGGGCCGCTGGAACATGTCGCCGGCATCGTTCGGGCCATCGGTGACCTCGAAGGTGGCTGCCAGCGCCTTCACTTCGGCTTCCGAGAAGCCAATGTCGCGCAGGTTGCGGAATGCCACATACTTCATGCTATGGCAGGCGGCGCAGACTTCCTTGTAGACCTGATAGCCGCGCTGCAGTTCGGCGCGGTCAAAGGTGCCGAACGGCCCCTTGAAGCTCCAGTTCTGGGCCGGTGGCTTCGGCGCGTCGCCAGCAGCCAGGGCCGGGGCGGTGGCACCGATGACGAGGGCGGCAACGATGGCGCGCATCGATTTGCTGATCATGTTGGTTCCCCCGCCTTACGCTTTGTCCGAAGCCAGAACCGGCTCGCTGATCGATGACGGCAGCTTCAGCGGCTTCTCGAACCAGCCGACCAGCGGCATCAGCACCAGAAGATGCAGGAAGTAGTAAGCCGTGCAGAACCGGGCGACGATCAGGTAATAGCCCTCGGCCGGCTTGCCGCCCGCCCAGGTCAGGAGGGCACAGACGAGCACGAAGACCCAGAACAGCTGCTTGTAGATCGGCCGGAACTTGGCCGAGCGCACCTTGCTGGTATCCAGCCATGGCAGCAGGAACAGGATCAGGATCGCACCGAACATCAGCAGCACGCCGCCCAGTTTGTCGGGAACCGAACGCAGGATCGCGTAGAACGGCAGGAAGTACCATTCCGGCACGATATGGGCCGGCGTGACCAGCGGGTTGGCCGGCACGTAGTTGTCCGGGTGCCCCAGCACGTTCGGGAAGTAGAACAGCACCAGCGCGAAGAAGATCAGGAAGACGCCAACGCCGAACGCATCCTTGATCGTGTAGTAGGGATGGAACGGGATGCGGTCCTGCGGCCCCTTGGTGTCGATACCCATCGGATTGTTCGAGCCATGCTGGTGCAGCGCCAGGACATGCAGGATCACGATGCCGACGATCACGAACGGCAGCAGGTAATGCAGCGAGAAGAAGCGGTTCAGGGTCGGGTTGTCGACCGCAAAGCCCCCCCACAGCCAGGTCACGATCGGTTCGCCGACGATCGGGAAGGCCGAGAACAGGTTGGTGATGACGGTGGCGCCCCAGAAGCTCATCTGGCCCCACGGCAGCACATAGCCCATGAAGGCGGTTGCCATCATCAGCAGGAAGATGATCAGGCCCAGGAACCACAGGATCTCGCGCGGCGACTTGTAGGATCCGTAGTAGAGGCCGCGGAAGATATGGATGTAGACCACGATGAAGAACATCGAGGCGCCATTGGCATGCATGTAACGCAGCAGCCAGCCGTAATTCACGTCGCGCATGATGTGCTCGACGGAGTCGAAAGCCAGCGTGGTATGCGGGGTGTAATGCATCACCAGCACGATACCGGTGAGGATCTGGATCACCAGGCAGAGGCCGGCGAGCGAACCGAAGTTCCACCAGTAACTGAGATTCTTCGGCGTCGGATACTGCGAGCCGACCATGTGATCGAGGGTGGAGAAGACCGGCAGGCGGTACTCGATCCACTTGACGACCGGGTTGTTCATGAAACCGGAGTTTGCGGTGTTGTCAGCCATCGGTCGGGGTCCTTAGCCGATGCGGATGCGGGTATCGGTGAGGAATGTGTATTCCGGCACCGGCAGGTTCAGGGGCGCAGGGCCTTTGCGGATGCGGCCCGACGTGTCGTAGTGCGACCCGTGGCAGGGGCAGAACCACCCGCCGTATTCGCCCTGCTGGCCCAGCGGCACGCAGCCGAGATGGGTGCAGACGCCCATCATGACCAGCCATTCCGGCTTCTTCACGCGGGCCTCGTCCTTTTCGGGGTCCTTCAGGTCGGCCGTGTCGTCCTTGCGGGCGGTGGCAATCTCGGCCTCGGTGCGGTGCCGCACGAAGACCGGCTTGCCGCGCCACAGGATGGTGACGCTCTGGCCTGCCGCGATCTGGCTGAGATCGACCTCTGTGCTGGACAGCGCCAAGACGTCCGCCGACGGATTCATCTGGTCGATAAACGGCCATACCGCCGCCGCCGCGCCAACCGCGCCAAACGCACTCGCCGCAACGACAATAAAGTCGCGGCGGGTCGGCTCGGCCGTGCCGGCCTTTTGGGTCGCTGTCCCTGCCATAGCTCCCTCGAAGAATAAGGTCCTGGAAACGAGAGGGGATATTTCTCACTATATGTTGGCGAAGTCCAGTATTTCGGTCGCGGCATGCGACAGGTTGCCGCAGGGGTCTTGCGGTTGGAATCCCGTCGGTAAACCGCGAAAAAAACAACCTGTCGGCCAAACCCTCCGGACCCCCATGCGGCTCGCCCTTTTTGAACCCGATATCCCCCCCAATCTCGGTACCATCCTGCGGCTGGGGGCCTGCCTGGCGAGCCCCGTCCATGTGATCGAGCCCTGCGGCTTTCCGTTTTCCGTCCAGGCGGTCCGCCGCAGCGCCATGGATTACCTCGAACATGCCGAGATCGTCCGGCATCTCAGCTGGGAGCACTTCCTGGCCGAACGGCCGGCCGGCCGCCTGCTGCTGCTGACCACCCGTGCCGCCGTGCCCTATACCGCCTTCCGCTTCGCGCCTGACGACATCCTGTTGCTGGGCAGCGAAAGTCGTGGCGCGCCGGCCCATGTCCATGCCGCGGCCGATGCGCGTCTGGTCATCCCGATCCGGGCCGGGTTACGGTCCATCAATGTCGCCACTGCTGCCGCCATGGTGCTGGGCGAGGCCCTGCGCCAGCTGCAGGCTTTCCCGCGCCGCGAAGCCAGCCCCGAGGACCTCTCGTGATCATGACCGACACCGTACTTTCCGACCGCCAGCAACAGGCCCGCGCCTGGTTCGAAACCCTGCGCGATCGCATCTGCGCCGCTTTCGAGCAGCTCGAAGATGAACAGGCGGGGCCACTGGCCGACCGGCCGCCGGGCCGCTTCGAACGCCGCAGCTGGGACCGGCCCGGCGGCGGCGGTGGCGTCATGAGCATCATGCATGGCCGGGTCTTCGAGAAGGTGGGGGTCAACGTCTCCACCGTGCATGGCGAGTTCAGTCCCGAATTCCGCCAGCAGATCCCCGGAGCCGCCGAAGACGGCCGGTTCTGGGCGTCCGGGATTTCGCTGGTGGCGCATATGCAGTCGCCGAAGGTGCCGGCCGTGCACATGAATACCCGCTTCCTGGTCACCCGCGAGAGTTGGTTCGGCGGCGGCGCCGATCTCACGCCGATGTTGCCCGATGCCGAGGATGCCGCACAGTTCCATGCCGGCCTGCGGGATGCCTGCGACCGCTTCGATCCGACCTATTACCCCCGCTTCAAGGCATGGTGCGACGAGTACTTCTTCCTGCCACACCGGAACGAGCCGCGCGGGGCCGGCGGAATCTTCTACGACCGTCTCGCCAGCGGCGACTGGGCAGACGATTTCGCCTTCACCCGGGCCGTCGGCGAATCGTTCCTCGCGACCTACCCAAAAATCGTCCGCCGGCACCAAAATGAGTCGTGGTCGGCGGCAGAAAGGGAGCATCAGCTGGTCCGCCGCGGTCGGTATGTCGAGTTCAATCTGCTCTACGATCGCGGCACGACTTTCGGCCTGAAGACCGGCGGCAACACCGACGCGATCCTGATGTCGATGCCGCCAAGCGTGAAATGGCCATAGTCGGAATCGCCAGTATTTATGCGGCCTCGCGCGCGCTCACGTAATTCGTGCGCTGCGCAAAGTCCCCATCAGCGTTTTACTTGGCCGGTGCATTTTCGTTCGTGCGAATCCCCCACGCACTGAGGCAAAATGGACGCGCTTTTAACAAAATTTTAAGTGCGCGCAAGATTTTGTGGTTAATGCCGCAACGTTGTGCTACAGATACGCTTGTTCGAGAAACATTTCTCGAAACTTCGTTGCGGTGTGAACCGCATTTATCCATGGAGGAGAACATGGCTGCTGCGAAGAAAAAGGCTGCTAAGAAGAAGGTAGCCAAGAAGGCCGTCAAGAAGGCCGCGAAGAAGGTCGTCAAGAAGGTTGCCAAGAAGGCCGTGAAGGCCAAGAAGGCGCCGAAGGCGAAGAAGAAGGCTGCCAAGAAGAAGGCCGCCAAGAAGAAGTAAGTCAGTTTGAGTTTGGCCTCGAGCTCCACATCGACGACCGGATTTACGGCGCCGACGTGGAGCTCGAGTTCTTTCCGGGGTCAGCCCCAGTATTCGCCCTGATTACTTCCCGCCTGCACTGATTTCGCAAGTTGCGCAGGCACCGATGGGGACCGAAGCCGATTGCGGTCCCATCTTGTCGCCAGGCGACAGAACACCCAAAAAATCAAACAGAATCAGTTGCTAAGAGCGCTTTTGCCGCCCCTCCGCGGCCGGATCCGCCAGAGCCCCGGCTTCCGCCTCATTGCCGTCCCGCACAAGGCCGCGCAGATGCAGCAGACAGGCTTCGCGATCGGGCCGGAAGCCTGCCGCTGCCCACCAGGTTTCGATATCCCGCAGCAGCAGACTGATCGTCGGGCTCGGCGACAGGCCCAGCGCCAGCACATCGGCCCCCCGCAGCGGAAAGACCGGCCGGCGCCAGCTGGCGGCCATGGCGAGCCGTTGTGCGGCAAGGGCATCCCGTGCCGGATCGGCCAGCGCCGCCAGCAGCACATGGTCCCGGCAGCGCTCAGCCCCGTGGCGGTAAAGCGCCAGCCCGAACGCCTCGTCATCCCCGACCGCAGCCCAGTCCAGCGGCAGCGGTTCGAGCAGGCCCTGCAGCCGCAGCCGCTGGGCATTCGACAGCTTCAGCCGGTCGGCTACCGCATCGGCCTGTCCGGCCGGCAGCAGCAGCGCCAGGCGCGGCCAGACCTCGGGCTCGATCCCGCCTGCGGCCGCGATCTGCGCCTGCAGGGTCAGCAGCCGCATAAATCGCGCCGCATCGAAACCGGCACCAGGCAGCAGCACAGGCAGGACACCGCTGTCCTGCATCAGCGCCAGCACCTCTGAGGCATTCGGCAAGGCGAGTATCTTCAGCAGCTCGTCACGTATCCGCTCGCCCGACAGCCGGTGCAATTCGCCGGTGGCGGCACGACAGGCCGCCAGCGAAGCGGGATCCGGTGTGCCGCGGGCAAACCGGCCATGAAACCGGAAAAACCGCAGCACCCGCAGGTAGTCTTCTGCCACCCGCTGTTCCGGGACGCCGATGAAACGGATGCGGCCGGCCGCCAGATCGGCCCGCCCCTCCGTGTAGTCATGCAGACGGCCATCCGGTCCTGCGGACAGGGCGTTGACCGTAAAGTCGCGCCGCACGGCATCGGCCGCCCAGCTGGCTTCCGATCCGTCGGCGGCAAAAGCCACCTCCGCATGCCTGCCATCGGTGGCGACATCACGGCGCAGGGTGGTGATCTGCGCCACCAGCGGCGGCACCACCGCGGTTACCGTGCCATGCTCGATACCGGTGGGGATTGCTTTCAGCTTTGCTGCCGCCAGGCGGCGCATTACCGTTTCCGGCGGCTCCGGCGTGGCCAGATCGATATCGGCAGGTTCCAGACCGAGCAGGGCGTCCCGCACGCAGCCGCCGACAAACCGCACCTCGGCTCCGCCGGCTGCCAGCGCCGCAAACAGCCGGCCGACCGGCGCCGCAGTCATCCAGTCCGGCAGCGGCTGCGGCAATCCGCCTGCCGTCATTCGACCCGCCCAGGCAGGATCTTGCCGTTCTCGAATCGCGCCGGCACATACTGACCGGGCTCCTGCCCGGTGATCAGCCCGCCAATGATCATGCCCGCCACCACCAGGGTCAGGCCGATGGCGGACAGCCAGAACCAGGGCGTCACCGCCGGCCCCTCGCCGCCACTGCGCCGCACATGCCAGACATAGAGACCATACAGCAAGAACGGCAGCACCAGCGGCAGCAGATGAAAAATGATCCGGCTCATGGCACGCCCCCTGGCCGGGCGCCCGCGGCATCGTCCAGCAGGTCATGCAGATTGCGCAGCATGCCGGCAGTGGCACCCCAGATGTAATAATCGTTGTATGGCATCGCCCACCATTGCCGCTCGATGCCATTGAATACGCCTTTGTGCCGCTGGTGATTGCGGCCATCCATCAGGAAGCCGAACGGCACCTCGAATACCTCTGCCACCTCATGCTGCTGCAGGCGGAGGGCAAAACCCGGCCGCACCAGCCCGACCACTGGCACGACCACGAATCCGGTGCCGGTGACATAGGGGTCGAGGGTGCCCAGCACCGCCACATGGGCGCGGTCCAGTCCGATCTCTTCCTCGGTTTCGCGCAGGGCGGTCGCGGCAACATCGGTGTCGCCCCGGTCGACCCGTCCGCCAGGAAAGCTGACCTGGCCGGCATGGTTGGACAGATGCGCCGTGCGCTTGGTCAGGATCACCCGCTCACCCTCGCCATAACCGACCACCGGCACCAGCACGGCGGCCGGCATCAGCGGCCCCTTGCGCAATGGCGCGAAGCCGGGGTTGAGCTGGAAATCACCTTTGCGTGCCGCCGTGTAATCGCGCGGCACGCTGTCCAGCGCCGGCACCGGCTGCAGGCGGTGGCGCAACCGTTCGATCAGCGGCGTGCTGGGCGCCGCACCGGTCGCGGTGTCCGCCGTCATGACCGGGGCGCTCATTCCGCATCTCCCAGCGGAAACAACTGTCCGCCGCTGCGTACACCGAGACGCCGACGGCCACCCTCCCGGTATTCTTCCGCCAGCGCCACCAGGTCATAGAAGACGGATCGGGCGATCAGCGCCTCAAGTTCGCCGCGCACCAGGACATACGGCGACGGCTCGCCGGTTTCCGGATCGACCGCCACCCGCAGCGGATGCTGTGCATCGAGCGGCACGATGTCGTCGACATTGGTGCGGAAGGCGATCAACTGCCTGTCGCCATCGCCAGCAACCGTCATCTCGACAGCCACAAAGGGGGCGTCGTCGACTCGGATGCCGCATTTCTCGACCGGCGTCACCAGCACGAAACGGCCATCCGGCTCCCGCCGCAGGATTCCGGAAAACAGGCGGACCATCGCCGGCCGGGGGATCGGCGATCCCATGTAATGCCAGCGGCCATCCCGGGTGATCCGCATGTCGATTTCGCCGCAAAACGGCGGATTCCACAGATGTACGGGGGGCGCCTTGCGCGGTTCGGCGCCACCGCCGAAGCGGGCGATCACATCCTGGAGACTGGGCGCTCCTGCCTTGGAAACCGTCATACGTGACATCTGGGCTTTCATTTCGCTTCTACTATATACTCGATGGCATGCACAATTTCAGCGATACCGCCGAGCAAATCCTCCCCGAAATCGAACGGATCGGCGGTCGACTCGGCGCCGCACGCGAGGCTGTCGGCCGGGTGATCTTCGGCCAGGGAGCCGTGGTCGAGGAAACCCTGATCACCCTGCTGGCCGGCGGCCACGCCCTGCTGGTCGGCGTGCCCGGCCTCGCCAAGACCAAACTGGTGGAAACCCTGGCCCGGGTGCTGGGCCTCGATGCCCGCCGCGTGCAGTTCACGCCCGACCTGATGCCGGCCGACATCACCGGCTCCGAAGTTCTTGAGGAAAACGACGCCGGCCGTCGCTCTTTCCGGTTCATACCGGGCCCGATCTTCTGCCAGCTGCTGATGGCCGATGAAATCAACCGCGCCAGCCCGCGCACCCAGTCTGCCCTGCTGCAGGCGATGCAGGAACGGCAGGTTTCGGTGGCCGGCCAGCGCCACGAACTGCCGGCTCCGTTCCATGTTCTGGCCACGCAGAATCCGCTGGAGCAGGAAGGCACCTATCCGCTGCCGGAGGCACAGCTCGACCGCTTCCTGCTGCAGGTCGATGTCGGCTATCCGGACCGCGAGGCCGAACGCCGCATGCTGTTCGCCACCACCGGCGCCACCGAGGATGCGGTACCGGCCGTGCTCAGCGCCGCCGACCTGATGGCTGCCCAGCGGCTGGCCCGGCGCCTGCCGGTCGGCGACAACGTGGTCGAAGCGATCCTGACCCTGGTCCGCGCTGGCCGGCCGGAGGAAAGCCCGGTCGAGGGGCTGGCCGACCTGGTGGCCTGGGGCCCCGGCCCGCGCGCCAGCCAGGCGCTGATGCTGGCGGTACGGGCCCGTGCCCTGCTGCAGGGCCGCCTGGCGCCGTCGATGGAGGATGTGCTGGCCCTGGCCGCTCCGGTGCTGCGCCACCGCATGGCCCTGACCTTCGCCGCCCGGGCCGACGGCATCACCGTCACCGATGTCATCGGCCGCCTGACGAAACCGCTGGAGTGACCGTATGCCGGCGACGCGACGGACAGACACCAGACGCGCAGGCAGGATGCGATGAACGGCGCGGCCGCGGCCGGGGCGACGCTGCATGCCCGACGCCAGCGCGCCGAACACCTTGCCGCTTTCCTGCCGCCTTTGCTGGTTGCCGCCGAACGGGTCGCCGCCACGGTCGAACAGGGTGTCCATGGCCGCCGCCGCGTCGGACCCGGCGATGCCTTCTGGCAGTTCCGCCGCTACAGTCCGGGTGATGCGATCAGCCGGATCGACTGGCGCCAGACCGCCAAGCGTCCGCATACCTTCATTCGCGAGAACGAATGGGAAGCCGCCGAAAGCGTCTGGCTGTGGCGCGATCCCTCGCCATCGATGCGCTGGAAATCGCCGCTGGGCCAGGAGCGCAAGGATGAGCGGGCTGACCTGCTGCTGCTGGCCCTGGGCAGCCTGCTGCTGCGCGGCGGCGAGCGGATCGCTCTGCTCGGCTCGCCGGAACGGCCCGCGCATGGGCGGCTGGTACTGGAACGCATGGCCGAGCGGCTGCTGCGCGCCCGCGAGGATAATGCCGAAGCGAGCCTGCCGCCGGCACAATTGCTGCCGCGCCATGCCCAGGTCGTCCTGATCGGCGATTTCCTGTATGCCCTGCCCGACATCGCGACCCGCCTGCGGGCTTTGGCGGATATGGGCGTGAAAGGCACCGTGCTGCGGCTGGTCGACCCGGCCGAGGAAGATTTCCCCTATACGGGCCGCACGCGCTTCCTTGGCCTTGAGGGCGAAAGCCCGCTGCTGGCGCCGCGAGCCGAAAGCCTGTCGGCCGAATGGCGCAGCATATTTGCCGCCCACCAGCATGATCTCTCCGATATCTGCCGCCGCCTCGGCTGGCGGCACCTGAAGCATCGCACCGATACCCCGCCGCAGGCAGCCCTGCTGACACTGTTCATGGGCCTGCAGGGCGACCGCGGGCCGCGGGCCGCGAGGTGATGGCATGCTGAGCCTCGGCAGCCTGGCTTTCGTGACGCCATGGGCGCTGGCCGGGCTGCTGCTGCTGCCGGTGATCTGGTGGCTGCTGCGCATCACGCCGCCGCAGCCGAAAGAGGTCACCTTCCCGCCGCTGCGCCTTCTGCTGCTGCTGCGGCCGCATGAGGAAACCCCCGCCCATACGCCGCTCTGGCTGCTGCTGCTGCGGCTGCTGATCGCTGCACTGGCGATCATCGCCCTCGCCGGCCCGGTGCTGAACCCGCAGGCCGACAGTCGCAGTAATGCGCCGCTGATCCTCGTCATCGATGATGGCTGGACCGCGGCACCGCGCTGGCGCGACAGGCTGGCCCGTGCCGATGCAATTCTGGACCAGGCCGCCCGCGATGGCCGCTCCGCCCTGCTCCTCACCACCTCCGCACCGGCCGATGGCGGCGCCATCCAGCCCGGCCGGCTGATGCCTGCCGACGAACTGCGCCCCATCGTCGCCGCCCTCGAACCCAGGGCATGGCGTGGCAGCCGGGCTGGTGTCCTGCAGGCCCTGCAGCAGGCCCGCCTGCCCGATCCGGCTGAAACCGTCTGGATCAGCGATGCCCTGCAGGATGCATCCGGCCGGGACAGCGGCGAAGCAGCATACACGCTGGCGGAATGGCTGCTGCGGCGCGGGCCGGTCAGCGTCATCCTGCCGGCCGACAGCGACCGCGCCCTGACCCTGCTGCCACCGGTCACCGATGCCCAGGGCGACAGTGTCATGCTGCGCAGGCCGGGCGGTGCGGATCTGCCGCCCCGCAGCCTGACCCTGCGGGCCGCCACCGAACAGGGCCGCATCCTGCAGCGCGAGCCGGTCTCCTTCACTGCCGGCAGCGAAACGGTAACGGTCCGTCTCAGTCTGCCGAGCGAATTGCGCAACCAGCTGTCACGGCTGGAGATCGAGGAAATGCCCAGCGCCGGCGGCGTGCAGCTGCTGGACGACCGCTGGCGGCGGAGGCCGGTCGGCATGGTCGCGGGCGGTGCCATCGAGACCCGGCAGCCGCTGCTGGACGACCTGTTCTACCTGCAGCGGGCGCTGACCCCCTATGCCGAGTTGCGCAATGGCAGCATTGCCGAACTGCTGCAGCGCGAAATCGCCGTGATCGTGCTGGCCGATGTGGCCCAGGTCGTGGGCAGCGAACGCCAGCCGCTGAACGACTGGCTGGAGAAAGGCGGTGTGCTGCTGCGCTTCGGAGGCCCGCGGATGGCGGAGGCCGGCGACGACCTGCTGCCGGTTCGCCTGCGGCGCGGGGCAAGGCAGCTGGGTGGTGCCCTGTCATGGGAACAGCCGCAGCATCTCGGGCCGATTCCGGAAACCAGCCCCTTCTTCGGCCTCGGCGGTGGAGATGACATCACGGTCAGCCGCCAGGTGCTTGCCGAGCCGGATGCCCGGATCGGCGAGAAGACCTGGCTGCGACTGACGGATGGCACGCCGCTGGTCACTGCCGAGCGCCGCGGCAAGGGCTGGCTGATCCTGGTGCATACCACCGCCAACAGCCTGTGGTCCGATCTTGCCCTCAGCGGCTTCTACGTCGAGATGCTGCGCAAGGTGATCGACCTGTCGCAGGGCGTGGCAGCGGGCGGGCAGGATGCCGATGCGCCACTGCCACCGCTGACCGTTCTGGATGGCTTCGGCCGCTCAGTGCAGCCCGGCCCCGGGGTGCAGCCGCTGCCGCCCCGCGATACCGCCGGGCTGACGGCCGGCCCGCGTCATCCGCCCGGCTGGTACGGCCGGCTCGACAGCCGCCGCGCCCTCAATGCCGCCACGGCGGACACCGTGCTGCAGCCGGTATCCCGCTGGCCGGCGGATGCCCGGCTGCTCGATCTCGGTGAAACCGCAGAGGAAACTCGCCTGCTGCCCCCGCTGCTGACCGCTGCCCTGCTGCTCTTCCTTGCCGACTGGCTGATCGGCCTCGCCCTGCGCGGCCTGCTGCCGCGCCTGCGCCGGCCCGCGGTCGCCATGCTGGCGGCGGCCATATTGCTGCTGGCGGCCGGCCCCGTCCTGGCCCAGCCAGCCGGATCGCGGCCGACGGCAGCGGAAGACTTCGCCATGCGCGCCTCGCTTGACCTGCGGCTGGCTTATGTGGTGACCGGCCAGGCCGATCTGGACCAGATGAGCCGGAGCGGCCTCTATGGCCTGACCGAGATTCTGTACCGGCGCACCTCGATCGAGGCGGTCGAGCCGATCGGGGTGAACCTGGAAGCCGATGACATCTCGGTACTGCCTTTCCTGTACTGGCCGATCACTCCGCAGCAGCGCGATCTCTCGGATGCTGCGCTGCGCCGTATCGACCAGTTCATGAAGACCGGCGGGATGATCCTGTTCGATACCCGTGACCAGGCTTTCGGCCTCAGCGGCACGGCGGCCAGCCCGAATACCGGCAAGCTGCGCCAGTTGCTGTCGCGCCTCGATATTCCGCCGCTGATGCCGGTGCCTGCCGACCATGTGCTGACCAAGGCCTTCTACCTGCTGCAGGACTTCCCCGGCCGCTATACCGGCGGCTCGCTCTGGGTCGAGCGCAATCCCGGCGGCGACAAGGATGGTGTGACCTCGATGGTGATCGGCAGCCATGACTGGGCGGCGGCCTGGGCCATGGACCAGGCCGGGCGGCCGCTGGCCGCAACGATCCCGAACAACCCCCGCCAGCGCGAATATGCCTATCGCTTCGGCATCAACCTGCTGATGTACACGCTGACCGGCAATTACAAGGCCGACCAGGTGCATGTGCCGGCGCTGCTGGAACGGCTGGGGCAGTAAGGAAGCGCATGACCGACAGCCTGAGCTTCGCCTTTTCGCCGCTGGTGCCATGGCCTCTGCTGGCGGCCTGCGCGGCGCTGGCGCTGGGCCTGATGGTACTGGGCCTGTGGCGACGCGCACGGGGCAGCCTGCTGCGCCTGCTGGTTGCCGTGCTGCTGCTGGCGGCACTGGCCAATCCGGTGGCCCGCCGGGAAGAACGCGCGGAACTGCCGGATATCGCCGTGATGGTCGTCGATGACAGCCTCAGCCAGGGAATCGGTCAGCGGCGCCAGCAGGCCGAGGCCGCCGAGACGGCCCTGCGCGAGAAACTCGCCGCCATCGACAATCTCGATATCCGCGTGATCCGCGCCGGCAAACCGGAGGCCGGTCAGGCCGAACGCGACGAAGGCACCCGGCTCTATTCAGCCCTGTCGCTGGCGCTGAGCGACCTGCCACGCCACCGGCTGGCCGGCAGCATCCTGGTGACCGACGGGCAGGTCCACGATCTGCCTGAACCCGAAGCGATGGCCGATGTTGCCCTGGCGCCGGTGCACGTCCTGCTGACCGGACAGCCGGGCGAGCGCGACCGCCGGCTGGTGGTGCAGAATGCCCCGACCTTCGGCATGGTGAACCAGGACCTCACCGTCACCCTGCGGGTCGATGATACCGGTGCCGTGCCCGGCGAAACCGCCGAGCTTCGGTTTCGCCAGCAGGATGTCGGGGAGCAGACGATCGTCGCTTCGGTCGGCCGTGAATTGACGATCCCGTTCAAGCTGCGCCGGGCCGGCCGCAGCCTGCTGGAATTCGAAGTGGCCCCGATCGGTACCGAGCTGACGCCACTGAACAACCGTGTGGCGCTGTCGGTGAATGGCGTCCGCGATCGCCTGCGGGTCCTGCTGGTCACCGGCGAGGCCCATACCGGCGAGCGGGTCTGGCGCAATCTGCTGAAGGCCGATCCGAATGTCGATCTCGTGCATTTCACGATCCTCAGGCCGCCGGACAAGCAGGATGGTACGCCGATCCGCGAATTGTCGCTGATCGCTTTTCCGATCCGCGAACTGTTCGAGCTGAAGCTGAACGAATTCGACCTCATCATCTTTGACCGCTACCGGCGGCGCGGCATTCTGCCGTCTTCGTATTTCGAGAATATCGCCAATTATGTCGCGCGCGGCGGCGCGCTTCTTGAGGTTTCGGGGCCGGCCTATGCCACCCCGCTCAGCCTGTATCGCACACCACTGGCTGAGATATTTCCCGGTCGGCCGACCGGACAGGTCCGCACCGAGCCGTTCCGGCCACGCCTGACCGAAACCGGCCGGCGCCACCCGGTCACGGCCGGCCTGCCCGGTGCCGGACCGGCGGACGGCACACCCAACTGGGGGCAATGGTTCCGTGCCATCAGCGTCGAGGCTTTGCGCGGCGAGACCCTGCTGCAGACGCCGCAGGGCGAACCCCTGATGATTCTCGACCGTGTCGACAAGGGCCGCATCGCGCAGATCTATTCCGACCAGATCTGGCTGTGGTCGCGCGGCTTCGAAGGCGGCGGCCCGCAGGCCGAGCTGCTCCGGCGGATGGCCCACTGGTCGATGAAGGAACCGGATCTCGAGGAGGAATCCCTGCGGGCCAGCGCACAGGGCGGCCGCATCGAGATCGAACGCCGCAGCCTGAAGCCGCGCGATGCGCCAGTCAGCGTGACGGGACCCGATGGCCGTGAGGAGAAGCTGCCCCTGATCGAACGCGGCAATGGCATTGCCAGCAATGCCCTGCCGGTCGAACGGCCCGGCATATACCGGATCCGCGACGGCGAACTGGAGACCGTGACCACGGTCGGTGCCGTCAATCCGCAGGAATTCGCCGATCCAAGGGCCACAGCCTCCGTGCTGAAACCACTGACCGATGCCAGCCAGGGCAGCAGCCGCTGGCTGCGCGACGGCCTGCCCGATATCCGCATGATCGAAAAACCGACCCGCGCGACACCCCGCGACGCGGCCGGCCGCAACTGGATCGGACTGTACCGCCAGCATGATTTCGTCGTCACCGGACTGCATCTGACGCCGCTGGCCCTGCCGCTGGCTGTGCTGGCCACCGTTCTGGCCGCCCTGATGCTGATGTGGCGGCGCGAGAGCCGCTAGACAGTGCCGGCAAGCCGCCGCACCAGGACCGGCAACGGAACTCCGGATGACAGGCCGCAGCGTTTGGCCGCCGCATTCACGGTGCTGATGACGCCATTCTCCCAGGCATCCTGCGGATCGCCGATTCGTGCCGTCAGATGGCTGCAGGCCGCGGCCGGGTAATCCAGCAGCCGGAGCCCGGCTATCCCCGCCTCTTCCTTGCCGATGCCGGCATCGTTGAAGATGCAAAGGGCCAGCGGCACGGCTGCGGCATAGCTGGCCGCACTGCGGCCGCCATGACTGCCGGAAAGCACGATCCAGCCGGCGTCGGCGGCGCTGATCTCCGTGATGCTGTCGACCAGCAGCAGCGCGACACCGAAATCCGTTTCCAGAATCCGGCGCGCCACGATCAGGCGGCCTTGCGCCGGCCCCGGGGCGGACGGGCGACCATACCGGCCACACCGGTCAGCGCACCAGGCAGCAACTCCATCACCTGGAACCGCTCGCGCTCGACCCAGCCAGGCATCTCGAGGCCGCGATCGGCGGCACTGGTAAACCCAAAAGGCTCGTAATAGGGCTTGTCACCAACCAGCACACAGATCCGGTGGCCGACCCGCGTGGCGGCATAAAGGCTGTGCCGGATCAGCGCACGGCCGATTCCCTGCCCCTGGTAATCCGGATGGACGGCCACCGGCCCCAGCATCACCGCCGGAACCTGGGTTTCGCCGAGGGCCACCGGCCAGTAGCGGATCGAGCCAAGCAGTGCGGCATCGGCATCCCGGCGCACCACGAAAGCCAGCGGCTTCAGATGCGCGACGCCTTCGCGCAGCCGGTAGACGGTTTTCTGCGTCCGCTCGGATCCGAAGGTCAGGTCCAGCAGGGTTTCGATCTGGGCGGCATCGGCGGGCCGCTCGGGAGAGATGGGGAACATCAGCTTGCTTCCGGCAACATAATCGGAGACCACGGGCGGACGGGCGGCCTGAGCCTGCCGTCCGGTCGGCCGGTGATTCGCGGTCATCCTGGAAGCTGCTGTCTGTCGACGAGGAATGGTGGCGTCTTTGACTTCCGCTTCAGCGCACGCGAACAACCGCCGCGCACCGCTTTCGCATTTGCGGTGCGCTGGGGGCCGGTCGTCGATGTCGCCATTGGCGGGTCATAACGAATGCGTCCTCTTGTCGCAGCGGCTGGATAACACAGCCGCCGGGCCGCCGTAAACCCGCTTTGTGCGGTCAGCGCAGGTTCCTGCCCACTGTGTCCAGCCAGACACAGTCCCAGGGCGGCTCCGGCCCGAAACGCTCGGCCAGGAAGTCGATGAAGGCCCTGACCTTCGGCGTCAGGTAGCGCTGGGCCGGGTAGACCGCATAGATGCCGGCCGGCGGCGGCGTGAAGTCCTCCAGCACCGGGACCAGCAGACCGGCCGCAAGGTCCGGGCCGACGATGAAGCTGGGCAGCCGTACGATGCCGTGCCCGGCCAGTGCCGCAGCCCGCAGGGCATCGCCATTATTCGCATGCAGGCGGCCGGAGACGCGGATACTGGCCGCAATCCCGGCCTCGTCGAGAACCGGCCAGGAATCGGGCTCGGGCAGGTAGGTGTAGAGCAGGCATTCATGCTGGCGCAGGTCGCCAGGCTTCAGTGGCACCCCGGCCCGCCGCAGATAGGCCGGGGCGGCACAGAAAACGGCACGGGCCGGCGCCAGCCGGCGCGCCACCAAGGTGGAATCGCGCAGGTCGCCGATGCGGATCGCCAGATCGACATCTTCTTCCAGCAGGTCGATGAGGCGGTCGTTGAAGCTGAGATCGACATGCAGTTCCGGGCACAGGCTGAGAAAATCCGGCACCAGCGGCGCGATATGGCCCAGCCCGAAGCTGAGCGGGAGATTCACCCGCAGCCGGCCGCGCGGCGCCGAATAGAGCGACTGCACGGCAATATCGGCGGCATCGGCTTCGGCCAGCACCCGCTGGGCATGGGTCAGCACGATGCGACCGGTTTCGGTCAGCGTCAGGCGCCGGGTCGTCCGCTGCAGCAGCTGGGCCCCTAGCCGGTCTTCCAGCCGGGCAACCTGCTTCGACACTGCCGATTTCGACAGTTTCAGATTGCGGGCGGCCTCGCTGAAGCTGTTCAGCTCTACCACTTTGGCGAAAACCGCCAGGTCAGCAAGATTGTCTATCATGGGAAACAATCCTATTCCAAAGGCGTTATTGTTTCAATCCGGGTGGCGGCCATATGGTCCGTATCGAACCGATACCAACAACCCCAGCCACCCAGGAGACGACAATGACCAAGGTTCTGGTGCTCTATCATTCGATGTACGGCCATGTGGAACAGATGGCCGAGGCCGTGGCCGCCGGCGCCCGCGAGATCGGCGGCGCGCAGGTGACGGTCAAGCGTGTGCCCGAAACCATGCCGGAAGAGGCTTTCAGGAAGGCCGGTGGCAAATGGGATCAGGCCGCCCCGGTGGCCGATCCGGCCGAGCTGGCGGATTATGATGCCATCATCTTCGGCACCGGCACCCGCTTTGGCAACATGAGCGGCCAGATGCGCACCTTCCTCGACCAGACCGGCGGTCTGTGGGTGAAGGGCGCGCTGGTCGGCAAGGTCGGCAGCGTATTCGTGTCGACCGGCACCGGCGGCGGCAACGAGACCACTGCCAGCAGCTTCCATACCACCCTGCTGCACCATGGCATGGTGATCGTGGGCCTGCCCTATGCCATACCCGAAACCATGGATGTCTCGGCCGTCAAGGGCGGATCGCCGCTGGGTGCCGGGACCATCGCCGGCCCGGATGGCAGCCGCCAGCCGAGCGAGACCGAACTGAAGACCGCCCGTTTCCAGGGCCGGCATGTGGCGGGTATTGCCGCCAAGCTGAAGGCGTAACATTCTCAACCGCGCGGCGACGGCCATCCAGGCTTGCTGGCCATCGCCGCGCACGGAGGTCCCCATGATCCATGTTGTTCCTTTCGACCGTCTCGGTCGCATGCAGATCGACTGGCTGAACAGCCGGTTCCACTTCAACTTCTCCGGCGTCGCCGCGCCGATGGGCCATGGTTTCGGGCCACTGCGCGTATGGAACGACGACGAGATCCAGCCGCAATCGGGGTTCCCGATGCATGGCCACCGCGACATGGAAATCATCACCTATGTCCGCAAGGGTGCGATCAGCCACGAGGACAGCCTTGGCAACAAGGGCCGCACCCCGGCCGGCGACGTGCAGGTGATGAGCGCCGGTACCGGCATCATGCATTCGGAGTGGAATGCCGAGGACGAGCTGACGCATCTGTTCCAGATCTGGATCGAGCCGCGCCAGGCGCGGCTGAAACCACGCTGGGATCAGGCCCAGTTTCCCAAGGCCGACCGCGGCAACCGGCTGGTGCCGCTGGCTTCCGGTGAAGAGGCGGTACTGGGTGCCAATGCCGGTACGCTGCTGATCCACCAGGATGCCACGCTCTATGGCGCCCTGATCGAAAAGGCCGCCAGCGCCAGCTATGACCTGAAGGAAGGCCGCATGGCCTATCTGGTGGTTGCCGATGGCAATGTGACCGTCAACGGCAATGCGGTGGCCACCCGAGCCGGAGCGGCCCTGATCGGCGAGGGCCGCATCGAGGTTACCGCACCGGAGGGTGCGGAAATCCTGCTGTTCGACCTGCCGCGGCCGAACTGATCCGCCGGACTGGTGCCGGAGGCTTCACGATTTGGTGAGCCTCCGGCATTGCGTCGGTCCTCGCGCGCAATTTACCCTCCTTCCCGTCAGTATCTGGCACAAACCTGTCAGGCCTGCCTGGGGCGGGCAACCGGGAAGGAATGAATAGCGGATGGCGGCCAGACGCTTCATACCGCTGACCCTGCTGATGGCGGGGCTGGCGCTCTTTTTCGTCTTCGATCTCCGGCAGTATTTCGACCTCGCCACCCTGCGCAGCAACCAGGCCGCATGGCGCGACCTGATTGCAGCACATCCGCTGCTGGCACCGCTGGCCTATATCCTGCTGTACACTCTGCTGGTCGCCTTCTCTCTGCCGGTTGCCTCCTTTGCCACCGTCGCCGGCGGTTTCCTGTTCGGGGCATGGTTCGGCACGGCCTGGACCGCACTGGGCGCCACCCTGGGCGCCACCCTCGTCTTCCTTGCCGCCCGCACGGCACTGGGCGAGTCCCTGCGGGATCGGGCCGGGCCACGGCTGGCACGGCTGGAGGCCGAGTTTCGCGCCAACGGCTTCCATTACCTGCTGTTCCTGCGCCTGGTTCCCGCCTTCCCCTTCTGGCTGGTCAATATAGCGCCGGCCGTCTTCGGCATGCGGCTCGCCCCCTACATGGTTGCCACGGCACTGGGCATCCTGCCCGGCACCTTCGTCTTTGCCTATTTCGGTTATGGCCTCGGCACGACCCTGCGCCAGAGCGAGCGTATCTCGCTGGCCAGCGTGGCCACGCCGGAAATCCTGATTGCCTTGACTCTGCTGGCCCTGCTGTCTTTGCTGCCGGTATGGATCAAATGGCACCGGGGCCGGACGGGCCGGCATGACCAGACCTGACAGATGACGGCCACACAGTCATGACCGAGAGCGTGACCTGCGATATCGCCGTGATCGGCGCCGGTTCGGGCGGATTGATGGTGGCCGCCGGCGCCGCGATGCTGGGTGCCACCACGGTTCTGGTCGAACGCGGGAAGATGGGGGGCGACTGCCTGAATTACGGCTGTGTGCCCTCGAAGGCACTGATCAGCGCCGCCCGGCATGCCGTCTCCTGGCGTCACGCCGAAGCACTCGGGGTGCGCTATGGCGAACCGGAGGTCGACTTCATCGCCGTGATGCGCCATGTCCACGATACGATTGCCGCGATAGCACCGCATGATTCCGTCGAGCGGTTTACAGCACTCGGGGTGCAGGTGATCCAGGGCGAAGCTGCCTTCACGGCGCCGGACAGCCTGATGGTGGGACAACGTGCCATCCGTGCGCGCCGCTTCGTCGTCGCCACCGGATCCGCGCCTCATATCCCTGCAATCGATGGCCTTGCCGAAACCCCGTATCTGACCAACGAGACGATCTTCGGCCTGAATGAACAGCCTCTGCATCTCCTGGTCCTGGGCGGTGGCCCGATAGGCATCGAAATGGCGCAGGCCTTCCGCCGGCTCGGCTCCAAGGTCACCCTGATCGAACGTCAGCATTGCCTGCCGCGCGAGGATCAGGAACTCTCCAGCCTGGTTCTGGAGACACTGCGCAGTGAAGGCGTCGATATCCGCGAGCGGACAGACGTCGCGCATGCGCGGGACACCGCTTCCGGGATCGTCCTCACCCTGCGCAATCCGGATGGTGGCGAGGAACGACTGGCCGGCTCGCACCTGCTGGTGGCAACAGGCCGTCGGCCGGTGACCGACGGTCTCAATCTTGAAGCCGCCGGCATTGCTGTCGGCGAAAAGGGCATTACGGTCGATTCAGGGCTGCGGACAACCAACCGCCGCGTCTATGCCATAGGCGATGTCACCGGCCTCAGCCCCTTTACCCATACCGCCGCCTATCATGCCGGACTGGTACTGAAGAATGCTTTGTTTCGCCTGCCTGTGCGGGCTGACCACGACACAATTCCACGTGTCACATACAGCGACCCGGAACTGGCTGTCGTCGGTCTCGACGAAGCCGCGGCACGGTCCCGGCATGGCACCATCCGCATCCTGCGCAGCCCTTTTTCTGCCAATGACCGGGCGCGAGCCGAGGGCCGGATCGACGGAATGGTGAAAGTCATTGCCAGCCCACGGGGCCGTCTCCTCGGCGTCAGCATTGTCGGGCCGCATGCCGGCGACCTGCTGCAGCCCTGGAGCCTGGCACTTGGGCGTCGTATCGGGATCGGCGCCATGCAGGGCATGATCGTGCCCTACCCGACCCGCGGCGATGCCGGCAAACGTGCTGCCGGCGACTTTTTCCGCCCCAGGCTGCTGCATCCCCTGGTACGCCGGCTGGTCCGTTTGCTCGCCCGCCTTGGCTGACTGCGGTATTATTGCGGCATGGCGCAGAATCCGACGACCAGCAACAACGCCGGCCCGCAGAATGATGGCGGCACGCCTGTGCGCGCGCCTTCCGCCACGGCGATACCAGGCATGAACAGCCTGTCAGGCCGGCTGCTGGTGCTGACCATTGTCTTTGTCATGCTGGCGGAAGTGCTGATCTATCTGCCGTCAATGGCGCGATTCCGCATCAGCTATTTCGAAGCCAGGATCGAACTGGCCGACCAGGCCGCCCTCGCCCTGCTGGCCGCTCCCGACGGCATGGTCAGCGCCGAACTGGAAGCCGATCTTCTGCACAATGTCGGCGGCAAGCTGGTGGCAATGAAACGCAGGGATTCCACGGCCCTCATTCTCAGCGACCGGCAGGAACTGCCCATGCTGGGCAAGCCGATGGAACTCGACAACTGGATGTGGTGGGAAGCGATTATCGACGCCATCGGGGCACTGACCGGTCATACAGATGAATACATCCGGGTGATCAGCCCGTCCCCGCGCGATATTTCGGCCCGCATCGAGGTCGTGCTGCCCGCCGCACCGCTGACTGCCGCCCTGCGGGATTTCTCGTGGCGCATCTTTTCGTTATCCCTGATCATCTCCGTCATCACTGCAGGTCTGGTCTATCTCACCCTGCAATGGTGGATGGTCCGGCCGATGCGTCGCCTGATCGACAGCATCGTCGGATTCCGCGCCGCACCGGAAGATGCCCGACAGATCATCCGGCCATCGGCGCGCGGGGACGAACTCGGCCGCGCCGAGCGCGAGTTGCAGGCGATGCAACAGGACCTGCGGCAGGCCCTGACACAACAGACCCATCTTGCGCAGCTTGGCATCGCGGTCAGCAAGATCAGCCATGACCTGCGCAACATGCTGGCCTCGGCCCAGCTGGTTTCGGATCGGCTGGCTGCATCCGACGATCCGACCGTGCGGCAGGTCGCGCCCCGGCTGGTCGGCTCGATCGATCGAGCCATCGCTCTCTGCGCCCAGACCCTGCGCTACGGGAAGGCCGAAGAGCTGGAGCCTGCCGCCCAGCGCTTCGCCCTGCGGTCTTTCCTCGACGGCGTTGCCGCCGGCCTTGGCCTGCCGGAAGACGGCGGCAGCATTCGCTGGATCAATGCGGTGCCAGGCGACCTGACCGTCTATGCCGATCCGGATCATCTGTACCGGGTGCTGAGCAACCTGACCCGCAATGCCTGCCATGCCATGCCGGCTGGTGGCACCCTGCATGTCAGCGCCATGGCTGGCGGCGGGCGGGTCGTCATCGAGGTGGCCGATTCCGGCAGTGGCCTGAATGAAACAGCCAAAGCCCATCTGTTCGAGGCGTTCCGCGGCAGCCGCAATGGCGGCACCGGTCTTGGCCTGGCCATCGCACGCGAACTGGTCCGCGCTCATGGCGGTGAACTGGAGCTGGCGCGGACCGGACCCCTGGGCACCACTTTCCGGATTTCGCTACCGGATGCAGCTGACTGATTGCGCCGGCTGCCGCGTTAACCATTTTGCTTAACTGTACCTTCACAGGGTTCCGGCACATAATCGTCCTGCCAGAATGGCTGATACAGGGATGCCACCTTCACGCGGAGGCACCCAGCGCAGGAGAGAATTCATGCGTCGCCCCTTGCTAACACTCGTCGCCATCGCCACTGCAGGTGCAGTGCTGGGCGGATGCTCGAGTCTCGAGAATGCTCTCGACGAGGTGATCCCCCTGCCGGCGGCCGGACAGGCTGCCGCCATCGGCCTTGGCCTTGAAGTGGTCAAGACCAAGATCGAGCGGCGGATGGAGATGACCTGCAATCCGCTGAACATGATCAGCGACGGCACCTACTGCGTCAGCAATTACAAACCCACCGACCGCCAGGAGGTCTGGTGCTTCAAGACCCTGGGCGGTGTCGACTGTTACGGCGAGCCGGATCCCTATTCGCTGGCCGGCCGCGCGCTGCCCGAGTCTCCGCGGCCGCTCGCCGATCCCCGCATGCCGATGACCCCGCCCGGACGCCGCCCGCCGCCGCAGGTGGCCGTGGCCCCTGTCGGCATGGAACAGCCGGCGCAGGCCGTCCCCGCAGAGCCGGCAGCCGCCATGCCGGTCGAACCGATGGTGGAACCGGCTGCGGCACCGGCTGCCGTGCGGCAGCAATAGATCCGGCGCCCGGATCACAAACGCGCCATCCGCTCTTGCCTGCGATCCTGCCGTGCTAGTTTAGGCACGGGAGAATCACATGCCGCATCGTCATCACCGGACCTGGGTCTGGACCCTGCCGGTTCCGCCGGCTGCCATCTGGCCCTATGTTTCCGATACCGCCCGCTTCAATGAAGCGGCCGGAACTCCGCGGTATGACGTGGAGGAAATTGCCAGGCCCGACGGATCTGTGCGGCGGAAGGCGACCGCCAGTTACAAAGGCATCGCAGTTGCCTGGGATGACCCGCCCTATGAATGGGTGGCCGAACGGGAATTCCGCCAGACCCGGCTGTTTCAGCGCGGCCCGCTGACGAAGCTGGCGCCGGCCCTGCTCCTGGAACCGACGCCGGAAGGCGGCAGTCGCCTGACCTACCGTCTGGAAGCCGAACCCCGCGGCCTGCTCGGCCACCTGCTGTTTGCCGGCGGCCTGCTCGACCGGATGGGGCAGGGCCTCGAACAGATGATCCGGCATGCCGGAGATTTCGCCGCGGGCGCCGCCAGCATGCCCTTTGAATATGAGCCGCCGCCCTTGCCTGCCGAACAGCGGGAGAGGCTGGAGGGACTGACCGGCCGGATCGCCGGCAGTGCCTATGCCCATGGCCTGGCCGGGCGGCTGGCGGACCATATCGCCTCGGCCCAGGAGGTCGATCTTGTGCGTATCCGGCCGCGTATCCTGGCCCGCGACTGGCAGGTGCCGGTGCGCCATACGGCGGAGTTGTGCCTGGAGGCGACCCGCGCCGGCCTGCTCAACCTGTCCTGGAACGTGCTCTGCCCGCGCTGCGGGGGCGCCAAGGCCAAAACGGCACAGCTCGACACCCTGCCGCAGGCGGCCCACTGCCCTTCCTGCAACATACCCTATGACAGCCGTTTCGCCGAAAATGTGGAGATCAGCTTCAGCCCCGCGCCCAGCATCCGCACAATCGGTGCCGGCGAGTTCTGCATGGGCGGTCCGCATGTGTCGCGGCATATCCTCGTGCAGCAGATTCTCGCACCCGGCGAAACCCGCAATATCAATGTCTCCCTGCCGGCCGGCGAATACCGCCTGCGTGCCCTTGAGCCGGGCGGCGAAACCGTCATCCGTCATACCGGCGGGGCCTTCCCGCAGATTATTGCCAGCGATGCCGCGATCCTGCCTGCCTTCGATATTGCCGCCACGCCTGGAGACAGCATCGGCATGATCGTCCTGCATAATCGCAGCCGCCGCACCCTGACCCTGGTGATCGAAGCGCGGGACTGGCGGCGCGATGCCCTGACCGCCCATGAAGCCACCACCCTGCAGGCCTTCCGCGACCTGCTGCCCGAGCAGGTTCTGCGACCCGGCGAAGACGCCTCGATCGATAACCTGGTCCTGATGTTCACCGACCTGGAAGGCTCAACGGCCCTGTATGAGCGGCTTGGCGATGCTGCCGCCTACCGCCTGGTGCGCCGGCATTTCGGCTTTCTCGCGTCCAGTATCCGCGAACATGATGGCGCCCTGGTGAAAACTATCGGCGATGCCGTGATGGCGGTTTTCGCCGATCCGCAGCAGGCGGTGCGGGCCGCCCTGGCCATTCGTGATGGCATTGCTGCTTTCAATGCTGACTACCGACATGAAACCGCCACCGCAGACCGCCCGGTCGATGCCGCCATCGGCCTGAAAATGGGCCTGCATGGCGGCCGCTGCATTGCTGTCAATCTGAACGACCGCCTCGATTATTTCGGCAGCACCGTCAATATGGCTGCCCGCCTGCAGGGGCGCAGCCGCGGTGGTGAGGTCGTCCTCTCGGAATCGCTCGCAGCGGATCCGGCCATCGCACCGCTGCTGGATGGCCTGCCGCTGGCCCACGAGGCGGCCGAACTGAAAGGCTTCGACCGCCCGGTGCCGTTCGTGCGCCTGACCGTTACCGGGCCGACCTGATATTCAGTCCTCGGTCAGGGCAGACAGGCCGAGCTGGGCCCGCCGGCGCAGCCACAGGCTCGGCCGGTAGCGGTCATCGCCGGTGATCGCCTGCAGCTGCACCAGCACGGTGTGCACCGCGGCCGGCCCCATGGCGTCGGTCAGCGCCAGCGGACCAAATGGATAATTCAGACCCATCGTCATCGCCTTGTCGATGTCGGACGGAGTGGCGATCCGAATCTGTGCCATCTCGCAACCGAGATTGGCCACCATGGCGGCGATGCGCTGGCCGATGAAGCCGGGACTGTCATTGATCACGGTGACGGCACGGCCCGCCTCGTGCAGACGCGCCACCAGGCCGTCCAGCAGGTCGCGACGGGTTCCCGGGGCATGCATCAGGGTCAGCCGCCGGTCCAGTTTGCCGGCGATATCCAGTGCGAACAGCCGGCGGTGGTCCAGTTTCATCCGTGCCGCGTAGGTCGAGCAATCCTCGCCCAGCGGGGCACAGAGGATGGCCGCCTCCCCGTCGTCGAAACCGCTGATCTCGAAACCGAGGCTGCGCAGCAGTTCGCCCAGCGCCTCATCCTCCTCGGCCAGAACGGCCCGCGCGGCAGGCGGAGTGCTCGACGGTGCATCGGGCGATGGCACCGACGCCTTGCCGGCCTCGTCATAGTCGAAGAAGCCACGCCTGCTCTTGCGGCCGAACTGCCCGCTTTCCCGCAGCAGCTGGTGCTGCGGCGTGGTGGCCAGCCGGCGATCGAAGAAATATCCTTCATGGATGATCTGACTGACCGGGAAATTGACATCGATGCCGGTCAGATCCATCAGCTCGAACGGTCCCATGCGGAAGCCCCAGGCATCCCGCATCACGGCATCCACCTGGGCCGGTGTCGCCACGCCCTCGGAAACGATGCGCAATGCTTCCTGTGTGTAGGCCCGCCCGCCGAGGTTGACGAGGAAGCCCGGACTGTCCTGGACCACCACTGGCACGCGGCCCATGCGTTCGCCAACCCCGACAAGGGTTGCAATGGTGGCGTCGCTGCTGGCGGGCGCACGGATGACTTCGACCAGCTTCATCAGCGGCACCGGATTGAAGAAATGCAGACCGGCGATCCGTTCCGGCCGCCGGCAGGCACTGGCAATGCTTGCAATGCGCAGGGACGAGGTGTTGGACGCCAGCAAGGCGTCGGGCCGGACGATCGCTTCCAGTTTGCGGAAAACCTCCTGCTTGATGGACAGGTTCTCGACAATTGCCTCGACCACCAGATCGGCTGGTGCCATTTCCTCCAGTGTCTCGATCACGGTCAGCCGTGCCTTGGCCGCCGCCGCCGCTGCGGCATCGAGCCGGCCCTTGGCCACCATCTGGTCAAGCTGGGCCGAGATCGCCGCGGCCGCCTTGCCGGCGGCCCCGGGCGCCGCATCAAAGAGCCGCACCGCCATGCCGCCGGTCATGCCGACCTGCGCAATCCCGCGCCCCATCGCGCCGGCCCCAACTACACCAACAGTATCAACGGCTTGCAACGCTCCAGCCACGACGATCCTCCCATAATTCCAAGGCTGTCATCCTGCCGGGGCAGGCCTTGATCCGCAAGCCGTGCCTCCCCACATGATGATGGCCGGGGTGCCTCAGAGGGCTCCGGCGGCTCTCGCTGCGAAGGAGACCGTCATGACCCGTGTATCGCTGTTTTCCAGCCCGCTGCTGCTCGGTTTCGACCATGTCGAACGCATGATCGAACGGGCCGCCAAGGCCGGTTCGGAAGGCTACCCACCCTACAACATCGAGCAGATCGGCGAAGACGGCCTGCGCATCACGCTGGCGGTTGCCGGGTTCGCCGCCGGCGACCTGACGATCCTGCTGGAAGACAAGCAGCTCGTTATTCGTGGCAAACAGGTCGATGACCGCGAACGGGTTTACCTGCACCGTGGCATTGCCGCCCGGCAGTTCCAGCGCAGCTTCGTCCTGGCCGACGGGATCGAGGTGATTGGCGCCGAACTGGGCAACGGCCTGCTGCATGTCGATCTGCGCCGTCCGAAACCGGAAGCCCAGGTGCGCAACATCGCCATCCGGACCAGCGGCGACGGCCGCAGCGACAGACTCGGTATCGGCAATCCCGCTGGCGAATCATGACGGTTCTGGCTAGGAGTAAGAACAATGGCTTCCCCTAACGACCCGAATACCACCCCGCGGCATGCATCGCAGACAATGAGTGCGGAGATGTTCGCCAATCTCGGAACCCCGGATATGGCCTATATCCGCCCGATCATCATCGCCAGCGAAGGCGGTGATGCCGAAGCCTGGGGCGTCTTTTCAGCAAACGGCCAGCAGCTGGGATGGGCGCCGGCACGCGATCTCGCCTTTGCGGCCGCCATGCAGAACGAACTGGTGCCGGTCAGCGTCCACTGACCGGCCCAGCCTTCAGGCAGCGGCGTTACTGGCCGAGTTGTCGGTCAGCAATGCGAAAAGCGCGTCGGCACTTTCCGCGCCGCGCAGTTTTTCGCAGATCACCTTGTCGCGCAGCATGCGCGAGACCTTGGCCAGCGCCTTGAGGTGATCGGCGCCCGCCGATTCCGGGGCGAGCAACAGGAAGATCAGGTCGACCGGCATTTCGTCGATCGAATCGAAATCGATCGGACGTTCAACCCGGGCAAACAGGCCGTAAAGCTTGTCCAGCCCGGCCAGGCGGCCATGCGGAATCGCGATACCGTTGCCGACTCCGGTGGTGCCGAGCCGCTCGCGCTCGAGCAGGATATCGAAAATGGTGCGTTCCGGCTGGCCGGTGATGCGCGCGGCGCGGGCCGAAAGCTCCTGCAAAGCCTGTTTCTTGCTGTTGGCCTTCAGATTGGCAACAACGCCATCAGGGCTCAGAAGCTGGAAGATTTCCATGGAGAGTAATGCCTCCGCGGCTGATACCGGCGTCGCCTGATCACAGGATCAGGCAACCTCTCCGGTACTAGACGTACGGGTATGATGGTTGCGCCGCTTGCGCTTGTCGCGCCGCAGCTGCTTGGCCAGCCGCTCAAGCGCCTGATCAAAGCTGGCGTAGATTTCGGCATCCTGGGCATCCGCCTGCATGTCAATGCCGGTTCCGACATGAACCGAGCAGTGGCAGCTGTACATCGCACCTTCGCGACTGAAGACAACCTGCGCTTCGATCGCATTGTCCATGTATTTTTCCACGGCAACGGGAAGCTTCTCTTCGATATAGGCGCGCAGGGAATCGCCGAGGTCGAGTTGCTGTCCGGAAGTCAGGATTTTCATGATGCAATAAAATCCGATTTCGGTCGGTCGTGGCATGATTGTAGTACGGCAGCCAGGGCCCGTCATGCCGGAGGCGGACCATAGAGAAGGCCCCTCCGGCTGTCAACCGCGGCAATTGCGGCCAACCTGTTGATTTAATTGGGCTTGCTGAAAAGAAAAAAAGCTGCGGAACGGCTGTCAGCCAGCGGCATCTTTCGGGTGCGTACGGAATATTTCATCCAGCTTGTCCGGACTGTTCACCGTCGCACCGAGATCGCGCACCAGCCCGTTGCTCAGGCCATAGACCCAGCCATGCAGGCTGAGCTCCTGCCCGCGCCGCCAGGCATTCTGTACGATGGTGGTCTTGGCCAGGTTCTGGACCTGCTCGCGCACATTCATCTCGCACAGGGCATTCAGGCGCTTGTATTCGTCGACTATCGCCTGCAGATCCGTCTTGTTCTTCTGGTAAATGTCCCGGATCGGCTGCAGCCAGTGATCGATCAGCCCGAGTTGTTCGGACTGCATGGCCGCGCGCACACCGCCGCAGCCGTAATGCCCGGTGACGATGACGTGCTTGACCTTCAGGAACTCGATCGCGAACTGCAGCACGGCAAGGCAGTTCATGTCCCCCGGATGCACCAGGTTGGCAACATTGCGGTGGACGAACATTTCGCCCGGGTCGAGATTGACGATTTCCGTTGCCGGCACCCGGCTATCGGCACAGCCGATCCACAGATAGTCCGGATTCTGCTGATGCGCCAGGCGTTCGAAAAAACCTGGATCCGCGCGCAGCTTGTTGGCGGCCCATTTCCGGTTCGATTCTAAGAGCGGTGAAATATCAGCCATATGGCTCTCAACTGACAGAAAGAAGGCCGGCCTTTTTCAAGCGCCTGCGCTCCACGGATGACGGAATACTCATGGCTTCTCGGTATTTTGCAACGGTACGGCGGGCAATATCGACGCCCTTGCCTGCCAGCATCTCAACGATTTTGTCATCGGACAGCACGTCTTCCATGTTCTCAGCATCGATCAGCGATTTGATGCGATGACGGATCGACTCGGCGGAAAAAGCATCGCCGCCATCCGTTGCCGCAATACTGGCTGTGAAGAAATACTTCATCTCGAAAATGCCGCGCGGCGTCGCCATGGTCTTGTTGGACGTGACGCGACTGACCGTGCTCTCATGCATGTCGATGGCTTCGGCCACAGCCCGCAAATTCAGGGGCTTCAGATGCGAAACGCCATGCCGCAGGAACCCGTCCTGCTGGCGGACAATCTCGGTGGCGACTTTCAGGATGGTCTGCGCCCGCTGGTCGAGCGACTTGACCAGCCAGTTCGCCGAATTCAGACACTCGGACAGGTAGGTCTTCATCTGCCGGTCCGGCGTACCGGCTGCCGTCTTGTCGCGACTGACCCTGGCGTAATAGCGGCTGTTGACCAGAACCCGTGGCAACGTGTCGCTGTTCAGTTCCACCATCCAGCCGCCATCCGTCGAACGGCGCACATAAACATCCGGGATCAGGGTCTGCACCGGTTCGCCACCGAACAGCAGCCCCGGCTTCGGATTGAGGGCGCGGATTTCCTTGACCATGTCGGCGATGTCTTCCTGGTCGACATCGCAAACCCGCATCAGACTGGCAATATCGCGCTTGGCCAGCAGCTCGAGGTGATCCAGCAGGCACTGCATCGCCGGATCGAGCCGGTCGCGTTCCCGCAGTTGCAGAGCCAGGCACTCCTTCAGGCTGCGCGCGAAAATCCCGGTGGGTTCGATGGTCTGCAGGTCGAGCAGAACGGCCTCAATCTCCTCTTCATCGACGCCCAGGCGCTGGGCGATTTCCGAAAGTGGCTCGGTCACGTAGCCGGCATCATCCAGGCTGTCGATCAGCGCCTGCCCGATCAGCCGGTCCCCGGCATTGCTGGGCATCAGGCCCCATTGTATCTGTACATGCTCGCGCAGGCTCCGCTCTTCGGAAAGGGTCTGCTCAAGCGAGCCTGCCCCATCCTCGAAGCGTGAATCACCGCCCCGGCCGGCAATATAGTTGCTCTCCATGCCGATGCCATCACCGGCCGCGTCATAGCCGCTGTCGTTGGTGAAGGTGTTGTCGGATTCGGCATCGAGCGATTCGCGGGCCGCGGTTGCCGTCTGCTCGCCGGCAAGATCAAGGCGCTGTGCCGCGCCATCCGGTATTGCCGCGGCATCCGCTACCTCGAAAGGGGTCCTGCCGTCGTCTTCCGGGCCGCCATCCTCCGCCTCGCCGCGCTCGAGAAGCGGATTGCGTTCCAGCTCCTGCTCGACATAGGCCATCAGTTCAAGATTGGACAGCTGCAGCAGCTTGATAGCCTGCTGCAGCTGCGGCGTCATGACGAGCGCCTGGCCCTGCCTGAGTTCAAGACGGGGACCGAGAGCCATGGTCAGAACCCGGTCACCAGCTGAACCGTTCGCCGAGATAGACCCGGCGCACATTCTCGTCTGCGACGATTTCGTTCGGCAGACCTTCCATCAGAACCTTGCCGTCATGCAGGATGTAGGCGCGGTCGATGATATCAAGGGTTTCCCGGACATTGTGATCGGTAATCAGCACGCCGATGCCGCGATGTTTCAGATGGGACACCAGTTCACGGATTTCACCGACGGCGATCGGATCAATGCCGGCAAGCGGCTCATCGAGCAGCATGAAGGACGGCTGGGTCGCAAGGGCGCGGGCGATCTCGCAGCGCCTGCGTTCGCCGCCTGACAGCGCCAGGGCAGGCGTGCGCCGCAGGTGGGTGATCGAGAATTCTGCCAGCAGGTCATCCAGCATCGCTTCCCGGCGATCCGGCTCGGGTTCGACCAGTTCCAGCACGGCCCGGATATTCTGCTCGACCGACAGGCCGCGGAAAATCGACGCTTCCTGCGGCAGATACCCCATGCCAAGGCGCGCGCGGCGGTACATCGGCAGGCCGGTGATGTCATGACCATCGAGCGTAATGGCGCCATGGTCGGGGCGGATCAGGCCGGTCATGATGTAAAAAGTCGTCGTCTTGCCCGCCCCGTTCGGCCCCAGCAGGCCGACGGCCTCGCCACGGCGGACATAAAGCGAGACATCGCGCAGTACCGGCCGCTTCTTGAAACTCTTGCCCAGGCGCTGGGCCGCGAGCCCGGGTGTCGGATTCTCGGCAACCACCCGCAGGCCGTCGCCAGTTTCGCCTGTATCGATCTGCGGCATATCCATCATCACTGCCTGCTGCCCGGGGAATTCTGCGGCGGCTTTGCCGAAGCGCCACCTTCTGATTCGCCAGGCAGGAACACGCCCCTGACGCGCCCTCCCGCAGCCGGCTCGCAGATGCTGCGGCCGCTGTCCTGGTACATGATGGCCCGCGCGCAACGGATGGTGCCGCGGTCATTGGTCAGCAGCACATTCCCGATCAGGGTAATGGTCTTCTTGTCGACATCGTAAATTCCGGTATCGCCCTGGCCACGTTCCTGCGGGGTCGAGACGAAGACGTTGCCCTTGGCCTCGATGCGGGTGATGGACCCTGCATCCGGCCCGCTGGCTGCCGCGGGTTTCGGGGCGGCTGCGCCAGCCTGCTGGCGGTCCCGGTAATGGACATAAAGTTCATCCGACCGCAGCCGCGTATCGCCCTGCACGGCGTCGACCTTGCCACGGAAGATGGCCAGCTGCTTGTCCTGCTGGACTTCCAGGGTATCGGAAGCGATCTCGATCGGCTTGTCGCTGTTCTTGTTGCCGCCAAGTGTGGCCTGTGCATGCGCCGCAGAAACGGCGACGCAAACAATCAGCAGGCCTGTAATACCACTGCGCATGCCGCCTCAGCTCCGTTTACCCTGCGGGTAGACTGTCGTGTTGACGCCGTTGATGACGTGGATCACCCGGCCATTCTCAGAAATTCGCAGGCCGTTGCCCCGGATCAATCCCAGTGCGGACTGGCCCCAGACCTTCTGATCGCTTGCCACCCGCTTGGTCGTCAGATCAACCTCTGCCGACAGGCCATGCAGTTCATAGCCGTTGTCACTGAAAATCTGGATGTTGCCAAACAGGTTCAGCAACTGCGCCTTGCCGTTATACAGACCCGTATCGGCCGTCAGCGACCACCAGGCGCCATCGGTCATCGTCAGATCCGCATGCACGTTGTCCATCGTCACCAGCTGGTCATCCTGCGGGTCCTGAATGGCGCGATCCGCGGTGACGACATAGGGCTGGTTGTTGGCATCAGTGGCATGGTAGCGCGGGTTCCGCATGACCAGGGCCGCATTTGTGCTGTCGACATCGGTGAAGCTGAGCGGCAGAAAATCGACCTGCTTCGTCAGCTGCGGCCAGACCACCACCGCCGCCACGGTCACCACGGCCAGCAGCGGCAGTACAAATTTCATGAACTGGGCAAAGCGCCGGCGGCGGGACAAGGCCGACAGCACGTCGACCGGATGCGATGCATAATCCGCGACGCGGCGCCCGCCCGAACCCGGCAGCTTGCCATCGATCCCGGCGGCCATCATGTAATCCCCGCCCGCACGCAGTCATGCATGTGCAGGATGCCGGCCGGCCGGCCGGACTCGACGACAAAGAAGGCCGTGATGCGGCGCCGGTTCATCTCCCGCAGGGCCTCGACAGCCAGGATATTCGGCCCGATGGTGATCGGTGCCCTGGTCATCACGTCGTCGACCTTGCGAGACAGCAGGTCCCCCTCGATATGCCGCCGCAGATCACCGTCGGTGACAATGCCGAGCAGACGGCCCTTGTCGCGGCCCTTCACACCCAGAATGCCAATACAACCAAAACTGCGGCCGGCCATGGTGACCAGTGCCTCGCGCATCGGCGTCCCGCTGTCGACCAGAGGCATTTCCGGGCCGGAATGCATCAGGTCGCCGACCTTGATCAGCTGCTTGCCCAGCCGCCCTCCCGGATGGAACACCCGGTAGTGATCGCGGTTGAAGCCCTTGCGCTCCATCAGTGCCACGGCCAGCGCGTCCCCCAATGCCAGCATCATGGTGGTGGAGGTTGTCGGTGCCAGCCCCATTGGGCAGGCCTCTTCCACCGGAGGCAGGGTCAGCACCACGTCGGAAGCCTGGCCAAGCGCCGACCGCGCCTTCGAGGTCATGCCGATCAGGGGAATGCCGAACCGCTTGGCATGGGCAATGAGATCCGCCAGTTCCGGCACGTCGCCCGAATTGGACAGGGCGAGCAGGACATCGCCCTGCATCACCATGCCGAGATCGCCATGGCTGGCTTCTGCCGGATGCACGAAAAAGGCCGGCGTGCCGGTCGAGGCCAGGGTGGCAGCGATCTTGCGCCCGACATGGCCGCTCTTGCCCATGCCGGACACGATCACGCGCCCGCGAATACCGGTGGTCGCCGCCGGATTGCCGCTGACCGTCATCAGGATATCGACCGCCCGGGTGAAGGCCCCGTCTATCTGGGCCGCCAGGGCCGCCAGGCCATTGGCCTCCATCAGCAGCACACGACGGCCGACGGCAATGTCCTCGCTGGCCGCCGGCGTGCCGCCGGCCACCTTCACCACCTTGGAACCGCCTGTCGCACGTTTGTTTCCGGCGCGCTTAACACGCGCGGCGGATGGTGCGGATGTCATGGGCTACCCACCGCTTGCGAGACACTAACAAGAATCGTGCCAAATATGGAGAATCGGGTTCGAAAATGCAAACCGCTTGACCTCGCGGCTGCCTTTTTTCGGTGCATAACCCGAGGGATACAGCCTATGGGAGCGCCGGCGGGCCGGTCAGTGGGCGAAAATGTCGTCTTCCGGCCATCCGGCCAGATCGAGATCGGCCCTGGCCGGCAGGAAGCCGAAACAGGCCTCGGCCAGTTCCATCCGCCCCTCGCGAACCAGCATGCCATCCAGCACCGCCTTCAGCTGGTGCAGATACAGCACATCGGAGGCCGCATACCGCTGCTGGGCCTCGCTCAGCCTGGGCGCCCCCCAGTCCGAAGACTGCTCCTGCTTCGAGATCTCCACCCCGATCAGTTCCCGGCACAGGTCCTTCAGACCATGCCGGTCGGTGAAGGTACGGACCAGCTTGGACGCCGTGCGGGTGCAGTAAACCGGCGCCGTCGCCGCGCCCACATACTGCTTCAGCGCGGCAAGGTCAAAGCGGGCAAAATGGAACAGTTTCAGGATTTTCGGATTTTCCAGCAGGGCCTTCAGATTGGGGGCCGCATAGGGCCGGCCGGCCTGGAACTGCACCAGATGGGCATTGCCGTCGCCGGACGACAGCTGCACCACGCAGAGCCGGTCGCGCAGGGTGCGCAGCCCCATGGTCTCGGTATCGACGGCCACCACGGGGCCGAGGTCGAGGCCAGCGGGCAGGTCGCCCTGATATACGGTGATGGTCATCGTCACGTCCCTGCTGGCGATGGCGCCCTCGGTAAGGCGTCGCCCGCCCTGCGGGGCGCAGTCGCCTTGCGGCGCGAGACTAAAGGGAATTGGTGCCCAGGATAAGACTCGAACTTACACGACCTTTCGGTCACTAGCACCTGAAGCTAGCGCGTCTACCAATTCCGCCACCTGGGCAGGCGGTGCAGGCTGACCCGAAGGCCGTCCCGACCGAGGCCGTGTCTTTACGGCCACTGCCGGGGGAAGTCAAGCGCCGCCGACAAAGTTCTGCCGGGACTTGCCTTGCCCCCCATCCCTGCCGATAACGGATGACCCCAGTTCAGGAAAAACCCCATGGATCAAGTGGAATGTCTGGTCATCGGCGCCGGTGTGGTCGGCCTTGCCGCCGCCCGGTCGCTGGCCCGCCGGGGCCGCGAGGTCGTGATTGCCGAGGCTGCCGGCCTGATCGGCAGCGAGACCAGCTCCCGCAATTCCGAGGTGATCCATGCCGGCATCTATTACCCGGCAGGCAGCCTGAAGGCGCGGCTTTGCGTGGACGGCAAGCAGGCGCTGTATGCCTATTGTGCCGAACGCGGCATTGCCCATAACCGCTGCGGCAAGCTGATTGTCGCGGCCGATGACGGACAGGTGCCGGACCTGCAGGCGCTGAAGGCCAGGGCCGAGGCCAACGGCGTCACCGACCTGGAATGGCTGGACCGGGATCAGGCGCTGGCACTGGAGCCGCACCTGCACTGCGTGGCGGCCCTGCTGTCGCCCTCGACCGGCATCATCGACAGCCACGGCCTGATGCTGGCACTGCAGGGCGAGGCGGAAGATCACGGTGCCATGCTGGCGCTGGGCTCGCCGATCACATCCGGCGAGGTGCGGAACGACGGTATCGCGATCCGCACCGGCGGCGAGGATCCGCTGGAACTGAAGGCCCGCATCGTGGTGAATGCAGCCGGTCTGCAGGCGCAGGCCCTGGCAGCCCGGATCGATGGCATGCCTGCCGCACAGATTCCCGGTACCCACTATGCCAAGGGCAATTATTTCGTTCTGTCAGGCATGAGGCCGCCCTTCTCGCGGCTGATCTACCCGGTGCCGGAGCCGGGCGGCCTCGGCACCCATGTCACCATCGACATGGGCGGGCAGATGCGCTTCGGGCCGGACGTGGAATGGATCGATGACATCGATTACCAGGTCGATCCGGCCCGTGGCGACAAGTTCTACGCCGCCGTGCGCCGCTACTGGCCGGCGCTGCCGGATGGCGCGATCCAGCCGGGCTATGCCGGCATCCGGCCGAAACTGTCGGCGGCGGGCGGCAAGGCCGACGATTTCGTGATCCAGGGGCCGGGCGTCCATGGCGTGACCGGCCTGATCAACCTGTTCGGCATCGAAAGCCCGGGATTGACCGCCTCGCTCGCTATCGGCGAGACCGTCGCCGATCTCGCCGCCGCCTCTGTCTGACGGGTTATTTCTGCCGCATCACGCGATTGCGCAGGATGCCGATCTTCTCGACTTCCAGCTCGACCACGTCGCCATCCTTCAGATAGCGGCCATGCTCGAGGCCGCAGCCATCACCGACGGTGCCCGAGCCAAAGAATTCGCCCGGATGCACGGTCTCGTCAGCCGAGACCCGGGCCAGCAGGTCCTCGAACTTGTGGTGGATGGTGCTGGAATTGCTGTCGCACCAGGTTTCGCCGTTCACGCGGGCCTGCATGCGCAGAGCATAGGGGTCGCCGATCTCGTCCAGCGTCACCAGGAACGGCCCCATGCTGTTGCCCGTATCGAAATCCTTGCCCTTGCAGGGGCCGAGCTGGCTCTGCATCTCGATGCTCTGGGCATCGCGGGCCGAGAAATCGTTGAAAATGGTAAAGCCGAAAATGTGGTTGCGCGCTTCCGACGGCCTGATGTTCTTGCCGCCCCTGCCGAGAAAGAAGCCGAATTCCAGCTCGAAATCCATCACCTGGCTGTAGCGCGGCCACTGCACGATCCCTTCGGGGCCGTTCACCGAGAAGCGGTTGGATTTGTAGTAGATCGGGATGTTGTACCAGGTGGCCGGCACCTTGATCATGCCCATCTTGACCATCAGAGGGCCGAGCAGCGGCTTGCGCATGCGGGCGATCTGTTCCATCGCCTGCTGCACATGCTTTTCGAACAGCATGCTGTCGCGGATCTGCTCGGGCACCGGCACCGGTGCATGCAGCTTGGCATCGGCCAGCGGCACGCGGATCTCTGCCTTCGCATGCAGGTCGCGGACCCGGGCCAGCGCCTCGTCGCCGCCCTTGATGACCGCCAGGACCGACGGGAAGCTGTCGCCCAGATCGACGATCATGGCGCCGTCGCCGGTCAGCACGCCGGGACGCATCTCGCCGCGGGCCGGATGGCTGAATGTGCAGAATTTCATGGACGTCTATTCCTCGATGATGGCGACGGCGCGGGTCCAGCCGGCTGAAGCGCCGCGGATCTTGTGGGGGAAGCAGGAGACAGTGAAGCCGAAAGGCGGCAGGGCCTCGAGATTATGCAGCTTCTCGAGGTGGCAGTAGCCGATATGGCGGCCGGCCTTGTGGCCTTCCCAGATCAGCGACGCATCGTGGCTCTCGGCGAATTTCCTGGCGGTATGCACAAAGGGGGCATCCCAGCTCCAGGCATCGGTGCCGGTGACCCGCACGCCGCGCTCCAGCAGGTACATGGTCGCCTCGTAGCCCATGCCGCAACCGGTGCTGACATAGGTCGGCTGGCCGTACGCCGCACCCGCCGCAGTGTTCACCAGCACAATATCCTGCGGCTTGAGCGTATAGCCGACCCGTTTCAGTTCGGCCTCGACATCCTCCGCCGTCACCACATAGCCATCGCCCTTGGCGCGAAAATCCAGCTTGACGCCGTCGCCGAAGCACCAGTCGAGCGGCACCTCGTCGATGGTCCAGGCCCGCTCACCCTTGTTCATGGTCGAATGGAAGTGATACGGCGCATCCAGATGGGTGCCGTTATGGGTGTTGAGCTGCACATTCTCGACCGCCCAGCCCTCGGATTCGGGCAGGTCCTCTTCCTTCAGGCCGGGAAAGAATTTCACCACGTCGGCCGCGCTGTCCTTGTGACGGATGTATTCGATCTTCGGCCCGAAACCCGGCGGATCGGAGATCACGTCGTTTTCCAGGTAGATCGACAGGTCGACAAAACGGCGGGGCATGCTTCCTCCTGTCCGCCCGGATCGGGCAGCCTGCTTGGTGCTCTTGTTTCTCTTGTTTACCGACACAAATTCATTTTGTCGATTTTTTTCTTTTTTGTCGTTGACACTGCCCGTCACCGCACCCAGAGTGCCCTCATGACCGAGGGCCGGAGCAAAGCTGAAATCCGCGACCTGGCCGCCGAAGCCGGCAGCCTGACCGAATTCGCATACCGTAATATTCGCGCTGACATCATCGCCGGCCAGTTTCCCTCGGGCACCAAGCTGCAGATCGATGACCTCAAGACCCGCTACGGCCTCAGCGCCAGCCCGCTGCGCGAGGCATTGGCCCGGCTGATCAGCCAGGGCTTCGTGCAGGCCGAGAACCAGCGCGGTTTCCGGGTGACGCCGATGAGCGCCGAGGATCTCGCCGACATCACCCTGGCCCGCAAGGTGATCGAGATCGCCGCCCTGAAGCATGCCTTCGAGCGTGGCGACGACGCCTGGGAGGCCGGCATTCTCGCCGCCTATCACCGGCTGGAGCGCTTCGTGCACCGCATGGGCAATGCCCCGGTGGAGAATCTCGCCGAGTTCGGGGAATTGCACAAAGCCTTCCATGTGGCGCTGGTTGCCGCCTGTGGCTCGCCGCGCCTGCTGGACGAACAGGCCCGGCTTTACGACCAGGCGGAGCGTTACCGCCACCGCATGATGACCGCCTACCTGCTGGAGATCGGCATCGGCATCATGGACGAGCATCGCCAGCTGATGGACCTCGTGCTGGCGCGCAAGGCCGACGCGGCCTGCGCCATGCTGGAGCACCATCTCGGCCATACCTACGACTTCTGTTTCGGGAACGTGCTGGCCCAGACCGCACCGCCTTAGCCCGGACAGCCACCATCGATCGCGGAAATAACCCAGAGGGAGGAAACAATGTCCGCATTTCACAAAGCCAGCCTGGCGGCTGGCGTCGCTTTTGCTGCCCTGCTGGCCCAGCCGGGCCAGGCCGAAACCGTCAAGATGACCGCGTTTGCCGGCCATCCCCCGGTCTTCCCGTGGGTGAAGCTGATGGACGAGTATTTCATCCCCGAGGTTGACAAGCGGCTGGCCGCGGCCGGCGGCAAGACCAAGATCGAATGGACCCGCGCCTATGGCGGCACGCTGGTCAAGCTGGGCAGCGAATCGACGGCACTGAAGGACGGGCTGGGCGAGGTCGGCTTCGTCTCGACCATTTTCGAAGCCCCGAAATTCCCGCTGCAGAACATCACCTATTACACCCCGTTCGGCACCGACAATATCTCCACTGTGGCCAAGGTGATCACCACGCTGCAGGACAAGATCCCGGAGATGAAGGATGCCTGGACCAAAAACAACGCCGTGTTCCTCGGCGGCACCGGTCTCGACACCTACTATCTCTTCACCAAGAACCCGATCAACAAGGTCGAGGATCTGAACGGCCTGAAGATCAACGCCCCCGGACCCTCGGCCAACTGGGTCAAGGATACCGGCGCCATCGCCGTGGCCGGCACCCTGCAGACCTACTACAACGACATCCAGACCGGCGTGACGTCCGGCACGCTGACCTTCTCGACCGGCGCCTTCCCGGCCAAGGTCTACGAAGTGGCGCCGCATATCACCAAGGTGAATTACGGCGCCCAGTTCGGTGGTGCGCTGGCAATGAACCGCAAGGTCCTCAACAAGCTGCCCAAGGATGCGCAGAAGGTCTTCCTTGATGTCGGCAAGGACTATGCCGAGAAGTTCAACGCCCTGCTGACCGGCACGTCGGGGGCCCTGATGGGCAAGATGGCCGAGGCCGGCGCCAAGATCCGGGACGTCTCAGCCGACGAGCGCAAGAAGTGGGCGGCGGCGATTCCGAATCCGGCCCTGCCCTGGGCACAGGACCTCGACTCCAAGGGTCTTCCCGGCACCAAGGTGCTGAAGGCCTATATGGCCGAGATGAAGGCCAATGGCGTGGAGTACCCGCGCGACTGGTCGAAGGAGTAAGACGCGGAGGGCAACACCCGCTTTCCCGCAACAGCAGCAGTCAGGTTGGTGCCGCGCATGTTTTCCCGTTTCCTCGGCGTGATGAACGCCTGCGGAACCGTGTGGATCTTTCTCCTCATGGTTCTGATCAACAGCGACATCATCGGTCGCGAAGTCTTTGGTTCCCCTGTGCGCGGCACCACCGAACTGATGTCCCTCTCCATCGTCGGCATCGTGTTCCTGCAGCTCGGCCACACCCTGATGACCGGCAAGGTCACCCGCTCTGACATGGTGATCGACAACCTACTGGCCTATGCCCCGCGGCTTGGGCACGGCCTGCAATGCCTGTTTCATCTGGGCGGCGCCATTCTGCTTGGCATCATCTTCACCGGCAGCCTCGACCTGCTGCAGGAGGCCCTCGACATTCAGGAATATGTTGGCGCCGTGGGCGATTTCACTGCCCCCACATGGCCGGTCCGCCTGATCATCCTGGTCGGCAGCGCCGCCACCGGCCTGCAGTTCCTGCTGCTTGCCTGGCAGGACATGCGCATCGTGCTCGGGATGAAATCATGAGCGGCCTCGAGATCGGTTTCGGCACCGTCGCCGTGATGATGGTCCTGATCTGGCTTGGCGTGCATGTTGCCGTGGCATTGGGCCTTACTTCCTTTGCCGGCGTCTGGCTGCTGAAGGGCAGCCCGGAAGTCGCCACCGCCATGCTGTCGCAGGGTGCCTATGATGCGGTCGCCTCTTACGTCTTTGCAGTGGTGCCGCTGTTCGTCCTGATGGGCTTCCTGGTCAGTATCGCCGATGTCGGCAAGGATGCCTTCGAGGTCGCCAACCAAGGCCTGCGCCGCCTGCGCGGCGGCCTCGGCATGGCAACGGTTGCCGCCAATGCGATCTTCGCCGCGATCACCGGGATCTCCATCGCCTCGGCTGCGGTCTTCACCCGCGTCGCCGTGCCGGAGATGCTGCGCTACGGCTATACCCCCAGCTTCGCGACCGGGGTGGTCGCCGGCTCCTCGGTGCTGGGCATGCTGATTCCGCCCAGCCTGCTGATGATCCTTTACGGATTCCTGGCCGAGGTGTCGGTCGGCCACATGTTCATGGCCGGCATCCTGCCCGGACTGATCCTCGCCGTCGCCTACGGCATCAGCATTGCCGCCATGGCACGCCTGACCCCGGATTTTGTTGGTGGCAGCGCCACCGGAGACGCCATGCCGGGCGAACTGATGTCGCCTGGGGAAATGCTGCTCAAGCTGTTGCCGATCGTGCTGTTGATCGTCGCGGTGCTCGGCGGCATCTACGGCGGCTTCTTCAATGCCACCGATGCCGGCGCCGTCGGGGCCGCCGGCGCCCTGATCATTGCCCTGGTCAAGCGGCGGCTGAACCGGCAGAAGCTGTGGCAGGTTATGGTCGAGACCGGTCATGTCACCGTCTCGGTTTCTTTCCTGATCATCGCCGCCAGCCTCTATACCCGTATGCTGGCCCTCAGCGGCGTGCCGCAATTCCTGGTCGAGGAAATTGCCGGCGCCGGCCTCGGCCCGCTCGGCTTCCTCGCCTGCTATATCCTGCTGGTCGTTCTGCTCGGCTGCTTCATCGATTCCAGCTCGATTCTCCTGATCGTGCTGCCGCTGATGCTGCCGATTGCCAGCGGCTTCGACATGAATCTGGTCTGGTTCGGCATTGTCACCATCGTCGCCGTCGAGATCGGCCTGCTGACCCCGCCCTTCGGGCTCAGTGTCTATGTGATCAAAAGCACGCTGGCCGATTCCCGCGTCACTCTGGGAGCCATCTTCCGCGGCGCGGCCCCATTTGCCGTGATCATGCTGGTGGTTCTGATCCTGCTGGTTTTGTTCCCGCAACTGACCCTCGCCCTGCTCTGACCAAGGAGGCCCCATGCCTGTAGCCGATAATCCGCTGAAGGGTTTCCGCATCAGTCGCGAGGACCTGAAATTTACCGGTCGTGACCTGCAGCGGCCTGAATGCATCCTCGCCGAAGCCGATGGCACCCTGTGGTCGGCCGATGCCCGCGGCGGCGTCATGCGCATCGCCGCCGATGGCACCCAGAGCCTGATCGCCCAGCAGGCCGACAGCCATTTCGCCGGCACCAGCGACCTCGCCCGGCGCTTCACCGAAGGTACCCTGCCGAACGGTCTTGCCTTCGCCCGCAACGGCGATTTCCTGATTGCCAATTTCGGCACCGACTGCCTTGAGGTGATGGATCGGGATGGCCGCAGCCGTGTGTTGTATGACAGCATCGACGGCCAGCCGATTGGCAAGGTGAATTTCGTCCTGCGCGACAGCCGCGACCGTCTCTGGGTCACCGTCTCGACGAAAATCAGGAACTGGATGGAGGCGGTGCGGCCGGGTATCAACGATGGCTATATCGCACTGGTCGACGACAAGGGCATGCGCATTGTCGCCGACGACCTGCATTTCACCAACGAGGTCCGTCTCGACGCCCGGGAGGAATACCTCTACGCGGTCGAGACCTGCGGCCGCCGGATCAGCCGGTTTCGTGTCGGTGCCGATGGCAGCCTGTCAGGCCGTGAAATCTTCGGACCGGCTGATTTCGGACCGGCCGGTTTCCCCGATGGCTGCACCTTCGATGCCTACGGCAATCTCTGGATCACCCTGATCATGGCCGAACGGCTGATCGCGCTGACCCCCGAGGGCGAGGTGCTGACCCTGTTCGACGACGGCAATCCTGCCGCCATTGCCGCGCTGGAAGCCGCCTACCAGGCCGGTCGGGCAACGCCCGAGCTGATGATGGCCACCCGCAGCAGTGTCACGCCCTGGATGGCCAGCGTCACCTTCGGCGGTCCCGACCTGCGCAACGCCTATATCGGCACCCTGTTCGGCACCAATATTCCCTGGTTCCGCAGTCCGGTGGCCGGCCTGCCGATGGTGCACTGGAAGGAGCGAAAATGAACAGGTCACCGCGCCGCATCGTTACCGGCCATGACGCTGGCGGCAAGTCCGTCGTCGCCATCGACACGGTCCTGGCACCGAAAATCTCCAACCCCGAGCGCGGGGTTGATTTCTACGAGATATGGAACACGGCGGACTCCCCCGCCCCGGTCGACAATGGCGCCGATCCCACCGACCGGCCGCTGACCATTCCGCCGCCGCCGCAGGGCAGCATCATCCGCTATGTCGATTTTGCCCCGGAATCCGAGGCAACCCGCGCGCTGGATGCCGAGGCTGCCAAGGCCGCCTTCGCCATGGTCGGCACGGCTCATGCCTCCACCTGGCAAAGCGGGCGGCATCCGATGATGCACCGCACCGAAACCGTCGATTACGGGATCGTTCTGGAGGGCGAGATCACCCTGGTGCTTGACGATACGGAAACCCGCCTGCAGGCCGGCGACATCGTAGTCCAGCGCGGGACCGATCACGCCTGGGCAAACCGCTCGAACCGCCCTGCCCGCATGGCTTTTATCCTGCTGGATGGTGCATTTTCCCCGGAGCTGCGTAAACTGCTCGAAAAAGACTGAGCAGCCCCGGAGGAAAGCATGCCCGAGTCCACCGCACCCGCCCTGCTGTGGTCCCCGTCGCCCGAGCGCATCAAGCGCAGCCGGCTGCGGCACTACATGGACTGGCTGGCCCGCGAGCGCGGCCTCGACTTCCCTGACTACGATGCCCTCTGGCGCTGGTCGGTGCAGGATATCGAGGCTTTCTGGGCGTCGATCTGGGACTATTTCGATATCCGCGCCCACAAGCCCTATACCAAAGTGCTGGGCAGGCGCGAGATGCCGGGCGCGGAATGGTTCACCGGCGCGGAACTGAATTTCGTCGACCAGGTGTTGCGCCACGAGACCGCGGACCGACCAGCCATTCTGTTTGCCTCCGAGACAAGTCCGCTGCAGCAGATGTCCTGGGCACAGCTGCGCGAACAGGCCGGCGCCGTGGCAGCCCATCTGCGCGCCGCCGGCGTCAAGCGCGGCGACCGCGTGGTCGCCTATGCACCGAACACGCCGGAAACCATCATCGCCTTCCTCGCCATCGTCAGCATCGGTGCGGTCTGGTCAGTCTGCTCGCCCGATATGGGCCTGAACTCGGTTCTCGACCGTTTCCGCCAGATCGAGCCGGTTGCCCTCTTCGCCGTGCCGTCCTGCCATTATAACGGCAAGGAAATCGACAAGGGCGGCGTGCTGGCCGAACTGGTGGCTGCCCTGCCCAGCCTGAAAAACCTCATCCTGATGCCGGGCAGAAGCAGCGAACCGCCGCCGCAGATTGTCCAGGTCGACCTCTGGGCCGATATCGTGGCCAGATCCGCCCCCCTGGATGTCACCCCGGTGCCATTCGATCATCCGCTCTGGGTGGTCTATTCATCGGGCACGACCGGCCTGCCGAAACCCATCGTGCACAGCCATGGCGGCATCGTCGTCGAAATGCTGAAGATGATGGCACTGCATAACGACATCGGACCCGACGATGTCTATCACTGGTATTCCAGCACTGGCTGGATCATGTGGAATGCACAGGTCTCCGGTCTTGCCGTCGGCGCCACCATCGCGCTGTATGATGGCAGCCCCTCCTCGCCCGACTGGACCCGGTTGTGGCGCTTTGCCGGCGAAGCGAAACTGACCGTGTTCGGCGGCGGCGCGGCTTTCTTTGCCAACTGCCTGAAGGCCGGCGTGAAACCGCGCGAGGTGGCCGACCTGTCGCGGCTGCGCACCATCGGCTCCACCGGTTCGCCGCTGTCGGAAGATGCCTATGCCTGGATCTACCGCGAACTCGGGCCCGATATCTGGCTGATGCCGATCTCGGGCGGCACGGACTTCGCCGGCGCCTTCGTCGCCGGCTGTGCGATCCTGCCGGTCTATACCGGCGAAATGCAGGTGCGCTGCCTCGGTGCCGATATCCAGGCCTATGACGAGGCCGGCAAACCGCTGACGGACGAGGTTGGCGAACTGGTCTGCGTGCAGCCGCTGCCATCGATGCCGCTGTATCTGTGGAACGACCCGGATGGCAAACGCTATCGCGACAGCTATTTCGACGTCTATCCCGGGGTCTGGCGCCATGGCGACTGGATCCGCATCACGCCGCGCGGCGGCGCGGTGATCTATGGCCGCTCGGATGCCACCATCAACCGCTACGGCCTGCGGCTCGGCACCGCGGAAATCTACCGCGCCGTCGAGGAACTGCCCGAAATCCTCGACAGCCTGGTGATCGACCTCGAATTCCTCGGTCGCGACAGCTACATGCCGCTGTTCGTGGTGCTGCGTCCCGGAATCACGCTGGATGCGGCGCTGAAGGACAGGATCAACCAGGCGATCCGCAAGGCGGTCTCGGCCCGCTTCGTGCCGAACGACATTTTTCAGGTATCCGAGGTGCCACGCACGCTGTCGGGCAAGAAGCTGGAAGTGCCCGTGAAAAAGATCCTGCTCGGCCAGCCGGCGGAGAAGGTCGCCAATCCCGGCACCATGGCCAATCCGGCCAGTATCGGCTGGTATGTCGAATTCGCCCGGCAGCACCGGGAGAAAGGCGCCGCCTAGCCGCCGCCGTTCATCTGGGCGCGGCGGGCCAGCAGAATTCCGACCAGCACCACGGCGCCGCCGGCCAGCTGCAGCGGCTGCAGACCCTCGCCCAGCCACAGCCAGCCAAAGCCGGCCGCGGCCACCGGCTGGATCAGCACCACCAGCGACGAGAACGATGCCGGCAGGTGGCCGAGTGCATAGGCGATCAGGCCCTGCCCCAGCGCATGGCTGATCCAGGCCAGCCCGAACAGGGTCAGCCAGCCGCCGGCCGTGGCCGGCAGCAATCCTTCGCCCATCACCCATACCATCGGCAGCAATGCCAAGCCGGTCACCAGGCTCGACCACAGCATCAGTTCCTGCGTGCCATGCCGTCCCCGCAGCTTGGCCACGGCGATCATGTAGGCGCCGTAGAAGGTGGCAGTGGCAAAGGCCATCATGTCGCCGAACACATTGGTGCCACCCAGCTGGAAGCTGGCACCGACCAGCATCAGTGCGCCGCAGATTGCCACCAGCATGGCGACGAGGAAGGCAGCGGTGATCTTCTCGCGCAGCACCAGCCAGGCCCCGAGCGTAACGATCACCGGCGCAAAATTGCTCAGCAGCGTGGCGTTGGCCACAGTCGTGTACTGGATGGAGAGATGCCAGAAAAACAGGTCGCCGGCGAACAGCAGCCCCGGGACCAGGATCAGGGCCAGCGGCGGCAGGCGGCGGCCGCTGCCGGCGGCAGAAACCCGCGGCAGTGCCGGCATGAAACGCCACCACAGCCACAGCGGCGGCACGGCAAGAATGGCACGGTAGAATCCGGTGGCGGTCGGGCCGATTTCCGACAGGCGGACGAAGATCGGCGAGAAGGCAATCGCCAGAGCCCCCAGTACCAGGGCAGCCAGCGCCAGATGCTGGCGCAGGCCGGCGGTCGCGGCGGGTTCGGCCTTCGGGGCGGCAGACATTCTCGGGTTTCCGGCGAAACGGTTACTTATTGCTCCGGCTTAGCGCGGACCGGCGCGAAACACAATCGCGACGCCCCGGCAGCGGTCAGCCGCAGGGCTTCAGGGTGACCGCCTGGTCGGCGGCAATCCCGGGAAAATAGTTGCCGGCATCGCGGCATTGCCCGGCGATACAGACATGCCAATCCCCGGGCGTATAGGGCGAACGGGTCAGGATCAGCTGCGGCTGTGGCGGCAGTTGCGGCCGCCAGACCCAGAAACCATCGCGGTAAACGGCGCCCTCGCCGGGATCCATGCCGGCGCCGCTGGATTGCACCGCGGCCTGCTCCAGCACCAGGCCCTGCGCAGTCAGGGCCCAGTGTTCGCGCCATTCGGTCTTCTGCACGCTGTGGGTCCAGCGCAGGTCGACGGTCGCGGCATGCAGGGCGACCGTCGCCGCACCCAGAACCAGGCAGAGGCCGGCCACCGGGCCCGCCGCCGGATCAGGCGGCCCTTGCGGCAGCCCGGCGCGTCTTCCACCAATGGAAGACGAGGAAGCTGACGGTCAGGGCTGCCGCGATCTCGTCGGTAACCGGCAGTGCAACCACGAAGCCGAAGGCCGCGGCCGTTGCCCAGATCCGTTCCGGCCAGCCGAGCCGGCCGAACAGCCAGGCGCTGGCCGCCGCGCCCCACAGGCAGACCGCGATCAGCGCCTTGATGGCGACATAGGCGGTGTCGAACCAGGTCCCGCCCTGCAGCATCAGGGCCGGCGTGTACACCGCCATGAAGGGCACGACATAGCCGGCCAGCCCGATCTTGGTCGCGGTCAGGGCGATCTTCATGTGGTTTTCCTTCGCCACCGACGAGGCCGCCAGCGCCGCCAGCGCCACCGGCGGCGTCAGGTCCGCCATGATGCCGAAGTAGAAGACGAACATGTGGCTGACCAGGATCGGCACGCCCATCTCGGTCAGTACCGGCGCTGCCATCGAGCTGGTGATGATGTAGTTCGGGATGGTCGGGATACCGGTGCCGAGGATGATGCAGGTCACCATGGTCATCAGCAGTGCCAGCAGCAGGTTGTCGCCGGCCACCGCCAGGATGCCGCGGGCCAGGTCGTTGGCCACACCGGTCATCTGCGAGATGCCCACCAGGATGCCGACCAGGGCACAGGCAATGCCTACGCCCAGCGCGCCCTTGGCTGCATCGGCGAAGCTGAACAGCAGCATCTTCTGGGTCTCGCGACCGCCCTTGACGAACCAGGTCAGCACGATCAGCAGGGCGATCATCACCACCGCCAGGCTTTCGATACGCAGGCCGGAGAAGCGGTAGAGCACGGCCCCGCAGAGGCCGAGGCCGATCCAGAACAGGGCCCGGTAGAAAAACACCTTGGTCTGGCCGACGGCCTGCTGCCCCAGGATCAGCACTGCCGTCAGGGCCATGCCCATAGTGCCCGCAAACAGCGGCGTGAAACCGGAGAACAGCAGGTAGACCAACACCGCCAGCGGCAGCAGCAGATACCATTTTGTCACCAGCGCCCTGATCGCGCTCGGGCAGTCCTCCTTCTTCAGACCGAGCAGATTGGCGCGGCCGGCCTCGAGATGGACCATCCAGAAGGCCGAGAAGAAATACAGGATCGCCGGTATCACCGCGGCCAGCGCCACCTCGGAATAGGGAATGCCGATGGTTTCCGCCATGATGAAGGCCACCGCTCCCATCACCGGCGGCATGATCTGTCCACCCATGGACGAGCAGGCCTCGACGGCACCGGCAAAGGCCGGCCGGTAGCCGAACCGCATCATCAGCGGAATGGTGAACTGTCCGGTCGTCAGCACGTTTGCCACGCCGGAGCCGTTAATGGTGCCCATCAGGCCGGACGAGATCACCGACACCTTCGCCGGCCCGCCCTTGTGGTGGCCGACCGTGCCGAGCGCAAGGTCATTGAACAGACTGATCATGCCGGCGCGCTCCAGCAGGGCGCCGAACAGGATGAACAGGAAGATGTAGGTGGCGGAAACGAAAGTCGGCGTGCCGAGGATGCCTTCGGTGCCGAAATACAGCGTGTCAATCACCTGCTCGAAATCAAAGCCGCGATGGATCAGGAAACCCGGCAGGTCGCGACCGAAAATGGCATAGGGAATGAACAGCGAGCAGAGCAGCGGCAGTTCCCAGCCCATGACGCGGCGGGCAGCCTCGATCACCAGAACAGTCACGATGGAACCGACGATCAGATCCATCGTGGTAGGGTCGCCTGCGCGCAGGATCAGCTCGGCCTCGAATACCCAGTGATAAAAAGCCAGGCCGAAGCCGATCGCCGCCAGCAGGATGTCATACCATGGCGCCCGGCTGCTATGGCTGCCCCGGCGGAACCTGAACAGGAGGAAGCAGAGCGCCACCAGGAAGCCGACATGCACGCTGCGCAGAACGATGGTCGGCAACGGGCTGAAGGCCGCCGTAACGATCTGGAAACAGGTGAAGACAATGGCGATGGCCAGCACGGCCGTCCCCTGCCAGCCCTCGAGCGCTGCCGCGCCATGCGCGGGGTTCTCGCGGTCTGCGACCGCTTTGGCTTCGCTGTTGGCGGACATGCGGCTATCCCTCGCCTGCTGAATCTGATCGCTGCTTTTAAGAAAAACGCCGGCGCCCTTGTGAGGAGGCGCCGGCGCGGATGACTGCCAGTCGACTGCTTACTTCAGCAGGCCGGCTTCCTTGTAGTATTTCGCGGCACCGGGATGCAGCGGCACCGGCGAGTTCAGCGGCATCTCGGTCTTGACGATGCCCTTGGCTGCCGAATGCGCCGCATGCAGCTGGTCGAGGCCTTCGACCATCGCCTTGGTCATCTTGTAGGCAAGGTCGTCGCTGACCTTGTCGTTGGTGACGAAGAAGTTGCTCACCGCCGTGGCCGGGATCGCAGCATCGACCCCCTTGTATGAGCCGGCCGGAATCTCCGTGGCAATGTAGGCGGCATCGCCGATCTTCTTCACCACATCGGCCGGAACCGGCACGAACACGATATCAATGGAGGTGGCAAGATCGCGAATGGAAGCGACGCCGAGACCTGCCGACTGCAGGGTCACATCGATCTGGCGGTTCTTCATCAGGTCGACGGATTCACCGAAACCGAGATACTCGACCTTCGAGAAATCCTCGTACTTGATGCCGGCAGCGCCGAGAACGGCACGGGCATTGATCTCGGTGCCCGACTTCGGCGCGCCGACGGAGATGCGCTTGCCCTTCAGGTCGGCGAGGGTCTTGATGCCCGACGACGCGCTGGCAACGATCTGGATGTAGTTCTTGTAAGCAGCGGCAATGGTGCGCAGACCCTCGAGCTTCTTCGGGAAGCCGGCTTCGGCATCGCCGGCCCAGGCGTTCGACAGGGTGTCACCCAGCGTCAGGGCAAGTTCACCCTTGCGGGTCGCCAGCAGGTTCAGGTTTTCGACCGAAGCCTTGGTCGGCTGTACCTGGACCTTCGCGTTGGAAATTTCCTTGGTGTAGATGTTCGACAGCGCCACACCGATCGGATAGTAGGCACCCGACGTGCCGCCGGTCAGGATGTTGATGAATTCCTGCGCTCTGGCCGTGCCGGCAGCGAAGGTGAGCGACAGGGACACGGCCGCAGCAGCGACCAGGGTCCGGCGTGTGAAAGTCATGGTGTCCTCCCTCGGAATTTGAACATCAATCATGTTTCTGTTCGAGCGCCGTTTTACCGGCTGGGGGGTCTTTTCGCAAACCCTTTGCCGGCGGGTGCCGGCAGCAGGGTCACACGGGCACACCCACACCGGTCATGCTGCATTGCGCAATGATCCGGGCAACGGCCAGAAACCGCCCTGCCGGCGAAGTGAATTGCAAAGCGGAAAGAGCAATACGCGTGCCTGTCCCACCCATGCCGGGCAATACAGGGGGCGCGTTCCTCCGGTTGCAATCCGCTCTGCCGGCGGAGCCGCCAATGTTCAGCAAAGAGCATACCAGCGGATGGCCACATCGCCCCGCTGGATAGGTCCTTGATTTGCCTGAAAATACTGCATGCCGCCGGCAGCCGCTTCGGCAGTTTTCCGCCGACAGGGGCGCCTTCTCGGCAAGAAACTGCGCAACGGCCTAGCCCGGTTCCGGCAGGAAGCGGCGGCGGTCGATCCCGTAGCGTTCCATCTTTTCATTCAGTGTGCGGCGCGGCAGGCCGAGCCGCTCCATGGTCAGCCGCACATCGCCCTGGCAATCGGCCAGCGCCGCTTCGATACAGCTTTTCTCATAGGCAGCGACGCTGGCGGCGAGGCCCGAGCGTCCTCCCTCATCCGTCTCGCCGGCCGCCGGTGCCAGACCGGCCAGCGGACCGGACAGCGCCTTTAGTCCCAGCACGTGCCGCTCGGCGACATTGCGCAACTCCCGCACGTTGCCCGGCCAGTCATACGACTGCAGAGCCGTCATCGTCGTATCATCCGGCGGCAACATCTCGCGGTCATGCAGGCGTGCCGCCTCATGCGCGAAATGCTGGAACAGCAGCGGGATATCCTCGCGGCGCTCCCGCAGCGGCGGCAACGCCAGCTCTGCCACGTTCAGACGGTAGTAGAGATCTTCGCGAAAACGGCCGGCTGCTGCTGCCGCACGCAGATCAGCCTTGGTGGCCGCCACCACGCGGAAGTCGACGGCAATACTGCGGTTCGAGCCCAGCCGTTCGATCACCTTGTCCTGCAGAACCCGCAGCAGCTTGGCCTGCAGGGCCAGCGGCATGCTTTCGATCTCGTCGAGAAATAGCGTGCCGCGATGGGCATATTCCAGCCGGCCGATGCGGCGTTCGGCCGCGCCCGTGAAGGCACCGCGTTCGTACCCCATCAGCTCGCCCTCGAACAGCGCCTCCGGCACGGCGGCGCAGTTGATGGCAACGAAGGGATGTGCAGCGCGCCCGCCCAGATCATGCAGGCAGCGGGCAACCAGCTCCTTGCCGGCGCCGGTCTCGCCATGGACCAGCACCGGCACCGAGGTCGGCACCAGATCGAGAATATCGCGACGCAGCTGCTCGATGGCACTGCCGGTGCCGATCAGACGTCCGGCGATATCGCCGCCCGATGACAGCCGCAGCTGCAATCGCCGGTTTTCCAGTACCAGCCGCCGCTTGTCGGCGGCACGGCGCAGGCTCTCCACCAGCCGATCCGGCGAGAACGGCTTCTCGATGAAGTCATAGGCGCCCCGCCGCATCGCATCGACCGCCATGGCGATATCGCCATGCCCGGTGATCAGCACCACCGGCAGGTCCGGATCGATGGCCCGCACCCGCTCCAGCAGCTGCAGGCCGTCCATCTGCGGCAGCTTGACGTCCGACACCACGATACCGGGGAAATCCGCGCTCAACCCCTGCAGGGCTGCCGGTGCCGTTTCCTGAAGTTCGACCTCGAAATCGGCCAGCTCCAGCCATTGCCGCACCGACAGGCGGACGGCTTTTTCGTCGTCCACGAAAAGGACCTGCGGCTTTCCACTCATACGCTGCTCCTTGTACTGGTGTCGGGCGGCCGCGGCAGCCACAGGCTGAACACGGCACCACCACCCGCGGTGTTGCGTGCCACCAGCCGGCCACCGAAATCGCGCACGATGCCATGCGAGATGGCAAGCCCCAGCCCCAGCCCGCCCGACTGGGACTTGGTGGTGAAAAACGGATCGAACAGATGCGGCATATGCTCGGGTGAAATGCCGATGCCGCTATCCGCGATATCCAGCTCCCACCCGTCCATGACCGGCCGCGCGGTTACCGTCAGCTGCTTCGTTCCGCTCTCTGCCATGGCGTCGCAGGCATTGCGCAGCAGGTTGATCGCCACCTGCTCAAGGCGGATGTCGTCGGCGGCAACCATCGCCTCCGAAGGCACGGACAGAGAGACAGAAACGCCTTCCTGATTCAGGCGGGTTTGCAGCAGGCCGATCGAATGGCCGACCACCTGGTGCAGGGCCACCGGCTTGCGATCGGCCGCACTCTTGCGGGCAAAGGTTTTCAGGTGGCGGGAAATTTCCGCCATCCGACGCGTCAGGTCCTCGATCATTGCGAGATTGCCGGTAACGCTGGCCATGTCGCCGCGTTCGGCGTGTACCCGTGATGCCGCGGCAAAAGTACTGATCGCCGTCAGCGGCTGGTTGATCTCGTGGGCAATCGCCGCCGACATCTGCCCGAGCGCCGCCAGCTTGCCGGCCTGCACCAGTTCATCCTGCGCTTCACGCAGGATACGTTCTGCACGCTCGCGCTCGGTAATCTGCTTCTGCAGGTCGGCGGTCCGCTCAGCCACCCGCGCCTCAAGCTCGTCGCGCGACCGGCGCAGGGTTTCCGCCATGGCCGCACGGGCCTCCTGGCGCAGGTGATACTGGCGCAGGAACAGAAACGTCAGCGCCAGCAGGGCGCAGCCAGCCAGAGTTGCCGACATCGCAAGCCGTCCCTGGATGGCCGCCGGCCCGATATCGGAAAGATAGATCAGGTGCCAGCGGTAGGCATCGAGACTCTGCTCCTGACGCAGATAATCGCGCCCGGCAATCCCTACCAGCGGCGCGGCATGCCAGTACCCGCGATCCTGCAGCGGCAGGGCATGCAGTTCGATGCCGCTGTATTTGCGGGTCTCCTGCAGGCTGCGCCGCGCCGCGTCATCGAGCGGCTGCAGGGCGGCAAAACGCCAGACCGGCCGGCTGCTGAGAAACGCCACGCCGAATTCATCGGCCAGCAGGACGGACTCGCCGGCCTGTTCCCATTCCTTCTGCAGCGGCTCGATATCCAGCCGCACGACCACGGTGCCGACCGCCGCGCCGGCGGCATCCCGCACAGCCTGGGCGAAAAAGAAGGCCGGCAGGCCCGTGGTGGCCCCGATGGCGAAGAACCGGCCACGGCCTTCGCTCAGCGCATTCTGGAAATAGGGCCGGAAACTGTAATTCTGTCCGACGAAACTGGTCGGCTCGGCCCAGTTGCTGGCCGCCCGCGTGGTGCCGGCAAGATCCATGACATACAGCACCGAGGTTCGCGCCGCCGCGTTCAGCCGCTGCAGCCTGCGATTCACATTCTCGACAAGGGCCTGGCTGCCTGGCTGGTCAAGCAGGGCCTGCACATCGCCATCCTGGGCCAGCACCCCGGGCAGATATTCGTATTTCTCGAGATGGTTGCGGAAGGATGACTGGTAGAGGCCGAGGCGCTGCCGCCCGCGGGCCTCGATATCCTCCATCGCCGCCTGCCGGATCGCGGTCCCCACCGCCCAGGCCAGAAGGCCGGACAGGATCAGGAAGATCATGCCGAAAGCGACCAGGCGGCGGCGCGGGGCTGCCAGCATGACGGGCAGTGGCAGGGTCGGCGATGGTGTCGTCATGCGGATATCTGTCTGTCTCCGCGACTGGCGGCAGGGTCCGGGTCCGCCCACTATTGTCGATTCCCGCTCCGGGGCAAGGCTTCGGGGCCGCAGGCGCGGCCCGCAACCTCAGCCGGCCCGGCGCCGCGCCAGCACCAGGTTGCCCAGCAGCGGCACGGCATAGCCGGCAGCCAGCAGGCACCACCAGAGCGCCTCGCGATTCTGCAGCGTCTCGATCAGCAGCACCAGAACCGGCAGGGACAGCAGCAGGAAAGCCAGCGCCGCCTCCGGCCCATAGCGGCCGCCCGGACCGGACACCGCCGCCGCCTCGGCACGGCAGAAGCCGGTGCCCAGGGCAACCAGTTCCGCGCCGCGTTCGGTGCCGCCACCCGCCGCAACACCAACCAGCCGCATCGCCAGGTAGCCGCAGAGCGGCAGCAGGAAATAGTCGAGCGGAAAGTCGCGGTAACGGCCGGCAACGACCAGCATCAGGCAGTGATAGACCGCCAGCAGGGCAAACAACGCAAACAGCCAGGATGCCACCTGCTCGCGCGACAACCGGCGCCAGCCGCCCAGTGCGGCGGCACCCGTGGCCAGTGGCTGCAGCGGTCGTACCGGCCGAACCCGGCCGGATAGCCGGTCGAGCAGCTCGTTATACAGCAGGGTGGCGAACACGGCCTGCAGCAGTGTCATCACGGCGAACTCGGCGAAGCGCAGCAGCGAGAAATTATGCGACAGGCCATGCTCGATGGCCGCGGCGAAGAAAGCACCCAGCATCTGCGCGTACAGCGCGATGCCCAGCATTGCCGGCGCCGGCAGGCCGGCCACGCGTGGCGCCTGCGGGATCATCAGGATCAGGGCGGCCAGCAGCGCCAGACCGACAACGAGCGGCCATTGCGGCAGGTTCGATACGGCACCGCCGATTGCGAATTTGGGGTGCCGGAATTCATCCAGCACGCCCCAGGCTCCCCCCACCGTGCCTTCAAGGGCCACTTTCCAGGGCTGGTCGAAGGCCTCGACCAGGTTGTAGGCCAGCTTTTCGCGGGCGGCGAGCTGCAGGAAACCGTCGATGAAGCGGGCGGCCTCGATGCGCGACGGGACCGCCTCGCGGCGCGAGCGGCCCTCGCTGGGCCAGCCGACCTCGCCGATCACGATTGGCTTGCCCGGCAGCGCCGCCTGTACCTGACGGTAGACATCCATGATATGCGGCATGGCATGGTCGACACCGATCGGCATGTCTTCCCAGTAGGGCAGGAAATGCACGGTGACGAAATCGACCTCATCCAGCAGCTGCGGAAAGCGCAGCCAGAATTCCCACACATCGGCATAGGTCACTGGCTGCCGTACGGCCGCCTTCACCTTGCGGATCTGCGCGATCAGCTGATCGACGGTCAGGTCCTTGCGCAGCAGCACCTCGTTGCCGACGACAACCGACCGGATCGCGTCGGGATACTGGTTGGCCAGGCGGATGCCGGCTTCGACCTCGGCATCGTTGATGGCCGCCTCGCGGCCGAGCCAGACGCCCTGCATGACATCGAGGCCGTATTTTCCGGCCACCGCCGGCACCACCTGCAACCCTTCGCGGGCGGTGTAGGTGCGCACCCCGCGGGCGATTCCCTGCAGGCTGGCAAGGTCGCTCTCGACCTCTTCCGCACTCGGGTAGACCCTGTTCAGCGGCCCCTGGCCGCGGCGGAACGGCGCGAAAGACACGCTGGCAATGACATGGGGCGCCGCTGCCTCTGTCGCTGAGGCACCGGCAGCGGTCGGCGCCGGACGGTTGGCAAACCACCAGCCGGCGACATTGACGGCCGCCGCGGCCAGGAAACAGGCCAGCAGCAGCAGAATCCGGCGGGCCGGCTTGGTGGTCGGCGCATGCATGATTGACAATCCGGAGCTTCGGCTTGCGCGGCGCTACTGGCCGGCACCGCCCTGTTGCGGAACGGCACCGCCCTGCTGCGGGGCCGGGGCCGGTTTCGGCATCGCGGCCGGCGCGCCCGACGGCGTCCCCGGCCCTTTCGGCGCCGTGCTGATTGCCGCCAGCACCAACGAGGCCCAGTAAGGCACCGACTGTGCCCACATCACGATGGCCCACAGCCGCGCTTCCGGGTCTTCGCCGCCCTGGAAATTCCACATGCCGATGCCGGCCAGCAGCAGCAGGATCGCCAGCAGCGTTTCCTCCTGCGCCATGATCAGCGCCTGCACGAAGGCGGCCTGGTCCTCATGCTTGGGCGTGCGGATGAACGGCAGCTTCGAGGTGAACAGGCCGTACAGCATCGCCTTGGCGATGGTGTAGGTCAGCGCCAGCCCGGCCAGGCCGGCGCCCATGCGCTGGCGGAAGCTGCAGGGGACGCGGATCTTGTAGAGCCACAGGAACTGCGCCAGCTTGGCGCCGAACACGGCCACCACCGGCAGCAGGAACAGCGCCAGCGGCAGCTCGAAATATTTCGGCAGCACCAGCACGCCCACGGTCCAGGCCAGCGAGGCGATCGCGAAGATCAGGCCGAGCGCGTCGGCAAACCACGGCATCCAGCCGGTGATGAAGTGGTAGCGCTGCATCGGATCGAGCTTGCGCTCGTCGCCCGGCAGCATGTCGCGCCAGTGCCGCTTGATGATCTGCACGGCGCCATATGCCCAGCGGAAACGCTGGCTCTTGTAGCCGGAGAAACTGTCCGGGGTCAGGCCGTAGCCATAGCGGCGGTCGGTATAGACCGAGTGCCAGCCGCCGGCCAGCAGCCGCAGGCCCATCTCGGCATCCTCGCAGATGCACCATTCCGCCCAGGGGCCGACATGCTCGATGGCGGCGCGGCGCACCAGCGTCATGGTGCCGTGCTGGATGATGGCATCGCGCTCGTTGCGCTGGACCATGCCGATCTGGAAGAAGCCGGCATATTCCCAGTTGATGAATTCCTTGAAGGTGTCGCCCGGCCAGTCGTAATGGTCCTGCGGCGCCTGCACGAAGCCGATATCGGCCCGGTCGAAATACGGCACCAGCGATTTCAGCCAGTCCGGCTCGATCAGATAATCGGCGTCGATCACGCCGACGATCTCGGCATCCGGCGCCGTGTTGCGCAGGGCGAAATTGAGCGCGCCGGCCTTGAAGCCCTTCAGCGGTGCAACGTGGAAGAAGCGGAAGCGCTCGCCCAGCGTGGCGCAGTATTCCTCGACCGGACGCCAGACCTTTTCATCCCGGGTATTGTTGTCGATCACCAGGACTTCGAAATTCGGATAATCCAGCCGCGCCAGCGCATCCAGGGTCCGCTTCAGCATCTCCGGCGGCTCGTTATAGGCCGGCACGTGGATCGAGACTTTCGGCCAGGTGCGGTCGACATCGGCCGGGAATGGCAGGAACTGCCGCTTGCGACGGCTGGCCCAGATCACCTCCGACAGTTCGAGCCCCTCGGCCAGCACCACCATGAACAGCAGCAGCAGCAGCGGCAGCAGCATCGCCCACATCAGGGCGATGCCCGGGCTCATATAGGTGCGCAGGCCGGAATCGATCACCATCACCAGCGCCGTGGTCACCAGCTGGATCAGGGCGCCGAAGAAAAAGCGGCCGAAAAACCGCAGCTCCGCCCAGCGGGCCAGGAACCACGCCATCAGCGGCAGGGCGAGGAGGATACTGGCGGCGGCCAGCTGCGGCCAGTGCGGCCGGTCGTTGACCGGGCCGACCATGGGAAATTTCGGCGTGCGGTCGGCGGTGTAGACGCCCCAGTAGGCGCCGACCGATCCTTCGATATTGCGCTTCCACGGCTGGTCGAAGGCTTCCTGGATGAAATAGTCGAGACCGCGCTGGTTGGCGATGTTGAGGAAACCGCGCAGGAAGCCGGCCTGGGTGGTCGGGCTCGGCACCGCGTCGCGGCGGATGCGGCCTTCCGATGGCCAGCCGACCTCGGTGATCACCACCTTCTTGGTCGGAAAGGCATCCTTGACCTGCTGGTAGCGGCTGATCGCGTAGTCGACCGCATTGTCCGGCGACTGGCCTTCCCAGTAGGGCAGCAGGTGGATCGAGATGAAATCGACTTCCTTGCCCAGCTGCGGATAGCGCAGCCAGACATCCCAGGTTTCCGCCGTCGAAACCTCGACATGCTTGCCGCTCAGTTCGGTGCGCACGCGGCGGATATACTGGATCAGATCCTGGATCGGTATGTCGGCGCGCAGGATGGTTTCGTTGCCGACCAGCACGCGGCGCACGTTATCCTGCTCCTTGGCGATGCGTACCAGATTGGCGATTTCCTGCTCGTTGCGTTCCAGCCGGCCGTCGATCCAGCTGCCCTGCAGCACTTCAAGGCCGTAGCGGTCGGCGATGCGCGCGATCTCGCCCTGGCCGTCCAGCGTCGAGTAGGTGCGGATCTGCTTGACCTGGCCGGCCAGCAGCTGCATGTCGCTTTCGATATCCTCGGCACTCGGGAAACGCTGGCCGCGCGGATCCTGGTCGCCGCGGAACGGCGAATAGTCGACGCCGTTGATCACCTGGCCCCAGGGCCGCGGCTCGACCGGACGGTTCAGGTAGGCCCAGCCGCCGAGATTGATCACGGCGATGAGAAAGAGGACAAACAGTCCCGAGTAGCGCATGGCTGCCCTTGGCGAAAGATGGCTGCGAAATTCCGGCCGCTGCCGCTGATCCTGTCCGATCCGGCCGGCCGGCCCTGATCCCCCGAAGGGCATTTCTGGCGGCAGGTTCTAGACAGGCAATATGGCGGCTTTGCGGCGACCGGCGGACTATACGGGCAGGCCCGAATAGAGTCGAGAGGACGGCAGGTTACCTTGCCGCGGCAGCGCTACGGGGCTTCCAGGTGGCCAAGCGGCAGCGGGCCGTCGGTCTTGACCGGACGGATGACGAAATTCGAGCGCACATCCTTGACCATCGGCAGGCTGAGCAGCCGCTCGGTCAGCAGCGTTTCGTAGGCGGCGAGGTCAGGCACCACTACTTCTGCCACGAAATCCGCCTCGCCGGACACCATATGCGCCGCCACCACCTCCGGGATCGCCTCCAGCAGGCGCTGGTGCATCGCTGCATTCTCGGTCGAATGCTTCTCGACCTTGATGTCGACATAGACGGTCAGGCCGAGACCAGCCTTCCGCCGGTCCAGCACCGCGCGGTAGCCGCGGATATACCCCTCCTGCTCCAGCCGCCGCACCCGGCGCAGGCAGGGCGAGGGCGACAGGCCGACCGCCGCGGCAAGGTCGACATTGCTCAGCCGGCCGTCGCGCTGCAGGGCCGCGAGAATTTTATGGTCGAAAGCATCCAGCGGGGAATTTGGCATATTGTGCCTTAAATGGAACTATCCATGCCCGGTTATTGCCAGGATACTCCCATATTGGGCGGAAATAGCAAGGACATGCCAGGAGCATCCGGGGCAAGCTCCGACCCGCTGGAATACCCGATGTCGCGCACGGAAAGACGGACCATGACCACCGACTGCAGCCTAGCCGCCCCCGCAATCCGCCCCGAGCCGGCCCGCCTGGCCGGGGCCGCCGCCGCCCTGTTCACGGTGCTGCTGTGGGCGGCCGGCCTGGTTGCCACCCGTTTCGGCGTCACCGGCAGCCTGACCCTGTGGGACGTGGTGTTCCTGCGCCTGCTGCTGCCGGCCCTGCTGCTGCTGCCGGTGCTGGTCCGGCACCCGCCTGCCGCTGCCGGCCGGCCGCATTTCCCGCTGCTGCTGGCGGTGCTGGTGGCCGGAGCCGGCCTGCCCTTCCTGCTCACCAGCAGCGGCGGCATGGTCTTCGCCCCGGCCGCCCATGCCGGCGCGCTGATGCCGGGCTGCATGCCGATCTTCGCCGCCCTGCTGGCGGTGCTGGTGCTGGGCGAGCGGTTCACGCCGGCGCGTCGCCTCGGCACCCTGCTGATGCTGGCCGGCGCCGCCGCGGTCGGCGGCTGGCAGGTCCTGCATGACGGCGGTAGCACCTGGCGCGGCGACCTGATGTTCGTGGCCGCCGGCGCCATGTGGGCCTGCTACACCATCGCCATGAAAAAGAGCGGGCTGGGCGTCTGGCAGGCGGCGGCCGTGGTCTATGTCACGTCCTGCCTGCTCTACGCACCGGTCTATCTGCTGGGCGGCGGCGCCGGCCGGCTGATGGCTGCGCCCGCTTTCGAGGTCGGCATCCAGCTGTTCCAGTCGGTCGCCTCGGGCCTGCTCAGCATGGCGGCCTATGGATTTGCCGTGCGCCGGCTGGGCGCGGCGCCGGCCGCCGCCTTCGGCGCCCTGACCCCGGCCCTGACCGCCCTGCTGGCCATCCCCCTGCTGGGCGAATGGCCGGAGCCGGCCACCTGGACAGGCATCGTCGCCGTCAGCCTTGGCGTGGCGCTGGCCAACGGAGCATTCGACAGCCGGCGCCGGGCGGGCTAATCTGCCTTGTAACCCTCAAGGAGGTTAGTCATGCTCGACCATATTTCCATCGGCGTGCGCGATCTGGCCCGCAGCACGGCCTTCTACGATGCGGCACTGAAACCGCTGGGGATCACCCGGCTGTATGACGGCGACCATGGCGCCGGCTACGGCGCCGGCAAACGGGCGCAGTTCTGGCTCAACCCGACCGACAGCCCGGCGCCGCGCAACCCGCAATCCGGCTGCCATATCTGCTTCCATGCCGAGAACCGCGACGCCGTGCAGGCCTTCCACGCCCTCGCGATCAGCCATGGCGGCGAGGATGACGGCGGCCCTGGCATTCGCCCGCAATATTCGCCCGGCTATTATGCCGCCTTCGTCTGCGATCCCGACGGTTACCGGATCGAGGCCGTCACCTTCTCCGCCGAGTAAGCGCCGCCGAGCTGCCCATGTCCGACCTGACCGACCGCCAGCCCCTCCTGTCTCCGCAGCCCTCGCCGCGCAGCGATGTCGAAATCTACCGCATGTGGGAAATCTACAAGGCGGTGAATGCCCGCGTGAAAGCCGGCGGCGAGGTGGTCAGCCTGCTGGTGGGCGAACCGACCCTGCCGCCGCCGGCAAGAGCCGCCGAGGCCGCGATCCGCGCGCTGAGCGACGGCCGCACCATCGGCTATACCGAGGCCCTGGGGATGACGCGCCTGCGCGAGGGGATCGCGCAGCTCTACCGCCAGCGCCACGAACTCGACATTCCGGCACGGCGGATCGCGGTGACCACCGGCACCTCCTCGGGCTTCATGCTCGCCTTCATGGCCGCTTTCGAGGCAGGCCAGACGGTGGCGGTGGCCGAGCCGAGCTATCCGGCCTATCGCGGCGCGCTGAAGGCCGTGAATCTTGTGCCCCACCGGCTCGGCACCGATGCCAGCACCGGCTACAGGGTGACGCCGGCGATGATCGACGCACTGCCGGCGCAGGTGGCCGGCCTGGTGATCGCCAGCCCGGCCAACCCGACCGGCACGATGCTGGATGCTGCGGACCTGCACGGCATTGTCGCAGCCTGCCGGCGGCGCGGCCTGTGGCTGATCGTCGACGAGCTGTATCACGGCGTCGGCTATGGTCGCCCCGCCGCCACGGCTCTTGCTGCCGGCGACGATGTGATCGTCATCAACGGTTTTTCCAAATACTGGGGCATGACCGGCTGGCGCATCGGCTGGCTGGCATTGCCCGACCGGCTGGTGCAGCGCGTCGAGGCGCTGACCGGCAGCCTGCAGATCTCGGCGCCGACCCTGTCGCAGATCGCCGCCATTGCCGCACTGGACTGCGACGACGAGATGCGTGCCCGCGTCGCGGCCTATGCGCGCAACCGCGATGCCCTGCTGGCGGCATTGCCGCGGTTCGGCATCGACAACTTCGCACCGCCGGATGGCGCCTTCTATCTTTATGCCGATGTGGGCGGCTTCACCGACGACAGCGTTGCCTTCTGCCGCCGCATGCTGGATGAAACCGGCGTGGTGGCAGCCCCTGGCGTCGACTTCGACACCGCGCAGGGCCATCGCTTCATCCGCCTCTCCTTCTGCATGGATGCAGCGGTGATCGACGAGGCGATCCGGCGGCTGGAGCCGTGGTTCAGGGCGCAGAACCGGCGCTAGCCCGGGCCGCAGTCAGCCCGGCGCCACCGCTGTATCATAGGGGCCGAGCACACGCTCGATCAGGTCGGTGTCGCAATACTCGACCAGTTCGGCAATCCGGTCGCCACGGAACCGGAACACCAGGCAGTATTCGTTGTTGTAGCGGTCGCCGCGCCGGGTCATGACATCGCCGCGAACCTCCGCGACGACGAAATCGCCCTCCGCAACGATATTGACCGCCTGCGCCCTGTACTGGGTGGCGAACAGGGCAAAGAGCGGTTTCAGCAACCGGCTGCGGACCGCCTCCTGCCCCTCGAAACGCTGTGACCAGCTCGCATGACCGGCCAGTCGCCAGACATAGTCCGGATGCACGGCCCCACCAAAGGCCGTGAGGTCGCCCTGCGCCATGGCGGCATAGATGCGGCGGACGGTTTCCCTGTTTTCGACGGCACCCATGCGGGCCTCCCGGAAATCGGTTGCGGTGGCCCCAGTAAAGGGACAGGGTAATCATTCGTCCAATCGATTGATGATATTGATATCATGCAGGAAACGAATTTATCTGCCATCGATCTGAACCTGCTGGTCGTGCTCGATGCGCTGCTGGCCGAAAGCCATGTCCAGCGCGCCGGCCAGCGCGTGGGCCTGTCGCAGCCGGCCACCAGCCACGCACTGGCGCGGCTGCGGGCCCTGCTCGGCGATCCGCTGCTGGTGCGCGTCGGGGCCGCGATGGTGCTGACGCCGAAAGCCGAGGGCCTGCGGCAACCGCTTGCCGCGCTCCTGGAAAACACCCGCGCCCTGCTGCGGGATACCGGCTTCGACCCCGCCACCAGCCGCCGCACCTTCACCTTCATGATGCCCGATCTCGTCTGCGACCTGCTCGGGCCGCCGCTGGTGGCTGCGGCTGCCCGGCAGGCACCATCTGTGCAGATGACCTTCATGCCCTGGCGCGGCCCCGATCTGCTGACGGCGCGGGACCTGCTGGCGCTCGACTTCCACATCACCTCGGTGGCCCGGGATTTTCCGGGCTTCGCCGACGAGCCGCTGTACGAGGATGGCGATGTCGTCGTCGCCCGCGCCGGGCATCCCGCGCGGCGGAAGCTTTCGACGAAGGCCGGTTTCTGCGGCCAGCGCCATATCGCCATTGTCGGAACGGGCGAGGCAGAGGATGTCAGCGAAAGCTGGCTGCGCGCGGTCGGGCTGGAGCGGCAGATCGGCCTGACCGTGCCCACCTACCTGCTTGCCATCCGCATCGCCGCCCGCACGGACCTGATCGCTTTCGTGCCGCGCCGCCTTGCCCGGTCGATGTCCGAACGGCTCGATCTTGTCATTGCCGAGGCGCCGGTGGACCCGGGAACCGACCGGCTGCTGCTGCGCACGGCCACCCGGCTGGCCCGCGATGCCGCAGGGCAGTGGATGCGCGGCCTGGTCAGGACTGTCGCCGCCGACCTTCGCTAGGGCGCCGGACGGCCAGGCTCAGTCGAGCTGCAGCACCTGCCATTTCAGATAGGCGCTCTCGGGTACATGCGGATGCACCGGATGGTCCGGTCCGGCACCGCCCGACAACACGATGCGGCCCGCACGGCCGGATTGGCCGAGACCGATGGCAACTTCCTTCGCGAACAGCTCGCCCGGCAGCAGATGGGCGCAGCAGGCGACGAACCAGAAGCCGCCCGGCTTCACCAGCGGCGCCGCCAGTTTCGCCAGCTTGCGGTAGGCCCGGCTGCCGGCACCGAGATCCTTGCGGCTTTTGACGAAGTTGGGCGGATCGGTGATCACCACGCCGAACCGCGTGCCCGCGCTGCCCAGCCTGTCCAGCGCCTCGAAACCGTCGGCCTTCTCGAAGCGCGCGATGCGATCGAGGCCGTTCGCCTTCGCCGCCTGCGTGGCAAGCGCCACGCCGGACTCCGACCGGTCGATGCCATGCACGGATTTCGCGCCGGCCTTCGCCGCATTGAGCGCAAAGGCGCCGGTATGGCAGTAGCAGTCGAGCACGTCCTGTCCTGGCGCCAGCGCCGCCACCTGCGCACGGGCGGCGGCCAGATCGAAATACCAGCCGGTCTTCTGTCCTTCCAGCAGGTCGAGGGCGAAGCGCAGGCCGCCCTCCTCGACATGGGGCTGCGGTTCGAGGCTGCCGGCGGCCAGACGGATCTCCTCGTCGAGCCCCTCCAGCCGCCGCACCGGCGTGTCGTTGCGCAAAACCACGGCGCGCGGCTGCAGCACATCCTGCAATGCCTGCAGCAGCAGCGGCGTCAGCTGTTCGGCACCGGCGGTGTTCGCCTGCACCACCAGCACATCGTCGAAACGGTCGACGACAAAGCCCGGCAGGCCGTCGGCTTCGGCATGCACTAGACGATAGTAGGGTGCGGCGAAAAACCGCTCGCGCAATGCCAGTGCCTTTCGCAGCCGGGCGGCGAGAAATGCAGCATCGATGCTCGCCCCGGTATCTTCTGTCCACAGGCGCGCTGCAATCAGCGAATGCGGATTGAAGCTTGCAATGCCAAGCCCGCCGCCATGCGCATCGAACAGACGCACCAGCGCACCGGGCGGCAAAGCTTTCGCCGCAGGGTCGAGCAGAAGTTCATTGGAATATATCCAGGGATGGCCACCCTTAACACGGCGCTCCTCGCGCGGTTTCACGCGCAGAGCGGGCAACGATGAAGCAGCCATGGACAAGCCCTCGATGATTGGTTTATCTGCGCGATCCGATATCCGATCGGGACAGGGAAAGCGAGACAAATTCGATGTTCACTCTGCACGACCAGTTGCGTCGCGACACCCTTGCGGTGTGCCGCATGAAACTCTGCCTCGTGCAGCTGATGAACGATTCCCAGTATCCCTGGCTGATCCTGGTTCCCGCCGTCGACAACGTCACCGAGATTGCCGAGCTAAACGAGAAGCAGCGCAAGCTGCTGATCAACGAGATCGCCCAGGCCGAACGGGTACTGTCCCATGTCTTCCAGCCGCACAAGCTGAATGTCGGCGCCCTTGGCAACATCGTGCCACAGCTGCATGTCCATGTCGCCGCCCGCTTCCGCGACGACCCGGCCTGGCCGGGGCCGATCTGGGGCAAGCTGCCGCCAAAGCCCTATGACGATGCCGGGCTCCGTAGTACAATCGCCAGGCTGCAGAACGCCTTCATCGCGCGGGTCTGACGCCGGGCGCCTCCCCGCCCGCCCAGCACTCCTGCTTCCGGTGCGACGCCATGTCGGACTCCGTGCTTTCCAGTGATGTCGTCGAACTCGTCGGCATGATCGCCGGTGCCCTCACCACGCTGGCCTATGTGCCGCAGGCGGTGAAGGTCTGGCTCAGCCGCTCCACCCGCGACATTTCGCTCGGCACCTTCCTGCTGATGAATATCGGCATCGCGCTGTGGCTGGTCTACGGCCTGCTGATCGACTCGCCCGGCCTGATCGCCGCCAATGCGGTGACGCTCGGCCTGACCGCCGCGGTGCTGGCGGCCAAGCTGAAATACGACCGGCCCGGCCTGCCGCCCGACCTGCCCGGCCCCGGCGGCCCGGAAGCGGCCTGATCTCCTGCCGACCGTCGCCGCGGGCTGGCCGCGGCCGGCCGCCCGGCGTATAACCGGTGCATGCGCCGCCGCGATTTCCTGTCCCGTTCGCTGGTGGCCGGCCTGGCCGCCGGCCTGCCGGCCGGTGTGACAGGCGGCCTGACCGGCGGCAGCGCCCTGGCCCAGACCGCGCAGGCGGGTGCGGAGAATCCGGCGGCCGGCAACGAGGCGCCCGGCGGCGGCAGCTTCTTCCGCATCCTCACCGGCTCGGCCCATACCACCGCCTTCCCGGTCGGCACCCTGATCGCCGCCAGCATCTCCAATCCGCCCGGCAGCCGGCCCTGCGCCCGCGGCGGCTCCTGCGGGGTGCCGGGACTGATCGCCGTGGCCCTGACCAGCCCCGGTTCGGTCGCCAATATCGCGGCGGTGGCCAATGGCAGCATCGAATCCGGCTTCGCCCAGGCCGACCTGATCGCCTCGGCCTATAACGGCGAGGGCGTCTATTTCCGCCGTGCCAAACAGCCCAACCTGCGGGTGATCGCCAACCTCTATCCCGAGACCGTGCACCTGGTGGTGCGCCGCGGCAGCGGCATCGCCGATCTGCGCGACCTGATCGGCAAGCGGGTCTCGATGGACCGGGCCGGCTCCGGCACCCGCTTCAATGCCGAGATCATCCTCGCCGCCTATGGCGTGCGGCTGAACCAGGTCAGGCTGCTGGAGGTCGATCCCGGCGAGGCCGCCGAACTGATGGCCAGTGACGAGCTGGACGCCTTCTTCCTGATCTCCGGCCAGCCGGCGCCGACCGTGGCCGACCTGACCGCCCGCCGGATCGCCGACCTGGTGCCGCTGGCCGGCAAGCAGATCGACGGCGCCCTGCGCCGCCACCGCTTTTTCAGCCGCGACGTGATCCCGCTGGGCACCTATACCGATGTCGGCGAGATCGAGACGGTCAGCATCGGCATGCAGTGGGTGGTGGCCGACAGCCTCGACGAGGGCCTGGCCTACGAGATCGTGCGCGCCCTGTGGCATCCGCAGAACCGCAGGATCCTCGATTCCGGCGTCGCCACCGCCCAGCGCATCCGGCTGGGCACCGCCGTGCTCGGCCTCTCGACGCCGCTGCATGCGGGCGCCGAGCGCTTCTACCGCGAAATGAAGCTGATCACCTGAGTCCGCCGGTGGGGGAACCGCCGGTCCTGCTGCCGGCTCAGTTCTCCGGCAGCGGTGCCTCGCCCTTTGCCGCGGCGATCCAGTCCTGCATGGCCGGATGCGCATAGACCGCATCAACATAGGCGGCCGAAACCGCATCCAGCGCCACGCCGTAGCTGCGGAAACGGGTGGCGACCGGCGCATACATGCAGTCGGCGATGCTGAAGCGGCCGAACAGGAAGGGGCCGCCGTCATCGCCGCCGCCGAACCGGCCGCGGCAATCCTGCCAGATCTGCTGCACGCGGGCGATATCGGCCTTTGCCTCCTCGCCCGGCTGCCGCGCCACTTCGCTTTTGCCGTGGATGTCCATCGGCAGGTCGCGGCGCAGGCCGGCAAAGCCGGCATGCATCTCGGTGGCCACCGCGCGGGCCACCGCGCGGGCGCGCATGTCTGCCGGCCACAGCTCGGCCTGCGGAAACACCTCGGCCAGATATTCGCAGATGGCGAGGCTTTCCCAGACCAGCAGGTCGCCATGCTTGAGCACCGGCACCTTGCCGGCCGGCGAATGGGCGAGAATCTTCGCCTTGGTTTCCGGCTGGCGCAGGCCGACCACCACCTCTTCGAAATCCGCGCCGGCGGCTTTCAGCGCCAGCCAGGGCCGCAGGCTCCAGCTCGAGTAGTTCCGGTTGCCGATAACGATCACAAGGGAGGCCACAATCCGTCTCCGTCTGTTTCAAGGCGAGGCCGCACCCCTTATAAACGAGAGACATAACCGCGCCCAGCCGGGAAACCGCCCGGACAACCGCCGCAAGAGGATCGCCGTGACTGCCACCCTCACCGCCAGGACATCCGACGCCATACCGGTCGAGACCTGCACCGCCCGGCAATGGCCGGCGCGCCAGGGCCGCGAAAAGCCGGCGGTCCGGCAATGGGCGGCCGCCCAGGGCTTCACGGCGAAGCCCGGCGAGGTGCTGGTGCTGCCCGACGGGCGCAGCGGCCGGCCCGCCCGCGTGCTGGCCGGCATCGCCGAGACGCCCGACCTGTGGTCCTGGGCCGCCATTGCCCAGGCCCTGCCCGAGGGCGAATACCGGCTGGCCGATACCCGGAAAATGAACCAGCTGGCCGCCGACGATGCCGCGCTGGGCTGGACGCTGGCCGCCTACCGCTTCGACCGCTACAAGAAGCCGGCCGCCGGCCGCAGGGGCAGGGCCCGCCTGGTCTGGCCGGCGAAGGCGGATCGCGCCCGCGTGGTCGCCCTGTATGACGGCATCGTGCTGGCGCGCGACCTGGTCAACACCCCGGCCGCCGATATGGGCCCGGCCGAGCTGGCGGAAGCCGCCCGCGCCGTCGCCCTGCTCGGCGGCGGCAGCTTCGCCTGCATCATCGGCGACGACCTGCTGGAGCAGAATTACCCGATGATCCACGCCGTCGGCCGCGCCTCGGTGCGCCTGCCGCGGCTGATCGACATCACCTGGGGCAATCCGAAGCATCCGAAGCTGACCCTGGTCGGCAAGGGCGTCTGCTTCGATACCGGCGGCCTCGATCTCAAGCCCTCGGCCGGCATGCTGCTGATGAAGAAGGACATGGGCGGGGCCGCCGTGGTGCTGGGGCTGGCCGCCGCGATCATGGCGCTGAAGCTGCCGGTGCGGCTGCGGGTGCTGGTCGCCGCCGTCGAGAACAGCGTGTCGGGCAATGCCATGCGGCCGGGCGACGTGCTGACCAGCCGCAAGGGCCTGACCGTGGAGATCGGCAACACCGACGCGGAAGGCCGGCTGGTGCTGGCCGATGCGCTGGCCGAGGCCGACCGCGAGAAACCCGACTGGCTGATCGACTGCGCCACCCTGACCGGCGCCGCCCGCGTCGCCATCGGCCCCGACCTGCCGGCGCTGTACAGCAGCGACGACACCATGGCACAGGCCCTGCTCGCGGCCGGCCTCGCCGCCGCCGACCCGCTGTGGCGCATGCCGCTGCACAGGCCCTACCGCGAGTATATCGAGGGCAAGGTGGCCGATATCAGCAATTCGGCCGACACGCCGTTTGCCGGCTCGATCACCGCGGCCCTGTTCCTGCAGGAATTCGTCGAGAAGACGAAGGCCTGGGCACATCTCGACATGTTTGCGTGGAACCCGAAGGCACGCCCCGGCCGCCCGGCCGGTGCCGAGGCAACCGGCCTGCGCGCCCTGTTCGCTGCCATCGAGGCCCGCTACGCAAAGTCGCGGCCGGCCGGCCGCCGGGGCTGAGCCGGCCACGGCTCCGCGCCTTTTCCGCCAATTCCCCGGCCGTTCCCGGCCGGGTCACAGCATCGTCACAGCCGTCACAGCCTTGTCGGTCGCGCTGCGGCGATGCCGGCCGCTACCCTCCTGGTCACCTATTCGTGTCCATTTTCCCGCCATTCATACCAGGAGATTCACCATGCCTTTCCCCGGCATCGCCTTTTTCATCATTCTGGCCGTACTGCAGTTCTTCGTCGTCGCCGACAACCTGGTCAGCCTGCTGCATCTCGATGAAATGCTGGCCGTGCAGATTGCCGCCTTCCTCAGCGGCCTGCCCCTGTTCGCCTGTTACCACCTGATGCGGCACGACACCGATACCGAAATCTGAACAACAACGGGATCACGATGCGACAGGGCGCCGACGGGCGCCCTGTCTGCGTTCCGGGCTGCGTTCCGGGCTGCGTGCCGGCGCGGCCTTTTTCTTTCCGGCAGTTTGCTTGCCGACTGCTTTCTTCGCCGCCGGCTTCTTTGCGGCCGGCTTCTGTGCGACGCGCTTCGGCTTTTTCGTGGCGGCGGCGATGCGGATCGCGTCGCCAGCCCAGCGCCGCAATTCGTCGGCGTCCAGCAGCACGTCCTCCGGCAGTTCATACCAGCGCTGCACCTCGCGGCGGCCGGTCCGGCGGGTATACCAGAAAGGCTCCATGCCGGCAGCCTGATAGCGCGGCCGCGTCGCATCGTCGACCACGAGGAACAGCCGGCCGGATTTGGTGATCATGGCGAACTGCACGCCGTCCAGCACCAGCCCGGTGCCGGAGAAAAACCGCACCGCCCGCACCGGGCCGAGCCCGGCCATGCAGTCCAGCACGTAATCGACATAGTCACCGTCTGCCGCCATGTCCTATCCCTGCCCCTTGCGGCCCAGCATATCCGTCAGATTGCGGACCATGTCGAGCGGAAACGGGAACACGATGGTCGAGTTGTTCTGCGTGCCGATGCTGGCCAGGGTACTGAGATAGCGCAGCTGCATCGCTTCCGGCCGGCCGCTCATGATCTCGGCCGCCTCCAGCAGCTTATGCGCCGCCTGCAATTCGCCCTCGGCATTGATCACCTTGGCACGCCGCTCGCGCTCGGCCTCGGCCTGGCGGGCAATCACCCGGATCATGCTCTCGTCGATATCGACATGCTTGATCTCGACATTGGCCACCTTGATGCCCCAGGCGTCGGTCTGGGTATCGAGAATTTCCTGGATGTCGTTGTTCAGCCGGTCACGCTCGGCCAGCAATTCGTCGAGATCGTGCTTGCCGAGTACCGAGCGCAGCGTCGTCTGTGCCAGCTGGCCGGTGGCGGCCAGGTAATCGGCAACCTGGATGACGGCCTTCTCGGGCTCGACGACGCGGAAATACAGCACCGCATTGACATTCACCGAGACATTGTCATGGGTGATGATGTCCTGGCTGGGAACGTCCAGCACGATGGTGCGCAGGTCGATACGCACCATCTGCTGCACGAAGGGGATCAGGATGATCAGGCCGGGTCCGGAAACCCCGGTGTAGCGGCCCAGCGTGAACACCACGCCGCGTTCGTATTCGCGCAGGATGCGGATTGCCGCCGCCAGGAAGATGACGACCAGCACCACGACCGGCACATAATAGCTCAGCTGCATCCACATGACGGCTTCCTTCCCTATGGTTTCCCGGGCCCGAGCGGCACCACCCGCAGGACCAGCCCGTCAAGCGCCGCGACCCGCACCGCGCTGCCGGCCTGCAGCGTGGCATTTCCCGGCGCGGCCGGATCGGCCGGCACCGCCTGCCAGCGTTCGCCATGCACCAGCACATGCCCGCCGGCACCCTGCCAGTCCAGCACGCGGGCAGAGGCGCCCAGCATCTCTTCCGGGCCGGACACCACCGGCCGCCGGTGGGCCCGCACGGCAAGCTGCATCACCACCAGGACAAAGCCGAGACCCAGCAGCGAGACGGCGGCGATCACAGGCCAGTCGATCGCGAAGGCGGGCATGTCCGTATCGATCAGGATCGCCGCACCCAGCGCAAAGGCGATCACGCCGCCGATACCCAGCGTCCCCACCGAGGGCGTGAAGATCTCGCCGACGATCAGTGCGAGGCCCAGCAGCATCAGGGCGGCGCCGGCATAGTTCAGCGGCAGCACCGCCAGCGCATACAGCCCGGTCAGCAGGCAGATGGCGCCGATCACGCCCGGAAAGAAAACCCCCGGATTCATGAATTCGAAGATCAGGCCGTAGATGCCGATCATCATCAGGATCAGGGCAACATTCGGATTGGTGATCACTGCCAGCATCTGGGTTCGCCAGTCGGGATCGATCTCGACCGCCTGCAGCCCCCGCGCCTCGACGGCCGCATCTTCGCCGCGCAGCTTCACCACCCGGCCGTCAACCGCGGCCAGCAGGACATCGAGACTGTCGGCAACCAGATCGACCACGCCCTTTTCCACCGCCTCGCGGGCCGGCAGGCTGGCGCCCTCGCGCACCGCCTGCACTGCCCAGTCGGCATTGCGGCCGCGCAGTTCGGCCAGGGCGCGGATATAGGCGGTGGCATCATTGACGACTTTCTTTTCCATGGCGGTCTTCGGCGCCGCGGCATCATCCTTGCCGCCTTCGCCCGGTTTCTCGCCGCCACCGCCGAACGGCAGCCCGCCGCCCAGCTGCACCGGCGTCGCGGCCCCGAGATTGGTGCCCGGCATCATCGCCGCGACATGACTGGCATAGAGGATATAGGTGCCGGCACTGGCCGCACGGGCGCCGGACGGGCTGACCCAGGTGACCACCGGAACCGGGGAATCGAGGATCGCCTTGATGATCGCGCGCATCGAGCCGTCGAGGCCGCCGGGGGTGTCCAGCCGCAGGACCACCAGTGCCGCCCGGCGTTCGGCCGCCGTCTCCAGCCCGCGGATGATGTAGTCTGCCGTGGCGGGGCCGATCGCATCGGCGACCTGCAGCAGGATCGCGCTGCGACCGCCTTCCCGGGCCGCCGGCGGCGGCGCGGACAGACCGGCCAGCAGGCCGGCGGCCACCAGCAGGGCACAGGCGGCCCGCCGCATGCCGGCCCCGCAAAGGCCCGGCTTGCGGCGCAGGGTCGCCGGTATGCGCAGCGCAGCCATGCCCGGAATATGGGGCTGCGCCCGGAAAAACCCAGTGCGGAAAAGCCCAGTGCGGAAAAACCCAGTCCGGATGCGGTGTTTCTGTTCCGCGCGCTGCCGGCCGTATCTGCGGCGGTGGACTCTGCCGGCTGCAGCCGGCCACAATGCCTGCCGGATCCCCCGGCAGCAGAGGCTCCCATGGCAGCGCGATCAGAGAAGGTGACATTCCCCGGGTCCCAGGGCGGCCAGCTTGCCGCAAGACTGGACCTGCCCGACAGTCCCGCACGCGCCTATGCCATCTTCGCCCATTGCTTCACCTGTTCGAAGGACATCTTTGCCGCCAGCCGCATCGCCGGTGCGCTGGCCGGACGCGGCATCGCCGTGCTGCGGTTCGATTTCACCGGACTGGGCATGAGCGAGGGCGAATTCGCCAACACCAACTTCTCCTCCAATGTCGCCGACCTGCTGCAGGCGGTGGATTTCCTGCGCCGCGACCATCAGGCGCCGGCCATCCTGATCGGCCACAGCCTGGGCGGCGCCGCGGTGCTGGCGGCAGCCGGCGACGTGCCGGAGGCGAAAGCCGTTGCCACCATCGGCGCACCGGCCGATGCCGGCCATGTGGTGCATAATTTCCAGGCCGACCTGTCGGCGATCCGCGAAACCGGCATGGCCGAGGTCAGGCTGGCCGGCCGCAGCTTCACCATCCGCAGGCAGTTCCTCGACGACCTCGAACAGCAGAATGTGCAGCAGCGCGTCGAGCACCTGAAAAAGGCCCTGCTGGTTTTTCATGCACCACGCGACCTGACGGTGGGCGTCGAGAATGCCGCGGCCATCTTCCAGGCGGCGAAACATCCGAAAAGCTTTGTCTCGCTGGACGATGCCGATCACCTGCTGTCGCGCCAGTCCGATGCGGTTTATGTCGCCGACGTGCTCAGCGCCTGGGCCTCGCGCTATATCGCCGCGGCCTGACGGCCCGCGCGGTTTCCGGCCCGGCAGCCGCATGGGTTGCGCGGGCGGGCCGCGATCCTTACCCTGCCCGCATCGCAAAACCTGGAGCTTTTCCGATGTGGGCCGCAATCCGCACGTCCTGGCCGCTGTTTGTCGGCATGATCTTCCTGATGGTCAGCAACGGCCTGCTCGGCACGGTGCTGACCCTGCGCGCCGGCAGCCTCGGCTTCGGCGAGACGGTGATCGGCCTGGTGCAGGCGGCCTATCCGTTCGGCTCGCTGGCCGGCTGCCTCGTCGCACCGCGGCTGGTGGTGCGCGTCGGTCATGTGCGTGTCTTCGCGGCACTGGCATCGATCGCCAGCACGGCGGCCCTGCTGCATCTGGTGACCCATGATCCGTGGAGCTGGGGCGCCATGCGCATGCTGGCCGGCTTCTGCTTCGCCGGCCTCTACGTGGTGGCGGAAAGCTGGCTGAACGGCCGCGCCACCAATGCGAACCGCGGCAGCCTGCTGTCGATCTATTTCGTGATCCAGACCGGCGGTGTTGCCGCCGGGCAGAGCCTGCTGAACCTGTCCAGCCCCGAAGGCATCCTGCTGCTGATCGTGGTCTCGGTGCTGATCTCGCTGTCGCTGGTGCCGATCCTGATCTCGGCCGATGCCAGCCCGCCCTTCGTGGTGCCGGAATGGATTTCGCTGGCGGAACTCTTCCGCCTGTCGCCGATGGGCCTCAGTGGCGCCTTCCTGAACGGCGTCAGCCAGGGCGCCATCTACGTGGTGCTGGCGCTCTATGGCCGCGCCGTGGGCCTGCAGGCCGGGGCGATCGGCGCGCTGATCGGCTGCGCCACGCTTGGCGGCATGCTGATGCAGTTTCCGCTCGGCCGGCTGTCCGACCGCGTCGACCGGCGGCTGGTGATCACCGGCGCCGCCGGGCTGGCAATCCCGGTCTGCCTGCTGCTGCTGCCCTTCGACCATGCCGACCGCGCCGACCTGCCGCTGCTGTATGCCGGCATCACGCTGATCGGCGGCCTGACCCTGCCGCTCTATTCGATCTGCATGGCGCATATGAACGACTATCTGAAGCCGGGGCAGATCGTCGCCGCCAGCGGCACCCTGACCCTGGTGCTGGGCGCCGGCGTCACCCTCGGGCCGGTGCTCGGCTCGCTGGCGGTGGAGCAGTCGGGCCCGGCCGGGCTGTTCACCTTCCTCGCGATCATCCAGGCGCTGACCGTGGCGACGGCCCTGTTCCGCCTCTGGCACGGCCAGCCGCGCAGCGCCACCCGCGGCACCGCTTCCGCCATGGCACCGGGCAGCACCGCCTGCGCCGCCCCGCTCAATCCCGGCGCGCCGGACCTGGCACCGCGGCCGGCCGGGCAGTAGCCCGGGAGCGGCGCGGCAGCCGGTGCGGGGCCGGCTTGATTTTTGTTCTCTTTATGTTCATAATGGCATCATCGCTGTCGCCCATCGTGAATCTGCACCACCCTGCCGGGAACGGCGCCGCCGCCACGGCCGGCCGCAACCGGCCCTGACGGGATTCTGCGGGATTTTTCCGGCCCGGACTGGCTCCCGCCGGCCCGTGCCGGCCGCCCAATGGGCCCGTACTGGCGCGCGCTGGCCCGAACTGGCCCACGCCGCTCGCTGAAAGTCTTTATATTGCAGGTAGTTACCGGATTCGGCCGGCCAATTGCGGGGCCCGGCCGGACGCGCCGGTTGTGCGGCGGCGATTAATTCCGCGCCGCGCCGCTGCGGCCCGCCCGGCGGGCCAGCTTGTGGCTGTACATCATCTGGTCGGCCGCCGCCAAGGCCGCGCCCGGATCCTCGCCCGGCTTCAGGGGATAGACGCCATAGGCGGCATCCAGTGGCAGCACCTTGCCCTCCCAGTGCAGCGGGCGGCGGCGGATCGCCTCGGCCAGCAGGTCGGCCTTTTCGCGGCCGGCCTGGGCATCGGTCTCGCTGAGGATCACGCCGTATTCGTCGCCGCCCAGCCGCGCGACGATGTCGCTCTCGCGGGTATTGTCCAGCAGGATCTGGCCGACCTGGATCAGGGCGGCATCGCCGGCGCCGTGGCCCTGCCTGTCGTTGATTTCCTTGAGGCCGTTCAGGTCGAAATAGATCAGCGCCGAGGGCCGGTTGTACCGCTCGACATGGGCCATGGCACGGCTCAGCTCGCGCACGAAGGCCCGCCGGTTATACAGCGGCGTCAGCGTGTCGCGGTCGGCCAGCCGCTCCAGTTCGGCCAGCCGGTGGCGGGTCCGGTTCAGTTCGCCGCGCAGCTGGTCGACCTCGCCCATCAGCCGCATGATCGCGTCGCGCACCCGCGGCGTCAGTTCCGTCTCGGGGATGCCCATCACCGTCGCGGTCGCACCGGGCTCGGCCGCCGGCTGGGCCGCATAGGCGGCGGCCCCGGCAGCGGCGGGCGCGGCCGGACGCAGGCCGGCGCCCGGCGTACCGACCGGCGCTGCCCCCGTCCCCAGCCCGACCGGCCGGCGATCCTCGATTCTCGACATGGGCCGCAACTGCCCCCTTCTACGGCATCGTCCACGTTTCATGCCGCATATGTCGTTAACAAATCATGGATTTGCCCCGCCCGCCACCCCGGCCGCCCGCCGCTTTACACCCCGGTGATGCTCCCTATAATCCGCGCCTTTCCACGCCGAGCAGGGGGCAGCATGGCACCGCGCAAGGGACCGACAGTCGGCATCATCATGGGCAGCCAGTCCGACTGGGCGACCATGCAGCATGCCGCCGATATCCTGGCGGCGCTGAAAGTGCCGGCCGAACATCGCATCGTCTCGGCCCACCGCACGCCGCAGCGCCTGTACGACTATGCCGCCACCGCGGCAGAGCGCGGCCTGCAGGTGATCATCGCCGGTGCCGGCGGCGCCGCGCATCTGCCCGGCATGGCCGCGGCGATGACGCATCTGCCGGTGCTGGGCGTGCCCGTCGAGAGCCGCACCCTGAAGGGCCTTGATTCGCTGCTGTCGATCCAGCAGATGCCCGGCGGCGTGCCGGTCGGCACGCTGGCGGTCGGCAAGGCCGGCGCCATCAATGCCGCGCTGCTGGCGGCGGCGATCCTGGCGCTGGGCGACCCGGCCCTGTCGAAGCGCCTGCAGGCCTGGCGGGCGAAGCAGACGAAGTCGGTCAAGGCCAGACCGGTAAGCGGCAAATAGCCATGACCGCGATTCCGCCCGGCAGCACCATCGGCATCCTCGGCGGCGGCCAGCTCGGCCGCATGCTGGCGATGGCGGCGGCGCGGCTCGGCTATCACTGCCATATCCTCGCGCCCGAGGCCGACCCGCCGGCCGCCGAGGTGGCCGCCCGCCATACCCGCGCCGACTATACCGATGCCGCCGCCATGACCGCCTTTGCGAAGAGCTGCGCAGTGGTGACCTACGAATTCGAGAACATCCCCTTCGATCCGGTGGCCGCGATCGCCCGGCTGGTGCCGGTGCGGCCCGGCACCGAAGCGCTGCGGATCAGCCAGGACCGGCTGTTCGAGAAGGATTTCTGCACCGCCCGCGGCATCGCCACCGCCCCCTACCGGGCGGTCGCCAATCCGGAGGATCTCTGCGCCGCGACCGAGGCCATGGGCCTGCCGCTGGTGCTGAAGACCCGCCGCATGGGCTATGACGGCAAGGGACAGGCGAAGATCGGCCATCTCGACGACGTCGCGCCCGCCCTTGCCGCACTGAAATCCGATGCCCTGATCGCCGAGGGGTTCGTCGCCTTCCGCCGCGAGCTTTCCGTCGTGCTCGCCCGCGGCACCGACGGCACCATCCGCTCCTGGGGACCGGTGGAGAATATCCACCGCAATCACATCCTGTGGCGCACCCATGCCCCCGCTGCGATCTCGCCCGAACAGGCCGCGGAAGCCGAGCGCATCGCCGCCACCCTGGCCGGCGGGCTGGATTATGTGGGCGTGCTGGCGGTGGAGCTGTTCGATTGCGGCGACCGCCTGCTGGTCAACGAGATGGCGCCGCGGGTGCATAATTCCGGCCACTGGACCATGGATGCCGCCGTCACCTCGCAGTTCGAACAGCATATCCGGGCGATCTGCGGCCTGCCGCTGGGCAGCCCGGACCGGCTCTGCGATGCGGTGATGGAGAACCTGATCGGCGACGAGATCGATGCCTGGCCGGCCCTGCTGGCCGAGCCGAATGCCCGGCTGCATCTCTACGGCAAGGCCGAGGCCCGCCCCGGCCGCAAGATGGGCCATGTCAACCGGCTGTACCCCGCCGGGCAGGCGCCGGCGCCTAAATCACTGGACTGAATGCCCTTTCTGCCTGCCGGGGCCACCCCCGGCGGCGCTCTTGGCGGCCCCCTTGGCGACGGCCCGCCGGGGTATTATATTAGTCGGCAAGATTTCAGACGTCCGGCTGCCGAGGAGCGGCGGCCCTGTCCGGCCTGCACGAGAAATGTGCACCCGCCGGTCTGGAGTGGCGATCATGCCCCCGATTGATGGTATCGGTTCCTACAATGCCGCCGCCGCGCAGCAGTTCCAGCCGCGCGCCGCCCAGGAGCGCGACAATGGCGGCCAGAGCATTCAGCAGTTCCTGCAGGATGCCGCGCAGCAACCCGGCCAGAGCCAGGGCGGCGTGCAGACGCAGACCGCCGGTGCGGTCACACAGCCCTCGACCGCCCAGCAGACCCGCGAAACCCGCCAGCCGGCCGCCAATGACAGCAGCAGCGGCGTGCAGACGCTGAGCCAGTTCCTGCAACAGCAGAGCAATGTCGGCGAGGCCGGCAGCGGCCAGCAGCCCGAGGCCCCGCGCAACTCGGCCCTCAGCTACAGCGCCAATGGCACGGCCAACCAGGGCCAGAGCGCGTCGAATGCGGGCCGCCAGGTCAGCCTCTCGGTCTGACCACCGCCTCCATTTCCGGACTGCCTGACAGATCAGGCTTCTCTTTTCAGGCCCGTTGTCTTTTCAGGCCCGGCGCAGGCGCTGCAGCGGGTCGGGCAGCCGTCCGGCCAGTTTCGCCAGCCGACCCTTCGCCTTTTCGATGCGCATCACGTCGGCCAGCCGGCGGTCGAGGAATGCCGCCGTGGCGGCAAAGCCTTCCGACCGGTCGTCCAGCCAGCGCAGCAGCGTGGTCGAATAGACCCCGGCCAGCAGCAGCCGCTTGGTGTAGAAGTTGAAATCGGTGGCGGTATCCCCTGCCGCATACCAGATCGCATCGACCGTGCGGTAAACCTGTCGCAGCGCACGCGGCGCATGCTGCGGCAGGGCTTCCAGCGCCAGCGCCCGGCGCACCGCCTCGCGATGGGCCGCGGCCAGTTCCAGCCGCAGCAGCACGGCGGTCCTGACCCGGTCGCGGATTTTCATGCCGGCAAGGTCGCGGCTTTCCAGTGCACGCAGCATCGCCGCATCGGTCTCGGCAATCCAGAAATCCAGCGCGTCGACAGCACCCTCCGGGAAGGCGCGCGCGACCAGGCCGGCGTCATGGCCGCAATCCTTCGCCGCTGCAGCCAGCGCCCGTGCCGTCCAGCCGTCGAAAGGCACATGGGCCAGCAATGCCTCGAGCAGGGCCCGTTTCTCGGCCAGCAGATGGTCGTCGCTCATTCTTCCTGCTCCTCCGGCTGCAGCGGCGCACGGTGGCGCAGCTCGCTCTCGAATACCAGGTCCTTCAGATCGGTCATGCGCTGGGGATAGAGGATGCCGTCCAGATGGTCCAGTTCGTGCTGTACCACCCGGGCGTGCCAGCCCTCGACCATGCGCTCCAGCCGGCTGCCATCGGGCAGCAGACCTTCGTAGCGGATGCGGGTATAGCGCGGCACCAGCCCGCGCAGGCCGGGCACCGACAGGCAGCCCTCCCAGGCGATGTCCTGCTCTGTCCCGGCCGGTTCCCAGCGCGGGTTGACCAGGGTGACCAGTTCCCGCTGCGGCGGATCGCCGTCGGGCGGGGTCAGGAAAACCGCGACCCGCAGCGGCACATGGACCTGCGGTGCCGCCAGCCCCTGCCCCGGCGCGTCCAGCATGGTGTCCACCATGTCGCGGATCAGGGCATGGATGTCCGGGGCGGTCGGATCGGGCACCGGCTCGGCCGGCCGGGCCAGCACCGGATGCCCCATGCGGGCGATTTTCAGAATGGCCATGACCCAAAACTAGGCCAGCCGGCCCGCGGCGCCAAGCTTCCGGCGATTGTCTGTAAATTGCGCAAATACCGGCCAAATATGAATGATTATTGCCGGCGACTTGTGAACAAGCCGCTTCACAAAGGCCGGGGGCCATGATAGAAGGCGCGACTTGGCGGGGCTTCGCCCTGCACCGGATTCTCTTTGCTACCCGAAAGGATGGGACCCACGTGCAAGTCCTCGTGCGCGATAACAATGTCGACCAGGCCCTGAAGGCGCTGAAGAAGAAGATGCAGCGTGAAGGCATCTTCCGCGAGATGAAGCTGCGCGGCCATTACGAGAAGCCGTCGGAGCGCCGCGCCCGCGAGAAGGCCGAGGCGATCCGTCGCGCCCGCAAGCTGGCCCGCAAGCGCGCCCAGCGCGAAGGCAATGCCTGAGCCATCCGGCCACGCTGGTCCGAACGAAGCCGCCTCCGGGCGGCTTTTTTCTTGACCGCGTCCGGCCCCGACCGGCCAGTTAACAGAAAATAAGCCCCTGCCGGGCGCATGATTGCCTTACAATCGGGGGGAAGAATGACAATGGAGTCCGGCGCGTGCAAGACGACCTCCTGATCAAGCAGGGGCTCGACCACCTCGATCAGGGGATCAGCATCTTCGACAGGGAGCTGAAACTGGTCGCCTGCAACCGCCGCTACATCGAACTGCTCGGCTTCCCCGATTCCTTCGCAGCCCCCGGCACACCGGCGGAAGTCTTTTTCCGGCACAATGCCGGCCTCGGCGAATACGGCCCGGGCGATGCCGAGGCCCAGGTTCTGGAACGGGTCGAACTGGCCCGCCGCTTCCTGCCCCATCATTTCGAGCGCATCCGCCCGAACGGCATCGTGCTCGACATCCGCGGCACACCGCTGCCCGGCGGCGGCTGGGTTACCGTCTACAGCGACATTACCGAGCGCAGGCGGACCGAGCAGGCCCTTGCCGCGGCCCGCGGCGAACTGGAACAGGAGGTTGCGAGCGCCACAGCGGAACTGCGCGACAAGAACCGGCTGCTGGACACCATCGTTGCCAATATCAGCCACGGCATCACGCTTTTCGATACAGACCTGAACCTGCTGATCTGCAACCAGCATTTCCTCGACATGCTGGGCTATCCGGAAGAATACAGCCGGCCCGGCACCCCGTTCATCGCGTTCCTGCGCTGGAATGCCGAACATGGTGAATATGGCGCCGGCAATGTCGAGGCAATCGTGGAAGAACGCATTGCACTCGCCCGTCGCATGGAGCCGCACCGGCTGCAGCGCCGCCGGCCCAACGGCCGTGTGATCGAGGTGATCGGCACACCGATCGAGGGCATCGGTTTCGTCACCTCCTACTCCGACATCACCGAGCTGCGCCGGGTGCAGGACCAGCTGCGCGACCTGGCCGATACGCTGGAGCAGCGTGTCGACGAGCGCACCGAAGCCCTGACCCGCTATATCGCGGAGCGCGAAGGCACCGAGCGCGAATTGCTGCGCGCCAAGGAAATGGCCGAAGTCGCCAATCGCTCGAAAAGCACCTTCCTGGCCAATATGAGCCACGAATTCCGCACGCCGCTAAATGCCATCATCGGTTTTTCGGAATCCCTGCTGGCCGGCTATTTCGGCTCGCTGACCCCGAAGCAGAACGAGTATGTCGACGACATCCTGAAATCCGGCCATCACCTTCTGCAGCTGATCAATGACGTGCTGGACCTGGCCAAGGTCGAAGCCGGCCGCATGGAAGTGCATGTCGAGGCGCTGGATGTGCGGCAGGCGATCCAGGACAGCCTGGAAATGATCCGGGTGCAGGCGGAACGCGCCCGCGTCTCGATCCAGGCAGACCTGCCCGAAAGCCTGCCGAACCTGCAGGCCGATGAACGCATGCTGCGCCAGATGCTGCTCAACCTGCTGAGCAATGCCGTCAAGTTCACCCCGGGCGGTGGTCGGGCCTGGGTCACGGCTGCGACGGCAGACGGCCATCTCGACATCTCCGTGCACGATACCGGGGTTGGCATGGCACCACAGGACATTCCGAAGGCGCTGGCGCCTTTCGGCCAGGTGATCGGCGTGCTGACCCGGCAGCACCAGGGCACCGGCCTCGGGCTGCCGCTGGTCAAGTCGCTGGCCGAGCTGCATCATGGCAGCCTGTCGATCACTTCGGCACCCGGCCAGGGCACAACGGCAACCATCCGGCTGCCACTCGCCTTCATCCGCGAAAAATAAGCGACAGCGGCTGCCGTCAGGAAATCTGCGGCCGCAGCTTCAGCAGGGCGATCAGCGCCGCATCGCGGGCGGCTTCCAGCTCTTCGACCGGACGACCGGCCGCTTCCTCATCCACACCCTGCACCAGCGCCGCCCGGGTCGCCGCATCGAAGGACGGACTGCCCAGCGACTGCCAGCGCCGCACCTGGCTGGCGCCGAGATGATCGAGATAATGGGCTATGCCGCCGGGACCGCCGCCGAGGTGATAGGTCATATGCGGTCCCATCACCGTCCAGCGCATGCCGGGCCCGTATGCCATGGCGGCATCGATATCGGCGACGCTGGCGACGCCCTGTTCCACCAGATAGACCGCCTCGCGCCAGACCGCCGAGGCCAGCCGGTTGGCGATATGGCCGGGCATCTCGCGCCCCAGCACCACCGGCCGGCGCCCGACCCGGCGATAGAAATCCGCCGCCTGTGCCACCACCGTCGCATCCTCGCCAACCAGTTCGACCAGTGGCACCAGATGCGGCGGATTGAACGGATGTGCCGTGATATGCCGGCCGGGATGGCGGCAGCGCACCACCAGCCGGCTGCGCAGCAGCGACGAGGTGCTGCCGGCAACGATCACCGCCGGCGGCAGCAGGTCGTCGATCTCGGCCAGCAGCGCCTGTTTCAGTTCTTCCTTCTCGGGGGCGTTTTCCTGCACGAAATCCGCGCCCTGCAGGGCCTCGGCCAGCCGCGGCGTGAAACCGAGCCGCCCCTGCCCGGTCAGCCCCAGTTCGGCCAGCTGTGCGCCGGCACGGACCGCGAAATCCCGCAGATAGCGTTCCGCCTCCGGCGCCGGGTCGGTTGCCTGCACGTCGATCCCGTGCGCGAGGAGCAGGGCCGCCCAGCTGGCCCCGACGGTGCCGCAGCCGACAATTGCAACGGTCTTCACAGGATCTGACACGGCCTTCCCTTCCTGCCCTCAGGTTCCGGCCGCCTGGCTGCTGTCATCGACACGCCGGATGCGGTGCCACCGGGTCAGCCACAGCAAGACGAAACCACCCGTTGCCAGCCCGAGGCCCGTCCAGGTCGGGAAGACCGACAGCACCGCGATCAGCAGCAGGATGCCGCCGTTGAGCAGCCGGGAATCGAAAAACCGGGCGCCGCCGAAGAATGCGGCAAAGGCCATGGTGAAGACAAGGCCGGACACCACCGCCTCGCCGATCTCCAGCCAGCCGCCATTGGCCAGCATGCCGGGATAGGCGATGAACATGAACGGGATCACATAGGTTACCGCACCCAGCTTGCAGGCCTCGCGCGCCACCGACAGCCACCCGGTCTGGGCGATGCCTGCCGCCACGAAAACCGCGACACAGACCGGCGGCGTGATCACGGAGATCGTCGCGTAGTAGAAGACGAACATATGCGCAATGATCGGATCGACACCGACCTTGACCAGAGCCGGCGCCAGGACCGCGGCCACCAGCACATAGGCCGCCGTGGTCGGGATACCCATCCCGAGCACCAGGCAGACCAGCCCGGTCACCAGGGCGATCAGCCAGACCGAACTGCCGGCCATGCTGACGATCAGCGACGACAGGGCGACGCCGAGTCCGGTCAGGTTGACCATGCTGACCAGAATCTGCGCGCCGGCCAGCAGCACACCGATCATCACCAGTGCCTTGCCGGCATCTTCCAGGCTGTCGACGATGACTTTCAGCGACCGGCGCAGATTGGCGACCGATCGGACATTCAGCACGAGGAAGCTGGCAAACAGGCCGGTGACGCCGAAAAAGGCCGCCGTCTGCACCGACCGGCCGGTCAGGATGCCGAACAGCAGGGCGGCAAAGGCAATGACGATGGGCCCGACCCGGCCCGGCGCCAGCACGGTACGCCAGGGCGGCATCTCGGATTCCGGCACCGTGCGCAGGCCGCGGTTGAGGGCGATGAAATGGATGGTGGCGAAGGCCCCGAGGTAATAGAGGAAGGCCGGCAGGACCGCCGCCTTGGCGATGTCGAAATAGGATCGGCCGATGATCTCGGCCATCACGAAGGCCGCGGCGCCCATCACCGGCGGTGCGATCTGGCCGCCGGTCGAGGCCACTGCCTCGATGCCGCCGGCCAGCGCCGGGCCGTAGCCCAGCCGCTTCATCAGCGGAATGGTAAAGTTGCCGGTGGTGGCGACATTGGCGACCGCGCTGCCGCTGATGGTGCCGAACAGGCCGGAGGCCACGGTGGCGATCTTGGCCGCACCGCCAGGGCTGCGGCCGCTCAGGCGGATCGCCAGGTCCATGAAGGTCTGGCCGCCGCCGGTGAACAGCAACACGCTGCCGAACAGGATGAAGGCCCCGATCGTGGTGCTGGCCACGCCGACCAGCAGGCCCCAGATGCCGAGATCCCCGAGCAGCAGGGTCTCGGTCACGAAATAGATGTCGAAGCCGCGATGGCCGAGCGCGCCGGGCAGATACTGCCCCAGCAGGGCATAGGCGAGGCCGGCCAGGGCAATGGCGGGGAAAATGCCGCCGATGGCCCGGCGCGAGATTTCCAGCACGGACAGGACGAGGCCGGCGGTGAGTGCGATGTCGAGGCCGGTCGCCGTCGGCAGGCTTTCCATGATCTCGTCGTAATTGACCACCGTATAGGCGCAGGCCGCCACCGACAGTCCGGCTGCCGCGAGATCGACGGCGATGCCGAACGGACGCCAGCGCGTGCCGGCGCCCAGAGGAAACATCAGGAGGCCCAGACCGACAATCAGGCCGACAAAGATGGCGCGCTGGATCAGTCCCTCGAACGCGCCGAATGCCGACGTGTAGAGAATGAACAGACCCAGCAGGACCGCCATGGCCTTGGTTGCGAACGCATGCATGTCCGGGCCTCCCGATAAACCTGAACGAACCCGCGATCAGGAGGATTTCGGCATCAGCTTGGCCGGAATCGCGACATTCTTCTCCTTCAGATACCGCACCACGCCGGGATGCAGCGGAATGGTGCCGTTATCGACCGTCAGCTGCATGAGATCGATGCCCTTCAGGCTGCTGAGCGCGCCGACCTGCATGGTCCTGTCCTCGAAGGCTGCCTTGGCGATCTGGTAGGCGGTTTCTTCCGGCAGATCGGTGCGGGCATGCACGGCGAGGCCGAAGCTCCAGGTGCTGTAGGCAGGGATGCCGTCGGCCGCACCGGCCGGAACGTCCACCACCGAAAGATCCGGGAATTTCTCGGCGACGGTCTTCTTCTGGGCGGCATCGAGGCCGAGCACGCGGATCGGGGTGAAGGTGGCGATGTCGAGGCTGGACCCATCCAGCTTCATGCCGGCGCCGGATTTCACGGTGCCAAGCACGCGGTTGTCCTTCATCGCATCGACGATGTCGGTGGTTGAGCCGCGGACGTAATCCGGCGCGATGCCCAGAGCGGCGAACACCGCCTCCGCCGTCTTCTCGGTTGCCGAGCCTTTCAGGCCGGGATTGAACCGCTTGCCTTTCAGTGCGGCAAGGCTGGTGACACCGCTGTCGTTGCGGACGATTACATTCTGCGGCGCCGTCGCGTAAACGAACAGCAGGCGGTTGTCGACCTTCTTGCCATCGAAGGCGCCTTCGCCTGCATAGGCCTGGTAGCCGACATTGGTGGTGACGAGGCCCATGTCGATCTGCCGGCGCTCGATACGGCGCAGGTTGTCGACGGTGGCACCGGTTTCGACAACGGCGGTCTCGGCATTCGGTACCTTGCTGTTGATCAGCTGCGACAGGGCGACGAAATATCCATACTGGCTGGACGATGCCGAGGTGGCACCGATCAGCATCTTGTCCTTGGCCGCAGCCGGCAGAGCGGCGGCAAAAAGCGCGCAGGCCGCAGCAGCGGCAAAAAGGGTCTGTTTCATCTCGTTGTCTCCTCCGTTTTGTTGAACTGGTAATCCTCCGGAACCCGCACCGGCAGGGCCAGCACGAGATACGAATGGGTCTTGCCGTGACCGTCGAGATTCAGCGCGTCGTTCACGCCCCCCTCCAGCACGTCGTCGATCACGAAATTCAGTGCCCGCAGATGCGGCAACTCGTAACGGACCACCTTGCCAGGGCGACGATGGGCAAAGGCTGCCGCCACCCGTTCGGCCGTGATCTGGTCGCGGATCAGCGGATAGGCGTCCGGATGCCAGGCGATCACGCTGACATTCAGGCGGTTGCCCTTGTCGCCGGTGCGGCCATGGGCGATGCGATGCAGCGGCACCTCGATGGTGCGGCCCGCGGGCGGCATTGCCGTCATTCCAGGATCTCCACTGCCGGACGGACCAGATCGCGCGGCAGATAGCCGGATTCGGTGGCGATCCGCCGGCGCGTGCCGCCGCGCACGCCGCCGCCGCCGGCCGGCCCGCAGGTATACAGGGCCAGCACTTCCTCATAAGCACGATCTGCTTCCGCACGGTCAGCCGCAGCAACAGCGATGCGCAGGCGCACATCCGCCGGTTCCGCTGCCTGCAGTGCCAGCCATCGCCCGTCATCGTCGTTGAACACGCTGGCCAGCCCGATGATGTCGCCGCGCATGCGGATGCCTTCCCCCAGCCTGCGGCGCACCACATCCAGCGCCAGCCGGGCCCGCGCCACGGCATTCGGACCGGCATAGGAAATCTCGCCCTCGCCGAGCCAGCCGCCATCGAGGCCGACAGTGACCTTCAGCCGCTCCGGCCGCGCATGGCCGGCGGCTCCGGCCACGCGGATCCGGTCCGGGCCGGCCTCCGCCAGCGTGACGCCGGTGACATCCAATGTCACATCCGGTGTCAGGTACGCCGCCGGGTCGTGGATTTCATAGAGAATCTGCTCGGTCACCGTATGGCGGTCGACCAGGCCGCCGGTATCCTCCGCCTTGCCGATGACGAAACCGCCATCGGCGGCCATCTCGACAATCGGAAAGCCGATGGCATGGGGATCGGGCACATCCTTGATGCCGGGATCGGCATAATAGCCGCCGGTCACCTGGGCGCCGCATTCCAGCAGATGGCCGGCCAGGGTGCCGCAGGCGATGCGCGGCAGATCGTCCGGTGACCAGCCGTGATGATGGATGAACGGCGCCAGGGCCAGCGACGGATCGGCGACACGGCCGGTGACCACCACATCGGCGCCGGCCGCCAGTGCCTCGACCAGCGGCGCGGCGCCGAGATAGGCATTCGCCGAAATGACGGAATCTGGCCGCAGCAGCCCGCCATCCTCGGCCTGCAGCTGCGGCAGCAGTCCGGCCGCGGCAATGTCGTCGCCGGTCACCACGGCAATGCGTGGCATCCGGCAGCCAAGCCGGACTGCCAGCGCCCGGATCGCGCGGGCCGCCGCCTGCGGATTGGCGGCACCGAAATTGCCGAGGATGGTGATGCGGTGGGCCAGGCAGTCGGCGAGAACCGGCGCCAGCAGGCGCTCCAGCAAAGGCTCGTAGCCGCGTTCGGGATTCTCCAGCCGGGCCAGCTGGGCCAGTGCCAGCGTCCGCTCGCCGAGGGTCTCGAACATGATGGCGGCGGGCCGGCCGGACCGGATCAGGCTACGCACCACCGGCGCGGCGGCATCCAGGCGGTCGCCGGAAAAGCCGGCACCGCTGCCGACCAGGACTGTCTCGGGCCCCGACACGGGCTCCTCCCAACTGAGTCTCGTTGGCAGGCAGACTGGCCGCTTCGCTATATATTTTACAAATTGATTTATCTTATTTATTTATAATGAATGTCTATGAATTTGACCCTCCGGCAGCTGCAGGCCTTCCGCGCCGTGGCCGATCTCGGCAGCTTCAGCGAGGCCGGCGAACGCCTCGGCCTGTCGCAGCCGGCGCTCAGCGCGACGATCCGCAAGCTGGAAGACCAGCTTGGCGTGCGCCTGTTCGACCGCACCACCCGCCAGATCGCCCTGACCGCGGAAGGCGCCGAACTGCGCCGGCTCGCGAACCGGCTGATCGACGAGTTCGAAGCCGTATCGGGCGACCTGCAGGATTACCTGGCCCGCCGCCGCGGCCGCGTGGTGGTGGCCGCCCTGCCCTCGCTGGCGGCCGTGACGCTGCCGCGCGTGCTGGCCCGCTTCAAGGCGCTGCATCCGGGTATCGACGTGATCATCCGCGACACCCTGCATGACCAGATCCAGGACCTGGTCGACAGCGGCGCCGCCGATTTCGGCCTGACCGTGACGCCGGCGGCCGACCGCGATTTCGCCTTCCAGCCGCTGATCGTCGACCGTTTCGTGATGGTCTGTCCGCGCCGCCACCGGCTGGCCCGCCGACGCAGCGTGACCTGGGCCGACATGGTGGCCGATCCGATCATCACCATGGCCCGCACGTCGAGCGTGCGCCAGTATATCGACGCCGCCTGCGCGCAGACCGGCATCGCCTCGCACAGCCGGTATGACGCCGAGCATCTGGCCACCATCGGCGCCCTGGTCAGCGAAGGGCTCGGCATCGCCGCTCTTCCCTCCCTGACCACGCCGCTGCTGCGTTTCGCCGATCTCGCGGAAGTCCCGATCACCGAGCCCCATGTCGAACGGGTCATGGGCATCGTGCGGCGCAACGGCCGCTCGCCCTCAGTTGCCGCCCGCGCCCTGATCGATCTGATCGCGGCCGACTGCCAGCCGGCAGCGGCATGAAAAAACCCGGCCGGTTCACACCGGCCGGGTTCGCAGCGGGCCGCAGCCCGGATGCTTACTTGGCGTATTTCTTCGCCGCCTCGAAAACGCTGTGGGTCCAGGCACCTTCCGGCTTCTTGGTGATCACCGGATCGGACTTGACCGACAGCAGGATCGACACGGTGCGCTCGTAATCGGCCGGGTCGAGATAGCCGGTACCCATCTTCGAGCCCTCGATCAGCTTGGCGATCTCGCCCATCATGCGCTTCTGGTGCTTTTCGGTCTGGGCGCCGGTGGTGTCATTCTCCAGCACCACCATCGCGGCAGCATCGGAATTCTTGATCGCCCAGTCCCAGCCCTTGTTCGAGGCCGCCACGAAGCGGGCCAGCTTGTCGGCATAGGCGGCATCGCCCAACTTGGAGCCGTTGGCATAGATGCCGTCTTCCATGGTGCCGACGCCCTGCTCGCTGTATTTGAAGACAACGAGGTCGCCGGGCTTGAAGCCGGCATCGATGACCTGCCAGTACTCGTTGTAGGTCATGGTCGAGACGCAGGCGGCCTGCTTCTGGATGATCGGGTCGACGTTGAAGCCCTGCTTCAGGACCTTCACGCCCTTGGCGCTGCCATCGGTCGGGATGCCCAGCTTGGCCATCCAGGTCAGGAACGGATACTCGTTGCCATAGAACCAGACACCGAGGGTCTGGCCCGGGAACTTGTCCGGCGAGGTCACGCCGCTGGCCTTGGAACAGGTCAGCATCATGCCCGACTTCTGGAAGGTCTGCGACACGTTGACCAGCGGCACGCCCTTCTCGCGGCTGGCCAGCGCCGACGGCATCCAGTCGATGATCGCATCGGCACCGCCGGCGGCCATCACCTGCGGCGGCGCGATGTCCGGACCGCCCGGCTTGACGGTGACGTCGAGATCGACCGCCTTGTAGAAGCCCTTGTCCTTGGCCACGTAGTAGCCGGCGAACTGGGCCTGGGTGACCCATTTCAGCTGGATGGTGAACTTGTCCGCGGCCTGCGCCGATCCGGCGGTCAACGCGAGGACGGCCCCGAGGGCCAGTCTGTAAAAGGCTGCACGCTTCATGATCTTCTCTCCTCTCCTGTCGGAACTGTCATACCCCTACTACTCATGATGCTGTCTTGCGGAAGGACGGATGCCAGAAGGTCAGCCAGCGCTCGGCCAGCGTCAGCAGGCCGTAACTGGCCGAGCCGGCCAGGGCCGCGACGGCGATGCTGGCCCAGACCATCGGGATGTTCATGCGGCCGACCTCGGTCGAGATGCGGAAGCCCATGCCGATGATCGGGGTGCCGAAGAACTCGGCGACAATCGCGCCGATCAGTGCCAGTGTGGAATTCACCTTCAGCGCAGTGAACAGGAACGGCATGGCGGCCGGCAGACGCGCCGTCAGCAGCGTCTGGCCATAGCTGGCGGCATAGGTTGCCATCAGGTCGCGTTCCATGCGGCCCAGCGCGTTCAGCCCGGCAATGGTGTTCACCAGCATCGGGAAGAACGTCATCACCACGACCACGGCCGCCTTCGACTGCCAGTCGAACCCGAACCACATCACCATGATCGGCGCGATGCCGATGATCGGCAGCGCGCTGACCATGTTGCCGACCGGCAGCAGGCCGCGCTGCAGGAAAGGCACCCGGTCGACCAGCACGCCGACGAGGAAACCGGCCGACGAACCGATCACGAAGCCCGGAATCACCGCGCGGATGAAGGTTTGCACAAAATCGACGCCCAGGGTCGGCAGGCTGGTCGCGATGGCGTGGCCGATGGCGCTTGGCGGCGGCAGCAGCACGGCCGGAACGGCAAAGCCGGTCACCACCATCTCCCACAGATACAGCAGCCACAGGCCGAACAGCAGCGGCGCCACGATCCCGCCGGCCGCGCCCGGCAGCTGCTGGGCGGCCAAGCTGGCACGGTCAAGCAGCCGCCAGACCAGCAGACCGAGACCGATCAGGCCGAGCCAGAGGCCGGCCGCATCGAAATTCCGGGCACCGGCCTGTACCAGATCATGCAGGGCAACGGCACCCGCCAGACAGCCCGCCAGCGCCACGCCGGCTGCAGCCGTGACCGCCACCGGCCGCAGGAACAGCCATGCCATGGCGATCACCATCACCAGCCAGAACACCAGCGGCATGGCATGCTGGGCCAGACTGCCGGCCGCACCCAGCGGCAGCAGGGCGCCGGCCGCACCGCAAAGCAGGCCGAGGGCCAGAACAGCATCCCGGCGGCGCTTCATGCTGCACCTCCGAGCCGGCGGTTCAGCCCGCGCTGCACCAGCCCGACCAGGCCGACACAGGAGCCGGCCAGCACTGCAGCCACGATCAGTGCCGACCAGATCTGCACGGTCTGGCCATAATAGGAACCGGCCAGCAGGCGCGCGCCGAGACCGGCCTGCGCGCCCGTCGGCAGCTCGCCGACGATGGCGCCCACCACGGCCAGCGAAATGGCCACCTTCAGGCTGGCGAACAGAAAAGGCAGCGAAGCCGGCAGGCGCAGCAGGCGCAATGTCTGGGCGGTCGAGGCGCTGTAGGTGCGCATCAGGTCGAGCTGGATGGTCTCCGGCGAGGTCAGCCCCTTGACCATGCCGATGGTGACCGGGAAAAAGCAGAGATAGGCCGAGATCACCGCCTTGGGCAACAGGCCGACCAGCCCGAGCGAACCCAGCACCACCACGATCATCGGCGCGATGGCGAGGATCGGGATGGTCTGCGACGCGATGATCCAGGGCATCAGCGCCCGTTCGAGGCTGGCAACATGGATGATGGCCACGGCCAGGCCGATGCCGAGTAGCGTGCCGAACAGAAAGCCGACCAGCGCGGATTCCAGCGTGACCCAGGCATGGTAGACCAGACTGCGCCGCGAGCTGACATTCACCTGCAGCACCATCTTGTTCAGGCCGTCCAGCACCTGATGCGGCGCCGGCAGCACCGGCCGCTCCATCGACAGGGTATCGGCCACCAGTTCGGGGGTTGTCCATTCGGCACGGCCGGCGCGCTCGTAGGCGTCGCGGACCTGCGGCGCATTCAGTTTCACGGCGCCGAGATACCAGACCACCAGGATGAACAGCAGCACCGCGAGTACCGGCAGCGCACTCCCCTGCCGCAGACGCAGCCAAAGGCCGGCGGGCGGGCGGGTGGCCGGGATGGCGGCGGCGTCAGACATGATCGTCGTAGCTGTGGCCGGCGCGCAGGCCTTCGCGCACGCGGTGGGCAATGGCGGCGAATTCCGGTGTCTCGCGGATATCGAGCTTGCGATCCCGGGGCAGGTTGCTGTCGATCACATCGATGATCCGGCCCGGCCGCGGGCTCATCACCACGATCCTGGTCGACAGGAAAACAGCCTCGGGGATCGAATGGGTCACGAACAGCAGTGTCTTTTCGGTGCGACGCCACAGGTCGAGCAGCTGTTCGTTCAGATGGTCGCGGATGATCTCGTCCAGCGCACCGAAGGGCTCGTCCATCAGCAGCAGTTCCGGGTCGAAGGACAGGGCGCGGGCAATGGAAACCCGCTGCTGCATGCCGCCGGACAGCTGCCAGGGGAATTTACGCTCGAAGCCGGACAGGTTGACCAGATCGAGAACCCGCTTCGCCCGTTCCAGCCGTTCGGCTTTCGGCAGGCCCATGATCTCAAGCGGCAGGGTGATGTTGCGCAGGACGCTGCGCCAGGGATACAGCGCCGGCGCCTGGAAGACATAGCCATAGGCCCGATCGAGCCGTGCGGTCTCTGGCGCGACGCCGTTCACTTTCACATCGCCACCGGTCGCCTTCTGCAGATCGGCGATCACCCGCAGCAGGGTGGTCTTGCCGCAACCCGATGGTCCGATGAACGATACGAACTCGCCGCGCGCAACCGACAGGTTCACATCCGACAGGGCATAGACCGGCGCATCCGCCGTCTGGAAGACCAGATTGACTCCGGCCACCTCGACCGCCGGCACGGCAGAAGAATTGCCGGCCGGTGCCGCGGCGGCACCCTTTACTACACGCTCTTCCATCGCGACGGCCATTCTCCGTTTCTCGTGCCTTCAGGCCGCGTGTTCCAGCATGGCGCGCATCAGCACGTTGCAGCCGGCGGCGAGGTCCTCGGCGGTGGCCGACTCGATCTCGTTATGGCTGATGCCGTCGGCGCAAGGCACGAAGACCATGGCGGTCGGCGCCACGCGGTTGATATAGCCGGCATCGTGGCCCGCGCCCGAGGTAATGTCCATATGGGCGTAGCCGGCCTCCTCGGCCGCCTTGCGCACGGCGGCGATACAGCCCTTGTCGTAATGCACCGCCGGTGAATTCCAGACCTCCTTGCATTCATAAGCAAGGCCGAGTTCGCCGCAGATTTCCGCGCAGGCGGCTTCCAGCGCCGCCTTCATTTTCAGGAGGGTCTCGTCCTGCGGATGGCGCAGATCGACCGAGAAGAACACATTGCCAGGAATGGTGTTGCGCGAATTCGGGCTGACCTTGACCAGGCCGACGGTCGACACGCCCGGCTTGTGATCCAGCGCGATCCGGTTGATCCGGTCGACAATGCGGGCGCAGCCGAGCATGGCATCCTTGCGGCGCGGCATCGGCGTGGTGCCGGCATGGCTTTCGGACCCGGTCACGGTGACCTCGAACCAGCGCATGCCCTGGATGCCCTGCACGACACCGATGGTGCGCCGGTCGGCCTCGAGAATCGGACCCTGCTCGATATGGGCCTCGAAAAAAGCCTTGAACGGCCGCCCGCCCACCGGGGCGTCGCCAAGATAGCCGATCCGCTTCAGCTCCTCGCCGATGGTCTTGCCGTCGAGATCCGTGCGGCTGTGGCCGTATTCCTCGGTAAAGACACCGGCAAAGACACCGGACGCCACCATCGCCGGGGCGAAGCGCGACCCCTCCTCGTTGGTCCAGACGGAAACCTCGACCGGCGCGTCGGTCTCGAACTTGTGGTCGTTGAGGGTGCGGATGACCTCAAGCCCGGCCAGCACGCCATAGACGCCGTCGAACTTGCCGCCGGTCGGCTGGGTGTCGAGATGGCTGCCGGTCACCACGGGCGGCAGGTCGTTATTCCTGCCCGGCCGGCGGGCGAAGATATTGCCCATGCGATCGACAGTGACGGTGCAGCCCGCATCCTTGCACCATTGCACGAAGAGATCGCGGCCCTGCTTGTCGAGATCGGTCAGCGCCAGGCGGGCACAGCCTCCCTTGGCCGTGGCACCGATCTTCGCCATCTCCATCAGGCTTTCCCACAGGCGGTCCTTGTTGACCTGGATGTTCTTCACATTCGCCATCGTCGTGACTCCTTGAAACGCTGGTCCGGGAAGCGGTTACTCGGCCGCCTCGCGCATCGGGTTGTTGGGATGCTGCATCCAGTTCTGGTAGCTCTGGCCGTCATCGACCCGCTTCATGGTGATGCAGCCCTCCACCGGGCAGACATGCATGCACAGATTGCAGCCCACGCATTCCTCGTCAATGACGCTGTAGACCCGCTGTCCGTCGAGACGGCCGGCCGTGATCGCCTGATGCGAGGTATCCTCGCAGGCGATATGGCACAGGCCGCAGCTGATGCATTTTTCCGGGTCGATGGCGGCAACGATCTGGTATTTCAGGTTCAGGTTTTTCCAGTCGGTGACGTTGGGCACCGCGCGGGCCTGGAAATCGCCGATGCGGGCATAGCCCTTGCCGTCCATCCAGCGCTTCAGGCCGTCGGCCATATCGTCGACGATGCGGAAGCCGTAATGCATCGCTGCCGTGCAGACCTGCACGCTGCCGGCGCCGAGCGCAATGAACTCGGCAGCATCCCGCCAGGTCTCGATTCCGCCGATACCGGAGATCGGGATGTCGCCGGTCTCGGCGTCGCGGGCGATCTGGGCGACCATGTTGAGCGCGATCGGCTTCACCGCCGGACCGCAATAGCCGCCCGAGGTGCCCTTGCCGTCCACCGTGGGGGTCGGCGCCATCTGGTCGAGGTCGACGCTGACGATGGAATTGATGGTGTTGATCAGGCTGACCGCGTCGGCACCGCCCTTCACGGCGGCACGGGCCGGGCCGAGGATATTGGTGATATTGGGCGTCAGCTTGACGATCACCGGCATGCGGCTGTGCTGCTTGCACCAGCGGGTGACCATCTCGACATAGTCGGGCACCTGGCCGACCGCCGCGCCCATGCCGCGCTCGGGCATGCCGTGCGGACAGCCGAAATTCAGCTCGACACCATCGGCGCCGGTTTCCTCGACCCGCTTCAGGATCGATTTCCAAGCCTCTTCCTCGCATGGCACCATCAGCGAGACAACCAGTGCCCGGTCAGGCCAGTCGCGCTTGACCTGCTTGATTTCCTGCAGGTTGATTTCCAGCGGCCGGTCGGTGATCAGCTCGATGTTGTTCAGGCCGGCAACCCGGCTGCCCTTGTAGGAATAGGCCCCGTAGCGCGAGGAGACATTGACGATGGGCGGGCCATCCTCACCCAGCGTCTTCCATACCACGCCGCCCCAGCCGGCCTGGAAGGCGCGCACCACATTATAGGCCTTGTCGGTTGGCGGCGCCGAGGCCAGCCAGAAGGGATTAGGGGCCCGGATACCGGCGAAATTGACGGACAGATCTGCCATGGCTGCCTCCCTGCTCAGGCCGCTGCTTTTTTGCGGAGTACCCGGTCGATGGCCTCGGCGGCGCGCTTGCCGCCCTCCACCGCCGCCACCGTCAGGTCCTGCCCGCCGGCCACGCAGTCGCCGCCCGCCCAGACACCATCGAGAGAGGTACGGCCGTCCGTATCGGCCGCGATGCGGCCATCTTTCAGCACCAGCAGGTCGCGACCGTCTTCACGCACCGGGTCCGGCACGAAGGTCTGGCCGATTGCCTTGAACAGCATGTCCGCTGCCAGCGCGAAAGTCTCGCCGGTGCCCTGCAGGCGGCCGGCGGAGTCCAGTCGCGTATATTCGAACACGGCCTGACGCAGGGCCCCGCCCGCACCCTCCAGTCGCAGCGGCCGGGCCCAGTGGCGGATGACGACGCCGTTTTCCTGGGCGAAGGCCTGTTCGTGCCCGGTGGCACTCATCGCCGCGGCGCCGCGGCGGTAGACCAGCGTCACTTCCTCGGCACCCAGCCGCTTCGACTGGATCGCGATATCGATGGCGGTGTTGCCGCCGCCGATCACCACCACCCGGCGGCCGACCGGCAGCTTCGAAAAATCCTTCACCTGCCGCAGGTCGGCGATGTAGTCGACCGCATTCATCACGCCCTGCAGATTCTCGCCATCGCAGTCCAGCGCCTTCACGCCGCCGAGGCCGAGGCCGAGGAAGACGGCATCAAAACCGCGCCGCAGGTCTTCCAGCCGGATGTCGCGCCCCAGCGCCTTGCCGGTTTCAACCGTAATGCCGCCGATCCCCAGCACGAAGTCGATTTCGCGGCCGGCATAGCCGTGCGGCACCTTGTATTCCGCCACACCGTAGCTGTTCAGCCCGCCCAGCGCCGGCTTCGCCTCGAACACGGTGACGGCATGACCGTGCATGGCCAGACGATGGGCGCAGGCCAGCCCGGCCGGCCCGCCGCCGACCACCGCAATGCGACGGCCGGTGGCTGCCGCGCGGCCGAACGGATGCTGGTTGGCCGGCGTGCCATGGTCGGTGGCATAACGCTGCAACAGGCCGATCGGGATCGGCTTGCCTTCTTCCGCGTTGCGTACACAGGACTGCTCGCAGAGGATTTCCGTCGGGCAGACCCGGGCACAGGAGCCGCCAAAAATATTCTGCTCGTAGATACGGAGCGCCGCGCCGGCGGTGTTTTCCGTCGCGATCTTGCGAATGAAGCCGGGAATATCGATGCCGGTCGGGCAGGCCTCGATGCAGGGTGCATCATAGCAGAAATAGCAGCGATTGGCTTCGACCAGTGCTGCCTGCTGGTCCAGATCGGGGACGGCCGCGGCAAAATTCGTCGCATAGCCTGCCCTGTCGAGCCGTCCGGCGCGGATATCCGCACCTGGCGCCCCGGATGGATCGTGCTGCTTCACCATGACCCGAACCCCCTGCCTGTCGTGGTCCTGAACCGGCTGCATGCCGGCCGGCACCGTCTTTGCGGTCCGGCCTTCTCCCTGTCGCCACGCAAGATCGGTGCCGGTTCTCCCAAAACACTGCAACCGCCTTACTGTGACAGCAGCGAGGCTAGGATTTTCTTGACCAAATGGTCAAGTCGGGATTCGCTGGCGGTCGCGGCATGCTTTGACAGATGGCGACGATCCGCATAAGGAATCTGCACGGCCCCTATGCACATGCCCGCTCATTGGGCACAGGAACAGACGGACGAACGGACGATGGCGGCGAAGCGCAAGACGGCCCAGACAATCCGCAGGCAGCCTGCAGCGGACAGGGAGGCCGAGCCTGCCGGCGACAACCTGCCGGCGAACGGCAGCAATGGCGGACAGGCCGGCGCGATCCGCCGCCGCAATGTCGAGAAAATCCTGAAGGCCGCGGAATCGGTTTTTGCCAAGAAAGGCTTTGCCGGTGCCAGCACGGCCGAGATCGCCCGCAAAGCCGGCGTGCCCAAGGCCAACCTGCACTATTATTTCCGTACCAAGCAGGACCTCTACGGCAGTGTGCTGGATGCCATCCTCGAGGTCTGGCTGGATGCCCTGGACGAGGAACTGGTGGCCGAAGCCGATCCGGCCACGGCGCTCGGCAACTACATCGCCCGCAAGATGGCCGCCTCGCGCGACGCACCGGAACCCTCGCGCCTGTGGGCGATCGAGGTGATCGGCGGCGCCCGCCATGTCCAGCCTTTCCTACGTAACCGCCTGCGCCGGCTGGTAAAAGAGAAAAGCCTCGTGATCGAGGGCTGGATCGCTGCCGGCAAGATGAAGCCGGTCGATCCGGCCCATCTGCTGTTCATGCTGTGGGCGGCGACGCAGACCTATGCCGACTTCGCCGCCCAGATCGCCGCCGTGCTGGACCGCAAGACGCTGGACGACGGCATTTTTGCCGCGGCAACGCAGACGATCACCGATCTGGTGATCAATGGCACGGGGGCCCGGCAGACCCTCCGCCCGGTTCGCGCCAGAGCCGCGCGAAAAGCCTGACTGCCGCTGCATTTGCCGAAAAACCAAGCAGCCCGCCACCCGCTTGCGCAATCACGCGCTTCTGCTGCGGGAGCGCCATGATTTTCTTGACCGTTCGGTCAGGTCATGAATGAATACCCCGTCGTGTTGAAGCAGGGCGGGAGGCAGACATGGCGGTACTGGTTCGTGGCGGCACGGTCGTCAATGCGGATTGCAGTCAGCGTGCGGATGTTCTGATCGATGGCGGCAGCATCAGGGCAGTCGGCCCCGATCTCGAAGCGCCGGCCGGCGCCGAGATTGTCGATGCGGGCGGCGCGCTGGTGATGCCGGGCGGCATCGACCCACACACCCATATGGAACTGCCCTTCATGGGCACCGTCGCCTCCGAGGATTTCTTCTCCGGCACCACCGCCGGCGCGGTCGGCGGCACCACCATGATCATCGACTTCGTGATCCCGGACCCACAGGAGAATCTCCTCGCGGCATTCAGAAAGTGGCGCGGCTGGTCGGAAAAATCCGCCACCGACTACAGCTTCCATGTCGCCGTCACCTGGTGGGACGACAGTGTGCACAGGGATATGGGCACGCTGGTGCACGAGCATGGCGTGAACAGCTTCAAGCATTTCATGGCCTACAAGAACGCCATCATGTGCGAGGACGAGGTGCTGGTGAACAGCTTCCTGCGCGCCCGAGAACTCGGCGCCCTGTGCACCGTGCATGCCGAGAATGGCGAGCTGGTCTTCCATCTTCAGAAGGAAATCATGAAGATGGGGATCACCGGGCCGGAAGGGCATCCGCTGTCCCGTCCGCCCGAGGTGGAGGGCGAGGCCGCCAACCGCGCCATCCGCATCGCCCAGGTGCTCAATGTACCGCTCTATATCGTGCATAATTCCTGCAAGGAATCGGTGGAAGCGATCATCCGCGCCCGCAACGAGGGTCAGCGGGTCTTCGGGGAAGCGCTGGCCGGCCACCTGCTGGTCGACGACAGCGTCTACCGCAACCCGGACTTCGCCACAGCGGCTGCCTATGTGATGAGCCCGCCCTTCCGTCCGAAAGAGCATCAGGCGGTGCTGTGGCGGGCCCTGCAGGCCGGCCACCTGCAGACTACGGCGACCGACCATTGCTGCTTCTGCGCCGACCAGAAGGCCGCCGGGCGCAACGATTTCACCAAGATTCCGAACGGCACCGGCGGGGTCGAAGACCGCATGCATGTGCTGTGGCATCACGGCGTCAACAAAGGGCGCCTGACGCCGAACGAATTCGTTGCCGTCACGTCGGCCAATGCTGCGAAGATCTTCAACCTCTACCCGCGCAAGGGTGTGATCCAGCCGGGCGCCGATGCCGACCTGGTGGTCTGGGACCCCAAGAAAACCCGAAAAATCTCGGCCAGGACCCACCACCAGAAGGTGGATTTCAACATCTTCGAGGGCATGGAGGTCGAGGGTATCAACACGGTGACGATCTCGCAGGGCCGGATCGTCTACAAGGACGGCGATGTACGCACGGTGAAAGGCGCCGGCCGCTATATCAACCGGCCGCCATTTGCGCCCTATTACGATGCGCTGACCCGCAAGGCGGAACTGGAACGGCCAAAGCCGGTGCTGCGCAGCGCCGCCGAATAACCGGCGACCCTGTCTTCATAAAAAAGCCCCGGAGCAAGCTCCGGGGCTTTTCCTTTTCGGCGACACCCCCTTATTTAGGGCCTTCCCAGGCCTTGAGCACACCGCGCTTGGCCTTGCGCTGCTCATCGGCCGGCAGTTTGTAATTGTGACCGAACGGCGCCGATTCCCACGAACCGTAGGTCGGATTGGCAATCATGATCCAGGACTTGCCCCAGCGCTCGGCATTCTCCTCGAACACCTTCTGCCGTTCGGCTTCGCTGCCCCGGTAGCTGTCGGTGAAATCGCCGAAATTATCGCCGATACCAAGCAGGATGCGGTAATCCTTGGCGATATAGGCGCGCCGGGTGCTCTTGGCCGAGCCCCAGTCGGGCTTTTCCTTCGAGGTCAGCACGGTGTCGACATTGCCGCCCATCGGGAAGCCGTATTTCTCCATGACCTTGCGGGTGGCGGGCTCTTCTTCCGCGGTGCGGTTGGTGACATAGAAGACCTTCACACCTTTCGAGTCAGCATATTTCGTGAAAGCCAGCGCACCCTCGATCGGGGTCGACATCTCGGCATTCACGAACTCGGTCCATGTCTTCGGGTTGAAGCTCTTGTCGTTCAGTACCATCCAGGCCTGGAAGGCGGAATTGTCGAGCACCGTCTCGTCGACATCGAGAATCACTGCCGGCGGCAGGGCCTGATAGCTGCCGGTCTGCTCCCCGGGTGCAGCCGTCCATGCCTTGTCGGCCAGTGCTTCGTCCAGCCGGATCCGGGCCAGCGCATAGGCCGCGGCCGCGTGGGCCTTGAATTCGACCGAGCGCTGGGTCCACAGGGTCGCGTTCAGATTGTCGTTCTGCGGCGGACCGTCGGCCGCAAACACGGGTGCCGCGGCCAGAACCAGGCCTGCCGCAACAAATACAGAAGTGAGATACCGGGCCTTCATTGTTGTTTCTCCTCGCGTCGAGAGATCTAGGTCAGTGAGCACGAACAGACTGGCCGGATAGCTGCTGTCGCAGGGACAGCCGGGTTTCCGGATCGACAAAAGCCGCGTCGACGGCGGTTTCGGTGATGCGCAGCAGAGCGGCTTCAGAGAGGCCGAAATGCTTAGCGGCGGCGGCATATTCCCGGCCGATCGAGGTGCCGAAAAACGGCGGATCGTCGGAATTCAGCGTCACCCGGCAGCCGGCGGCGATCAGACGCGGCAGCGGGTGGCTGGCGTGGTCGGGATAAAGGCCAAGCGCCAGATTGCTGCCCGGGCAGACCTCCAGCACGATGCCGCGTCGGGCGATATCTTCCAGGAGGCGCGGATCTTCCGCCGCCCGCACACCATGGCCAATGCGGCTGACCGGCAGCAAGTCGATGGCCTGCCGTACGCTGTCAGGTCCAGCCACCTCGCCGGCATGCACGGTGCAGGCATAGCCTGCCTCATGGGCCAGCCGGAAGGCCGGCACGAAATCAGCCAGCACAAAGCGGTGCTCGTCACCGCCCATACCGAAACCAACCACATAGGGATGCGGCTCTGCTTTCATGCTGCCAACGATCTCGACGGCCCGCTGCGGCCCCAGATGCCGCACGCAGGTGACGATGACGCGCCCGATGATGCCCGTCTCTGTGAAGGCATCATCGATGCCGGCGGCCAGCCCTTCCAGATGCCCGGCATAGCTCATGCCGACGGCGGCGGCATGATCCGGCGAGGAGAAGACCTCGACATAGACGGCGCCTTCCGCAGCACAGGCCATGAGGTACTCATACATGATGTCCCGGTAATCGGTCGGGTGACGCAGGCATTCGCTGGCCCGGTCATAGGCATCAAGAAAATCGCTGAAATCCGTCCAGGCATAGCGGCCGTCCGGCGCGAACATCGCCGTCGGCAGCCGGATGCCGTTACGATTGGCCAGCCGGTGCAGCAGGCCGGGGGCCACCGCGCCCTCGATATGGCAGTGCAGTTCGGCTTTCGGCAGGCGCATCAGCCCGGTCATGCGAAGCCCCGCAGGGGCAAGCCGGGTCTCTGCAGCCAGTTGTCGGCCGCATAGCCATCCAGGCCGTCGATCAGGTGCAGGGCATAGGCATGCCGCGGCCGGGCGGAAAGGTTGGGTCCGCTGGCATGGGGCAGATATCCATGCAGAACCACGAGGCTGCCGGCCGGAACGTCGAGCTGCACCTCGCCCTGCTGCGGCCAGGGCGAGGAATCAAGATCGACCTTCCGCGTCGTCCTGCCATCACGGACAAAGCGCTGCCGCAGCGGCCCGCGGTGTCCAGCGGCCAGGGCCGTCATGCAGCCGTTCTCCGCTGTCGCATCGTCCAATGCCAGCCAGAAGCCCGTGGTGCTCTGCGGTTCGGTATAGAGAAAGCTCGCATCCTGGTGCCAGCCGACCTCGCCGCCAATCTGCGGCTGCTTGAAGATGTACATCGACTGCAGCAGGCGCGGATCGCGCAGCCCAAGCGCAGCCGCCAGCGCAACAAAATGCGGATGCCGCGAGATGGCGGAGAAGACCGGATCAAGATCATGCAGCGCATGGCCGATCTTGTTCAGCGCCAGCGGCACATCCCGCGTCAGGTTGCCGGCAGGATCGAAAGCGTCTTCCTCAAAAAAGAACCGGATTTTATCGCCGGATTCGAGGAAATAGGCGTCCCGCGCATGGGCCTGGCTGCGCGTCGAAAACACCGTGCGGACGGATTCCGGATCGCAGCCGGCAGCCAGTTTCCCGGCCTGATCGCGCAGAGCCCTGACATCGGTCTCAGGGAGGAAATTCTCCAGCACCAGGAAGCCATCCTCGGCATAGGCCGCCAGCGCCCCGGCACCGACAGCCCGGCCACCCGTGACATCGAAACGCCGGGGCTGCAGCAGCGGGCGGGCGGCGACAGCGGTCATGACAATGTGCAGGCCTCCCCGGCCGGCAGGGGGGACAGTCCGAGATGCCGGGCCAGTGTCTGCCCCATATCGGCGAAACTTTCGCGCCGGCCGAGATTACAAGCAGGTACTTCCGGGCCGAACCACAGCATCGGCACATGCTCGCGGGTATGATCGCTGCCCGGCATGGTGGGATCGCAGCCATGGTCGGCGGTGATCAGGGCGAGATCTCCCGGCCGCAGCAGCGCCTCGAATTCCGGCATCCGGCGGTCGAACTGTTCCAGAGCGGCTGCGTAGCCCGCAGTGTCGCGGCGATGACCGAACAGACTGTCGAAATCGACAAAGTTGACAAAGACCAGTGCACCATCCGGTGCGGTTCCGGCCTCGTCGAGCATGGCATCGAACAGGGCCATGTTGTCGGGGGCCTTTACCTTCCTGGTCAGGCCGCGCTGGGCGAAGATATCGGCAATCTTGCCGATCGAAACCACCTCGTGGCCGGCAGCGGCCAGACGGTCGAGCAAGGTGTCGTCATGGGGCGGCGTGGTCAGGTCCCTGCGATTGGCGGTCCGCACAAAGGTTTCCGGCGTCTCGCCCACGAAGGGCCGCGCGATGACCCGGCCGACATTCAGGGGTTCCAGCAGTTCCTTGGCGAGGATGCAGAGATCGTAGAGACGCTGCAGACCGAAATGGGTTTCGTGTGCAGCGATCTGGAACACGGAATCCGCGGAAGTATAGCAGATCGGCCTGCCGCTGCGGATATGTTCCAGCCCCAGTTCGCGGATGATCTCGGTGCCCGAGGCATGACAATCGCCGAGTATGCCCGGCAGATTGCCGCGCCGGACCAGTTCCGCGATCAGGTCCGGCGGAAAGCAGGGCCGGGTTCGGGGAAACAGGCCCCAGTCGTAGGGCACGGGCAGGCCGGCAATTTCCCAGTGACCGCTGGGCGTATCCTTGCCGACGCTGCGCTCGGCCGCGCAGCCATAGGCACCGGCGGTGACATTCCCTTCAAGACCGGGCGGCACCTGTCCGGTGCTGACCCGCGCCGCTTCGCCCAGGCCGAGCCGGACCAGGTTGGGCAGCACCAGCGGCCCCTGCCTGAGGCCCGGCCGGTCGGCATGGCCATCTCGGCAGGCTTCGGCGATATGACCCAGGGTGTCGGCACCGGCATCGCCGTAGCGGGCCGCATCGGCACTGGCGCCGATGCCAAAGGAATCCATTACCAGAATGAAGCCGCGCGTCATGTCGCCTGCTCCTGCATTTCGGACCGGATGATATCTGCCGCGGCAATGCGTGCCCGGATGACCGGACGGGCCGGCGGCGGCAGGTCGGCGATCTGGATCGCCGCCTGCAGTGCCGCAACGGCCTGTTCAGCGGCGGCAGTATCCGCCGCATGCACCATGGCCAGCGGCTCGCCGGTCGCAACGGGACTGCCTGTCGGCATGATATCGGTCAGCCCGACCCGGGGGTCAATGGCGTCGCTGGCCCGCTGGCGTCCGCCGCCAAGGCCGATGATGGCCACCCCCACAGCGCGAGCATCCATGGCCGAAACATGGCCGTCCTGCAGCGCCGGACAGGGACGGATCACTGGCGCCGGCGGCAGGTATTTTCCGGTCTGCGCCAGAAAATCAGCTGGTCCGCCAAGCTGGCGGACCATACGGGCGAAGGTCTCGGCCGCCCGGCCATTGTCGAGAGCGGCCTGCGCCTGCCTGCGTCCGTCTTCCACCGATCCGGCCAGCCGGCCCAGCAGCAGCATCTCGCCGGCCAGGACCAGAACCACCTCGTGCAGGCGTGCGTCGCGGCCGGCCGCATCTGCCAGATAGGCGGCCGTCTCGGCGACCTCAAGCGCATTGCCGGCGGTGCGGCCCAGGACCTCGTCCATGTCAGTAATCAGGGCCGTGGCCGGCAGGCCAGCACCGTTGGCAACACCGACAATGCTTTCGGCAAGTTCGCGCGCCATGACCGGATCGGCGGCGAAGGCACCGGATCCGGTCTTTACGTCCATCACCAGACCCTCAAGGCCGGCGGCCAGCTTTTTCGACAGGATCGATGCCGTGATCAGGGGCACGGACTCCACCGTCGCCGTCACATCGCGGGTGGCATAGAAGCGCCTGTCGGCCGGTGCCAGATCGTCAGTCTGGCCGATGATGGCGCAGCCGGCCTCGCGTACCACCCGCTGGAAAGTCGGAATATCCGGGTTGGTGTCATAGCCGGGAATCGATGCCAGCTTGTCGAGCGTGCCGCCGGTATGACCAAGGCCGCGGCCCGAGATCATCGGCACGAAGCCGCCGCAGGCCGCTACGATCGGCGCCAGCATCAGGCTGACCTTGTCGCCGACACCGCCGGTGGAATGCTTGTCGAGAACCGGCCCCGGCAGATCGAGCGGATGCCAGTCGATCACCCGCCCCGACTGCGTCATCTCGCGGGTCAGCGCGACACGCTCGGGCATGCTCATGCCACGGAAGAAGACTGCCATGGCGAAAGCCGCGATCTGGCCTTCGCTGAGGCTGTTGTCGGCGATGCCGCGGGCGATAAACGCAATCTCTGCGGCCGTCAGCTCGGCACCGTCCCGTTTGCGGCGGATGATCTCCTGCGGCAGCATGGTCACCTCTGCCCGGCAAAATAGGTTTCCAGCAGGGCCCGTACACCGTCGGCAGCCTGCCCGGCCGCTGCCATTGTCTGCTGGTGGCTGAGCGGCGCGGCATCGAGACCTGCGCCGGCATTGGTGATAATCGACAGGGCCGCGACCCTCATGCCCAGATACCGCGCCAGGATCACTTCCGGCACCGTCGACATGCCAACCGCATCGGCGCCGAGAAACTTTGCCGCACGGATTTCCGCGGGAGTCTCGAAATTCGGCCCGCAGAACCACATGTAGATGCCATCCTGCAGCGTGATCCCGGCTGATGCCGCAGCCCTCTGCAGGGCCGCTCGCAGACCGGGGTCATAGGCATCGACCATGTCGACGAACCGGCGGTCACCACTCTCGCCGAACAGCGGCGAGACGCCGGTGAAATTGATATGGTCGGTGATCAGCATGATGCTGCCCGGCGGCATCTCTGCCCGCAGGCTGCCGGCGGCATTGGTCAGCAGCAGGGTCTCGCAGCCGATCTCCTGCAGGGTCTGCAGGGCAATCCGCATGCCGTCGGGCCGGCCGTGTTCGTAATAGTGGCTACGCCCCTGCATGATGGCGACCGGTACCGGCCCGACCTGGCCCAGCAGCAGGCGACCGGCATGGCCGCCGACGCCAGGCCGCGGGAAACCCGGCAGGTCGGCATAGGATATCGACGCCACAGGCTGCACCGTGTCGGCAAAGGCGCCGAGACCGGAGCCCAGCACCATGCCGGTCTGCGGCCGGAAGTCCGGCGCAGCGGCGCGGATCGCTGCAATAGAGCGCGTCACGTCGTCCATCAGCGCAGCTTTCCCGGCAGGTTCTTCGGACCGAAGGACAGCGGCAGCAACTCGCCCAGACTGACCGTGCGACGCAGGCCGCGCGGGCCGCAAACATGGACCGGCAGGCTGTCCGTGGCGAATTCCCGCAGCCGCTGGCGGCAGCCGCCGCAGGGTGTGACCAGCGCCCGGCCCGGTCCCATGACGACGATCTCGGCGATACGCCGCTCACCATCGGCGACCATGGCGGCAATGGCCGAGGTTTCGGCGCACCAGCCCTGCGGATAGGCTGCATTCTCGACATTGCAGCCGGCATAAAGGCGGCCGTTGCCGCCACGGATGACAGCTCCGACCGGGAAACCCGAATAGGGCGCATAGGCCTTCGCCATAATCTGGCGGGCCAGGACGATCATCTCGGCAGCAGGCAGTTTTGGCCGGGCGGCCATGCTCAATGCTCCTTCACATAGGGAATGCCGCCCGCCTTGGGCGCGACGGCGCGGCCGACAAAGCCGGCGAGCAGGATGACCGTCAGCAGATACGGCAGCACCTGGATGGCCTGCACCGGCACCTCGCCAAAACTGCCCAGCCGCACGCCCTGCAGACGGATGGCCACAGCATCCAGCAGACCGAACATCAGGCATGCACCGAAGGCCGGCAGCGGCCGCCACTTGCCGAAAATCATTGCGGCCAGCGCAATGAAACCCTGTCCGGCGCTCATATCGCGGCTGAAGGCCGCGTTCTGGGCAATCGACAGATAGGCACCGGCAATACCCGCCAACAGGCCGCAGATGATTACCGCGCGATACCGCAGCCAGGCAACGGAAATGCCGGCGGTGTCGACGGCCAGTGGCACCTCGCCCACCGCCCGCAGCCGCAGGCCGAACCGCGTGCTGCCCAGAACCCAGTGGGCCAGCGGCACCAGCAGCAGGGCGACATAGACCAGCAGGTTATGGCCGCCGATCAGTTCGGCATAGACCGGACCGATCACCGGCAGGTCGCGGACCATGTCGGCGCCTGGCCACTGCAGCGGCATGAACCGCGCCTCCGGCGGCAGCGACGGAGTCTGGCCGCCACGCCGGAACCACGCCATGCCGAACACGATGGTCAGGCCGGACGCCAGGATATTGATCGCCACACCGCTGACAATCTGGTTGCCGCGATAGGTGATGCAGGCCAGCCCGTGCAGCAGGCCGAGCAGAACGGAGATACCGATGGCGGCGGCCAGCGCCAGCCAGGCCGAGCCGGTGACCGCAGCCATAGCTGCGGCAACGAAAGCCGCCGAGAGCATCTTGCCCTCCAAGCCGATATCGAAAATGCCGGCCCGCTCCGAGAACAGGCCGCCCATCGCACAGAGGATCAGCGGCGTCGCCACCCGCAGGGTGGCTGCCAGAACAGGAACAAGGCCGGCGAAAAACTCGTCCATGGCTCAGGCCCTTTCCGTGCCGGCAGCCGCTGCCGCGGACGGCCGGCGCAGCAGCACAAACAGGCTCTCGAACCATGGCCGCGTCATGTAGGCCAGCGCACCGGAGAACAGGATCACCAGCCCCTGGATCACCACCACCATCTCGCGGGTGATGGTGGGAAATTCGAAGGCGAGTTCGGCTCCGCCCTGCTGCAGCACGCCGAACAGCAGGCTGGCGAGCACGACACCGAAAGGGTGACTGCGCCCCATCAGCGCCACCGCGATACCGGTAAAGCCATAACCGGCAGTGAAATTCAGGATCAGGCGGTGCTGTACGCCGATCAACTCGTTCACCGCCATCATGCCGGCCAGCGCCCCCGACAGTCCCATGGCCAGCAGGATCATGCGCCGGCCATTGATACCGGCATAGCTCGCGGCCCCGGGATTCTGCCCCATGGCACGCAGTTCATAGCCCCAACGGGTATGCCACAGGAACACCCAGACCAGCACACAACAGGCAAGCGCCAGCAGCAGGGAAAGGTTAAGCGGTGATTCACCCATGGCAAATCCGGCACTTCGCAGCACCATATGCAGCAGCGGCAGATGCGCACTGGCTGCGAATTCCCGGCTTTCCGGCGACATCACCCCTGGCGCGATCAGCACATTGACCATCAGATAGACCATCAGCGCCGCGGCGATGAAATTGAACATGATGGTGGTGATGACGATATGGCTGCCGCGATACGCCTGCAGCCAGGCCGGAATCAGCGCCCATACCGCACCAAAACCGGCCGCGCCGAGAATGGCCAGCGGGATCAGGAATATCCCCGGCAGCAGGCCGTCCAGTGCCAGAACCACAAGACCAACGCCCAGGCCGCCGATATAGGCCTGGCCCTCGCCGCCGATGTTGAACAGGCCGGCATGGAAAGCCAGGGCAACCGCCAGACCTGTGAAGATGAAATTGGTCGCATAATACAGCGTGTATCCGATGGCTTCCGGATAACCAAAGGCGCCGATCAGCATGACATGCACCGCATCCAGCGGATTGACGCCAACCGCCAGCACGATCAGGCCGGCCACGAGAAAAGCAAGCATGACATTGGCCAGAGGAATCAGGCCGACATCGATCCAGGCCGGCAACGGCTGCCGCGGCGCTTTCACGAGGCTGCCCGGTTCATGGCCACGTCACCATTGGCCGTCGGCCATGCATTCGCCATCATCAGGCCGAGCCTGCGTTCATCTGCCTCAGTGCCGGCCACTTCACCGACAATCCGGCCGCCGAACATCACCAGAATCCGGTCAGCCAGCGCCATCACTTCGTCCAGTTCCACCGAAACCAGAAGAATACCGCAGCCGGCATCGCGCATGCGTAAAAGTTCGCGGTGGATGAACTCGATGGCACCGATATCGACGCCACGCGTCGGCTGGCCGACCAGCAGGACCTTCGGGCTGCATTCGATCTCGCGCGCCAGGATCAGCTTCTGCTGGTTGCCGCCCGAGAAGTTGCGCGAATCCAGGGCCGCATGCCGTGGTCGCACGTCATACTGCTCCATCAGCTCGCTGCAATGCGACACCATGGCCTTGCGGTTGAGCAGGACGCCCTGGTTGAAGCGCGCTTCGCGGTGATAGCCAAGAATGGCAGTTTCATTCGCCTCGAACTGGGCCACCATACCGTAGCGATGGCGATCCTCAGGGACATGGGCAAGCCCAAGCCGGCGCATTTCCGCCGGATCGACAGGATGGTCGCGGTCGATCTGCCGGCCAGCCAGCCGGATGCTGCCGCTGGCGGGGAGGCGCATGCCGGCCAGCAGCTCCAGCAGCTCGCTCTGACCGTTGCCGGACACCCCGGCAATACCGACGATCTCACCGGCATGAATGGCCAGCGAGACATCGTCGACCAGTGTTACGCCGCGCGCATCCCGGAAAAAAAGGTGCTCGGCCTGCAGCACGGCGTCTCCCGGCTGGCAGGAGGACTTGTCCAGTCCAAGGCGGATTTTGCGACCGACCATCAGCTCCGCCAGTTCCTCGCGCCCGGTGGCTGCCGTCTGGCGATGAGCCACGATCTGGCCCTGGCGCATGACATACACATTGTCAGTGATCGCCATGATCTCGCGCAGCTTGTGAGTAATCAGGATCACCGTCACGCCGCGTTCGCTGAGGGCGGAGAGAATACGGAACAGCTGATCGGTCTCCTGCGGTGTCAGGACTCCGGTCGGTTCATCCAGCACAAGGATGCGAGCACCGCGATAGAGCACCTTGAGGATTTCCACCCGCTGCTGCTCGCCAACCGGCAGGTCGCCGACCAAGGCATCCGGATTGACCCGGAGGCCATATTCCCGCTCCAGCCGCTCCAGTTCGCGGCGCGCACCAGCCATGCTGCGACGCAGGAGCGGGCCACCCTCGCTGCCCAGCAGAATGTTTTCGAGAACTGTGAAGGAATCCACGAGCATGAAATGCTGATGCACCATACCGATACCCGCCGCGATGGCATCGCGGGGTGCGTGGATCGCCACCCGTTTTCCGTCAACCCGTATCTCACCGCTATCGGCCTCATAAAGGCCGTAGAGGATGCTCATCAGGGTGGACTTGCCGGCCCCGTTCTCACCGATGATCCCGGTAATCGACCCGGCCGGCACTGACAGCGACACCCCGCGATTGGCATGCACCAGGCCGAATGATTTATGAATATCGCGCAGCTCGATAGCAGGAGGAGCCTGATGCTCCCCCTGTATCGTTGCCTGCACCGCCGCTCCCGACATCAGGGCAGGTCCGCTGCCGGACCCTACATCTTGCAGCTGTTGTCACTCATGTAGTCATGCACGGCGATCTTGCCGGCGATGATATCGGCCTTGGCAGCCTCCACCTTCGTCTTCATGTCGGCACTGACCAGTTTCTCGTTATGCTTGTCGAGCGCCCAGTCAACGCCGCCTTCCTTCAGGCCCAGCACAGTGACGCCGTCCTTCCAGTTGCCCGCGGCTGCAGCCTTGAAGCTGTTATACGCCGCCAGATCGACCCGCTTGACCATCGAGGTCAGCATGGTGCCCGGATGCAGGTGGTTCTGGTTGGAATCGACGCCGATGGCCAGCTTGCCGCGATCCTTGGCGGCCTGGTAGACGCCGATGCCGGTGGCGCCGGCGGCGGCGAAGACGACATCCACGCCACGGTCGAACTGCCCCTTGGCCAGCTCGCCACCCCGCCCCGGATCGTTCCAGGCAGACGGCGTCGTGCCAGTCATGTTGGCGATCACTTCCGCCTTCGGGTTGGCGTATTTCACACCCTGCTCGTAACCGCACTGGAAGCGGCGGATCAGGGGAATATCCATGCCGCCGACGAAGCCGACCTTGCCGGATTTGCTGGCCATCGCCGCAGCCACACCGACCAGGAAAGAGCCCTCATGCTCCTTGAACAGCACCGACTGCACGTTCGGCAGCTTGACGACGCTGTCGATCAGGGTGAACCGGATCTTCGGAAATTCCTTGGCAACCTTTTCGACGGCATTGGCCTGCGAGAAGCCAACGCCGATGATCGGATCGTTGCCGCGCTGGGCAAAGCGGCGATGCGCCTGTTCGAACTGGGTTTCGTTATTGACCTCGAATTCGGCATAGCCGGTCTTGGTCTCGGTCTTGAACCTCTCGACGCCGTTGGCGACGCCTTCATTGAAGGACTTGTCGAATTTGCCGCCCATATCGAAGACGACCGCCGGCTTGATATCGGCCGCCTGGGCCGAGGCAGCCGTCATCGCGATGGCAAGAGCCCCGATTGTATTGCGGATCAGCGCAGTCATGATTCTGTTCCTTCCTTGTCCCTGTCGTTTACGCGTCTGTTTATGCGAGACTTCTTATGGCGTGCATTTGTTGTTGGTCATGTAGTCATGCACCCTGATATTGCCGGCGATGATGGCTGCCTTGGCCTGATCGGCCCCGGCCTTCATCTCGGCGGAGATCAGCTTTTCGTTATGCTGGTCGAGCGCCCAGTCGACACCGCCCTCCTTCAGGCCAAGAACGGTGACGCCGGGTTTCCAGCTGCCGGCTCTGGCGTCGGCGAAGCTGCGATAGACGGCCAGGTCGACCCGCTTGACCATCGAGGTCAGCATGGTGCCCGGATGCAGATGGTTCTGGTTTGAATCGACGCCGATTGCCAGTTTTCCATTATCCTTGGCAGCCTGCATGGCGCCGAGCCCGCTGGTACCGGCGGCAGCGAAGACCACATCCACGCCGCGGTCGAACTGACTCTTCGCCAGTTCCGCCGCCCGCCCGGGATCAGTCCATGCAGCTGGTGTGTTGCCGGTGGAATTATACAGAACGGTGATCTTCGGGTTGACGTGTTTGGCACCCTGCTCGAAACCACAGTAGAAGCGCCGCACCAGCGGAATATCCATGCCACCGACCATCCCGATGGTGCCGGTCCTGGATGCCATGGCCGCCAGCAGGCCGACCAGGAACGATCCTTCATGCTCGCGGAACAGGATCGACTGCACGTTCGGCAGGTCGACTACCGTGTCGATCACGGAAAAGCGGGTTTTCGAATATTCCCTGGCCACGGCGGTGACGGCGGCCGTCTGGAAGAAACCAACGCCGATGATCGGGTCGTTGCCGCGTTGGGCGAAGCGGCGATGCGCCTGCTCGAACTGGGTTTCGTTGGAAATCACGAAATCGCGGTACTCGATCCCGGTTTCCGACTTGAACCGCTCGGCGCCGCGATAGGCGGCCTCGTTGAAAGATCCGTCGAACTTGTCGCCGATGGAAAAGACGATAGCAGGCTTGATTTCCGCGGCACGCAACGGAAGCGCCACGGCGCCGACCATCATGCCCATTGCCCCTGCAACCAGACCCAGACCGAGAAAGCCGCGCTTTGTCATTGCCGCCTCATGCTCCGTAGGGAATCCATATGTTCTTCACCTGGGTGGCGCGCTGGAGAAACAGCCGCCCTTCGCCCTGCGCGGCATTATGCCAGTCACGCCGGCCTGCCGGTTCGGTCCAGGTCTGTTTGAGATCATCGGCCGAGGCCTGCTCGACCATGGCGATACCGGCAGCATCGCCGAAATACCAGAGGGCATCCACTTCGTGATGCTCCGCCAGTGTCTTCGCCAGGTCCTTGCTTCCGCCGGTGACAATATTCACCACGCCGGCCGGCATATCCGAGGTATCCAGAACCTGATAGAAATCGGTTGCCGCCAATGGATGCCGTTCGGAGGGAACCACGATCACCCGGTTGCCCATGGCAACCGCGGCAGCCCAGAGCGATGTGAAAGACAGCAGCGGCATCTCGTCGGGGCAGACAATGCCCAGGATGCCGAGCGGCTCGTTCATCGCCAGCACCACACCGCGCAGCGGCGGGTTATGCACGGCCCCGTCATACTTGTCGGCCCAGGCAGCTGCACTGAACAGGCGCTGAATGCTGGCCTCGACCTCCTGCCGCGCAGCACCGGCCGGCTGTCCGGTCATTGCAGAAAGCCGGGCTGCGAATTCGCTGGCACGGGCAGACAGATTCTCGGCGCAGTAATACAGGATCTGGGCCCGCGAATGGCCCTGTCCGGTCGACCAGCCTTCCGCCTTGCGGGCGGCCTCGACAGCGTTGCGGATATCCTTGCGATTGCCATCGGCCACCCTGGCCAGCAGCCGACCCTGTATATCGAACACATCGCGGCTGTAGCCGCTGTCAGGCCGCGCCTGCTGACCGCCGATATAGAGTTTCGGCGTGCGGTCGATGGCCGGGATCGCAGATGGACGACCTGCCGCCTTCCCCGGTTTGCGTGGCTTCGCGGCAGAGGGCGGTGCCGGAGACAGGTATTCCAGCATGCCCTCGCGACCGCCCTCCCGGCCGAATCCGGATTCCCGATAGCCGCCGAAACCGCTGGCCGCGTCGAACTGGTTGGTGCAGTTGACCCATACCACGCCGGCTTTCAGCTTCGGGGCGATGTCGAGGGCAAGGTTGATATTCTCGCTCCAGATGGAGGCAGCAAGGCCGTAGCGCGTGTTGTTGGCCAGCGCCACCGCCTCGGCCGGCGTACGGAACGTCATGCCGACAAGGACCGGGCCGAAAATTTCCTCCTGCGCTACCGTCATTGACGGCTCGGCATTCGCCAGCAACGTCGGCGGGTAGAAGCAACCTGACGCCGGCATTGCGGTGGCCGGGCGCCACAAAGCAGCCCCCTCGGCAACCCCATTCTGCACCAGCGCATCGATGCGGTCGCGCTGGCGGGGCGAGATGATGGCGCCGATATCGGTGCATTTGTCGAGCGGGTCTCCGACCCGCAGGGTTTCCATGCGTGCCCGCAGGTGGGCATAGGCTTTTTCCGCGATGCTTTCCTGCACCAGCAGGCGCGAGCCCGCACAGCAGACCTGGCCCTGATTGAACCAGATGGCATCGACCAGCCCTTCGATGGCGGCATCGAGATCGGCATCCTCGAACAGGAGGAAAGGCGACTTGCCGCCAAGTTCAAGACTGAGCTTCTTGCCGCTGCCGGCCGTGGCGGCGCGGATCAGGCGGCCGACTTCCGTCGAACCGGTAAAGGCGATCTTGTCTATACCGGCATGGCGGACAATCATCTCGCCGACCGCACCATCCCCGGTGACGATATTGACCACGCCCTTCGGCAGGCCGGCCTCTGCACAGAGCTCGGCAAACAGCAGGGCGGTCAGGCTGGTTTCCTCGGCAGGCTTCAGCACCACGGTATTGCCAGCCGCCAGGGCCGGCGCGATCTTCCAGGCCAGCATCAGCAGCGGGAAGTTCCACGGGATGATCTGGCCGGCGACACCCAATGGCCGGTGATCCGGGAATTCGCTGTCGATCAGCTGAGCCCAGCCGGCATGGTGGTAGAAATGCCGGGCAACCAGCGGGATGTCGATATCCCGGGTCTCGCGGATCGGCTTGCCATTATCCAGCGTCTCCAGCACGGCCAGAAGACGCGCATGTTTCTGCACCAGTCGCGCCAGGGCATAGAGGAACCGTGCCCGGCCATGACCGCCAAGCTTTGCCCAGCCGGCCTGCGCTGTCCGTGCAGCGGCAACAGCGACGTCAACATCCGCAGCGGACGCCTGCGCGACCTCGGCCAGCTTCTGTCCCGTCGCCGGATTTATGCTGGCGAACCAGTTTCCATCTCCCGGCCGATGCCAGCCACCGTCAATGAACAGGCCGAGGCGACGGCTGCGCGCCTCCAGCCAGGCTTCGGCCGCCGTCGCGCTTTCCGGGGCGGGGCCGTAATCCATGCTGTCCATCAGGGCCGCGATGCTCATCGGAATCCTCAGGCCATCGGATGGCGGTGGGCGGCGGAATAGCGGCCGCCGGCATGATGTTCGAGCTGGCGTTCGATGTCGTTCAGGAGGCTGGAGGCCCCGATCCGGAACAGGTCCGGCTGCAGCCAGGGCAGGCCAAGCTCTTCCTTCATCACCATCTGGTAGACCAGAACGTCCTTGGCGGCGCTGATGCCGCCAGCAGGTTTGAAACCGATCCGGCATCCGGTCATCGCATGATAGTCGCGGATCATCCGCACCATCACCAGGGCGAAGGGAAGGGTCGCGTTGACGGATTCCTTGCCGGTCGAGGTCTTGATGAAATCGGCACCGGCCATCATGCAGATCACCGAGGCGCGGGCGACATCCTTCAGCGTACCAAGATCGCCGCAGCCAAGGATTGCCTTCACATGCGCCTCACCACAGGCGGCTCGGAAGGCGCGCATCTCGTCATAGAGCTGCCGCCAGTTCCCGGTCAGGACCAGCGAGCGGTCGATCACGATATCGATCTCGCGGGCACCTGCCGCCACCGATGCCTCGATCTCGCGCAGGCGCAGGTCGAAGGGCGTGAGGCCGGCCGGAAAGCCGGTGGAAACTGCGGCAACCGGGATCGCCGTCCCCTCCAGGGCTTCGACGGCGGTGGCCACCATGGCATGGTAAACGCAGACGGCGCCGGTGGTGATGCCACGATCGGCAAGGCCAAGCCGTGCAAGGATGTCCTGCCGCACCGGCTGGCGTGCCTTGGCGCAGAGCCGCCGCACGCGGCCCGGCGTGTCGTCGCCGGACAGCGTGGTCAGGTCCATGCACGTGATGGCCTTCAACAGCCAGGCCGCCTGTGCATCCTTCTTCACGCTGCGGCGCCCGGGCAGGCTGGCCGTGCGGCGTTCGACGGCGCTGCGGTTGATGCGGATCGGCTCGATCAGGTCGAGATCGAATGGCAGGCCCGGATTGCGGCCATGTTCGCCACCGGACACCGCGGCGCCGGCCGGCGCAGTGCGCCGGGCCAGCCGTTCGCGGTCAAGCGGCGCGACCTTCTGCGCCTCGCCCATCGCGAGCCTCCGTTGTTGCATCCAGCAAGGCCAGGATACCGGCCGCGGCATCCTCGTCGATCACCAGGTCGCTCAGGGCACCGGTATGCAGGGCCGCCAGAATCGCCCTCGCCTTGCGTGCTCCGCCGGCAAGGCCAACCACACGGCGGCCTTTCAGATCGGCGATGCCCAGCCCCATAGACAGGCGGTTCAGCGAAGCTGCAACCGGGCGGCCGGCCTCGTCGATGAAGCTGCCCATCAGGTCGCCAACCGCCCCCTGCGCCCGCAATTCGCTCCATTCACGCTCGTTCAGCATGCCGATCTGGCGCAGATGGGCGTCGGCCTCGAGGCTGCCGATCCCGACCATGACCAGATCGGCCCGGCGCGCCAGCTGCAACATGTCGCCGACGCTTTTCTGTGCCAGCAGGACCTCGCGCTCCGCTTCGCTCGGGGCCAGATATGGCACCGGCAGGAAATAACCCTGGCCGCCGGTGCGCTCGCTCAGACGCAGCACGATGTCGAGCGGATTGGCGGCCAGATTGCGGTTGAGGCTGCCGGAAACCGCGACCACTTTCAGGTCCGGGCGGACCACTTCGGGCAGATGCTGGACCACGGCAGCCAGCGTGCGGCCCTTGCCGACACCCACGACGGCAATCTTTTCCGTGGTCAGAACCTGGTGCAGCAGCCGTGCCCCGGCCGCACCGATGGCCGCAAAGGCATGGCTTTCGCTGCCGGCCGGATCGGCAGGGGTCAGAGATGGCGCCACCATGCAGCTGGCCAGGCCGAACCGCTCCCGCAGGGCATCTTCCATGCGGGCGCATTCCGCGGGCACGCCCTGGACGAAAACCTTGACCAGGCCGCGGCGCAGGGCGTCGGCGATCAGGCGATGCGCCTTGGCCTGGGATACCCGCAGGCGATCGGCAATCTGCTGCTGGGTATAGCCGCCGATATAGGACAGCCAGGCCGCCCGGGCCGCGAGGCCCTGATCGTCGTCTTCCATGGCAGAAGTCGTGGATGCGCGCTTGCCCATGATAAAATTTCAGGTGGTGAAATTTTATTCACGCTGTCACGGGACCGTCGCGGGAGTCAACGGGACGCGGAATCTTATCCACCGTTTTCTGGAGCATGCCTCCCGGGGAGGCAATTCGCCCGCACCGGGCTTTGCTCCGATGCTCCGCAGGCACTCGGATAGGAATAAGAACCTAATTATATACTTGACTGAACATCGTCCGTTCGGTATAAAGGGCCCCTGAGGATAAGCCCATGACCGACCTGACCAATCCCATCTTCACCGACGAAGCCGCAGCCCGCGCCCATCTGGAGGCGATCCGCTGGCCGGATGGCCCTTCCTGCCCCTATTGCGGGGTGACGGACGAGTCCAAGGCGCTGGGCGGCCAGTCCATGGGCGACGGCTGGTATCACTGCTCGGCCTGCCGCAAGAAGTACACCGTCCGCGTCGGCACCGTTTACGAGCGCAGCCATGTCCCCCTGCATAAGTGGGTACTGGCTACCCATCTGCTGTGCGCCTCCAAGAAGGGGATGAGCGCCCACCAGCTTCACCGCATGCTGGGCGTCACCTACAAGACCGCTTGGTTCATGGCCCATCGCATCCGCGAGAGCATGAAGGACACCAGTCCGGGCCCCATGGGCGGCCGCGGCCAGCCTGTGGAAGCCGACGAGACCTATTTTGGCAAGGTGGACGAACCCACCATGACCCGCTCGGACGGCAAGCCCTATCACAAGGCCGGCGCCCGTGGTCCTGCCAACAAGCGCGCTATCGTCTCTCTGGTCGAGCGTGGCGGCAATGTCCGCTCGTTCCATGTCGAGCGCGCCACCAAGAACACGGTGCTGGAAATCGTCTCCAAGAACGTGACCGTCAACGCCACGCTCTACACCGATGAAAGCCGCCTCTATACCGATGCGGACCTGTACGTCTCACAGCACGAGACGGTGAACCACTCGGCCAAGGAATACGCCCGTGGCCCCGTGCATACCAACACCATTGAAGGCTATTTCTCGATCTTCAAGCGCGGCATGAAGGGCGTCTACCAGCATTGCGGCGAGAAGCATCTGCACCGCTATCTGGCGGAATTCGATTTCCGCTACAACGCCCGCAAGATTGAAGATGACGCCCGCGCCGTGCTTTCCCATAAGGGTGCGGAAGGCAAGCGTCTGACCTATCGGCGGTCTCACAGCGCATAAGCCGCTCAGTCCTGCGGCAGTACGACGCTCCGTTTACGCTTTCCTTGGGCTGGCGATTTTGAAGCGTCGTTTCCCTCGGGACTCTTAGCCCCTTTCCCCATAGGCTTGTTTCGTGTTGGCGGGGTCTGAAGCATCCGCTTCAGCACCTCGTCGCGCTTTGCATCATCGGGGGATTTGGTCATGGACATGACTCCAGACGAGGATTTTCACAACGCCCTCTATCTGTCGGTTGGGCAGTTAGTAATTCCATGGGCTTTTGTGGAGCAAGGGCTGACTCAGTGGGTTGAAATTATCTATACAAGAGCGCGATCACCGCACGGAGAATCTACTATTCCAACAGAACTGCGCCGCAAAATGGAATTTATAAAGAAGTGTTTTAAGACCACGCCTAGCATCATGCACCTTGAGCCTAGAGTTAAAGGCATGATCGAAAGGATGCATCCGATTATTGACGCGCGGCATTGGCTGATACACGGAACTCTCAGCAAATGGGATTTAAATAAGCAGACATTCACCTTTGTTAGAATGGATGCCAATAAGCAACATCACCGCATCAATCAAAAACAATTCACATTCAAGCGCGTTCTAAAACTTGGGCAAGACTGTCTCGACCTGAGTAAAGAGACATCCACGTTCTCTCATGATTTGTTGGATATCTTTATGCCCGAGAATATGCGCCACAAGTTTTCGCGCAAACGCTCCCCCTAATTCACCAGGGCGGTTTTCGTATTCCCAGATCATATCGGCGACTTCTCTCTCGACTTCTTCGAGAGCGCCGGCCTGTCCGTTCTCATTTTCCATAATCACACCGTTCAGTCAAGTATATAATTGGGAATAAGAACATATTGGAAATTTTTACGATCAATAATAGAACATACAGTGTCATTCATGGAGAAACCGATGTCCCTGTCACCTTCCCCCAGCCTGATTGCCGGCCTGCGCAGCCGGATCGACCGCCTGACCGTCAGCAGCCGGGTCCTTGCCGGGAAGGTCGCCCCCTTCGGGGATGCGGAGATCGACTCGGCCCTGCCCTGGGGCGGCCTGCCAGCCGGCAGCCTTCACGACCTGATCGGTCCGCCACAGGCCGTGACCGGTTTCCTGGCGGCGTATCTTGGCCAGGTCAGGCGCAGCCGTCCCGTGCTGTGGATCACCCCGGAGCCGCAATTCCATGCCCCGGCCTTCGCCGCCTACGGCTTCGACCATCGCCGCCTGACCGTTGCCTGGACACGGCGCGCCCAGGACCGGCTGCTGGCTTTCGAAGATGCCCTGCGCAGCCCGGGCTACGCGGCCGTGGTGGCCGAAGTGGATGGCCCGGACCTGGCCGCTTCCCGGCGGCTGCAGGCAGCGGCGGCCTCCGGGCAGGTCCTCGGTTTCCTGCTCCGCCGCGACCATGGCGCTTCCGCAGCCCTGACCCGCTGGCAGATCCGGCCCAGCCCGAGCGATGGCCGCAACCCGCGCTGGCAGGTGGCATTCGATCCCGGCCGGGCGGGCCGCCCCAAGGCCTGGCTGACGGAGTGGAATGCCACGGCGGGACAGTTCACGTCGGCAGAACAGACTGCTGCCGCTTGAACAGAAGCACGCTTCAGACGAACTGACCCGCGGTTATCACCTGCACATCGGCGGCCTGCAACTGCTCCAGAGCGCCGGCGCGACTGCCATTCAGGTCGATGGCCCGGCAGGCATCCTCTATCAGATAGGCCGGGAAACTCTCCCGGCGACCGTCCAGCGCAGACCAGCCGACGCAGAAGTCCAGTGCCAGACCGCAGAAGAACAGGCGGTTCAGCCGCCGCTCGCGCAGATAACCGGCGAGGCCGGTGCGGGATGTCTTGTCGTTCTCCATGAAGGCCGAATAGGAATCGATCTCGCCGCGAAAGCCCTTGCGGATCACCAGTTCCGCCGTATCGACGCGCAGGTCCGGGTGGAACTCTGCGCCGGTGCTGCCCTGGATGCAGTGATCCGGCCACAGGGTCTGCGGGCCGTAGCTCCACGCGATGCTCTCGAAGGGTTGGCGGCCGGGATGCGTCGAGGCAAAAGAACGGTGCCCGGCCGGATGCCAGTCCTGGGTCAGGATCACATGGGCGAAGCGCCCGATCAGGCCGTTGATCACCGGCACAACCGCATCGCCGTCCGGCACCGCGAGGGCGCCGCCGGGGCAGAAGTCGTTCTGCACGTCGATCACGATCAGCGCATCATCGGGCCGGATCTCGATCGTCATTGCCAGGATGCCTCCTTCGCCCGGATCATGCCGTGGCCGCCTCCCTCAGACCGAGTTCCTCGACCATCGCCTTCCGCATCATGAATTTCTGCGCCTTCCCTGTCACCGTGACCGGAAAGGCATCGACGAAGCGAATATAGCGTGGAATTTTCTGGTGCGCGATCTGCCCGCGGCAGAAGCCGCGGATATCTTCCTCGGTCGGCTGGCTGCCCGGCTTCGGCACGATCCAGGCACAAAGCTCCTCACCGTATTTCGCATCGGGGACGCCGAAAACCTGGACATCCTGCACATTCGGGTGGCGGAACAGATATTCCTCGATCTCACGCGGAAACAGATTTTCACCACCGCGGATCACCATGTCCTTCACCCGGCCGACGATGTTGCAATACCCCTCCTCGTCGAGAACCGCCAGATCACCGGTATGCATCCAGCCGGCGGCATCCACCGCCTCGGCCGTCTTCCCCGGCTCGTCCCAGTAGCCCCGCATCACCGAATAACCCCGGGTACACAGCTCACCCTTCTCGCCTGGCCTCAAAGTCTCGCCCCGCTCCCCGACGATCTTGACCTCAACATGGGGATGAATCCGCCCGACGGTCGCTACCCGCCGTTCAAGCGGATCATCCACACCGCTCTGGAACGAGACCGGACTGGTTTCCGTCATGCCATAAGCGATCGTCACCTCGCGCATGCCCATGTCGCGCACCACCCGCTTCATCACCTCGATCGGGCAGGGAGCGCCGGCCATGATGCCGGTGCGCAGGCTGGACAGGTCGTAGCTGCCGAAATCCGGATGGTCCAGCTCGGCGATGAACATGGTCGGCACACCATGCAACGCCGTGCAGCGTTCGGCCTGCACCGCCTCCAGCACGTCCTTTGCGTCAAAGCCCTCTCCGGGGAATACCATGCAGGCGCCATGGCTGACGCAGGCCAGGTTCGACAGCACCATGCCGAAACAGTGATACAGCGGCACCGGGATGCAGAGCCGGTCACGTTCCGACAGCTTCATGCAGCGGGCGGTGAAATAGCCATTGTTGACGATATTGTAGTGGGTCAGGGTTGCGCCCTTGGGCAGGCCGGTGGTGCCGCTGGTGAACTGGATGTTGATCGCCTCGTCCGGATCGAGGCCGGCCGCGATCTGATCAAGACGGGCGCGCTGGGCCGGGCCTGCCAGCCGCAGAACGGCGTCGTAATTCACCATGCCCGGCGTTTTCTCCTCGCCCAGCCTGACGATGCAGCGCAGATGCGGCAGACGCTTCAGATGCAGCGCCCCCGGATCCCCTTCCGCCAGATCCGGTGCCAGTTCCAGCAGCATGCCGAGATAGTCGCTGGTCTTGAACCGCGGCGCCACGATCAGGGCCTTTGCCTGCACCTTGTTGAGGGCAAATTCCAGTTCGGCGATGCGGTAGGCCGGATTGATGTTCACCAGGATCAGGCCGATCCTGGCCGTGGCGAATTGCGCCACCACCCATTCCGCCCGGTTCGGCGACCAGATGCCGATACGGTCGCCCTTCTGCAGGCCAAGCGCCAGAAGCCCGGCGGCCAGATCATCCACGGCGCGCGCCAGATCGTAGTAGCTCCAGCGGATTCCCTGGTGGCGCACGACCAGCGCCTCGCGGGCACCATGCCGCTCAACCGTCCGGGCCAGCAGGCCGTGAACGGTCAGGCGCAGCAGGGGCTCCGCGCTCTCGCCGCGGGTATAGGCCTCGGTGAGGCGGTTCATGGCTGTTTCCTCCTGCGGTATATATCCGGCTATCTGATGCAGCCGGTTTCGAACCCGCCTACATATTACGCCAGTCGTCAGCCTGTTCAAAAGCGTGGGCTGCCTGGTAGATGGTGGCCTCGTTCCAGTGCTTGCCGATCAGCATCACACCAATGGGCAGCCCTTCGCTGAGACCGCAGGGCACCGTCATCGCCGGATGTCCCGTCGTGTCGAACGGCGCGGTATTCGGCAGAATTTCGAAGGCCCGCTGAATAACCAGTTCCGGGCCGCTGCCCGGCGGCGGCAGCGGCTGCGCCTTCATCGGCAGGGTCGGCATCAGCAGAAGGTCGCAACGATCCAGTGCCGCATCGTAGGCCAGCCTCAGCTGGCGGGCCAGATTCTGCGCCTTGGCATAATAATGGCCGCGATAATGCTTGAGGAAATACTGGCCGATGAACATCGATATTTTCAGACTGTCCGACAACTCATCAGCGCGGCTGCGCCAGTTGGCATGGGCATCCAGCAGGCTGGTGACATAAAGCCCCTTCCAGTTGGTGCCGAACCCATTGCCGTTCATCATCAGGTCGGTCAGGCCTTCGAGGGCGATCGGCGTCCAGATCGCCGTGCCCAGACTGTGCATTGGCACCGATACTTCCTCGACCTGGGCACCGAGCTGGCGGTACAGCTCCGCTGCGGCGCGGACCTTCTGAACCACATCATCCTGCATGCCAGGAACGGCGAAGCTTTCCTTCACCACACCGATCCGCATGCCCTTGACGCCGCGGCCGAGTGCAGCCGTGTATTTGTCAACCTTGGGGGCATACTGGCGCGGATCGAGTCCATCTTCGCCAGCAATGACCTCCAGCAGCAGTGCGTTGTCGGCCACGGTGCGCGTCATCGGCCCGGTATGATCGATGGTGATCTCGATCGGCATAATGCCGCTGTATGGCACCAGGCCGTGGGTCGGCTTCATGCCGTAGATGCCACAGAGCGAACCCGGCATGCGGATTGAACCACCCTGGTCACCGCCGATCGCCATCTCGACCTCGCCGGCACCGACCAGGGCCCCGCAGCCGGATGATGACCCGCCCGCCGAGTACCCCATCTTCCATGGATTATGGACCGGGCCGGTGGCATTGGTGTGGCTGCCGCCGGACAGACAGAAATATTCACAATGGGCCTTGCCGACGATCGTGCCGCCGGCATCGAGAATGCGCGTCACCACCGTGGCATCCACATCCGGGACATAGCCTTCCAGCGTGGAGGCACCATTCATCATCGGCACACCGGCCAGGCAGACATTGTCCTTCAGCACGACTTTCTTTCCGGACAGAGGCCCGCGCGGCGCACCGCGCACCTCGGCCTTCACATACCAGGCATTCAGCGGATTCTCCGCCGGCTGGGGCCGGTAGCCCGGCGTGCGCGGATAATCCACCGGCGGCAGGAAATCCGGCAGGGCGTCGACAGTGTCGTAGGCCTGAATGGTGCCTTCCATCAGGCTGAGATAGGTCCGCAGCGTATCGTCGCTCATCGCCATGCCGAACTCGGCCACGATATCGCGCAACTGCGACTCGGTCGGACGCTTGACAGTCATGTAACTGGTCCTCGCAGGATCGGTGGAAGCGGAAGCAGGCGGTGGATGAACGGCCGATGGCCGCGGCCGCTGCAGCGGCAGGGAGGTCGACAGGCCAGATACAAGTCCGCCCTGCATCTGAATGGGTGCTGGCCGCTGGGCCTGCGGCAGGGGGACGGCGGTTGTGGCCGGCCGCGGCATCATCGGCTGGGCCGTCCCCGGCCCGGAAAGGCGACGGCCGGCACCAAAGCCGGCAAATTCCTCGATGATCGCAGCGCTATGAATCTCGCTGCCTTTCACCTCCCCGGTGATGCGCCCCTTCTGCAGGATCAGCACCCGGTCGGAAAGCTGGGCAATGAAATCAAGATTCTGCTCGACCAGCAGCACGGTCAGGCCGCGCGCTTTCACCAGCTGCCGCAGCAGAACCGCCATTTCCTTGATGATGGAGGGCTGGATGCCCTCAGTCGGCTCGTCCAGCAGGGCCAGCCGCGGTTCGCCGGCCAGGCAGCGGGCCAGGGCCAGTAGCTGCTGCTCACCGCCACTGAGGCTGCCGCCCCGCCGGTCGAGCAGCCGCTCCAGTCGCGGAATCTCCTCAAGGATGCGGTCGATGGGCCCCTCATCCGTGCCGATCAGAGCCATGCGCAGATTCTCGTGGGCTGTCAGGTCCGGGAAAATACCCCGCCCCTGCGGTACATAGCCGATGCCGGCGCGGCTTCTTTCGAAGGGCGGCAGGGCGGTAATATCTTCGCCGTCGAAAGCGATCCGCCCTCCGGCCGGCCGGATATAGCCCATCAGAGTCTTCAGCAGGGTGGTCTTGCCCATGCCATTGTGGCCGAGGATGCCGACTGTCTCGCCCGGCCTGACCTCGAAATCCAGATCATGCAGTACGGGAATCTTGCCATAGCCAGCCGACAGCCCGCGGATTTTCAGCAGGACATCTTTGCCATTCCCGTTACCGGTATGCTCTGTCGCCGCCATCGCCTCAGGCCCCCAGATAGACTTCACGCACACGGGCATCCGAGAGCACCACATCAACATGATCCTCGATCAGGATCGCGCCCTGGTGAAACACCGTGACCTGGTCGCCGATCATCCGGATGAACTGCATGTCGTGCTCGACAATGATCATGGTGGTATGGCGGTTGATTTCGCGGATCAGGACAACCATGCGCTCGACCTCGTCATGGGTCATGCCGGCCGCGGGTTCATCCAGGAGGACCAGCCACGGATCGGCAGCCACCACCATGGCGATCTCGACCTGCTGGCGCTGGCCATGGGCCAGTTCGCCGACAATCCGTGCTGACAGGTCGCCCAGGGCGAAGCGTTCGGTCAGCTCGGTGACCCGCGCGGCTGCCTCCGCCCCCCTGTGGTGCCGCTCGACTGCCAGGGCAAGATGCTCCCGCACGGTCAGGCCATTGAACAGGCTTGGGGTCTGTGTCTTCACCCCGATACCGGCATCGGCAATGCGGCAGGGCGGCAGGCCCGCCACCGGTTTGTCCGCGATCAGCACCTCGCCTGCCGACGGAGTCAGCTGGCCGGTCAGACATTTGAAGAAGGTGGACTTGCCTGCACCATTCGGCCCGATCAGGCAGCGCAATTCGCCTTCACGCAATTCGAAATCAACATTATCGACCGCGACCACCCCTCCGAACCGCATGCTGAGGGCCCGCGTCTCCAGAACCACCGCGCCTTTAACTGCCATGGCCGCCTCGCTGCGGTTTGGATCGCACCGGCCTGCGGCGCCGGGTCACAATCTGCATGATGGCCGGCGCCAATCCCTTTGGCAGAAGCAGAACGAACAGAACAAGGATAGCACCGAGCACGAAGGCATTGTTAATCACCCCCTGCTGGCCCAGCAGTGTGGTGATGTACTGGATCAGCACGGCACCGATCACCGGTCCGAGCAGGGTGCCGAGGCCACCGACGATCACCCAGATGATAATGGTCGCCGACTGCGCCAGGCCGAACAGGCCGGGACTGACGAAATTCCCCCAGTTGGCAAACAAGGCGCCGGCCAGACCGCCGACGGCACCACCGATGGCAAACACGGCCGTCTTGTAAAGGCGGACGTCATAACCCAGCAGCTCGGCCCTAGTCTCGTTCTCGCGGATGGCCACCACCACCCGGCCGAAATGCGTGGTCATCAGCCAGTGCAGCAGGAAATAGACCCCGATCAGGAAAGCCATTGCTACATAGAAAAACTGCTCAGGATCGAGTACGGCCCCGGGATCGCCCGGAATATTCAGGGTTGGAAAGCTCGGGATGCCATTGAAACCGCCCAACCGTGCGGTCCCGACCACCCAGGTTTCGTTGGCCGTCGAGTTAATGAACTTGAAGAGGATGAGCGTGACAACCAGTGTCATCACTCCCATATAGACATCGCTGATCCGCCCGTAGAACATCATGGCGCCCAGCAGGAAGGCGAAGGCCCCGGGCAGCACGATTGCCAGCAGGAACGGCCCGGTACTCTCCCCGACATTGATTGCGGCAACGGCATAGGTGTAGGCACCGAGGCCGAAAAATGCGGCCTGGCCGAAGCACAGGATTCCCCCATAGCCCCAGATAAACCCGAGGCTGAGCGCCAGGATGGCATAGACAATGTATATGCTGACCTCGAGCAGGGTGATCAGGTCGACAACCAGCGGCAGGCCGACAAGGATCAGCATTCCCAGTGCCGCCACCAGAATGTGCCGGTTTCTCCTGTCGCTGGGTGCCATCTATACCTGCCGGGTGAAAAAGCGGCCGGTGATGCCCCGCGGCAGCAGTCGCAAAAGGACAATCGCCGCAAACAGCATTGCAACATCACCCCAGACCGGCGTGGAGGCGAGCATGGTCAGTTGTGTCAGGGCGCCGAACAGGCCTGCACTGGATAAGGTGCCGGTCACCACTGCCGCGCCTCCGGATATGACCGTGATGAAAGCTTTTGCCACATAAAGGCCGCCGCTGGTCGGCGTCAGCCCGGTCAGCGGCGCCAGAATCCCCCCCGCAAGTCCCGACAATGCCGCACCGATGGTGAAGGTCGCCATGTAAATCCGTTTCGGATTGTGACCAAGGCCGGATGTCATCTCGGCGCTCTGCATCGCTCCACGCGCGACCAGGCCGAGCCGTGTCGTCTTCAGAACCAGGAAGATTGCGGCCATCAGGGCGGCGCCAGCCACGAGGATGAATATGTTATATCCGCTGACCTGATAGGCGCCGATACTGAAACCGCCAATCGGCGTGGATATTCCGGTTGTGGTGTTACCGAAGATCATGGTCACCGCACCGGTCAGAAGCAGACTCAGGCCCCAGGTTGCCAGCATGGTATCCAGCATGCGGCCATAGAGAAACTGGATCACACAACGCTCAACGATCAGCCCCAGCAGACCAACCACCAGCGGAGCAACGACCAGCATGGCAATGTATATGTTGATTCCCGCCTGCACGGAGACAATGGCGGCATAGCCGCCGATCATCAGAAATTCACCATGGGCCAGGTTGATTACGCGCATCATGCCGAACACTACCGCGAGGCCGGCACTGATCAGTGCCAGACTCGCGATGGCGTACAGAACCTCAATGATAACAACGCTGACGAAGTCCATCGACCGGAGCTCAGATCTTGATCTCGTATTGCTTCGTGTCGTTCGGATTTGCCTTCAGGTCGCAGACCGACTGGGTATCCTTCGGCGGGACCTGCGCCAGGCTTTTTACGACGGTCATCTTCTGCCCCTTCACCTCGATGACATGTACATCCAGGGTGCAGTGATGGGTCTTCGGATCGACAGTGACCTTTCCGGCCGGGCCATCGATTGAAATGCCGGTTTCCAGGGCCTCGATCACCTTCATGCGATCGATACTGCCTGCTTTCTTTACACCGGCCGCCCAGAGCAGAACACCCTGGTAGGTGGCCACGGCCAGCTCGTGGATTGGCTTGGTGTCGCCGAATTTTTTCTGCCACTTGTCGAGGAAAGCCTTGTTGGCAGGCGTGTCCAGCTCCTTCGAGTAATTGTAGGCGAGCAGGATGCCGTCGCCTTCGGCCGGCGTCAGCACCACCTGCTCGTTCCCGGCGCCCAGCGTGGTCGATGCCATCGCTATCTTGGACTTCATGCCGGCAGCCGCCCACTGACGGTAGAATGACAGATGCGCACCGCCAACCAGGGCCGACATCACGAAATCCGGTTTCGCACTCTGCACCTTGGCAATGGTGGCGCCGAAATCCGACACATCGAGCGGGAAGAAGTCGGTCTGGATCACCTCTCCGCCATTCTGCTTGGCGTAGTATGCCACCCATTTCGAGATGATCTGGCCATAGTTGTAGTCAGCAGCCAGAGTGTAAATCTTTTTACCGAACTTGCTGATGGCATAGGGCATCAGCGCTTCCACCGACTGCGCCGGGGTCACGCCGGTGCAGAAAATATTACGGTCGCAGACACCACCCTCGTATTGGGTGTTGTAGAAATACAGCGTCTTGAAACGATCGAGAGTGGGGCGGATCGCCTCGCGTGAGGCAGAGAGAATGCCGCCATGCACCACCGACACCTTGTCCTTGAGTGCCGCCTGCTGGCCGAACTGGGTGTAGAGCGGAATCTGGGACTGGGTATCATAGGTGACCTGGTCAACCTTCTTGCCGAGCAGGCCACCCGCCGCATTGATTTCCTCGAGAGCCAGGATCACGGCCTGGTCCATCGGCTTGCCATACAGATCGAACAGGCCTGACAGGTCATGGATGCTGGCAAGCTTGATCTCTCCGCCAGCAGCATAGGCCCGGCCGGCAAATCCGGTCGCGGTCAACGCCGAGATGGCTGCGGCGCTTTGCAGGAAAGAACGGCGGTCAAACTGCATGGGTAGCCTCCATTGGTTTCGTGATCTGGTTAATCTCAGGCCCGGCAGCAGCAGGCGGCAGGGCGGATGGGAAACGGAAGGATCAGGCCTTGCCTGCGGAAGGCGGCGGCGCCTCTGCCGCGCGCGAAATTCCGGCCAGGCCCTGCGCAATGTCGATACCGATCTCCTGTCCTAGCTTCTGGACTGCCGGCAGCTGCAGGGCCATGGAAAGGATGCCGTCGACGGCCTGATTCACCAGCGGCCTGTCGCCACCACCACTGCCACCGGACATGGCCGCGCCGTTTTGGCCGCCACCTCCGGCACCTCCGCCTAGGCCCGGCAGACCACCGATCTGGCTGATCCGGATTGAATCGATTTTCTCGACCGGCTTCATCATCTGGCCAACAAGTACCGGCAGTGTTTCCATCCGCTTCTTGTCCAGCCGCATGCGGATAATGGCATCCGACAGGGTATTCTCTGCCGCAATCATCGAACTGCGGCCTTCCGACTCCGCGATCATCGCCGCACGCTGTGCAACCGCTTTTGCCGTTGTGGCATCCGCTTCCGCTCTGGCCTGCTCGCGGATGGTTTCGGTTTCACTGCGTGTGCGGGTCGCGTCGACTTCTGCAGCCTCCTGGGCCCGCAGCAGCGCCAGCTGACGCACCCGTTCCGCAATCGCCATATCCTTTTCGGTCTGCACGGCTTCCTGCGCGAGGATGACCTGCTGGCGGGCCTGCTCGGCCATTGCCTCGGCCGCTGCCTCCTCGCTGCGTTTCTGCGCCAGCACAATGCCATTGTCTCGGCGGGTCATCTCGGTTTCCAGCGCGGCGGCAAGGTCGCGCTGGCGCAACTGCTGGTCGCGGGCGATTTCCAGCATCCTGACTTCCCGCTCCTGGGCGATCCTGGCCTGGTCGGCCCGCCGGCGTGAATCGGCGCCGAATTCCGCCACCTGCGCATCGTTTTCGGCCTTCAGCCGCTCGACCTCGCGGGTCTGCGACAAGCGCGCCTCTTCCTGCTCGCGTTCGATCACCAGAACACGCTTGATCGCGTCAAGCTGGCTCTGGCGCACGGCAACATCGGCATCTGCCTCGATTGCAGCCCGCTGTTTCTTGTTGGCGGCAATCACCTCGGCCAGACGGCGCAGACCGACGGCATTGAAGGCATTATTCTCGTCGACTGACGAAAACGGCGCCTGGTCAAATCGGCGCAGGGCGACGGATTCCAGGGTCAGGCCGTTCTGCGCCAGACTCTCGGCCACAAGATCACGGACCTCACGGACATAAGCCCCGCGGTTTTCATGTAGATGGTCCATGCTTTCCCTGGCAGCCACCGTCTGCATTGCATCGATCAGGCGACCATCGATCAGATCGGCCAGATCCTGCTGCCGGAATGCCTTGCTGCCCAGCGCCTGGGCGGCGGTGGCAATGCCTGCAGGGCTTGGCGTTACCCGCACCGTCAGTTCCACCTCGATATCGACACGCAGGCGGTCGCCAGTGATCAGGGCTTTCGGGCCGGCCCGGGAAATCTCGATTCGCGAGGTCTTCATGTTGACCTCGGAGACATGGTGCAGGAAGGGCAGCGCCAGACAGCCCCCATCCATGATCACCCGTTGTCCGCCCGCGCCGGTGCGGATCAGTGCCGTATCCCGGGTTGCCTTGCGGTAAAAGCGGTTGAGGAACAGGATGACCACGGCGATCAGGATGACCGCAGCAATAAGATACGCGATCCAGGTCACGCGACTTCTCCCCTTGATACCCCCAGCCGGCACAGCAAACCGGCACAACGCCGCACAGGCGTCATGGAGATTACTTAAATGGGAAAATATTTCTTATGCAACAGAAAAATGCACAGGCATTGCCCATGCTTTTTTCCTGGTCAGAGCGTCAGTTCCACAGACGACTCCGCAACGGGCCGCGCGGCTGCCGGGCCTGCGGCAGCAGCCTGAACTCGACACCATCGGCCTCCGCCAGATAAATCGGGCCGATCTTGCGGCTGTTATCCAGATAGGTGGTGCCGCGGGCTCCGGGAATGAATACCGGGCGGCCGGGGGCGGTCGCCTGGGCTTCCTGCAGAAAGGCAAAACCCTCGTAAATCGACTGCCCCAAGGTGCTGGGGACCGGCGCCCGAACTCCGAAATGACTGCGGTAGCGTTCGATAAACGCATGGTTGGCATCGGTATCCACGCCGGTGAAATAGCCAGCCGCGGCAATCAGGTTCGCCGTATTCTCCGCACCGATGCCAAGCAATGTGTCTTCATCGATCGACATTGACAGGCGCAGCAGACGACGATGCATTCCCCGGGCGCCGAAGGCCCGGTTGAAAGCGATGGCATCCTGTCCCACCAGGGACAGCAGCACCGCATCGGCCTGTATTTTCTCTAGCGCATCGAGGCAGGGTTCGAAATCCTCCGTTCCCAGCGGCAGATATGCCTCGGCAGCAACCGCGCCGCCCAGGTTCCGGATGAAACGCCGGGCCTGCGCATGGCTGGCTCTTGGCCAGACATAGTCATTGCCGATCAGCGCCCAGCGCTGTATGCGCCGCTCGGCTGTTGCCCAGGACAATGCCGGCAGCAACTGGTCTTCCGGGGTTTCGCCAATGGCGTAGACGCCGGCCGCAGTTTCCCCGCCTTCATAGAGGGGAGTATAAATGTAGGGGACACGCCCGCCGACCCGCGGCGCCAGAACCGTGCGCACCGCGCTGATATGCATGCCGACAATGGCATCCAGGAGATTGTCCTCCAGTAGCGCATCTGCGGCTTCCGCCACATCTGCCGGATCGGCACCTGCATCCACGGTAATGACCCGGACCTCCCGCCCCTGCAAACCGCCGGCCCGATTGATTTCCGAGACAGCCAGCTCGGCACAGGCCAGGCAGGATGGCCCCCAGACGGCGGCGCCGCTGCTGAGCGGAACGAAAAGACCGACCGAGAAAAAATCATCGCCCTGCCGGTTCCGGCGCAGCCCGGGCCGGGCGGCCCGCCACGACAAGGACTGCCCAGCCGGATGACGGGGGGCGCCCGCCGCCAGCGGCCAGCACCCCGTTTCAGATCCGCTCCGGATCAGGCCTGTCCCCGTCATGCCGCCATTTAAGGCCCCGTTCCGGATGCGAGTCACGTGAAAAACACACAAAGCAGCTTGTGCGCGGATGAATTGCGATGCTATAGGCGACCAGAGGACGAAATCGCATGAAAGCTGATCTTGCACTGCTCCTAAAGCAGGCAGAGCGCCTGATTGACACGCAGCTTGTCTCGGTGCTGCGCGAGGATGATCTGTCGGCAGAGGAGTGGCGGGTACTGCACATCCTCAGCGACGGGACCGGCCGTTCCATGAGCGAACTGGCCGCCGAGGCGGTCTTCAATTTGCCGGCTCTGTCGAAGCTGGTTGATCGCCTGGTATCACGCGCCCTGCTGTTCCGGGCGCCGGATCAAGCGGACCGCCGCAAAGTGCTGGTCTTTGTTTCCGACCGCGGCCTGAGCCTGCATCGCCGCCTGAAGCCTGATGTCGAGGCCAGCAGCGAGGCCTTCCTCGCCAATGTGAGCCACAACCGCATGGAACAGCTTATCCGGCTGCTCAACGGTTTCATCCGCGATACACGCCCGTCCCGCAGCGACCGGACCTGACCGGACGGATCAGATTTCAACCGGCCTAACCCGGTTCAGCACGGCACGGATGGTGCTGTAGGCTGCCAGCGACGATGTCTTCGGATTGCCCGGCAACGGCCGGCCCCTGATCGTCAGATGCATGTCGCCGAATGCTCCGGCCGCATGGATTTCGTGAATGTTGGCCTGCACCGACGGATCCGCGATCATACGGACTTCCGTCGCATCGAAGCCAAGCCCGGCCAGTGCCACGGTGGCGGCAACATTGGCATTCTTCGGATATTCCTGCGCTGCCCGGCGGGCCGTACCCTTGTAGAATTCCGCCGGCTCAGACAGCGTATCCAGGGCAAGCAGCTGCTCTGCGGGCGTGCCTTTCCAGGCCGCCGGCGGTTTGCGCGAGACGTATCGCACACTGTCAAGCCCCCCCGCCATTGCCGCATTCAGCGCATCAATCCCTGGAACGGCGCCAGCCGGCAGGATCAGCCGCGCCCCCCCGTCTCTCGCGGCGTCGTGCAGCGCGGCATATAATCCGTCATCCGTCAGCGCCCCTATGGAAACGACCACCAGGTCCGTACCCTGCCGCAGCAGGGCCGGCCCATAGGCCTGCACCGCACTGTGGCTGGCACATTCAACGGCAATAACCGGCCGGAAAGCCAGGGCGGACAGGTCGCCGATGACGGCCAGTCCGGGCAATTCCTGCTGTACCTGCGCCACCCGCGCCGGCCGCACCAGTACGGCGCCGATGGCGAACAGGCCCGTTCGTTTCGCCGCCGCCCGCACCTCCGCCGCAACAGCGCCGTTGCCAATCAGCAGAATCTGCGGCAGCGCCGCGGCAGTGCCTGGCATCAGGAGGCCTTCCGCACCGGCGGGCCAGCAAAGGCCGATGCATAGGGGCCGATCGCCAGCATGTCGACCTCGATCATGCGCGGACCGGTCTCGGCTATCACCCGGCCGAAGACTTCGCGGGCCTGGCCAGGGTCGGCAAGCAGGGTATGCCGCCAGCCGAGACTGCGGGCCAGATCGGCAAAGGCCGGCGTGTGCAGATCGACATAATACTTGCGGCCCCCGAAACGGGCATCCTGGATATTACGGATCACGCCATAGCCCCGGTCGTTCATCACGATCAGCAGGAGATCAACCTGCTCCTGTGCAGCCGTCGCCAGCTCGCCGAGATTCAGCATCAGGCCGCCATCGCCGGACAACACCACCGTCTTGCGGCCGGATGCCGCAACCGCGGCGCCGATACCCATGGCCGCCCCCATGCCGATGCCGCCGCCCAGCGCATGCACGCCGTTGCGGGCATCGAAAAGCTTGAGCAGACGGTTGCCCCAGGTGCTGTTGGATACGGTGACATCACGCACCCAGACATAATCCCGCGGCACCGCATCCTGCAGCGCATCCACCAGCGCTTCATAGGGCCCCAGCCCCTTGCGCAGCTGCTTCTCGGCCTCGTCCCTGGCCTTGCCGGCAGCTTCAGGAAACCCTGCCTCGATATTGATCCGCGACTGCAGGCGGGTGACCAGGCCGGCCAGCGCAAGCCTGGCATCACCGGCCACAAAGCAGTCCGCCTTGTAGCCTCGCCCCTCGGCCTGGGGATCGGCATCGATCTGCAGCAATGGCCGCGGCAGCCGCAGACTGTATTTCAGGGTTTCATTACCGCGCAGCCGCGAGCCGACGACCAGCATGGCGTCGCAGCCGGCATAGAAAGCTTCCACCGGCGGCGAGATATTGAAGGCTCCGAGCGTACGGCGGTCATCCTCCGGCAAGATGCCGCGCCCCTGGACACTGGTAACCACGGTGAAGCCCATATCGGCCAGTTGCCGGATTTCGGCGCCCGCATGTCTAGCACCGCCGCCGGCCCAGATCACCGGCCGCCTCGCTCGCACCAGCAGATCGGCCATGGCGTCCAGAGCTTTCGGATCGGGCTGCAGCGCAGCAACCGGCAGCGGCGCGATCCGCGCAGGCACATCCACCAGCGCCTCCTGGACATCAATGGGAATTTCAACACTGACAGGCCCGGCCGGCGCCGTCAGGGCCGTACGCACGGCATCCTGAAGCACACCAAGTGCCGATTCCGGGGACCAGACCCGGAAGAAAGCCTTGGAAACGGCTTTCAGCATGCCCGGCTGATCGACCGCCTCGTGGATATAACTCCAGCGCCGGTCGAGATACGGCCGCTCGATCTGCCCGGTCAGATGCAGCAGCGGTGTACCCGCCGTCTGGGCCTCGACCATGGCTCCGGCGGCATTGCCGGCTGCCGTTCCCGTGCTGGTGATCGCCACGCCCAGACCGCCACGCACCCGCGCGAAGGCATCCGCCATGCAGACCGCACCCGCCTCGCCACGGCTGGGAACGAACCGGATGGTATTGCGCTGGCCGAAAGCATCCAGGATCGGCATGTTGTGGATCGATATAACCCCGAAGGCTGTATCGACACCGCAGGCTTCAAGAAACCGCGCGGTCAGTTCGCCGACGGTGATCTGCTCAGACATGAACGGGCTCACTGGATTTTCTGCGTTTCTGGGTTGAAGGGGGTTCGGCACCAACTGCCGGCTCGCCCCGGGTTTCCTCCCGGCGGATCCACCGGGTGATCTGCGCTGAAGCAGCCAGAATGGTGTCCTTCAGGGCACCATGCATGGCTTCAAGGTCGACATAGGCATCGACCGCGGTGATGTTGATGGCCGCAACAATCCGGCCAGCTCCGTCCCGAACTGGCGCCGCGACCGAACTGACGCCGCGTTCGAAAAATGACTGGCTGACGGCATAGCCACGGCGTTCGTCCTCGACGAGGATTTTCTTCAGTTCGGCCAGAGTGGTCGGCGTCTGGTCGGAGAAACGCGGCAGCGGATCGCTTGGAAACAGATCCTGCAGCTGCTCGTCCGTCAGGTTGCAGATCATCATCCGCCCCATCACCGTGGCATGCACAGGAAACCGCGTTCCGATATTGACGGTGCTGGAAATGGTTGTACGGGCCGGATAGCGCGCGACATAGACGATTTCGCGTCCATCGCGAACCGCCATATGGGCCGACAGTCCCGTTTCATCGCGCAGCCGCTGCAGGATCGGCTGTGCGGCCTCGACAATATCGAGTGAAGCCAGGTACTCGAAACCATGACTGAGCACGGCCGGCCCCAACTTGAAATGCCTCTCGTCACCCTGCTTCTGGACAAATCCCATCAGTTGCAACGTGTGGAGGAGACGGAAGACCGTGGAGCGCGGCAACCCGAGTTCCTGTGCAATCTCCGGCGCCGTAATGCTTGCCCGCTGGCGGGAGAACAGCGCCAGGACCGCCAGGCCCTGAGCCAGGGCCGGAACCACGTATTTCCCCTGCGGTACCCGATCATCTGCGTTCATCAGGCATCTCCGTACATTCGACAGAAGGTTGAAGCATCGCTCTGTGGCTCAATTGAAAACGAACCCGCCGTTGACAGGCAGAAGCTGACCGGTGACAAAGCCGGCACCATCACCGAGCAGGTATACTGCCGCGCCCACCACATCCTCGGGAAGCTGCGCCCTTTGCATGGCACGCCCCTCGACATAGTGCCGCTTGCGATCCTCCGGGACATATTCGGTGGCCTCGACAAGCACCAGGCCGGGCGCGAGGGCATTGACGGCAATTCCATCTGTCCCTAACTCCCGGGCCAGAGAGCGCGTCATGCTGATAATTGCGCCCTTGCTCGATACGTAATGCAGCAGCCGTGGAGCGCCCCATATAGCGGTGTCGGATGCCAGATTGACGATACGGCCGCCGGCACCGGATTTGCGCAGCATCGGCGCCAATGCCTTGATCACCAGCCAGGTCCCGCGCACATTGACCGTCATCACACGGTCCCATGTTTCGATATCGATCTCTTCAAATGTCTTGCCACCGATCCCGGTGGCAATCGCGGCATTATTGACAAGGCCGTCGATCCGTCCGTAACGACTGGCCAGTTCCGTCCCGAAAGCCGCGATCGACTCCGGTTCCGCCAGGTTGATCGGCAGAAACACCGAATCCGTCCCGGCGGACTTCAATCCGGCAACCGTCGCCTCTCCCCAGTCTGCATTGATATCGGCAACAACGACCGTTTCAGCTCCGGCGCGACCGCAGGCCTCGGCAAACGCCCGCCCCAGTCCGCGGCCGGCCCCGGTCACGACGATGATCCGCCCGGACAGCGACATCCCTGCAGGCTCACGCAACGCCGGCGGCACGGGGCGCTTCCCCGGCTGCGGATTTCGCCGCAGCCAGCGCCTTGACCTGATCGCGGGCCGCCTTCAGCAGCGTGGTGCGCACCCGGCCCAGCCCGGCGTCGTGCTGGTACAGGAATTCATGTTCGCGGGCCTGGGGCGCCATATCCTCGAGGACGACCCGGTCCTGTTCCAGCACATCCCAGTGCAGTTTCTCAAGCCGGGCGCGATACATGAACTTCCATGTATCCTTCTGCCAGCCGGAAATCTTGCGGATGCGCCAGAAGAACACCCGGCAATGCTCCTCGTCGACCGGCACCACCATACCGACAATGGTGAAGGCCCCGCCAGGGCCCGCCTGCTTGCCATAGGGAATTTCCAGACGCAGCCACAAGGCGTTGGTGATACCGAACTCGGTCCAGTCGAAGTTGACACCGCGCTGATTCGCCTTTTCGAAAACAAAGCCGGTATCCGTCTTGCGAAGACGCATTTCCGCATGCTTGTCGCCTTCTGCCATCGAATGCGACTGCGCATGCAGATAGGCCCCGTGCATGGGGTCCATGACGTTGTCGATGGCGTAGCGGTAATTGCACTTCCAGTGCGCGGTGCAGAGAATTGCCTCGTATTCCGGCGACACCAGCTCGTCAGGCAGCTGCAGTTCTGCAGGATCGGCATGCAGCGAATCACCGAACCAGACGAATATCGTGCCGGCGCGCTCTTCGACATGGTAGCTGCGCACGCAGCGCTTGCCTTCCATAGGCGCATTCGCCTGCGCCGGTACCCGCGGGACCACGCCGTCGCCGCGGACCTCGACACCGTGATACCAACAGGCCAAGCGGTCGCCGAGGCTCCAGCCCAGCGTAAGCCGTGCACCGCGATGCGGGCAGCGATCCTCAAGGGCATGCACCTTGCCCGCGCTGTCGCGCCACAAGACAATATTTTCAGAAAGACGGGTCAGACCGACCGGCGCCGGCCCGATCATCCAGCCGGGCGCAACCGGATACCACATGTTGCGCAAACCGCGGTTCATCAGGATTTCGACTGCCGCCGCCTCGCTTGGCTGCGCGGTACCGGTCTCGCCTGCACTGGTTATTGCCATGGCGGTATCTCCTTCAGCTCTCAGTCGTCACGCGGGCGCGGGCCGGCAGATAATGCAGAATCCGGCCTTCGATCAGAACAACGGCGCCATACAGCAGAATGCCGATCAGCGTCAGCAGTATGATCGTAACAAACACCATCGCGGTATTACCGGCACCTTCGCCGAATGCCAGCAGATAGCCGAGCCCGATATTGCCACCGACCAGTTCGCCGACCACGACGCCGATCACGGCAAGCGTGGCGGCAATCCGCAATCCGGCAAAAAGCGGCGGCAGCGAGGCCGGAAATTCGATCTTCCAGAAAACCTGCAGCCGGTTTGCCGTAAACGACTTCGCCAGCCGCACGATATCCGGATCGATCGCCCGGACGGCTCCGAGAACATTGATCATGATCGGAAAGAACACGATCAGGATGGCAACCAATATCTTCGGATAAACCGTGTAGCCGAACCAGATGATGAACAACGGCGCAAAGGCCACCTTCGGCGCGATCTGCAGGGCCAAGATATACGGCGACAGCATGAACTCGGCCGCCGGCGACATGCCCAGCAGGAAACCGACGAAGACTCCGAGGATGGCACCGAGAACAAATCCGGCAGCAACCTGCATCGCCGTGATCCCGGTATGATAAAGAAGACGGTCATTCGCCAGCATGTGCAGGAACTCGTCCCACACCCGGCTGGCCGACGGGATGATGAATTGCGGAATGCCGAACCAGCCCGGCAGCCATTGCCACGCCGCAAGGAAGGCGATGAACAGCAGGATGCTGCCAGCCATCATGCGGCGCAGGTGGGGTTGGGACAGAACGGCTTGCATCAAGAAATCTCCCGCCGGCCAGGCCAGGCTGGCTCAGCTTCGCTTACTGGACAAACTGGTTGGTGTAGAGGTCCTTCACTGCAGTCTTGTCGCGGATGACGCCTTCCTTGACATAGAAATCCTGCAGGGCAGACAGCCTGGACTCATCAACGGCACCAAGGGTTGCCTGGCCGGGATAGACATACTGGTTGTACAGCTTGAAGACGGCGGCCATCGCCTTCTCCTTGCCGGCATGCTCGGGGACCGCCTTGACATAGTCGACCGATGCCGCATCGGGATCGGTCATGATGTCCTTCATGCCTTTCAGCGTCGCGCCCACCAGCTTCTTGATCAGAGTCGGGTTCTTCTGAATGACGTCGTCGGCGGCAATGATCGCCTGCGCCATGCTTTTGAAGTATTTGTCCGACGGAATGATCTCGATATTCATCTTGGCGGCCTGGGCCTGGGCGGTCCAGTCGGGCACGGCAGCCATGGCGTCGGCTTCACCGGCGATGAACAGCTTCCAGGTATTGACCGGGCCGGCGGCCTGGGCGTTCACGTCATTCTTGGTCATGCCCTGGGTCGCCAGCATCCCCAGCAGCGCAAAATAGGTGGTGTCCTGATAGGCCATCGCTGTGATGGTCTTGCCTTTCAGGTCCTTGATCGTGCTGATGCCCTTGTCCTTGTTGATCACCAGCTGCATCAGCGAACCACCACCCAGCAGGGCCACGGTCTTCACCGGCACGCCGTTCGGACGGACGATGATCGACGTGTCGCCAATGCCGCCGCCGATGACGGCATTGCCGGCGCCAACCTGCTTGGCGACATCGACACCGCCCTTGCCGACCTGGAAGGTGACATTCAGGCCTTCCGCCTTGAAGTAGCCACGCGCCTCCGCAACCATCCAGGGGCCGAAGGCCGGCAGCGATTTCGGAGCCGGCAGCAGATAGATGACATCTTCCGCGTGAACGGCAGGTGCTGCCGCAACAGACAGGCCGGCCACGGCCAGGCCGGCAATCAGAGCTTTACGAATCATAGCGATCATACTCCCCTCGTTTGGATATTCCCCATCATGCTGCGGCTTCTTCGACATGCAGCAGATCCATCAATCTCTTCACATAGGCGCCGACTTTCGGATCCTGCCGGCGGACCATCGGATTGTGCCGGTCCGGAATGTCGACCATGATTTCCTCGATGATCCGGCCCGGACGCTGGCTCATCACCAGGATGCGGTCCGACAGCGCGATCGCCTCGACCAGATCATGCGTGATGAACAATGCGGTTTTCCCGGTTTCAGCAAGGGTACGCCCCAGATCCTGCTGCAGGACCATCTTGGTCTGCGCGTCGAGAGCCGAAAACGGTTCATCCATCAGCAGCACGCTCGGATTGACCGCCAGTGTGCGCGCCAGTGCCGCACGCTGGCGCATGCCACCGGACAACTGGTGCGGATAGTGGTTGACGAAATCACTGAGCCGGCATTTCGCCAGCAATTCGAGGGCGGTGCCGCGCCGCTCACCGGCTGGCGAACGCTGGATTTCAAGCCCCAGCTCGACATTCTCGCGGATCGTCCGCCACGGCAGCAGCAGGTCTTTCTGCAGCATGAACGCAACATGGCGGTTGGGCCTGGTCACCAGTTCGCCATCCACATGCACTTCGCCTTCCGAGGCCGGGTCGAGGCCAGACCCCATATTGAGCAGGGTGCTCTTGCCGCAGCCGGACGGACCGATCAGCGAAACAACCTCACCATCGGCTATCGACAGGGTGACATCCTCGACGGCAACGACCACGCCGCCCTGCCGCGGATTGGGGAAGCGCTTGGTGACATTCCGGAAGGACAGGCGGGGCGCGGCAGGCATGACTGGCTCACACGCTTTCGCCGGCGCCCAGGCGGGCCATCAGGGTCTGGTAGTTGGCCTCGGTCCAGTTTCCTTCCGGGTGGCGCAGGCCGGACTGGTTCAACCGCGCGACAATCTCCGGAAGTTCCTGCACGCCATCGCGGAACATCGTCTGCAGCGTGTCAGCAAGACTGTCCTCGAACGGCGTCAGTTCGGCCGGGCGGGTCTGGTGGATGATGTTCTCGACGGCCTGGGGGCGCTCGATATTCTCGCTGCCGCCCTTGTTGGGCTCCGCCGCGTTGATCCGCAACCCGGCCAGATAGGGATTGAACCGCACTGGACCACCCTCCTTGATTTCCATATGTTTCATTACGGAAACATCATTTCTTATATGCAACATCGTAAAAGCCACCCCTCCCGCTGTAAAGAAGATTCCGAGCCGGGGCCGCCGGCGCGTCTAGCGCTTGTCGGTCAGGAACCGGCCATCCTGCCCGGGCGCACCCGTCTTCTGCCGGCGTGTATTGCCATCCAGCCCGCCGGCCACCGCCCATTCCGCGAACACGGTCGGCCCGGGCTCGAAATCCCGCGGCTGCCAGGCTTCGGTCAGCACATCCTCGTCGGCGTAATATTCCACCAGGGCGCCGGCCGGATTCCTGAAGTACCAGAAATAGGCTGACGAGATCGGATGCCGGCCCGGTCCAAGCTGGGTTTCCCAGCCACAGCGCGATATGTGCAGGCCGCCGCCAAACACCTCGTGGATATCGCGCACGGTGAACGCGATGTGGTTCAGACCCCGCTTGGCATCGGGGGTCTGCAACAGGAAAAGGTCATGATGGCCGCCCCGGGCGGAGCAGCGCAGGAAATGTCCGCGGCCCGGGTAGCGGTCGGACAGACGAAAACCGAGTGCCTCGTAAAACGCTGTCGTGGCTTCCAGCGTGTCGGTGAAGAAAACCACATGTCCGACCTCGACGGGCTCGGCCCGCGGGTAGATCGGCGCCGGCGTGTCGATGCGCGCCGCATGGTCCCAGGTATTGACCGGCACGCCCTTCACTTCCACAGGCCGCTTGCGCGACAGCCGCACCCCCACGCCCATACCGTTCGGATCGGTACAGAAGACCGTGCCGTCGCCCTCGTGAAACCCGGGCTGGCCGCTCATCCTGTCCCGGCAAGTCGCAATATCGGCCGCATTCTCCGCACCCCAGATCACCTGCCGCAGGGTGGCTCCCGCCTCGAAGGCCGGCGGCAGGGCCGGATCGGCGATCAGCCGGATCCAGATCTCGCAGCCATTCAGGCTTTCGAAGTCGAGGCCGGACGCATCCTCGCGCACCAGCCGGAGCCCCCAGTCCAGGAAGAACTGCCGGCAGGCCGGCAAATCCTCGACGCCATAGGTGATCCGGTCGATTCCGAGAATGCTCATGGTCTCTCCGATACAGGCCGTTGCCGCAAGATTGTTTCTCTAATAAATCATCATTTCTTATATGCAACATCCTAGAGTTCAGCTAGGCTGCCTGTAAAGCCCCAATCACCCGCTTCCCAACAGCAGTTTCTGCCATGTCTCCGCTTCCACTCTATCTCGCCGGCACCTGGACCAGCGGCCGCGGCGAGCCACTGGCCAGCCACAACCCGGTGAACAACCGTGTCCTCGCTGTCGTTTCCACGGCTGGTGCCGCGGATGTCGACCACGCGGTTGCCGCCGGCCAAGCGGCCATGCGCAATCCGGCCTGGCGGGACCTGCTGCCACACCAGCGGGCGGCTTTCCTGCATCGCATTGCAACACTGATCGAGCGGGATGCCGAACGGCTGGCGCAGCTGCAGCGCCAGGATAACGGCAAACCAATCCTCGAAACCCGTGCCCTGGTGGCCAGTGCCGCGGGCACCTTCCGCTATTTCGCTGCCGTCTGCGAAACCATGGAAGGCGACATCACGCCCTCGCGCGGAAACTACCTGTCGCTGTCAACCTGGGAACCGCTGGGTGTGATCGCTGCCATCACGCCCTGGAATTCGCCGATTGCCAGTGAGGCCCAGAAAGTTGCTCCTGCACTCGCTGCCGGCAATGCCGTCATCGTCAAACCATCGGAATTCACGCCGCTGCTGGCACTCGAACTTGCAAAACTGTCGGATGAAGCCGGATTGCCGAAGGGCCTGCTGTCCGTGCTGCCCGGCACCGGCGCCAGCACCGGTGCAGCCCTCGTCGCGCATCCCGGCATCGCCAAGGTCACCTTCACCGGCGGCACCGCCACAGGCCGCGCCATCGGCCGGGTTGCCGCCGAGAAAATCATGCCGGTTTCGCTGGAGCTGGGCGGCAAGTCGCCGAACATCGTTTTCGCCGATGCCGATCTCGACCAGGCGATCAACGGCGTTCTGTTCGGCCTGTTCTCCAGCCAGGGCCAGAGCTGCATCGCCGGCTCACGCATCTTCATCGAGGAAAGCATATACCCGGCTTTCACCGCGAAGCTTGCGGAGCGCGTGACAGCTTTGCGCATCGGCGATCCGGTCAGCGAGCGGACGCAGATCGGTCCGCTGATCACGCCACAGCATCGCGACAAGGTGGAGGGCTATGTGACGCTGGCCCGCGAGGAAGGCGGACGTCTGCTCTGCGGTGGCACACGCCCCGTCGATGCGGCCCTGCAGGCCGGCAATTACTTCATGCCGGCACTGATCGATGGACTGAACAATCGCAACCGCACGGCACAGGAAGAGATTTTCGGGCCGGTCGGCGTTCTTCTGCCCTTCCGCGACGAGGACAGCCTGATCGCGGAAGCCAATGACAGCGTCTATGGCCTGGCCAGCGGTGTCTGGACCGGCGATTTCCGCCGTGCCTGGCGGATCGGCCGCGCACTGAATGCCGGCACGGTCTGGATCAATACCTATAAACAGTTCAGTATCGCCACACCCTTCGGTGGCAATGCTGAAAGCGGCATAGGCCGCGAGAAGGCGCGCGACGGCCTGAAGGCCTACATGCGCCAGAAAAGCCTGTATATCGATATGTCCGGCCGGCCGATTCCCTGGGCGGACTGAGGGTCAAGTTTCGGAGTGAAGCATGGATCTGGGTATTGCGGGCCGCACCGCCATTGTCTGCGCCGCCAGTAAAGGGCTGGGCCGCGCCTGCGCCGAGGCACTCGCCGCCGAAGGCGTCCATATCATCCTCAATGCCCGTGACGCTTCGGCCCTGCGACAGGCGGCAGACGACATGGCCCGGCAGCATGGCGTCTCCGTCACGCCGGTTGCCGCCGACCTCGCCACGCCGGAAGGCCGGCAGGCCCTGCAGGACAGCTGTGCGGCACCGGACATCCTGGTCAACAATGCCGGTGGCCCGCCACCGGGCAGCTATCGCAGCTGGACACCGCAGGACTGGGAGCAGGCCGTTGCCACCAACATGCTGGCGCCGGTCGCCCTGATCTCGGCCTATGCCGATGGCATGGCGGAACGTGGTTTCGGCCGCATTGTCAACATCACTTCCAGCGTGGTGCGCCATCCGATCGATGCGCAGGGCCTGAGTGCCGCGGCACGCAGCGGCCTGCATGGTTTCGTCGCCACCATCGTGCGTGGCCTTGCCGGCCGCAATGTCACGGTGAACAACCTGCTTCCGGGCCCCTTCGCCACCGACCGGCTGTTGTCCAACTTCAGCTTCCGCGCCAACCGCGAGGGCAAGAGCCTCGACGAGGTGGTGGCAGCCCGCAAGGCGGAATTGCCGGCCGGCCGCTTCGGCGACCCGGCGGAGCTCGGCCGACTCTGCGCCTTCCTGTGCAGCAGTCATGCCGGCTATATCAGCGGCCAGAGCATCCTGCTCGACGGCGCCGCACATCCGCAGGCGCTGTAGCCCTCAGCCCAGCAGCCGGCGGCGCAGGATCGCCGTATAGGGTTCCGGATCGACCACGTAGGGATAATGTCCACCGAAGGGCAGGCGCTGATGCTCGCCTCCCGGATAGCGGCGAACCACGTCATCCTGCACCGCGCGGGGAATCAACGGATCGTCTTCGGCATCGATCACCACGACCCGGCTGTCCGGAATCGCAAGCTTCGGAATCGCCCGGGCCTTGCGCAGGGTCAGCACCCGCGCCTTCAGCGCCTCGGCTGTCAGCAACCGCCTGCCACTGTCATACAACACTTGTTTCATTGCGCTTACCGCCGGGGTCGCCTCCGGCCAGCTGTCAACCGAGGCCAGGATGAATTTGCGATGCTCCTCAGCCGGCAATGCTTCCAGCGTCGCAATATCCATGCCCGTGACATTGGCGATGTCCGGGTCCGACAGGGAATTGCCGATGAACAGCGTCTCAGTGAGATCGGAATGCCGCGCGGCAAAAAGCTGTGACAGGAAGCCGCCAAGCGAGGACCCGATCACCGAGGTTCTGGCGATGCCGCGCTGGCGGCACAGGGCCACCAGGCCATCGACCAGACGTTCCGCGTCGTCAATCACCGGATAGGTCACCGCCAGCATGCGGACCGACCCGGCCAGTGCGGCGATCTGGTTCCACCAGATTTCTGCCGTCCCAAGGGTGCCCGGCAGCATCAGAAGGCAGGGCACGCCTTCTGATGCTGCCGGCGCCTCGACCGCCTGCCACGTGAGTCCGTCGGCTGTAACATCACGGGCAGGATAGCGGCTGCGGAATTCCACGAGTTCCATCGCAACCTCCCTCAGACCGACAGCGGATCGGCATCAAACGGCCATTTCGGCCGGCTGATCCGCCGGTAATTCAGCGTGCCGATATCCGCCGCAATGGCACCCGGCCCGCCGACATACAGAACCTCACGGGCCACCGGAGCATAGGCCGCGTGAAAATGCTGGCTGGATTTCACTACCACGATACGCTTCTTCTCGAGTTCGACACCATGGGCGGTGAACAACTCGCGTCCCTTTGCCTGGTTGCGGATGGTATTCAGCACGATTTCGACATCCTCGCCCGCCGGTTTCCCGTCGAACCCGTGAATCCGCAGCAGGACGGCATCCCCCAGCGGCATCTGGGCCGCACCAAAGCTCTGCACCGCATTCCTGATCAAGGACCGTACTTCCACATCGAGATCCAGCGGCTGGCCCGACATCGGCCCGGTCTTGCCGCCGACACGCAGGGCGAAGCGAGCATCCTGTCCGGCATCAAAGCACAGCGAAACGGCAACCGGATCCCAGAATGGCCCCAGGGCCGCGCCATCGATCCCGCGTTCCAGCAGGCGGCGCAGCAGGAAGGTTGCATCCGACGGGGCGCCACCACCGGCATTGTCGGCGGAATCCGCAATGACCACGGTACCACTGTTATGGGTCAATGCCTGGTCGAGTGCTTCATCGATGGTGAGATAGCGCGGCGCCGTCCTGCCGCGCAGGGCATACAATTCCCGCCCCAGGGTCTCGGCCAGAGCAGCCGCCTTTCCGGCATCGCCATCGGCGACGACCAGCAGCCTGGTCGACAGGTCCGGCACGTCCGCCCATGGAAAGCCATGCACGACAGAAATCGAGAGAATGCCGTCCCGCCCTTCCAGCGCCTTCATCCTGTCGACGAATTCGCGCATCGGCGACCGCGTGGTGTGATAGATGTCGATCATCCGGCAGTCGAAGCTCGCCATCACCGGCCGCACCTTCTTTTCGGCTGCGCGCAAACAGATATCGACCAGTTCCTCCGCTCGCTCGGCATAGTCGATATGCGGGTATTCCTTGAAACAGATCAGCACATCCGCCTGTTCCAGCATGGCTGTCGACAACTGGCAATGCGGGTCGAGTTCGCCACCGATCACTGTGCCGGGACCAGTCAGCGCACGAATTCTGCCGATCAGGTCGCCTTCGCAGTCATCATACCCGTCAGCCACCATTGCGCCATGCAGACCCAGCAGCACGACATCGACAGGCAGCGACGCCTCAAGATGGGCCAGCAATTCATCCCGCAGACCCTCGTAAGCCTGCCGCGTCGTGATGCCGGCCGGTTGTGCGAAGGCCGCGGGACCTTCGATCAGGGTGTGGCCATGCTCTTTTGCCAGCCGGCGCGCCACCCAGAGGGGGGCACTGAACGGCATGATCTGCTCCGGGTGCTTCCCGGGCGCCGCATAAAAGGTTTCCTCAAAACTCGCCCGCGATGTCGGGATCGGCGAGAAGGTGTTGGTTTCAGTACCGAGCGTCGCGGCGTAGATTCTCATGACGGATCTTCCGGGTGATGAAGGGGATTACGCTGCCCGGCCAGTTGCGCCAGCAGATGGACACCGATGATCGAAATGGACAGGGGCAGGGCCATGGTGAACCATGCCATCGACAGCCCCATGCTTTCGGTATCCCTTGCCATCGAACGGGCAACAAACCCGCGGGCCGGATCGGCATTCGGTCCGAAGATGCAGTACCACCAGATCGGCAGAAGGAAGAGCAGGACCGCCGCAGCCCGCAGCAGGCGGGCGGCGATTCCCGCCACACCCGACTGCAGGGCCGGCAGATTCAGCAGAACCGGATCGCTGCCGGCGCGGAACGCCATGGTTGCACCAAGCAGGCCGGCCCAGACCATTGCATAGCGCGCCCCCTCCTCGGTCCAGGCCGGCGGATCCGAAAACAGGTACCGCGCCACCACCTGAATCCCGAGCAGGACGACCATGACCACCAGGCTGAGACCGGCTGCGGCACGGACTATGCTGTTGAGCCAGTCGCTCACCCTGACAATCATGGTCATGCCGGGACCCTAGCGCGCCCTGGCCGCCGCATCGACGAACAGCTTGACCTGGTCCGGCGGCAGCAGCGTGTCATAGATACTGCGCGACAGTTCCTCGAACCTGGCGCGGCCTGCCGCCGTCAGGCTGTCCACCTTGATGCCGGCTTTCAGCAGTTGATCGATAGCCGCCGCGTCGCTGGTCTTCACCCAATCGCGGTTAGCGGCTTCGCCCTTGGCCACGGCATCGTCCACCGCCTTCTTCTCGGCCGGCTTCAGCCCGCCATACCAGTCCGATGAGACCATGGCGATACGCAGCGGCAGGCCGACATTGGCGGTCGTGTAGTATTTGAGGATATCGGTATGCCCGAACAGGAAAGGTACGAAAGGCGGATTGACATAACCATCGGCAATGCCGGTCTGCAGGGCATTGGCAACTTCGGGCATGGTGATTACGACGCCATTGGCACCCCATGCCTTGAACAGCTGCAACTGGCTTTCGTCCAGCGCACGGATGCGCATGCCCTCGACATCCGCCGGGCTGATCACCGGGCGCTTGGTGTTGAATATGCCCATGCCGCCGCCGACCGGGACCAGGGCCACCACGCGGATACCCTTGCCCTTCAGCCCGTCATTCACCTTGCCGAGCATGCTGCTGGCCTTGGTGGCGCGATCCAGATGCGCAAGCGACTCGAACAGATACGGCAGGCGATAGCCGAAGATCAGCTTGTTGAGCTTCCCGGCCTGCCCGAGGTCGGCCATGTTGATTTCCAGCAGTCCCTGCGAGGCCTGGTCCAGACGCTCGGCCTCCCCACCGATCGAGTTGACCGGCATTTCCTTGACCTGCCAGCCGGCCGCTTTCAGCGCATCTGCCATGGCTGCGGCAAAGACGTAGGAGCCGGATTTCTGCTTGTCTGCCGGCGAGTCGAGGCCGATGCGCACTTCCGCCGCCGATGCGGCGGCCGCGCCAAGCAGCAGCACAGTCGTCGCCGCCAGTGTGGCCATTCTACGGATCGATGTGATCTCCAGCATGATACTCCCCTCTTTTTGGTTGCCGTTATTATCTGATGAAGCCGAACGCCTCCGGCAGGAAAAGGCTGATTTCCGGAACAAGAATCAGCAGCAGCAGCACGGCCAGCTCGATCAGTGCGAATGGAATGATGGCGCGGGCCAGCGCCCAGTAATCGACCCTCGTCGCCGCGGAAACGATCAGCAGGCAGGCCCCAAGCGGCGGCGTTACCATTCCGAGCGTCAGGTTGATGCACAGGACAATACCGAGATGCACAGGATGCACACCCAGCTCGACTGCAGCCGGCGCCAGCAATGGCACCAGCAGGGCAAGCGCCACCGGCGCATCGAGAATCATGCCGGCGGCGACAAAGACCAGGTTCAGCACCAGAAGATATTCCAGTCGTCCCAGGCCCAGCTCTGTAATCACCGCGGCCAGACGCTGGGGCAGCTGCTCGTTCCCGGCCAGCCAGCCGAAGCAGGAGACCGCGCCAAGAATAATGAAGACCGAGCCGGTCAGCCGGGCCGTCTGGTCGAGACCCTTGTAAAATCCGCCCCAGGTAAAGCCGCCATAATGGATTCCAACCAGGATTGCGGCGACCACCGCCAGCCCGGCTGCCTCTGTCGGGGTCACGACGCCGAAGACGATGCCGCCCAGAATGATCGCCGGCAGGGACAGCGCCGGCAGGGCGCGCAGCAATGCCGGTCGCAGGGGCGGCAAGTCGGCATCCGCACCGCGGCCGCCGGGATGATTGTCGCGATGTGCGAAATAGGAATTGGCGGCGAACAACGCCACCGCGAACAGCAGTCCCGGCAGGATTCCACCGACGAACAATGCGGCCACCGAAGTCTGCATGATCGCGCCGTAGAAGATCATGACGATGGAAGGCGGAATGATCGGGCCGATCACCGATGAGGCCGCAGTGATCACGGCCGCGTAAAGCGGCGTATAGCCTTTTTCCCGCATCGCCGGCACCAGCGTGTTGCCCAGCGCGGCGGCATCGGCCACGGCGGAACCGGAAATACCCGCAAAAAAGACCGATGCGAGGATGTTGACATGCCCGAGGCCACCGCGAAACCGCCCCAGCAGCGCCATCGATACATTGATCAGCGCGCGGGTTATGCCGCCGATATTCATGATCTCGCCGGCCAGGATGAACAACGGCATCGCCATCAGTGCAAAAACATCGATCTGGCTGAAAATGCGCTGCGGGATGATTGCCAGATAGCGGGCATTGTCGCTCAGCAGGAAGGTCAGGATGGAAGCGGCGCCCAGCGCATAGGCAACAGCCCCTCCGGCCACCAGAAAGACGAGTCCCGCCACAGCAGACAGCCAGACCATCACGCCGCCTCCTGTCGCAGGCCCGGCCGTGACGGAGACAGGTCCGCAGGACTCAGGCCCAGTTCCACCAGGTCCTCGGGAAAAGCCCCGCCACGGATCAGCGCCGCCGCAGCCCGGCCGGCAGCCGGCGCCGTCTGCACCCCGTAGCCGCCCTGTCCGGCCAGCCAGAAAAATCCCGGCACCGCCGGGTCGAAGCCGGCAACCAGCGACTTATCAGCCACGAAGCTGCGCAGCCCGGCCCATTTCGATGCCAGCCGGCGTGGCCGGAACGCCGTTGCCTCGGCCAGGCGTTCCATCATGACCGCGATATCATACTCGTCTGGCTGCGCATCGCAGGGCGGTGACGGCGTTTCGTCGGCGGGAGATACCAGGATGCGGCCGGCATCGGGCTTGAAATAGAAACTTTCTTCCGCGTCGATCACCATCGGCGCCGCGGCCATCACATATTCGGCAGGAGGGTCGAATGTGGCTGCCGTGCGGCGCTTCGGCACGAGACCAACCGGTGCGGCGCCGGCCAGACGGCCGATCTCATCGGCCCACGCCCCTGCCGCATTGACGACAACCGGCGCCGCATGGCGGCCGGAACGGGTCTCAACCTGCCAGTCGCCGCTGCCGGCTCGCCCAAGTGCGAGCAGTTCGGCATCGGTCTCGACAATACCGCCAGCCGCCCGCAATCCGCGCAGGAAGCCCTGGTGCAACGCGGCGACATCAATATCCATCGCGTCCGGCTCCATCATCGCCGCCACCGCATAGCCGGGCAGCAGGGCCGGAACCAGGGCCTCCGCCTCATGTCCAGACATCAGGCGCAGGTTGCCGACCAGCTGGCTGCCGGCAGCATACACCCGTTCAAGCGCCGGCTGCTGGCCGTCGCGGGCGATGAACATGGCCCCGCGCGGTGTCAGCAGCGGTACGCTGCAGAAACCCTCGGGCGGGCTCAGATAAAAATTCTTGCTGCCGGTGGTAAGGGCACGGATCGGCCGGCTGCCATAGGTCTCCGCATACAGCGCTGCCGAGCGGCCGGTCGAATGGTAGCCGGGCTGCGCTTCCCGCTCGAGCACCAGCACGCGCAGGCCGGCCCGCGACAGGGCCCAGGCCACCGACGCCCCCGCAATTCCGGCCCCGACCACGATCACATCATATCCGGACATGACTTCCCCGTTGCATGGCGCCAGTCTTGTCCGGTTCCGCCACGGCGTCCAGACTATTTTTCCTATCGGAAAAATTTTTTATGATCAGAAAATGATCCAGCTGCCGTAGACTATGGCCATGAGCCGCCCCGATTCCACCGCCCCCGCTTCGCATGACCGGTTTTCCCTCGGCGGCCGGCTGCGCGAGCTGCGCCGCGCCCGCGGCCATACCCTCGCCGAGGTCAGCCGCCGCAGCGGTCTTGCAATTTCAACGATCTCGAAAGTGGAACGCGGCCAGCTGGCTCTCGCCTATGACAAGTTCATCGCCCTGGCGCGTGGCCTCGAGCTCGATGTCGCCACCCTGTTCGATCAGCCGGCCGACCATTTCAGCACCGGTGCGCTGGCCCTGACCCGGGCGGCAGATGCCCCGGAACACGAAACCGAGACCTATCTCTACCGCATGCTGGCCACGGCCCTGACAGCCAAACGCATGGTGCCGATGTTCGGCCGCATCAAGGCCCATGACCGCAAATCCTTTACTGACTATGTCCGGCACCGTGGCGAGGAATTCCTGTTTGTCCTGCAGGGCCAGCTCGATGTGCATATCGAGGGCCGCAGGCCGATCCGGCTCGGTCCTCACGATTCCCTCTACTTCGACAGCGGCATGGGCCATGTCTATGTCTCGGCCGGGCGCCAGGATGCACAGATCCTGGTGGTCTGTGCCGGCGGCGACGAGGCCAACCTGCTGGCTGCAGTCGGCCCCGGTACAGGGAAGAAGACAAGGCGCAAGCCGTCGACACCGGCCAACCGGCGCAAGCGGACCTAGTAGCCGCGCACACGGTCAACTGCCCCGGGCGGCCGTCGACCGGTCTCTATAGCCTCAGCAGTCGACAGCAGGGTTCCCACCAGCGCATCGTTGCTGACATCGCAAGCGTCGTGAGGGGTCAGAACGATCTTCGGATGCTGCCAGAACACGTGATCCCCGGCCAACGGCTCACGGGCAAACACGTCGAGCGACGCGCCCGCCAGCTGGCCACTGTCCAGCGCCGCCAGCAGATCGGCTTCGGCCAGATGCTCGCCACGTCCCACCTGGATCAGGTAACCACCGGGTTGCAGGGCCGCAAAGACATCCCGATTCAGGATGCCGCGCGTCTCCGGCGTCAGTGGCAGCAGGTTCACCAGCACCTCGGCCTCCCGCAGCATGGCGAACAGCCCATCCCCGCCGTGAAAGCCGCGCATACCAGGTGGCATCGACTTGGGCGTGCGGCTCCAGGCAAGAACAGGAAATCCAAGCTGCGTCAGGTCGGCGGCGACGCGGCTGCCGATCTGGCCATACCCAAGCAGGGCCACCGGCACGCTTCGGGCTGCCCGCTGCGGCAGGCGCCGCCACTCGCTACGCCGCTGCTGGGCCAGATAACTGGCAAAGCGGCGCTGGTGCCAGATCACGTGCCAGGTGATAAAGCCGGACATCATCTCGGCCTGCGCCGGGTCGACCACCCGCACAACATCGATCCCGGGGCGCAGGCTGGGACAGGCCAGCACATTGTCCGCCCCGGCACCGATAGTGCAGACGGCCTGCAGGTTCGGATAGCGATCGAAGGCGTCAGCCGGCGGGTGCCAGGCCACCGCCATCCGAACCTCGGCCGGATCATCGGCGGGATGCGACTGCATCTGGATCCGGTCTGCCACCTTGTCGAAGGCTTTCCCGTAATAATCCCGCAGATCGAAGCCGCGGCTGACAAGAGCACACTGCATCTCAGGTCGCCTCGACAGCCCGTCGTCCTGGCACCGCCCCCAACAGTTCTCGTGTATAAGGGTGCTCGGGCGCCGAGAACAAGGCCGCAGCCGGCTTCAGTTCGACAATCTCCCCGCGCTGCATCACTGCAATACGGTCGCATACCTGTGCGGCAACCCGAAGATCATGGGTGATGAACAGCATCGACAGCCCAAGTCGCGCCTTCAGCTCTTCCAGCAACTGCAGCACCTGCGCCTGAACCGAAACATCGAGTGCCGACACCGCCTCGTCGGCAACAAGGATTTCCGGTTCCAGTGCAAGGGCGCGGGCGATGCCAATACGCTGGCGCTGGCCGCCGGAGAATTCATGGGGGTAACGTTCGATCGCGGCAGCGTCCAGGCCGACCGTCTGGAGCAGTTCCCGGGCAAGCTGCAAGGCTGCGGCCGGATCGGCACCATGGGCAATCGGGCCATCCGCTATGATGCGGCCAACCTTGCGGCGCGGGTTGAGCGATGCGAACGGATCCTGGAACACCATCTGGATGCGCTTGCGCTGGTCGCGCAGGGCCTGCCCGCCGATCAGGGTCAGATCTGTCGCGCCAAGCCGGATGCTGCCACGATCCGCCTCGGTCAGGCGCATCACCAGCCGGGCCACCGATGATTTGCCCGAGCCGGATTCACCGACCAGCCCCAGTGTCTCCCCCTGCCGGATGAAAAAGCTGACATCCCTCGCCGCCTCGACCCTGCGGGCGGGACGCAACCAGCCGCCACCGGTGACATAGGTTTTTCCCAGACCGATCACTTCGACCGCTTTCGGGCGCTCTGCCAGAGAGGCCCGCGCCGGCGGCTGCATCGATGGAACGGCTGCCAGCAGAGACCGGGTATAGGTGTGCCGGGGATGCTGCAGAACCTCGTCGGCACTGCCCTGCTCCACCAGCTTTCCGTGCTGCAGCACAACGACCCAGTCGGCAATCTCGGCCACCACGCCGAAGTCATGGGTGATGAACATCACCGCCATGTTGCGGCGCTGCTGCAGATCATGAATCAGCTTCAGGATCTGTGCCTGCGTTGTGACATCGAGCGCCGTGGTCGGCTCGTCCGCCACCAGCACTGCCGGTTCAAGAGCCAGGGCCATGGCAATCATGGCCCGCTGCCGCTGCCCCCCGGACATCTGGTGCGGATAGGCCCGCACGATCCGCTCCGGATCGGGCAGCCCCACCTCGCGCGCCAGATCGATCGCACGCTGTACCCGCTCCTTCGGACTCAGCAGGCCGTGTGCCTCGAACATCTCGGCAATCTGGTCGCCGATCCGCATCAGCGGATTCAGTGCCGTCATCGGCTCCTGGAACACCATGGCGACATGCCGGCCGCGCAGTTGCAGCCACCCGGCCTCGTCCAGTTCGACCAGATTCTGGCCCGCATAGACGATCTCCCCGGCCTCCGGTCGTACCGCATGCGGCAGCAAACCCATCAGGGCGTGGGCACACATGGATTTTCCGGATCCGGACTCGCCGACCACACAGAGAATCTGCCCCGGCATCAGGTCGAACGAGACACCGTCGACGGCATACTCACGATCCCCGCCGGCCGGCAGCGCCAGGCGGAGGTTGCGGATGGAAACCGCAGGATCCGCCATGATTACCGCCCCTCCCTGGCCAGCCGGGGATTGAGCGCATCATTCAGCCCTTCGCCCAGCAGATTGAGAGCCAGCACCGTCAGCAGGATGGCAAGTCCTGGAAATACCGTCAGCCACCAGGCCTGCCGGATCACCGTACGGCCGGCACCGACCATGTAGCCCCAGGACATCAGGTTCGGATCACCGAGACCAAGGAAGGACAGCGAGGATTCGAGAAGAATTGCCGTTGCCACCATCAGGGAAGCCAGCACGATGACCGGCGACAGGGTGTTGGGCAGGATTTCCCGCCAGATGATCCAGCCATTGCCATGTCCGGTGACAATTGCAGCCTGCACATATTCGCGGCTGCGCAGCGACAGAACCTCGCCACGCACCAGCCTGGCAACCGGCGGCCAGCTGACAAGGGCGATTGCCACAACGATCGAGACAATGGAAGGCTGCAGGATGGCAACCAGGACGATAGCCAGGGCAAAGCTCGGTATCGTCTGGAAGAATTCCGTGAAGCGCATCAGCGCATCATCGATCTTGCCGCCGGCATAGCCGGCCGCCGCACCCAGCGGTACGCCGATTGCCAGGGCTGCGAGTGTCGAGACAAGGCCGACCAGCAGTGAGACCCGCGATCCATGCACCAGCCCCGCGGCGATATCACGCCCCAGAGCATCCGTGCCGAACGGAAAGCCGGGGATAGTGAATGGCGCAAGAAAAGGCCTTTGCACCATGCGCCAGGGGGAATTCGGATAGAAAAGCGGCCCGAGAACCGCCACGGCGAGAACCACCGCCAGCAGGATCAGGCCAACCAGGCTGCCAGGATTGCGCAACAGGCGCTTGAACAGGGCTATCATGCGGCCATCTCGATGCGCGGATCAACCAGCCGGTAAATCAGGTCGGTGATCAGGTTGAAAACGAGCACCATGGCCGAGGATACCACAAAGACGCCGAGCAGAAGATTGTAGTCACGCTGCAGCAAGGCATCGTACATCAACCGTCCGATACCCGGCCAGGCAAAGACCGTTTCGGTCAGCACGGCACCGCCGACCAGCGTTCCCGCCTGCAGGCCAGCCAGGGTAACCACCGGCAGCAATGCGTTGCGCAGAACATGCCGACGCTGGATCACTCCGGCGCGCAACCCTTTGGCGCGCGCCGTCTTGATGAAATCGAGGCGGGCAACCTCAAGCATCGAAGCCCGCGTCATCCGGGCGTAGGTTGCCATGAAGAAAAGGCCGAGCGTCAGCGCCGGCAGCACCAGATGTGCGCCAACATCGAGAACATGGGCGAGGCCGGTATAACCGGCTCCGACGGTCTCGTAGCCAAAGCTCGGCAGCCAGTCGAGCGTGACCGAAAACAGCAGGATGGCCATCAGCGCGACCCAGAATAGCGGCGTCGCATAGAAGATCAGGGCCAGAACGGTGATGGCGGTATCCGACCAGCTTCCAGCCCGCCGCGCGGCCAGTGCGCCGAACAGCACGCCAAGACCGAGCGAAACCAGGAAGGCGCTGCCGGTCAGCAGCAGCGTGGCGGGCAACCGATCGGCGATCAGTTTTCCGACCGGCATCTGCTGGCGAAAGGAAAATCCCAGGTCGAGGCTCGCGATCCCTTTCACGTAGATGAAGAGCTGTTCGTGCATGGGCCGGTCGAGACCGAATTTCTCCCGCAACTGCGCAACGAACAATTCGTCGGTTGCGCCCGCTTCGCCAGCCATGACCGTGGCAGGATCGCCCGGTGCGGCGCGGATCAGAAAGAAATTCAGGACGATGATCGCCAGAAGAACGATGACGGCCTTAAGCAGGCGCTGGGCAACAAATGACAGCATCAGAGCAATCCGATTGGGGCTGGATTGACGAGGGCAAGTTCATTCCTCCGCCTGCAACGGCCACAGCCGTCACAGGCGGAGGAGGGAGACTTACTTCTCGATCCAGGCGTCGCGGAAGCCGTCGTTCACGCCGATGGCGGTCGTCACGAGATTCTTGACGCTGCACCGCGTAATGGTCGGGAATTCCAGTTCCAGCTGCCAGGCCACCGGAACATCGTCGACCAGAATGCTCACCACCTTGTCATACAGCTCCTGGCGCTTGGAATCCGGGAATGCCACCGCTGCCTCGGCAAACAGCCTGTCAACTTCCGGATTGGAATACCCCTCGACATTGTTGAAGGGCGACCCCTTGGCGATATTGGTGCTGATATAGCTGCGGGCAACGCCCAGCGCAGGATCGCCATACTGGTACAGATAGCTGAAGCCGATATCGTAGTCCCACTCCGAGAGCCTCTGGTTGTAGCCCGGCACGTCGGTGGCGACCACTTCGATGTTGATGCCGACATCCTGCAGGTTCTGCCGCACCGCCTCGCCCCAGCGCTGCCAGGTCTCGCCATAGGGCAACGGCATGAACCGCACCTTCTCGCCCTTGTAGCCGGCTTCCTTGAGCAGTGCCTTCGCTTTGGCCGGGTCGTATTTGTACTTGGCCAGCGCCTTGTTGAAAAACCGCGTCGAGGACGAGATCGGACCAGACGCAACTTCACCCAGACCGTTCCAGACCACGTTCTTGGCAAAATCACGATCCATTGCGTACATCACGGCCTGGCGGAACAGCTTGTTCGAGGTCGGGCCCTGGCGGTTGTTGAGCCACAGCCAGGCAAGCGGGCCGAAATACTCCCAGCCTTTGCCCGTCACACAGACATCTTTGAGCTTGCTCAGGCGCGGTACGTCGAAATTCTCGACCGAACCGCCGGGCAGGATATCGACCTTGCCGGTCTCGAATGCCACCGAACGGGCAGCCGCATCCGGGATGACGTGCCAGTATATCTCGTCCAGATAGGGCTTGCCCTTGATGTAGTAATTCGGGTTCTTCACCAGACGGATGAACGAGCCCTTCTGCCATTCCTTGAACATGAAGGGGCCGGTGCCGATCGGCGTGTTGTTGGCCGGCGCGGTTTTCCAGTCGATGCCATCATAGATATGCTTGGGCACCATCGGCAGAGAGCCGACCTCGAAGATGCCAATGAAGGGACCGAAGGCCTGCTTCAGCTTGAACACCACCGTATAGTCGTCCGGCGCAGTCACGCTTTCGACCTGGGCCAGATTGGCGCGGGCGCGCGGATTCGTCTGCTTGATGAAGTCAATTGTGAACAGCACGTCGGCCGCCGAGAACGGCTTGCCGTCATGCCAGGTCACACCACGGTGCAGCTTGAATGTATAGGTCTTGCCTTCATCGGCGATGGTCCAGCTCTCGGCCAGACCCGGCTGCGGCTCCAGTTTCGGGTTATAGCGCAGCAGGCCTTCATAGATATTGCCGGCGACCATCTGGGTCGGGCCATTCTGTACCATCGCCAGCATCAGGCCGGGCGGCTCGGGCTGGATGATGACATTCGCGGTGCCGCCGGATTTCGGCGTCTGCGCAAAGGCGGAAAAGGCAACCCCGCAGGCGATTGCAAGACTCAGCAGGCTTCGTTTCAGCACAGCAAACCCCCTCTGTGTGACAGATCGTTTCAGGTGCGGAAATCCGGATCGGTACGCTCCAGCATCCGTTTGAAAGCCTCCCACTCGATATCCGGGCCGCCGCCCGTTTCGAGCTTGTTGTAGAGTTTCTCATACTGTCCGGCGGTTTTTTCCGGGATGCCCGGTGGCGGCGGAACGATGGCAGCGCCAGCGGATTGGATTGCAAGCTGGGCACGACAGGAGCGTTCCAGGTTGTGCATCAGCTTGAAGGCTTCCGCTACCGAGCGCCCGCAGGTCAGCAGGCCGTGGTTGCGCAGCATGAACACCATCTTGTCGCCCAGATCGGCGGTCAGGCGGCGACGCTCGTCCAGATCAAGCGCAATGCCCTCGTAGGTGTGATAGGCGATCCGATCGGTGAACTGCATCGACCACTGGTTCAGCGGCAGCAACCCGTCCTGCTGGCATGACACCGCAACACCGGCCACCGTATGGGTATGCAGCACGCAGACCACATCCGGCCGCGCCGAGTGGATCGCGCTGTGGATGGTGAACCCGGCCGGGTTGATCCCCAGTCCGAGCGGGTCGTCCACCACCTGGCCATCGATATCCACGGTCACCAGGTTGGAGGCTTTCACCTCTTCGAACCGCATGCCGTAGGGGTTGATCAGAAACCGCTCGTGGCTGCCCGGCAGCCGCGCCGAGATATGGGTGTAGATGCTGTCGTCCAGTCCCAGCCGGTGTACCAGCCGGTAGGCCGCCGCCAGATCCTCCCGCGTCTGCCACAAGGGATCATGGCCGGTATTCGATAGAGCCCGCAGCGGCGCAGTCATGACGTCATCCCCGGTTTGATGGGGCATACTGTCATGGCGTTGCAGCGAGTCGCAACACAAAACTGTCGACAGTCGACAATTTTGCAGATACAAAGCGGATCAAGGACATAGATACATGCGTCTCGCCTCGAAGCCGGTGGGGCTGCCGGCCATCGCCAGCCACGATCTGGTCAGCCAGATCGCCCGCGCCCTTACGGACGCGATCATTGCCGGCCGCCTTGCACCCGGCGCCAAAGTCGCGGAAGCAGCGATCGCCCGCGAGCTGGGCGTCAGCCGGGCGCCGGTGCGCGAGGCCGCCCGCCTGCTGGAAAGCCAGGGCCTGCTGGTCGCGATCCCGAGCCGCGGCTTTTTCGTGCGCACCCATGCGCCGGCGGATATCGACGATCTCTACGACCTGCGCATCTGCATTGAAAAGCATGCTGCCGTCCAGGCGGCGGCACGGCTGACCCCGGAAGGCCGCATTGCCCTGCGCCGCCAGCTGGATGTCTTGTACGAGACAGCGGCCACCAACGACCCGGCCCGGCAGGTGGAAGAGGATTACCGCTTCCACAGGCTGATCTGCGAGATGTCGGGCAACCGCCGCCTGCTGCGGCTGTTCGACGACCTCGCCTCCGAACTGCGCATCGTGATCGGCCTGATCGGCCGCCTTTACGATGACCCCCACCGCATCGCCCAGACCCACGAACCCCTGCTGGAAAGCATAGAAAACGGCGATACGGCGCATATCCTGGCCGCTTTCGAATATCACCTGACCGACCCATGGCGGGGCGTCGCCCAGCTGGTTGCCACACTCGCCACCGCCCGGTCCAAACCCACGGAGCCGACCGCGTGAAAGCCGTATACAGCGAAGCGCACCAGAGCCACGACCCGCAGTTTTTTCTCGTCCGCGGCAAGGTCCGCAGAACCACCGAACAGCCGGAACGTGCCACCCGCCTGCTGGCCGGTCTCGACAGCGGCCGGCACACGATCATTCCGGCCCGGACCTTCGGGGCGGGCCCGCGCGCCCGCGTGCACAGTCCGGACTACCTCGCCTTCCTTGCCGACGGCTTTGCCGAATGGCAGGCACTGGGAGATTCCGGTGACGAAATGATTCCAAACATCCATCCGATGCGTCATCAGGGGGCGGCCTATCCGGCCAACATCGTCGGGAAGCTCGGCTGGCATACGGCAGACACCGCCTGCCCGATCGGGCCCGGCACCTTCGCCGCCGCCTGTGCCGCGGCCGATACCGCCACGACCGCGGCCCAGATGGTTCTGGATGGCGAGGACACGGTCTACGCGCTGTGCCGCCCGCCCGGCCATCATGCCTATCGCGACATGGCCGGCGGTTTCTGTTATCTGAACAACAGTGCCATTGCTGCCGCCCATCTGCGCCAGCGGCACGAGCGGATCGCGATCCTTGACGTCGATGTGCATCATGGCAATGGCACCCAGGGAATCTTTTATGCGCGCGGCGACATTCTGACCGTATCGCTGCATGCTGATCCGGCGCGCTATTACCCGTTCTTCGTCGGCTATGCCCATGAATGCGGCACTGGCGACGGCCTGGGGGCCAATCTCAACATCCCGCTGCCGCTCGGTACCGGAGATGACCCCTATCTGGCCGCACTGGATACTGCAGCGGCAACAATCCGCGCCTTTTCTCCCGGTGCCCTGGTGGTGGCGCTGGGTCTGGATGCCTCGGAAGCGGACCCCCTGGCGGGACTGAGGATCACCACGCCGGGTTTCCGCCGGATCGGCGAGGCCCTTGCCCGCCTCAACCTGCCGACCGTTCTCGTGCAGGAAGGCGGCTATCTGTCGGATATCCTGGGAACCAACCTTGCCGCGGTTCTTGCCGGCTATGAGGCGGCGCGCTGACCGCCCGGAACCGCGTCCGTCATGCGGGCACCGGCGTCGGCTGGTAGACGACAAACTCCCATTTGTCTCCGCGCCGCAACCAGATGGCAACGAAGCGGTTGTTCAGCTTGCGCAAGACCCCGCCGACCTCGACCCGGCCGACCATGCAGCCGGTGACAATGGCGACAGTGTCGAGGATGCGGATTTCCTCGTCCTCGCGGCCGATCTCGAGGTAATGGAAAATGCCGCGCCCTACCTTATCGAGATAGCTTGCCTTGCTGTCCATCTCGGCGTTGGAATGGGTGTAGACCAGTTCAGGCGCCAGCATGGCATCCAGGGCGGCCACATCCCCTTCCAGCATGGCCCGGTAGCGGCGGTCTTCCAGTTGCGTGATTTCGTCGCTCACCCCGTTACTCCTTGGCTGGCGCATGGCTGCTGAGCCGCTCGGGCCAGGTCACCACGCTGAAAAAATCGAGCTGGCCGTCGCCACTGGCCTGGTAGCCGCTGTTGATCTGCTGGGCCAGCGCGCTGAACGGCATCGGCACACGCCGCGCCCGCCCCCAGTCGAGCGCCAGATCGAGATCCTTGGCGGTCAGATCGACGGGAGCCATCGCCGCCCAGTCGCGCCGCTTCATGATCTCGGCCTTGTAGCCGATCAGTGGCGAGGCCGCCGCACTCTGGTTCAGGGCATCGATCATCGCGTCCCACTGCAGCCCACTGCGCAACCCGAAGGCCAGGGCCTCACCCACCACCGCCGGAGTGATACAGACAACCATGTTGATCAGCAGCTTGAGGATACGTGCTTCCTCGGCTTCGCCCGCATGGCTCTGCCGGCTGCCGATCGCCTGCAGCGCGGGAAGGCAGCGGTCGAAAGCCGCCTTCGGCCCGGAACAGTAGATCGACAGGCTGGCATTGGCGGCATTGGCCGTGCTGCCGGAGACCGGCGCGCGCAGATAGCCGGCACCCGAAGCAGCCAGCATTTCCGCCACCTGCGCCGAAGTCGCCGGCGAGATGGTGCTGAGATCGACAAAGATCTGGCCCGGTTTCAACAGGCCGGCCAGATCGGCCGCCAGCGCCAGCAATACCTTATCGTTCGGCACCATGGACAGCACGATGTCGCTGGCGGCTGCCAGTCCGGCGAGATCGGTGGCTGGCGCCGCGCCACCGGCTGCGATCAGCTTCACCCGCGCCGGATCGATGTCGTAGGCCGTCAGCGCAAAACCGGCCTTCAGCAGGTTGCGGCAGATCGGCAGGCCCATATTGCCGATACCGATCCAGCCCAGACGCAAAGCTGTCATGGCGCTTTCCTCCCGCCGGGTCCGTCAGTGACCGAGATAGAAATCGCGGACGAGCTGGTTGTCGTTCAGCGCCGCCGGCGAATCACCCTCGAATTCGATGCGGCCATGCACGATCACATAGCCGCGGTCGGCGATGCGTACCGCCTGGTGGAAATTCTGTTCGGCCATCAGCACGGTCAGGCCGAGCCGCTCCTTCATCTCGCGAATCTTGTCAATGGTACGACTGACCAGAATCGGTGCGAGACCAACGGACGGTTCGTCGATCAGCAGGATGCGTGGCGCAGACATGATCGCACGGCCCAGCGCAACCATCTGCTGTTCGCCACCGCTCATCGAGCCGACCGCCTGCTGGCGTCGCTCGCGCAGGCGCGGGAAGATTTCGAAACAGTAATCCATGTTGCGGCCGATGGAGGCCCGGGCGGCCGGCCGCGAGCCGCCGATCAGCAGGTTCTCCTCAACCGAGAGACGGGGGAACAGCCGGCGGCCTTCCGGCACCAGCGCGATGCCGAGATCGACGATCTCCTCGGTCGGTCGTCCGGTCAGATCAATGCGTTCGCCATCGATGGTGGCGACAATGCGGCCCCTGCCCGGCGCCATGTGGCCCATGATGCAGCGCATCAGCGTGGTCTTGCCATTGCCATTGGTCCCGAGCAGGGTGACCACCTCGCCCGAGCGCACGCTGAGCGAAACATCCTGCAGCACACGCACGGCGCCATAACCGGCATCGACGCCGGTGATCTCGAGGCTATTGTCCAAGATATGCCCTCTCGACTTCCGGCATTGCCATCACTGCCTGCGGATCTCCGTCGGCAATCTTCTCGCCAGCGACGAAAACCACCAACCGCTGCGAAAACCGCATCACCGCCCGGATGATATGCTCGATCATCACGACGGTGGTGCCACGGCTGTTGATTTCCAGAAGCAGGGCGAGGATCTCATCCACTTCCGAATGCGACAGACCGGCCATTGCCTCGTCGGAAACCAGGATCTGCGGATCGGTAGCAATGGTCTTGGCGAGTTCCAGCTTGCGCAGTTCGACCTGTGTCAGCTCTTTCGGCAGGGCATCAGCCTTGTCCGCCAGCCCGACCAGCTCAAGCGCGGCAGTCGCGCGCACGGAAATATCCCTGCTGCCATTGTCCATCGCGCCACAGTTGAGCAGGGGAATATAGATGTTCTCCGCCACCGACAGGCTGCCGAAAGGCCTTGGCAGCTGGAACGTGCGGCTGAGGCCCTTCCAGGCGCGCCGGTGCGCCGGCAGGCCGCCGATATCCTGACCGTTCATCCGGATCTCGCCGGCATCATGCCGCATGGCGCCGGTCAGGCAATTGACGAAGGTGCTCTTGCCTGATCCGTTCGGGCCGATGATGCCGATACGCTCGCCCCGCTTTGCCTGGAAATCCACACCGGACAGGGCGACAAAACCGCCGAAACGCTTCTGCAGGCCGCTGACTGCAAGCTGCAGGTCGCCATTGCTGGCGGGGGTCATGACGGCCTCCCGCCGCGACGGCGCAGCAGCCCCATGATTCCCTGGGGCGCGAGGATCAGAAAGGCGATCAGCAGCAGGCCGACCAGCAGCAGGTTCAGTGCCGAGGATATAGTGACGGTGGCCACCTGCTGCACGGACCCAAGGATCAGTGCGCCAATCACCGGGCCCAGCCATGTTTTCAGCCCGCCGATCAGCGGCATCGCCATGGCATTCACCGCATAGGACAGGCCGAAGGCCGACGCTGGTTCGACGAAGGTGGCGTAATAGGGCATCGGCGCACCGGCCATGCCCATCAGGGCGCCGCTGACCGTTGTGGCAACCAGTTTGAGCCGCAGGGTGGGCACCCCGGATGCCTCGGCCGCGATTTCGTCATCCCGGATTGCGGCGAGACCGTAGCCCAGCTTCGACTTTTCTATGATCCGGGCCAGGCAGACCGAGCCGGCGGCCAGGCCGAGGATCACCGCGAACAGAACTTCGACATAGCTGGCAAAGAAGCCGCTCACATCGGGCCGGATGATATAGGCTCCGCGCGATCCGCCGAGGAAATCCCAGTTGGTGATAATGGTCTGCAGCAGGACGGCGAGGCACAGGGTGGCAATCGAGAAATATGCCCCGCGCAGGCGCAGCGTCAGGTAGCCCATGCCAAGTCCGAGCAGGCCGGATACGCCGCCGGCGGCGAGAATCATCAGCGGCAGGCTCGGAATGCCCAGTTTGTACAGAAGCACCGTCGTATAGCTGCCAACGGCGAAAAAGGCTGCCGAACCGAAATTCACATATCCGGCATAGCCACCAAGAATGTTCCAGGCGGTTGCCAGCACGACGTATTGCAGCACGACATAGCTGGAGAACCACAGATACTCCGAGCCCACCCAGTGAAAGGCGAGGAAAATTCCCAGCGTCACGGCAGCAACACCGGCATAGAAGCGGCGGGCGCCGGCCAGCGCCGGATTGCGGCCGGCGGCCAGATGGGGAGAGATCACTTCACTCAGCATTTTTCCGTCCCGTACCTGACGCCATCATCATCGCGCGAACAGTCCCTGCGGCCGCACTGCCAGGGTCAGCAGCAGAAGGCCAAAAGCCACCGCTGGCGACCAGGCCGGGCCGATATAGGTGGCGGTCATATTTTCCAGCACGCCGAACAGCAGGGCCGCGACCAGCGTGCCGCGCATCGATGCCAGCCCGCCCAGGATGCAGATGGCGAAGACCCTGCCGATGAAGGTATGCCCCGACCAGGGATCGACCGGCTGGATCAGCAGCAGGCCGCCGCCGGCCAGTCCAGCCATCAGCAGGGACAGGCCGAAAGCAAGCCGTTTGATGCGTAACGGGTTAATACCGACGAAGCGCAGCGCCTCCTCGTCCTGCCCCACTGCAGCCACCGCACGGCCGATAAAGGTGAAGCGGAAGAAGGCCGTGATTGCCGCGAAGGCCGCCAGCGCCAGCAGGCACGGCACCACCATCCGCAGCGGGAAATCCACCAGACCTATGCTGAAGCTGGTCCATGCATAGGGCACATCGATCTGGCGCTGTTCGGGCCCGAACAGCATCGACAGCGATACCTCGAAGACGAACAGGATACCGAAGAAGAAGGCCAGCCCGGAGATGGCCGAATCGCCGCGCCGCTCGAAAAGCCGATAGTAGAGATCGTAGAAGTACCGCCCGAACAGGAAAAAGAGAGGCAGCAGGATGATACAGGCGAGAACCGGATCGAGGCCTGTCTGCATGCTCAGAAGGTAGGTGGCAAAGGCGCCAAGGATGATGAAAGTCGGATGTGCGATATTCACCACATCCAGCATGCCGAAGGCGATTGTCAGACCCATCGTCGCCAGCGCGTAGAAGCCGCCGAGCAGCAGCCCCGACACGATGGCATTGAGCAGAAGACCAAGATCCGGTTCCACGTCCTGTTTACCCGCTGACTGTCTTTACTTGTTGAACGGCGTGACGATGTCGCCGGACTTGAACTGCTTCGGATACAGGATTACCTGCGTGCCGGGCTGTTTGAACTGCTCGATGTTGTTGTCCTTGATTCCGCGGTACTGGACGAGGATCAGGCGCTCCTCGGCCCATTCACCGTATTTGTCGAACTTCACGTCGCCAAGCACGGTCTTGAAAGTGTGCTTGTGCATGTAATCCGCCAAGGCACCCTGATCGATCTTGCCAACCGCGGTGATTGCCTGTTCGAGAATCTGCATGTTGGTATAGGCCAGCGGCGGCACGTAGAAGCCGAGCGGATCAATGCCGAGCTTCGCGGCCACCGGCTGATACTTGGCCAGCAGCTGATCGATGCCCGGGAAGTTCAGCGTCTTCTCCGGCACATAGGTGTCCCAGATCACCATGTTGTTGAGGGCCGGCCCCATCGCCGCCTTGAAGGTGCCGAGCTGCGGACCAACCATGCCGCCGCCAACCATGCGGGCATTGAGGCCGACTTCGCGGGCGGCACGGACCAGGCCAGCCGAATCGACGGGATAGGATACCATGTAGACAATGTCCGGCTTGGCCGCCTGCACGGCCCGCATCACCGGCAGGAAGTCCACCGTGGACGGCGGGTAGGACCGGTCATAGACGATCTTCATGCCGGTATTCTTCAGGTTGTCCTTCAGACCATCAGCCGCCCGCTTCGGAAACTCGGCATCCAGTGCAACAATCGCGATACTCTTCGGCTTCGGGTCCAGGGCCATCGCCGTTTCGACGAAGCCCTTGGTGAAATTATGGATGGCATCCGGGCCAGCAGGGATCATGCTGAAATAGCGGTCGTACTTGTATTCGCTGTTCATGTTGAAGCCGAGCAGCGTCTGGAACAGCATCTTGCGCTGGATCACGATCGGCAGGGCCGGTGCAATGGCGGCCGTGCTGTAGCCCGACATCACGATATCGACCTTGTCGACATCAAGCAGCTTGGTGTAGATGCCGGGCACGGTGGCACCGCTGCTCTGGTCGTCATAATACACCAGTTGCACCGGCCGGCCGATCAGGCCGCCCTTCGCATTCACTTCTTCTTCCCAGATCTGCATGGCAGCCAGCGCCGCCTTGCCGTTGCCTGCAAGGCCGCCGGTGAGCGCCATGGAGAAGCCGATCTTGATCGGCTCGGCCGCCTGCGCAATGACGGCCGGCAATGCGGTCAGGGCCATGGTGGCCAGGATGCCGGCGCGGACGGCCAGCTTGCCAAATCTCTGTGTCACGGTTTCCTCCATTTGTTTTTCTGTTTCTGGCCCGGCATCCGTCGCAACGGATGCCGGGGATTGCGGCAGGTCCGGCCGCGGCGGTCTTATTCGTTGGCGATGCCGTTGCTGAGCACACCGACCTTTTCAACCTCGACTTCGATGATGTCACCCTGCTTCATGAAGACAGGCGGCTTGCGCGCGAATCCGACCCCGGCCGGCGTACCGGAGATGATGACGTCGCCAGGCTGCAGTGCGAAGATTTCCGAGCAGGTGCTGACCAGGGTGGCAACATCGAAGATCATGTCCCTGGTATTGGCTTCCTGCATGACCTTGCCATTCAGCCGGGCCTGGATCCGCAGACCGGCGGCGCCGGGTGGCAGTTCGTCGGCCGTAACCAGATCGGGACCGAAGCTGCCGGAAGCATCGAAATTCTTGCCGATCATCCACTGGTGCGACTTGAACTGGTAGTCGCGGATCGACCCGTCATTGAACAGCGAATAGCCGGCAACATGGTCGAGAGCCCTGTCTTTGGCGATATGACGACCGGCCTTGCCGACAATCACCGCCAGCTCGGCCTCGTAATCGAACTGGTCGGAGGATTTCGGCTTCACCAGCGGCTTGCCATGGGCCACCCAGGATGAAGGGAAACGGTGGAACAGCACCGGATATTTCGGCGCATCCTTGTAGGGACTCTCGGCGGCATGGTCGATGTAGTTGAGGCCGACCGCGATTGCCTTGGATGGATTGAGCACCGGCGGCAGCAGTTCGACCGATGCGAGAGCGATGCCGGCACCCCCCTTTTCGGCCGCGGCTTTCGCCTGTGCCAGTCCGTCGGCACCCAGTGCCAGCAGGCCATCGACGCTGTCGGGCAGGCCGGCTGCCGTCAGGTCAATGATCGTGTCGCCCTTGCGGGCTCCGAGTGTGCAGCGGCCTGCCTTGAGAAAATTCACCAATCGCATGTGTGTCTTCCTGCTGGTCCTTGGTCTGGGGGTCAGCCCCGTCCGTGGGCTTCGGTTTCATGGTTGTGGACGAAATCCTCCGGGACCACGGGACCCCAGAGGTAGAAGGAATCTTCCGGCGGATGATCGGCAGCAGGCCAGTCCGTATCGACACCGACGAAATCGATGTCATAGGAGTATTCGGTGAAGCTGCCCCAGGGGTCGCGCTGGTAATAGAAATAGTTCGATCCCAGCACATGACGGCCGACGCCCCAGCCATACGGATAGCCCGCGGCCATCATCTGCTCCATGCCCAGCCCGACCTCGTCGACACCGCGCACCACCCAGCTGGTATGGTGCAGGCCGGGACCGTCGGACTTGGCAAAAGCCAGCAGGTGATGATCGCTGGAATGTGCGCCATGCAGGAAGGCGATGCCGTCTCCAGACTGGTCGGACAGCCGCATGCCCATTGCTTTCACGTAGAAATCCAGCGAGCGCGGCACATCGGAGCAGAACAGCAGGGCATGGGTCAGCCGCACCGGCCGCACCGGCTGCATGCTGCGCCGGTTGATGCCGATATCGATGCCGATCGGGTTCTTCATGGTGAACGGGCCGCAGACCTCGCCCTTCTCATTGGGCGAAGACTTCTCGGCCACCACGATCTGCAGCGGGATGCCGTCGGGGTCGCGGACCCAGAAGCCCTGTTCGTCGACCAGCGGATGGGGATCGATGGCCGTCACGCCGATCGCCTCCAGATGCCGGCGCAGCGGGTCGTAATCCTCCGGATAGACGCCGAGGGCGAGGTATTCGAGCTTTTTCGGCTTGCCGCTCTCGAACACGGAGCCCCAGCGATGCGGATGACCGAAGGTATAGAGGTCGAGCCGGCCGCCGGCCTCCCTGGCATCCAGCCCGAAGGCGGTGAAATAGGCTTTCGCTTCCTTCAGGTCCGGCACGCTGAAAACGAAGCGGTCGAGCGAATGGATTGCGGTCACGCCAGACCGCCTGGGGGCTGCCATCTCTTCGTTCCTCCCGCACAGTCTGCTTGTCTAACTGCGCTTTTTTATGTATTTTTTATCTAACACGCATATTTTTGGCTTGGCAATATATTTTTTCCATGAAAATCGCTGACCCTGTCGCCGAACCCCGCCCTGCCCCGGACACCCCTCTCGGGGCCGGGACCAAATCATCGCGCGCCTATGCGCAGATCCGCGCCGACATCCTCTCGTGCCGGCTGCTGCCGGGCACCAAGCTGAACATCGCCGGCCTCGCCGCCGATCTCGATGTCAGCCTTGGTGCCGTGCGCGAGGCGCTGTCGATGCTGCAGTCGGAGGCGCTGGTCGTCTCCGAACCGCAGCGCGGCTATACCGTCAGCCCGGTCTCGCTGAAGGAACTCGACGACATCACCGAGGCACGGATCGCCATCGAAACCATGTGCCTGCGCGCCTCGATGGACCGCGGCGATCTGTCATGGGAGACCCGCGTGGTGGCGTCCTGGCACCGGCTGTCGCGCCTGAGCGAGACCGAGGAAGGTCAGGCCGAGCATCTCAGCGAGAACTGGGCCCGCGCCCATGCCGATTATCATGCCAGCCTCGTCGCCGCCTGCGGCAATGACTGGCTGCTGCGCATGCGCGCCATGCTCTACGAGCAGAGCGAACGCTACCGCCGCATGTCGGTCCCCCTGGCGACCGAGCCGCGGGACGTGCCGGCCGAACATCGCGCCATCTTCGATGCCGTCATGCGCCGCGACGCCCCCGCAGCGTCAGACGCGCTGGAACAGCACCTGCGGCGCACCGCCGCCATTATCCGCAGCTCGGTCAGCCTCTGATCGCGCCGTCCGCCAATCTGCTTCCGGAGCCATGATGACCAGGATCGCCGACAGCGCGCTGGCGCAGATATTCCTCGATGCCCGCACCCAGAACGGCTTCCTCGACAGGCCGGTGTCCGACGCCCTGCTGCACGAGGTCTATGACATCGCGAAAATGGGTGCCACGTCGATGAATTGCCAGCCGATGCGCGTGGTCTTTCTGCGCACGCCGGAAGCCAAACGGCGGCTGGCGCCGGCACTGACGCCGGGCAATCTCGACAAGACCATGGCTGCTCCGGTCACCGCGATCATTGCCCGCGACACGCAGTTCTTCGAATTCATGCCCGAGATCTGGCACAAGCCGGAAGCGCGCGACACCTTCGCCGGCAATCCGCCGATGGCGCAGGCCACCGCGCAGCGCAATGCCACCCTGCAGGGCGCCTATCTGATGATCGCCGCCCGCGCGCTCGGCCTCGATTGCGGCCCGATGAGCGGCTTCGACATCGCCAGGGTGAACGCGGAATTCTTCCCCGACGGCCGCTGGCAGGCCGACTTCCTCTGCAACCTGGGCTATGGCGATCCGTCGAAACTGTTCGGCCGGCAGCCGCGGCATGATTTCGACCGCGCCTGCCGGCTGCTCTGAGCCAGGCGATTTCCGGGGCGTTCAGATATCCAGGTTCACCACATTGAGGGCATTCGACTGGATGAAGTCGCGCCGCGGCTCGACGACATCGCCCATCAGGGTCTCGAAGACGTTGTCGGCATCCTCGGCATGGTCGATCTTGACCTGCAGCAGGCTGCGCGCATCCGGATCCAGCGTGGTTTCCCACAGCTGCCCGGGATTCATCTCGCCCAGTCCTTTGTAACGCTGCATGGTAATGCCGCGCCGGCCGATCGCCTGGACCCGCTCCAGCAGGTCGAGCGGGCCGCGCACGGCATGCCCCTCGTCCTTGCGGCGCAGCGTGGCCGGCCTGAGATAGGTTGCGCGCAGTTCCGGCCCCATCTCGTTCAGCTTGCGGGCTTCGGCGGAACGGAACAGCTGCGCATCCAGCGCATAGGTTTCGGTATAGCCGCGCAGGCTGCGCTTCACGATGATGGCATTGTCTGACGCCAGGCTGCAGACCCAGCCCCGCTCCAGTTCCGGCGTCAGCGCATTCAGTCGCTCGGCGAGACTGGCTGCAGCCTTGCCGGCGGTTTCTTCCGACGCCGTCATGTCGGGCTGCATCATGCCCAGCGTCGCGGCCTGTTCGACGATCCAGGGATTATAACGCTTGCCGATGGAGTCGAGCAGGGCGCGGGCAATGCGGGCATGCTCCAGCAGCGCGCGCAGATCCTGGCCGGCCCGCTGGCTGCCGTCATGCAGGTCGAGCACGGCCCCTTCCATGCCCTCGCCGATCAGGAATTCCTCCAGTGCCGCCTCGTCCTTCAGATACCGCTCCGACTGCCCGCGCTTGACCTTGTAGAGCGGCGGCTGGGCGATATACAGGTGCCCGGCATCGATCAGGGAACGCATCTGCCGGAAGAAGAATGTCAGCAGCAGCGTGCGGATATGCGCGCCGTCGACATCCGCGTCGGTCATGATGATGATCTTGTGGTAGCGCAGCTTGGAAAGGTCGAAATCCTCGTGGCCGATCCCGGTGCCGAGCGCCGTGATCAGCGTGCCGATCTCCTGCGAGGACAGCATCTTGTCGAAGCGGGCCCGCTCGACATTCAGGATCTTGCCACGCAGCGGCAGCACGGCTTGGTTGGCCCGGTGCCGGCCCTGTTTGGCGGAACCGCCCGCCGAGTCACCCTCGACCAGGAACAGTTCGGCCTTGGACGGGTCGCGCTCCTGGCAATCCGCCAGCTTGCCCGGCAGGGAAGAGATGTCGAGCGCGCCCTTGCGGCGGGTCAGCTCGCGGGCCTTGCGGGCCGCTTCCCGCGCCGCTGCGGCTTCGACCACCTTGCCAACGATGACCCTGGCATCGGCCGGATGCTCCTCGAACCAGGTCGCCAGCATTTCGTTGACCAGGCTCTCGACCGCCGGCCGGACTTCCGAGGAAACCAGCTTGTCCTTGGTCTGCGACGAGAATTTCGGATCCGGAACCTTCACGGACAGCACGCAGGTCAGGCCTTCGCGGGCATCGTCGCCGGTCAGAGAAACCTTTTCCTTCTTGGCAATACCGCTTTCATTGGCATAGCCATTGACGCAGCGGGTCAGCGCACCGCGGAATCCCGCCAGATGCGTGCCGCCATCGCGCTGCGGGATATTGTTGGTGAAACACAGCATCGTCTCGTGATAGCCGTCGTTCCACTGCAATGCGATCTCGACGCCGATGCCATCGCGCTCGCCCCGCATGGCCACCGGCGGCTTGTGCAGCGGCGTCTTGTTGCGGTCGAGATAGGAAACGAAAGCCTCGACACCGCCTTCGTAGCGCATCTCGACACGCTTCGGTTCGACACCGCGCAGGTCTTCGAGCACGATCTTGACGCCGTTGTTAAGGAAGGCCAGCTCGCGCAGGCGGTGCTCCAGGGTGGCGAAATCGAACTCGGTCCTGGTGAAGGTTTCGGGCGACGGCAGAAAGGTCACCTCGGTGCCCCGCCGGCCTTCGGCATCTCCTGTCTCGGCCAGCGGCGCCTCGGCATCGCCGTGACGGAAACGCATGTAATAGGCCTTGCCCCCGCGCCAGATGCGCAGATCAAGCCATATCGACAGCGCATTCACCACCGAAACGCCGACGCCGTGCAGGCCGCCGGATACCTTGTAGGAATTCTGGTCGAATTTGCCGCCGGCATGCAGCTGGGTCATGATGACTTCGGCTGCCGACACGCCTTCCTCGGGATGGATGTCGACCGGAATGCCGCGACCGTTATCCCGTACGGTGACCGAGCCGTCGGGATTGAGGCCGACATAGGCTTCGTCACAATAGCCAGCCAGCGCCTCGTCGATGGCATTGTCGACCACTTCGTAGACCATGTGGTGCAGGCCGGTGCCGTCATCGGTGTCGCCGATATACATGCCCGGGCGCTTGCGCACGGCATCCAGGCCTTTCAGCACCTTGATGGCGGAGGAATCGTAGTTCTCCCCGTTACCGTTACCGCCACCGTTCTGCGGCATCGCTGCTTCGCTCATCTTCTCTACCTCATCAGTGGACTGCCGACGGCGCCACGGCGCCTTCGGCAATCCCGAAAAATTCGGCCCGCCCCGACAGGCCTGCGAACAGGGCCTCATCGGTGCCGGTCAGCCAGACCTGCCCGCCAAGCGCGAGCAGTTCGTCATACAGCGCGTCCCGCCGCCGGGCATCGAGATGCGCGGAAACCTCATCCAGCAGCATCAGCGGCGCCATCTGCCGGCGCCCGCGGACCAGCCGCGCATTGGCCAGGGTGATGGCGATCAGCAATGCCTTCTGCTCGCCGGTGGAGCACTGCTCGGCGGCCTGGCCCTTGCCGGCATGCCAGACGGCCATGTCGCTGCGATGCGGCCCCTCGGCAGCCGCGCCGGCCTCGCGGTCATAGCCGCGCCGCTCGGCCAGCAGACGGCGGAACCGTTCTTCGGCGGCGAGGGCCGGCATCTCGGCCAGCCATGCCTCGATGCCGCCCTGTGCGCTCAGCCGGGCGGCAGGGAACGGCCCGCTGGCCAGCGCCATTGCCGCCTCGATGCGCGCCAGGCCGTCGCGGCGGGCCGCCGCCACGGCAACGCCATGCTCGGCCATCTGGCTTTCCAGCGCATCCAGCCACACCCGGTCCGCACCGCCGGCCTTGAGCAGCCGGTTGCGCTCGCGCATCGCCCGCTCGTAGGCCGCCACCTGACGGGCATGGCCGCCGTCAAGGCCATAAACCAGCCGGTCCATGAAGCGGCGGCGCGTCGAGACGCCTTCGACGAACAGGCGATCCATCTGCGGGGTCAGCCAGACCACATCGAGATACTCGCTCAGCACATTCGCACTTGCCGCCGGCTCGCCATTGATGCGAACGATCCGCCGCTCGCCGGCATCCTCGTCACCGGCCGGTTCCGCCAGCCCCGTCCCGACCGAGATTGTGCCCACCGCGGTGGCGACCCGGGCATGCACGGCCCAGCGGGGCCCGCCGCCATGCCGTCCCAGTTCGGACAGCCGCGCCCGCCGCAGGCCACGGCCGGGGCTGAGGAAAGACAGCGCCTCGAGGATATTGGTCTTGCCGGCGCCATTCGGCCCGGTCAGTACCACCGGCAGGCCGTTCAGGCCCAGCTGCAGCGTACCGTAATTCCGGAAATCGCGCAGCGACAGGCCCAGCACGGCAGTTCCCGGATCGCTCGCGACCCGCTCCGCAGCACTGTCTTTATGGACCTCGGCAACAAGCGCGGCGCTGTCCACCAGATTCAGACTCGCATCGGCATCAGCACGTAGAGGGCACCGTCATCGCTCGGATCGCGGACAATGGTCGGCGCCAGGGCATCCGCCAGCAGGAAGCGGGCATTCTCGCCCTCGATCTGGCTGGCGATATCCAGCAGGTAACGCGAATTGTAACCCACCTCGATCGGCGCGGCGCTGTACGTCGCCGTCAGCTGCTCCGAGGCCGAGCCATGATCGGGGCTGGTCGCCGACAGTTCGAGGCCATCGGGCTTCAGTGCCAGCTTCACGGCACGGCTCTTCTCGGTGGAAATCGTGGCGACGCGATCGACCGCCGCGGAGAAGGCCTTGCTGTCGACCTCCATCACCTTGTCGTTGTCGCGCGGGATAACCCGCTCGTATTCGGGGAAAGCGCCGTCGATCAGCTTGGAAACCAGGATCAGCTCTCCGAAGGCGAAGCGGACCTTGGTGTCGCTGAGTTCGACCTTCACTTCCGCAGACCCGCCCTCCAGCAGCTTGCGCAGCTCGCTGACGGTCTTGCGCGGCACAATCACACCCGGCATGCCGGCGGCACCGGCAGGCAGCGGCGCCTCGACACGGGCAAGGCGATGGCCATCGGTTGCCACGGCGCGCAGCATCGGCACGCCGGAACTGGATGCGGCATGCAGATAGATGCCATTCAGGTAATACCGCGTCTCCTCGGTGGAGATGGCAAAACGGGTCTTGTCGATCAGGCGGCGCAGCTGGTCGGCGGCCAGCGCGAAGCTGTGCGGCAGCTCCCCGGCGGCCATGACCGGAAAATCCTCTTTCGGCAGACAGCTCAGCTTGAAGCTGGAGCGGCCGGCGCGCAGGTCGAGACGCTGCTCGGAAGCGGTGAAGGTGAGCTCGACCTCGGCGCCGTCCGGCAGCTTGCGGACGATGTCGTAGATCGTATGCGCCGCCACGGTGGTCGCACCAGGCTTGCCAACCTTGGCCGGCAGTTTCTCGACCACGGCGATATCGAGATCGGTGGCGGTCAGGGCAAGCTGCTCGCCATCGGCTTCCAGCAGGACATTCGACAGGATCGGGATCGTGTTGCGGCGCTCGACCACGCTCTGGACATGGCTCAAGGCGGTGAGCAGAACGGCACGCTCGATAGTGAGTTTCATGGCTGGAAACCGATGGTGTTTTTTGTTGGTTGTCGGCGGGGTCCCGCCGAGTCTTAAAATTATATCAAAGCCCCCTGTGCCAAGCGAGGGATTTGGGCGCCAAACCACCCCTTTTTGCATACGCTAAGAGGCCGCCCTGAGGCGGCCTCTAAATCACATCAACCTATTGATTTATATAAATAATATAGAGTTTTCAGCTTTCCAGTTTGCGGCGCAGCAAATCGATGTCCTCGGCAAAGGCGGCATCGATTTCCCGCAGCTCCTCGATCTTGCGGACGGCGTGCATCACGGTGGTGTGGTCGCGCCCCCCGAATTTGCGGCCGATTTCCGGCAGGCTGCGCGAGGTCAGCTGCTTGGCCAGATACATGGCCACCTGCCGCGGACGGGCAACCGCCCGGGCGCGGCGCGGCGAATGCATGTCGGCGAAGCGGATCGAATAATGCTCCGCCACCCGCTTCTGGATTTCCTCGATCGTGACCTTGCGGTCGTTGGCACGCAGCAGGTCCTGCAGCACTTCCTGGGCAGAGGGCACGGTGACCGGCTTGCCGACCAGGCTGGCATAGGCAGAGATGCGGTTCAGCGCACCTTCCAGTTCGCGCACGTTCGACGTGATGCGGCGGGCGAGGAATTCCAGCACATCCTGCGGGATATTGGTCAGGCCGTTCTTCTCGGCCTTCGCCTGCAGGATGGAGAGGCGCAACTCGAAATCGGTCGGATGGATGTCGGCGACCAGACCCCAGCCGAGCCGCGACCGCATGCGCTCCTCGATGCCTTCGAGATCCGACGGCGAACGGTCGCCCGACACGATGATCTGGCGGTTCTGATCGCAGAGCGCATTGAAGGTATGGAAGAACTCTTCCTGGGTGCTTTCCTTGCCGGCGATGAACTGGATGTCGTCGATCATCAGCACGTCGACCGAGCGGAACTGCTCCTTGAAGGCCATCGTGTCCTTGAAGCGCAGCGCCCGGATGAACTGGTACATGAACTTCTCGGCCGACAGATACACCACGCGGCGCTCGGGGAAGCGCTGGCGGATATGCCAGCCGATGGCATGCATCAGATGGGTCTTGCCCAGGCCCACGCCGCCATACAGGAACAGCGGGTTGTAGGTCACGGTCGGACTTTCGGCCACGCGCAGGGCGGCCGCACGGGCCAGCTCGTTCGACTTGCCGGTGATGAAACTGTCGAAGGTGAAGCGCGGATCCAGCGGCGCGGAAAGCTCGCGCTCGACATCGTCCATCTCGCGGACCTGTGGCATGCCGCGCGGCGTCGCCGCGGCAATGGCAGGCCGGATGGCCGTGGCGGGCGCCGCCGCAACATCGCCGGCACCGAGGGGCTTCACCGGCGGCGGCTGCGTCGCGCCGGTCGGCCGGACATGGATGATCACCCGCCGCACGGTCGGGTTCTCCAGGCGCCAGATCTCGCGCAGACGCTCGCTGTAATGATTGGCAACCCAGTCCCGCATGAAACGGGTCGGGACGGCCATGTGGATGTCGCCATCGGCGCCCAGCGCCTCGCCGGCCAGGACGAGAGGCTTCAGCCAGGAATTGAATGCCGCATCACCGAACGAAACCCGCAGCCGTGCACGGACGCGCAGCCACTGGCTGTCGAGCGGCTCGGCCCCCGCCAGAACGGCAGGGGCATCGGGCAGGGTTTCCGCAGGCATGGGGACGGATTGCGGCTGTGGCTGGGACGATTTCGCCATAACTGACCTCAGCTCTGAATCCAGGCGAGGCCGGCGGCCTTCCAGCCGCCAAGCTGACCGCGGTGCTTGTCCGCATTCAGATCGCCCTCGAAACCGCCGGAAACATTGTAGCAGGGACCGAAACCGCCGGCCGTCATCGCTTTTGCGGCGGCGCGGGACCGGGCACCCGAACGGCAGATGAAATAGAGCGGCTGCCCGGCCTTGAGGCCCTGGGCACGCAACTCTTCGGAGAAACGCGGATTGACACTCATATCGGGGTACATCTGCCAGGAAACGAAGACAGTGCGCTTTCCCAGCCTGCCGAGATCCGGCACGCCGACAAAACTCCACTCGGGTTGGGTACGAACATCGATCAGCTGGGCATCGGGATCGGAGGCAAGTTGATTCCAGGCTTCAGCAATCGTGACATCACCAGCATAGTCCTGATCCCCCGCCATTACCGAAGCCAACATCCCCAACCTCGCGCCACGTTTGTTGTTTCAATCTATCATTCCGTCACGCGTGCCGGCGGCTTCCGACCAATCCAGCAGCTTCGCCCGTTTATCCGGTCTGCCATCCGAAAGCTTCGGAAGCCCGTTTATCCGCTCGGCGAGAGCAAGCTGGAAACCCAGTCCAATGCGCGTCAGCGAAGGCATTAAAGGGAAATCACGGCGGCCACGCAAGCGGACAGATGCGGACTCCCCGAAAAAAAATTCTGCCTTGCGGAATTGGTGTTTGATCGACACGTCCACGCCGCGATTGCAAGTTGCACGGACTAATCACCTGCCGAAAAAACGTCCGCGAACTTTGCCGTTCCGCCTCCGGCCTTCGCACCCGCATAAAAAAACATCGCCCGCCTTGTTCAGGCGGGCGACACACGTGATGGGGTCGAAAGCAGCAGACGCCGCGATATGCAGCGCTTGCGCGTCAGGCCATCGTCTTGACGCGGGCGTTCAGGCGGGACAGCTTCCGCGATGCAGTGCCCTTCTTGACCACGCCCTTGCTGACGCTCTTGTCGAGTTCCGGCTGGGCCAGCTTGAGCGCAGCCTGCGCCGCCGACTTGTCGCCACCGGCGATCGCGGTCTCGACCTTCTTCACTGCAGAGCGCACCGTGCTGCGGCGCGCGCGGTTGACGTCCGTGCGCTTCTTGGTCTGGCGGGCGCGCTTCTCCGCGGACTTATGCTGAGCCATGCTTGCGAATTCCGATGTTGGTGGTGCCGTTTCGGCGAAATCAAGGCGCGGGTTATAGCCCTCCCCCCGGCAGGCGTCAACCCCGCATAAGCGCCTGTTTCCGCAGCCCGGATGTGCTTGCGGCCCCCTGCACCTGCCGCCATAGTGCCGCCATGCCCGATCTGATTCTGCCCGGTCTGGCCGCCTATCTTGCCGGTGCGGCAGGCGGCTTCTTCCTTGTGACCCGCAGCCCGCTGCCGGCCGCCCTGTTCTGGGGCATCGGACTGGCCCTGCATGCCGCTCTCGCCGTGACCGAACTGTCGGGCCGGCTGGGCCTGCCGCTCTTCACCGGTCTGGAAGGCGATATAAGATACCACACCCATATGCTCGCCCCGCTCTCCCTCGCGCTGGGCGCCATCTTCAGCCTGATAATTCCGGCAGCCAGCCGCCATCTCACGCTGTTTGCCGGCATCGGCCTCGCTTTCCTGATTGCCGGCCTGCTGGGCAGGCTGCCGATCGGGGACTGGCCGCTGCCGCTGATCCTGCTGGGCATCCTGATCGTGACAATCCTGATCGGGCTGCGCCGGCGTCCGGTTCCCGGCATCTGGCTGCTGGCGGCCACCCTGGCGGCCGGCCTGGCGGAACTGGTGCGGCACCGCTATCTCGGCCTGCTGCCGGTAACCCCCGCGGGCCTTGCCGACATGCTGGCCGGGATCGCCCTGTTCTGCTTCGGAATGACCGCTTATCGCACACGGTGACCGGCCAGCGGGCTTCCCCGCCTTGCCCCGATTTATTTTAAGTATAAAATATCTCCCGGTGCCGCCGGTCCGCGGCTCCATCCGCCACTGCCTCGGGGGCTATCATGCGCGTTACCGTCATCGGAGCCGGGCCGGCCGGCCTGTATTTCGCCCTGCTGCTGAAAAAAGCCGATCCGCGGCACGAGATCACCGTCCACGAGCGCAACCGCCCCGACGACACTTTCGGCTTCGGCGTCGTCTTCTCCGACGAAACCCTGAACCAGTTCCTGGCAGAAGACGCGGAGACCCATGCGGCGATCCGCGACAGCTTCGCCTACTGGCACGAGATCGACGTGATCGCCGGCGGCGAACGGATCCGTTCCGGCGGCCACGGCTTCTGCGGCCTGGCCCGCAAGAAGCTGCTGCAGATCCTGCAGGCCCGCTGCCTTGCCCAGGGCATCCGCATCGTGTTCGAGAGCGAGCAGACGGATTTCGAGAGCCTGCGCCGCAACTGCGACCTTCTTGTCGGCGCCGACGGCATCAACAGCCTGGTGCGTGAACAGTGGAAGGATCATTTCCGCCCCAGCCTCGACTGGCGCCGCAACAAGTTCGTCTGGCTCGGCACCACCCTGCCGCTGGATACCTTCACCTTCATTTTCGAAGGCAACGCGCATGGCCTGTTCCAGGTCCACGCCTACCGCTTCGAGCAGGGCCTCTCGACCTGGATCGTCGAAACCTCGGAAGAGACCTGGCAGCGGGCCGGCCTCGACCAGGCCAGCGAGGCCGATACCATCGCCTATTGCGAGACGCTCTTCGCCCCCCATCTCGCCGGGCACCGGCTGATCAGCAACCGCTCGATCTGGCGCACCTTCCCGACGGTGAAATGCGAGCGCTGGGTGCATGACAATGTGGTCCTGATCGGTGATGCCGTGCATACGGCGCATTTCTCCATCGGTTCCGGCACCAAGCTGGCCATGGAGGATGCCATCGCCCTGAACCGCGCCTTCCTCGACCAGCCGTCCGACGTCGGCGCGGCCCTGCAGTCTTTCGAGGAAAACCGCCGGACCGAAGTGTCGATCCTGCAGCATGCCGCGCAGGTTTCGCTGGAATGGTTCGAGCATACCGACCGCTATCGCGATTTCGAGCCGATCCAGCTGGCACTCAGCCTGCTGTCCCGATCGAAGCGGATCACCTATGACAATCTGCGCCTGCGCGACCCGGCCTTCATCCGGCAGATCGACGCCTGGTTTGCCGACAGGGTCGAACGCGAGCAGGGCATTACCCTGCAGAAGACGCCCAAGCCGCCACCGCCTATGTTCACCCCGTTCCGGCTGCGCGACATGACCCTCGCGAACCGCGTCGTCGTCTCGCCGATGTGCCAGTATTCGGCCGAGGACGGCCTACCCAACGACTGGACCTTCGTCCATCTGGGCAGCCGCGCCATCGGCGGCGCCGGCCTGATCCTGACCGAGATGACCGATATCGCGCCGGATGCCCGCATCACGCCGGGCTGCACCGGCCTGTGGTCGCCGGTCCATGCCGCGGCCTGGCGCCGCATCACCGACTTCGTGCATGCCAACAGCGCGGCAAAAATCGGCGTGCAGTTGGCCCATGCCGGCCGCAAGGGCGCCACCTGCCTGCCCTGGGCCGGCGGCTACGACCAGCCGCTGCCGGAAGGCGGCTGGGACATCCTCGGCGCCTCGGCCATTCCCTATCTGCCGGACGGTCCGGTGCCGCACCCCATGACCCGGGCGGATATGGACCAGGTGCGGGACGATTTTGTCGCGGCGGCGCGGCTGGCGGTCGATGCCGGGTTCGACCTGCTCGAACTGCATATGGCCCATGGATACCTGCTGTCGAATTTCATCTCGCCGCTCAGCAACACCAGGACCGACGAATATGGCGGCAGCCTGGAGAACCGGATGCGGTTCCCGCTCGAGGTTTTCGAGGCGGTCCGCGCCGCATGGCCTGCTGCGCGTCCGATGTCGGTCCGCCTGTCCGCGGTGGACTGGGTCGAGGGCCGCGGCCTGACCATCGAGGATTCCGTCCGCATCGCCGCCATGCTGAAAGCCCGCGGCTGCGATCTGATCGATGTCTCTGCCGGCCAGACCTCGGTCGAATCCCGCCCGCAATACGGCCGCATGTTCCAGACACCGTTTTCGGACGCGATCCGGCAGGAAAGCGGCATTGCCACCATCGCCGTCGGCGCCATCACCACCGCCGACCAGGTCAACACGATCATCGCCTCGGGGCGCGCCGATCTCTGCGCACTCGCCCGGCCGCATCTGGCCGATCCGTATTTCACGCTGCATGCCGCCGCCGATTATGACTGGCGGGGCATCGCATGGCCGAAGCAGTATGCCGCCGGGCGCGACCAGCTGTACCAGTTGAAGGCCCGGGAGCGGGAGGAAGCCGCCGCCGCCGATGCCTTCGCACGGCAGCGGGCGCGCCGCGACGATGCCTGACGCGCCGCAGGATGGCCGGTGCATTGCAAAACCGGAATTGGTCCGGGTTGTCCGGCTTTCATTTTAGACCGTCTCGTATAGGCTCCGCGCAACGATAGATTTTCCGTTCCGGAGCCTCCATGCGCGATCTGCAACTGCCCGGCCGTTCCGTGGCCATGGGCCGCAACGGTGCGGCCGCCACCTCGCATTCGCTGGCCACGCTGGCCGCCATCGAGATTCTGCGCCGCGGCGGCAACGCCGCCGATGCCGCCATCGCCGCCTGCGCCGTGCAATGCGTGGTCGAGCCGGGATCGACCGGGATCGGCGGCGACAACTTCGTGCTTTATGCCCCGGCCGGAACCGATACCGGCGCCGGCGGCAAGGTCTTCGGCCTGAATGGCTCCGGCCGCGCGCCCAGGGGGCTGACCGCCGATCATCTGCTGAAACAGGGCCTTCGGGAGATCGGCCTGACCTCGGTGCATGCCGTCACCATTCCCGGCGCCGTCGATGCCTGGTGCAAGCTGAACCAGCGTTTCGGCCGGCTGCCGCTGTCGGAACTGCTGCAGCCGGCGATCCGTCATGCCGAAGACGGCTTTCCGGTTACCGAGCGCGTCGCCACCGACTGGGGCCGGAACGAGGCCAAGCTGAAGGCCGATGCCAATACGGCGCGCATGTGGCTGAAGGACGGCCGCCCGCCCAGGGCCGGCGACGTGTTCCGCCAGCCCGAGCATGCGCAGGTGTTCCGCGAGATCGCCGGGAAAGGCCGCGACGGCTTCTATGCCGGCTGGGTTGCCGAGGACATGGTGGCATACCTGCGCGGCCTTGGCGGCATGCACGACCTCGATGATTTCGCCACCCAGGAGGCCTTCTGGGTCGAGCCGATCAGCACCAGCTACCGCGGCGTCGACCTGCTGGAAATTCCGCCCAACGGCGTGGGGATCACCACCCTGCTGATGCTCAACATCCTGAGCGGGTTCGATCTTGGTAGATACGATCCGGTCGGCATCGAGCGTTTCCATATCGAGGCCGAAGCGACACGGCTGGCTTTCCAGGTGCGCGACGCCTATGTGGCCGATCCGGCTTTCGCCGAAGTGCCGGTCGAAAAGATCCTGTCTGCCGCTTTTGCCGACGACCTGCGCAGCCGCATCGACCTGAAGAAGGCCATGCCCGTGACCGCCCCCGCCGGCGGCACCACCTACCGCGATACGGTCTATATCAGCGTGGTGGACGAGGAGGGCAACGCCTGCTCTTTCATCAACTCGCTGTTCTGGCCATACGGCACCGGACTGAGCAGCCCGAAGACCGGCGTGCTGCTGCAGAATCGCGGTGCCGGCTTCCGCGTCGATCCGGCACATCCCAACTGCGTCGCGCCGCATAAACGCCCGCTGCACACCATCATCCCGGCCATGGCGATGAAGGATGGCAAGCCATGGCTGTGCTTCGGCGTGATGGGCGGCGGCTTCCAGCCGGTCGGCCAGTCCCATGTGCTGACCAACATCCTCGATTTCGGCATGGATGTGCAGGAAGCCATCGACTGTGCCCGCGGCTTCTATCAGATGAACCGCTTCGAGGCCGAACGCGGCATCCGCGACGATGTCCTGCAGGGCCTCGCGGCCCTCGGCCACGAGATCAAGATGGTCGAGATGCCCCATGGCGGCGGTCAGGCCATCCTGATCGACCGCGCCCGCGGCGTGCTGCAGGCGGGGTCGGATCCGCGCAAGGATGGCTGCGCGCTGGCCTATTGAGCAGGCGCCGGCGGGAAACCCGGCGTGCCGGGTTCCCGCTCGACGCCGGTAGCGTTCACCGTGAACGAGACCAGATGGTAGAAACCGGCCAGCGCCAGGATCTCGATTAGCTGTGCCGGCGAAAACACCGCCGCCGCTTTCTGCCACAGGGCATCATCGACGGTGGCGGTATCGATCAGGGCATCCGCCAGCGCCACCAGCAGGCCCTCGGCAGTGTCCTGCCAGCTGGCAGCATCGCCGTGAACCGTGGCGGCCAGTTCGGCGGCAGTGAAACCCGCCTTGGTGGCGAAGGCGGCCACATGCACCCCCCATTCGTATTCCGCACCCAGCCGCGCGGTGATGCGCAGGATCACCAGTTCCCGCTGGCGCAGGGTGATGCTGCCGCGATCCAGCAGGCCGCCGCCGCGCCAGCGCGACAGCACCCGCGGGTTATGGGCGACAGTGCGGAACAGGGCCAGGTCGGCCGGCATCGCGGCCAGGGCGGCGGCCGTTTCCGGCGGATAGGGCGACGACAGGGGCTGCAGGCGGGCCATGGCGGTTTGCTCCGTTGTGTGCTACAGAATTCATAGCATCCTATTGCTATTAATTCAGTAGCACAAGAGGCCGCATGACTCCCCTGCCGAAACAGCCTGTCCGCGGCTCCGACACCGGCCGCCCGATCATGGCGGCCCTCGACCTGCTGGGGCGGCGCTGGTGCCTGCGCATCCTCTGGGAGCTGCGCGGGCCGCCGATGACCTTCCGGGCCCTGCAGGCCGCCTGCGGCGAGATTTCGCCCAGCGTGCTGCAGCAGCGCCTGAAGGACCTGCGGGCGGCCAGGCTGGCCGCCCATGACGGGGAGGGCTACGTCCTGACGGCCACCGCCCGGGCCCTGCTGCCGGCCCTGCTTGCCCTGCAGGACTGGTCGGAGGCCTGGGCCGCCGAGATCGCCGCGGCGGCCTCAGAGGAGGAACAGCACGGCACCGAGGGCAAAAGCGAGCAGTAGCAGGGTCTCGGCAACCAGCAGCACCAGCGGCTTCCAGCCGAGGCTGAACAGATCGCCGAAAGAGGTCTTCACCCCCAGCGCGGCAATCGCCACCAGCAGGCAGGCGCGGGAAAAGCCGGACACCGTGTCGACCACCATGGGCGGCAGTGGCACCAGGCTGCCCAGTACGACCAGGGCCACGAAACCCACCAGGAAGGGCGGCAGCAGAGGTTGCTTCGCCGCGGCGCCGCCCGCTCCTGCCTCGCCCGCGCCGTGCCGGTACAGCCAGCCGATCGCGACCACCACCGGCAGCAGGCAGGCCACGCGCACCAGCTTGACGAAGGTGGCAATGTCGCCGGCCTGCGGTGAAACCGTCAGCCCGGCTCCCAGCACCTGTGCCACGTCGTGGATCGTGGCGCCGAACAGGATGCCGGCCTGTGTCTCACCCAGACCCAGCGTCGAGGCCAGCAGCGGATACAGCACCATCGCGATGGTGGAGAGTGCCGTCACACCGATCACGGTCAGCAGGGTCAGTCGTTCGGCCTGCGGCGTGCGCGGCAGCGCCGCCGCAATTGCCATCGCGGCCGAAGCGCCGCAGATGCCGACAGCGCCGCCCGACAGCAGCCCCTCCTCGCGGCTGCGCCCGGCCAGCCGTGCGAAAACCAGGCCGCCGGCAAGGCTGAGCAGAACGCCGCAGGCCGCCAGCAGCACCGGCCCGGGGCCCAGTTCGGCGATCCGGTCGAACGTGATCCGGATTCCCAGCAGCATCACCCCGGCGCGCAGCACCGTGCGGGCGGCAAGGTCGATCCCCGGCCGCACCCGGGCATCGCCGGCCAGAAAGTTGAACGCCATCCCCAGCAGCAGGGCGAGCAGGAAAGCCGGCCCGCCGTAATGCTCTGAAATGAATCCGACGGCGAGGGCAACGGTGCCGGCCACCATCAGGCCCGGCCAGACCCGGCGAACAGCGTGCATGGTCAGCAATCAGAAGCCGCGGTCGCGGCGGTTCTTTTCGAGCTGGTCATGGTCGAGTTCGAGGCCGACCAGGATTTCGATATCCGACGTGCGCCGGCCGGCCAGCGGAATGGTCTGTTCCAGTTCCTCGCCGATCACCACCCGCCGGCGTCCTTCGCGGAACGGCACCCGGGCCACGAAACGCTCGCGTGACAGGATGTTCCGCTCCTTGTCGACGATGGCGACGAAATACGGCACCTGCGCCTCGTCGGCCGCGGCAGCCGGACCGCGGGCTGCCGCCACCTGCAGCATGAAGCGCACCACCACCACCGTCACCTTTTCCTCGTAACGGCAGTCGCCGTTATAATCGAGCAGCTCGGTCTGGAAGGTGACATCGGTCAGGTCGCGTCCGGGACCCGGCCGGTACTGCGTGGCCTTCTGCGCATCGCCCAGGATGCCGACCCGCGGACAGGCGGGCAGCGGCACCCGCTTGCTGCTGCAGGCGGCAAGGCCGAGGCCGGCCAGCAGAACGATCGCCAGGGAAAGCCGGGTCAGGGAAATTCTCGTCACGGGGCGCTCACACGGTTTTTTGGCTGCAGCCGGTCCGGACTTCCGCAGCAGCGGCCGGCATCGGGGCGATCACCGGTACGGTCATGGCGGCCTTCCCTTCATGCGTCGTCTGTATTAGCTTGCCCGGAAGTCGGCGGGGCTTTCCATGTATAGAAGAGGGCCTTGGCGCAGACAAGCGACAGGCCTGCAACCCTTTGTTTTTAAAGCGCCCCGATGGGCGCCCCAGCCGGACATGACTGCCGAGACCCGCCCTTCCATCGAACTGATCCTGGCTGCGCCGCGCGGCTTCTGCGCCGGTGTCGACCGCGCCATCCAGATCGTCGAACGGGCGCTGGAGCAGTATGGCGCGCCGGTCTATGTCCGGCACGAGATCGTCCATAACCGCTTCGTCGTCGACAGCCTGGCCGCCAAGGGCGCCATCTTCGTCGACGAGCTCGATGAAGTCCCTGCCGGCGCGCATGTGGTGTTCTCGGCCCACGGCGTGCCGAAATCGGTGCCGGCCGATGCCCAGGCCCGCCGGCTCTCCTATCTCGACGCCACCTGCCCGCTGGTCAGCAAGGTGCATCGCGAGGCCGAGCGCCATCACCGCGAAGGCCGGCATATCGTGCTGATCGGCCATGCCGGCCATCCGGAAGTGATCGGCACCATGGGCCAGCTGCCGGCCGGGGCGGTGACGCTGATCGAAACGGTCGGCGATGTCGACCGGCTGACAGTGCCGGCCGGACAGCCGCTGGCCTACATCACCCAGACGACCCTTTCGGTGGACGACACGGCCGGCATCATTGCCGCGCTGAAACGCCGCTTCCCACAGATCGAGGGACCGAAGAAGGAAGACATCTGCTATGCCACCACCAACCGCCAGGCCGCCGTCAAGGCCATCGCCGCGGCCGGCTGCGATGCGGTGCTGGTGATCGGCGCGCCGAATTCCTCCAACTCCCTGCGGCTGGTCGAGGTTGCCCAGCGGGCGGGCTGCAGCCGCGCATTGCTGGTCCAGCGCGCCGCGGATATCGACTGGTCTGCGCTTGGCGGTGCCGGCCGTGTCGGCATCACCGCCGGCGCCAGCGCACCCGAAATCCTGGTCGAGGAAGTGATCGCGGCTTTCCGGCAGCGCTATGCTGTGACGGTGCGGGAAGTGGCCACCGCCACCGAATCCGTGCAGTTCAAGCTGCCCGCCGCCCTCGACGCATCCGCCGCCTGATCGCGCCTGCATGGCTGTCTACACGGAAATCGACGACGACCAGCTGGCCGCCCTGCTCTCGCGGTACGACCTTGGTCCCGTGCTGTCCTGCAAGGGCATCGCCGAAGGGGTCGAGAACTCGAATTACCTGCTGGTGACCGGAACCGGCAGCTTCATCCTGACGCTGTATGAGCGGCGGGTGAACCGGCACGACCTGCCCTATTTCATCGGGCTGATGGAACATCTGGCCGGCAAGGGCCTGCCCTGCCCGACACCGATCGCCGACCGCGACGGCAGCATGCTGAACGAAGTGGCCGGCCGGCCCTGCGCCATCATCAGCTTCATCAACGGCGTCTGGCCGAAGCGGCCGACGGCGCGGCATTGCCAGGAGCTCGGCAGCGCCATGGCCCGCATGCATCTGGCCGGCCGGGATTTCATGCGGCAGCGCCCGAATGCACTCAGCGTCGAGGGCTGGCGCGGCCTGCTGGGCAGCTGCCTGGCCGATGCCGACAGCGTGCGGCCCGGCCTCGCCGCCGAACTGCAGCAGGAATACGATCACCTGAAGAGCAACTGGCCGGCGGCGCCGGGGCGGGCCGGCGACACCCCGCTGCCCCATGGCGTGATCCATGCCGACCTGTTTCCGGACAATGTGTTCTTCATCGGCGAGGCCCTGTCCGGCCTGATCGACTTCTATTTCGCCTGCAACGACTATTTCGCCTATGACCTTGCCATCGTGCTGAATGCCTGGTGCTTCGAGGTCGACGGCGCCTTCAATGTCACCAAGGGCCGGGCCCTGGTTGCCGGCTATGAAAGCATCCGGCCGCTGACCGGTGCGGAAGTTTCGGCCCTGCCGCTGTTTGCCCGCGGCGCAGCCCTGCGCTTCCTGCTGACCCGCCTGTATGACTGGGTGAACCAGGTTCCCGGCGCGCTGGTCAGACCGAAAGACCCGCTGGAATACCGGCAGAAACTCAAATTCCACCGCCAGGTCCAGGGGGCGGCTGCCTATGGAATCGAACGCTGACATCGCGCCGGCCGCAGCGCCGCCCGAGCATGTCGAGATCTTCACCGACGGTGCCTGCCTGGGCAATCCCGGCCGCGGCGGCTGGGGTGCCCTGCTGCGCTTCCGCGGCAGCGAGCGGGAAATCAGCGGCGCCGATCCGGCCACCACCAACAACCGCATGGAGCTGATGGCCGCGATCGCCGCCCTTGAGGCCCTGAAACGGCCCTGCACCGTGACGCTGCATGCCGACAGCCGCTATGTGATCGACGGCGTCACCAAATGGCTGCGCAGCTGGAAAGCGCGCGGCTGGAAGACCGCCGACCGCAAGCCGGTGAAGAATGTCGACCTGTGGCAGCGGCTGGAAACCGCCGCCGCACCGCACCGCATCGACTGGCAATGGGTGCGCGGCCATGACGGCCACGCCGAGAACGAGCGGGTCGACCAGCTGGCCCGCGCCGCTGCCGAGGCCGGCAGCCCATGAAAAAAGCCGGCCCGGCTGGAGCCGAGATCGGAAGAGCGTCGTGTA
>NZ_CAXPMC010000004.1:0-45651 GCF_964218355.1 Ferrovibrio sp. | reverse complement strand
TCTTCAAGCTGGACGGGCGTGCCGCCGGCGGCGGCGCACAGGCACAGGCCGCAGCCAGACCCGCCCAGGCCGCACCGGCCAAACCCACACCGGCCCAGCCCGCACCGGCCAAACCCGCACCGGCCAAGCCCACACCGGCCCAGCCCAGGCCCCAGCCCAGCCCAGCCCCCGCACCGGCCGCCGCCGCAGACGACAGCGACTGGCAGGAATTCTGAAGGGTTATTCCGGGCCAAAAAGGCGGGTTTTCCGGTTGACAGGGCCGGGGCCCGCCTTTATGGTCCGGCCACTTTTCACCGGGCGGGCTCGGCTGCGCTCGGCTTTTTGTTGCCGCCCGATCCGGGCAGCCTCACGGGATGCAGTCCCTGCCGGTTGCCGGACATTTCTGAGGTCAGTGTCATGAAGGTCGTGAATTCGCTCAAGTCGGCCAAGACCCGCCACCGGGATTGCCGCGTCGTCCGTCGCAAGGGCCGGGTCTACGTGATCAACAAGACCAACCCGCGCTTCAAGGCCCGCCAGGGCTGAAGCTGCCCGGCCTTTGGCCGCGCAGGACAGACTGTTTCGACGGCCCGGCTGCCCAGCAGCCGGGCCGTTCTGCTTTCACAGGCATCCTTTCCGGGTTGACAGCAGGCCGAAATGAGGGGATTTGTCAGGTTGTCTGACAAGTTGCCCCGATGCCCGATTCTGATGCCGCCCTTCTCGCCCGTTCCGCCGGGCTCAGCGACAGCCTCGCCAGCCGGCTGGCCGCCGCGATTCGGGCCGGCGAATTCGCCCCCGGCGCCCGCCTGCCCACCGAGAAACAGCTGGTCGAACGGTTTTCCGTCAGCCGGGCCGTGGTGCGCGAGGCGATTGCGCGGCTGAAGACCGACGGGTTTGTTGAAACCCGGCAGGGGGCCGGTGCCTTTGTCGCCGCCCGTCCCGGTTCGGCCAATTTCCGCATCCTTGCCGCGGGTGGGGCGGAAGCCGGCCTGCCGGAAGCAGATCTTGCCCATATCTTCGAGCTGCGCGCGGTGATCGAGGCCGGCATGGCCGAACTGGCCGCGCAGCGCCGCAGTGAAGACGACCTGATCGTGATCCGTGCCGCCATGGCCGGCATGGACCAAGCGCTGGCCAATGCGGCCGATGGCGCTGCCGCCGACGACGCCTTTCATGCCGCCATCGCGCGCGCCGCGGGCAATCCCTATCTGGCGCAGTTCGCGGCTTTCCTGTCGCAGCATTTCTCGGCCAGCCGGGCGCTGGCCTGGATGCCGGATGCCGTCACTGCCGGCAATACCCGGGCTTCCCAGGCCGAACACCGCAAGCTGTTTGCTGCCATCGAATCGCGCAACACCGCCGCCGCCGCCCGCGCCGCCCGCGAGCATATCCAGCAGTCGGCGGCGCGCTATGCCGCCACGCTGAAGAAGGGCTGATGCCATGCTGATGCCGGAACCGGAGGCCGCAATCCTGGCCCAGCGCGAGACCCTGATCGCCGGATTGCGGAAGATCGTGCCGGGCGAGGGGGTGATCGTCGATGAGACGTCTCTGCGTGCCTATGAATGCGATGGCCTGACCGCCTATCGCCAGCTGCCGCTGGTGGCGGTGCTGCCGCAGGATACCGCGCAGGTTTCCGAGGTGCTGAAGCTGTGCGACCGCCTGCAGGTGAAGGTGGTGCCGCGCGGTGCCGGCACTTCGCTGTCGGGCGGTGCGCTGCCGCTGGCCGACGGCGTGCTGCTGGGGCTGGGCAAGTTCAATCGCGTTCTCGATATCGACTGGGACAACCGCTGTGCCGTGGTGCAGCCGGGCGTCACCAACCTTGGCATCACCCGGGCGGTGGAACATCGCGGCTTCTATTACGCGCCGGACCCGTCCAGCCAGATCGCCTGCACCATCGGCGGCAATGTCGCCGAGAATTCCGGCGGGGTGCATTGCCTGAAATACGGTCTGACGACCAACAACATCCTCGGCATCGAAATGGTGCTGATGAACGGGGATGTCATCCGCCTTGGCGGCCGGCATCTGGATGCCGAGGGCTACGATCTGCTGGGACTCGTCTGCGGCTCGGAAGGTCTGCTTGGCGTGATCACCGAAGTAACCGTGCGCATCCTGCCGAAACCGGCCAGCCAGCGCGCCATGCTGGCGGGCTTCCCGAGTTCGGAGGCGGCCGGCGACTGCGTGGCCAAGGTGATCGCGTCCGGCATCATTCCCGGCGGCATGGAGATGATGGACCGGCCAGCCATCCATGCGGCGGAGGATTTCGTGCAGGCCGGCTATCCGCGCGATGTCGAGGCTCTGCTGATCATCGAACTGGACGGCCCGCCGGCCGAGGTCGATGACCTGCTCGGCCGCGTGAAGGCCATCGCCGATGCCTGCGGCGCGGTCTATTCGCGCATCTCCGAGAACGAGGACGAGCGGCTGAGTTTCTGGGCCGGCCGCAAGGCGGCATTCCCGGCCGTGGGCCGAATCTCGCCGGACTATCTGTGTATGGACGGCACCATCCCGCGCAAGGCCCTGCCCGAGGTGCTGACCCGCATGGCGGGCCTGTCGAAGAAGCATGGCCTGCGCGTCGCCAACGTGTTCCATGCCGGCGACGGCAACCTGCATCCGCTGATCCTCTACGATGCCAACAACCCGGGCGAGCTGGAGCGGGCGGAAGAATTCGGCGCCGACATCCTGCGGCTCTGCGTCGAGGTCGGCGGCGTGCTGACCGGCGAGCATGGCGTTGGCGTCGAGAAGCGCGACCTGATGCCGGCCATGTTCTCGGAAGAGGATCTCGCCCAGCAGCAGCGGGTGAAATGCGCCTTCGATCCCAATCACCGGCTCAATCCGGGCAAGGTCTTCCCCGTGCTGCACCGCTGCGCCGAACTCGGGCGCATGCATGTGCACAGGGGGCAGCTGGCTTTCCCCGACCTGCCGCGGTTCTGACCGATGCCGGAGACCTTCATCCCCGCCGGCAACAGCGACGTGGCCGATGTGATCCGCTGGGCTGCCGCGGAGAACAAGCCGCTCGACCTGCATGGCCATCGCAGCAAGGCCGGCCTCGGCCGGCCGGCACGGCATGAATATGCCCTCGATGTCGGCAGGCTGGCCGGCGTGCTGGAATACGAACCGGCCGAACTGATCGTCACGCTCAGGCCAGGCACCCAGGTATCCAATCTCGAAAAGCAGCTGGCCGCTGCGGGGCAGATGCTGGCGTTCGAGCCGCCGGATTACGGCCCGCTCTGGGGCCAGCCGGCGGGCCGCGGCACCATGGGCGGCGCCATCGGCTGCAACCTCGCCGGCCCGCGCCGTTTCAAGGCCGGGGCCATGCGCGACCATCTGCTCGGTTTCACGGCGGTTTCGGGACGCGGCGAGATATTCCGCGCCGGCGCCAAAGTCGTGAAGAATGTCACCGGCTATGACCTGCCGAAGCTGGTCTGTGGCGCCTTCGGCACGCTGGTGGCGCTGACCGAAGTGACGGTCAAGGTGCTGCCGGCGCCGGAGAAAACCCGCACCTTGCTGGTTTTCGGCCTCGACGATACCGGGGCTGCGGCGGCGATGGCGGCGGCGGCCACCTCGCCCCATGAAGTCTCCGGTCTGGCGCACCTGCCGGCCGGTATCGCCGCCCGCTCCGGCGTCGGTTATGTCGGTCAGTCCGGGCGCGCGGTCACCGCCCTGCGCATCGAGGGGACCGACATCTCGGTGACGGCACGCTGCCAGGCGCTGCGCGACCTGCTCGGCGGGTTCGGCGAACTGGAAGAACTGCATTCGATGAACTCGGCGTGGCTGTGGCGCGAAATCCGCGATGCCGCCTGCTTCGTGCTGCCGCAGGACCGCGTGCTGTGGCGTCTGTCGGTGGCGCCGATGGCGGGCGCTGCCGTGACCGCCGCGATTGCACAGGCGGTGCCGGAGGCCGAATGGTACTTCGACTGGGCCGGCGGCCTGGTCTGGCTGTCGCTGCCACCGGCGGGCGATGCCCATGCCGATACGGTGCGGAATGCTGTTGCCGCATCCGGCGGTGGCCATGCCACGCTGATCCGCGCCGATGCCGCCGCCCGTGCCGTCGTGCCGGTCTTTCAGCCGCAGCCGGCGGCGTTGGCCGCGCTGGCAGCGCGGGTGAAGCAGAGCTTCGATCCGGCCAACATCCTCAATCCGGGCCGCATGGCGGCCGGAGCCTGAAGCCATGCAGACCTCTTTCAGCCTCGCCCAGCTGGCCGATCCGGATATCGCGGTATCGAACGAGATTCTGCGCAAATGCGTGCATTGCGGCTTCTGCACCGCGACCTGCCCGACCTATGTGCTGCTGGGCGACGAACGCGACAGCCCGCGGGGCCGCATCTACCTGATCAAGCAGATGCTGGAGGGCGGTGAGGCCGCCACGGAAGAGACCGTCCGCCATGTCGACCGCTGCCTCAGCTGCCTGTCCTGCATGACCACCTGTCCCAGCAGCGTACATTACATGCATCTGGTCGACCATGCCCGTGCCCATATCGAGGAGACCTATCGCCGGCCGTTCGTCGATCGCCTGCTGCGCCACATGCTGGCCCGGCTGCTGCCTGATCCGGGCCTGTTCCGGCTGTCGCTGCGGCTGGCACAGATGGCGCGGCCTTTCGCCGCCCTGCTGCCCGGCAAGCTGAAGGGCATGGTGGCAATGGCGCCGCGGCATCTGCCGAAGGCCTCGGCCATGGACCGGCCCCAGGTCTTTCCGGCACAGGGCGAAAGGCGCCTGCGTGTGGCGCTGATGACCGGCTGTGCGCAGAAAGTGCTGGATCCGAAAATCAACGAGGCGACCATCCGCCTGCTGACCCGGCATGGCTGCGAGGTGGTGGTGGCGGAGGGGGCTGGCTGCTGCGGCGCCCTGACTCATCATATGGGCAAGGAGGCCGATGCGCTCGACAAGGCCAAGGCCAATGTCGATGCCTGGTGGCGCGTGCGCGAACATGGCGGGCTGGATGCCGTCGTCATCAATGCGTCCGGTTGCGGCACCACCGTCAAGGATTATGGCTTCATGCTGCGCAACGAGCCGGAATGGGCGGAAAAGTCGGCGGCCGTCGCCGCCCTGGCCAGGGATGTGACCGAGCTGCTGCGCGATCTCGGCCTGAAGCCGACCGGCGCTGCCGGGAAGCTTACCATCGCCTATCACTCGGCCTGCTCGCTGCAGCATGGCCAGAAGATCACGGCCCTGCCGAAGCAGTTGCTGGCCGAAGCGGGCTTTACGGTACGCGACGTGCCGGAGGCGCATCTGTGCTGCGGCTCGGCCGGCACTTACAATCTGCTGCAGCCGGAAATTGCCACGCGGCTGCGCGACCGCAAGGCGGCGCATATCGCCGGCACCGGTGCCGATGTGGTGGCGGCCGGCAATATCGGTTGTCTGGTGCAGATCGCCGGCGGGCTCGACGCGGCCACAAAAGACGGCCGGGCGATGCCGGTGCTGCATACGGTGGAACTGCTGGACTGGGCGACCGGCGGGCCGAAGCCGCCGGCCCTGCAGGCCTAGGATCACAGGGATTTAGGAGTGCGCGGATCTGGTCAGCGCGGCCGGGCAGGCTGGCGGCCGGGCAGGGCGATCTTCTCGCCGGCAGCCTGACGGCGCAGCTGCTCCTCGGCATAGGCGCGGCAGTGTTCCTCGGCCTGCATGCGCTGGGAATTGCTCATCACCTGGCCGGTCTTCAGGCCGGCCTTGGCATTCTGGATGCAGGCGGCGATCAGTTCGCCGCGGCTGTAAGGCGGTTCCTCATCCGCCGCGCGGGCCATCGTCGCCGGCTGGGCGGCCAGCAGGCCGGCCAGCAGGGCCGTGAACAAAGGCAGGATACGGGGACGCAGCATACCCGTTGATCCCACGAAACGGCCGGCCGATCAGGTTATTTTCCGGATACCTGCTGCGATTCATTTGCAATGCCGGGCCGGTTGCGGATTTCCGTCATCAGGGCGGCGGTGGCGGCCATGCACATCTGCCAGACCGCCTCGAAACCCTCCGGGCCACCGTAATAGGGGTCCGGGACCTCGCGGCCGAAACGCGGCGCGTAATCCAGATACAGCTTCAGCCGGCTGTGCTCCGGCTGCGGGCAGAGTTTCTGCAGGATCTGCAAATGGCCCTGGTCCATGGCGAGAATCCGGTCGAAACGGGTGAAATCGTCCGCCGCCACCTTGCGGGCGCGCAGCGGCGCGAGATCGACGCCATATTGCCGGGCGGTGGCGACGCTGCGCGGATCCGGCGGCTCGCCGACATGGTAGCCATGGGTGCCAGCGGAATCGACCAGCACCAGATCCTGCAGGCCGGCTTCGTGCAGGGCATGGCGCAGCAGGCCGTCGGCGGTCGGCGAGCGGCAGATATTACCGGTGCAGACCATCAGCACGGACCAGAGCGGGCGGCGGGGGACATCGGGATGTGTCATGGCGCCGGAGAGAAGCAGGTTGGGGGCAGGGGGGCAAGCCGCCGGCGGGTCCGCTTGCGGCCGCCGCCGTGATTTTAGGGTAACCCCCTCTATCGGAATGAGGATTTGCATCATAGAGTGGCGGCATGACTGCACCGCCGGACGACGAAACCACCCTGCTGGCGCTCAATCAGGCCTTTTACCGCGCCTTCGCCGCCCACGATGCCGAGCAGATGGCGGCGATCTGGGCGAAGCTGGCCCCGGTCTGCTGCATCCATCCCGGCTGGCCGCCGCTGTTCGGTCGCGATGCCGTGCTCGAAGGCTGGCGGCGGATCCTGCAGAATCCGGCACAGCCGCCGGTGGAGATGCTGGCGCCGCGGGTGACCCTGTGGGGCGATGTCGCGCTGGTGACCTGTTTCGAGCGGGTCGAAGGCCAGTATCTGATCGCCAGCAATGTCTTTGTGCGTGAGGGCAAGGGCTGGAAGCTCAGCCACCATCAGGCCGGCCCGGTCGCCACGCCGCCGCCGGGTGCCGCCAGCAACGACGAGCCCGACGACGATCTCGACGAGTTGGACGAGGACGACCTCGAGGATGACGACCTCGAGGACGACGACGACCTGCCGCCCGGTTCCGGCACCATCCACTAGGCGGGCTACCAGGCCGAGCCGCCAGGCAGCACCCTCGGGCTGACCGCCGGCGGCCAGCCGCCGTTCAGGCGCCCGGCACCAGCGTTTCGATGCGGGTGCCGGCCCCGGCCTCGCGGGCCAGCCGGCTGCCCAGAAAATCCAGCATCGGCTGCAGCGTTGCGGCCAGCTGCCAGGGCGGGTTGACGATCACCAGGCCGCTGCCGTTCATCTGCTTCGCCTCGCGGGCCGCGCGGATGGTCAGCTCGACGGCGATGGTTTCGGCGCCGAGGCCCCCGGCCAGAGTCGCCTTCCAGACATCGACCGTCTTCTGCTCCTTGATCGGATACCACACGGCCAGCATGCCGGTCGGCCAGCGCCGGTGCGCCGCCTGTACGCTGCGGGCCACGGCGGCGAATTCGTCTTTCGCCTCGTAAGCCGGATCGATCAGCACCAGGCCGCGGCGCGGGCTGGGCGGCGTCAGGCCCTTCAGCGCCTCGAAGCCGTCGCGGTGATGCACGGCGATGCGCGGGTCGCGGCCGAATTCCGCCGTCATGGTGCGCTTCAGGGCGATGACATCCTGCGGGTGCAGCTCGCACAGGCTGAGCCGGTCTTCGGGGCCGCGCAAGCTGCGCGCCAGCAGCCAGGGCGAACCGGGATAGACCTGCAGGCTACTGCCGTCATCGCGCAGCCCGGGATTGAGATCGTGCAGCGCCGCCACATAGGCCGGCAGGATCCGTGGCGCCGCCGTGTCGGCCAGCGCCGCCTGCACACCGAAGCGGAATTCGCCGCCGCGCTGGGCCTCGTCGGATGCAAGATCGTAGCAGCCGATGCCGGCATGGCTGTCGATCAGGTGCACGGGATTCGGTTTGCGCTGCAGGGCGGCCAGCAGCTCCAGCAGCACGACGTGCTTCAGCACGTCGCCGGCATTGCCGGCATGAAAGGCATGACGGTAGTTCATTGCAGGTGAAGCGTCCGGCGTTACACGGTCACCACGATCGGGCCGCGTTTGGTGATCACCAGCGTGTGTTCGTATTGCGCGGTCAGCACGCCCTCGTCGGTGGCCAGTGTCCAGCCGTCATCCATCTCCTCGGCGAAATCGGCGCCGGTGGACAGGAAAGGCTCGATGGTGATCACCATGCCCTCGGTCAGCATGCGGCGGTCGCCCGGCTCGTAATAGCTGGGGATGAAGCCGGGGGCCTCGTGCAGGCTGTTGCCCACGCCATGGCTGCCGAGATTGCGGATCACCGTATAGCCGTGGGCGCGCGCAGTGCGCTCGATGGCCCGGCCGATGGTATTCAGGCGGCGGCCGGGCTGCACCACCTGCACGGCGCGGTTCAGCGCCTTGCGGGTGGTCTGGCACAGGCGCTCCTGCTCGGGGCGTGCCGGCGGCACGATGAAGCTGGCGCCGGTATCGGCGAAGATGCCGTCGCGCTCGGCCGAGACGTCGATATTGACCATGTCGCCGGGGCGGATGCGGGTGTCGTCCGGAATGCCGTGGGCAACCGCGTGGTTCACGCTGATGCAGGTGGCGCCGGGAAAGTTGTACATCAGCACCGGTGCCGACCGGCAGCCTTCCTGCTCCAGCGCGGCGCGGCCGATCTCGTCCAGCTCGCGGGTGGTCATGCCCGGTTCCAGCCGGCTGCCCATCAGGCGGCAGACGGCGGCAACCACGCCGCCGACCCGGCGCAGCATTTCCAGTTGTTCTTCGGTTTCGATGGTCATCGGCACTCGGCAGTCACGGGAGGTTGACCGGCAGTATAACCGGCCCGGCCGGCCGGGTCATGCGCGGCGGCCGGAAATCGGCTACATAAGGACCATCATGCTCGACCCGCTGCTGCGCCGCCTGATCGATCCGCCGCTGAACCGGCTGGCGGCGGCGTTCGACCGCGCGCCGTTCGGGTCCGACGCCGTCACGCTGGCCGGCTTCGGCCTCGGGCTGGGCGCGGCGGCGGCGGTGGCGCTGGATCATCTGGTGCCGGCACTGGCGCTGTTTCTGGCCAACCGGCTGGCCGACGGGCTGGATGGCGCACTGGCCCGCCGGCGGGGCATGCAGGGACAGCCGGGCGCGGGCCGAGGGCCGACCGATCGCGGCGGTTTCATCGATATCGTGCTCGATTTTGTCGCCTATGCCCTGCTGGCGCTCGGGTTCGCCATCCGCGATCCCGCTGCGGCGGCGCTGCCGGCCGCTTTCCTGCTGGCAAGCTTCATGGGCACGGCGTCCAGCTTTCTTGCCTATGCCATCATGGCCGGGCGGCGCGGCCTGGAGACCAGCTTGCGCGGCCGCAAGAGCTTCTACCATCTCGGCGGACTGACCGAGGGCAGCGAGACCATCCTGTTCTTCCTGCTCTGCCTGCTGCTGCCGCAGCATTTCCCGCTGCTGGCCTGGATCTTCGGTGCCGCCTGCTGGCTGACCACGCTTGGCCGCGTGGCGGCCGGCTGGCGCGACTTCGCCTAGCCGGTTTTCTTTGCCGTTTTCAGCGCCGCCTCGATCGCCGTGGTCACCGCCTTGCCGGTCGGCTTCGCCTGGCTGGGGAAGACCTCGGCCAGCATGCCGTCCGGGGCGATCAGGTATTTGTGGAAATTCCATTTCGGCAGGGCGTCCTCACCGAGTTCCGCGCCGATCCACTTGTAGAGCGGATGCGCCTTTGCGCCGATCACATGCTGCTTGTCGGTCAGCGGAAAATCGACATCGAAATTCACCTCGCAGAATTCCTTGATCTGCTTCGCGCTGCCGGGTTCCTGGCCGCCGAAATCGTTCGACGGCACACCCAGCACCACCAGGCCCCGGTCGCGATAGGTGCTCCAGACCTTCTGCAGGTCGGTGTATTGCGGGGTGAAGCCGCATTGCGAGGCGGTGTTGACCAGCAGCACCGCCTTGCCGGCGAACTGTTTCATCGGCAGCGGCTTGCCGTCGATGCTGGTGAAGCTGAAATCATGGGCTGTCATGCCGGTCCTCGTCGATCTGGGCTGCGGGGTATGGCTGCGGGCGGCAGGGGCCAGTGGCGGTGTGCCCAGCAGGGCGGCCGTCCCGGCCAGCAGCCAGAGGCTGTCGCGGCGGCTGATCCGCCCGGAAATCCGCGGTGTTTTCGGCGCCGGCATCGATTCACCCTCCGTTAACGCAGCCGCGCCTTAACTATAGCGCGGCCATCCGTGCCGGCCAGTGGGCCGCCCGGCCGGCCGGCCCCCGTGATCCACAGCCGCGCCCTGCGCGGGAGGCTGCCATGCCCAGTTTGCCCGGTCTGCTGACCTTTGCCGCCCTGTCTCTCGCCGCCCTCGTGCTGGGGGTCAGCGCCACCCGCCTCGTGCCCGGCTTGGCGGCCCAGCATCCGGGCATTATCGCACTGGCCCTGCTGCTGCTGTTCTGGACGATCCGCGAGCGCTGGCAGCGCCGCCGGCTGCAGACCCGCCTGCTGGCCGAGATCGATGCGCTCAGCGAGGAACTGGTGGCGATGCGCGGCCCGCTGCCGGAGATGCGGCCGGCGGCCGCGATGCCGGTGCCGCGCAGCGAGCCGAAGCTGCGCGTCGTTTCCGCTTCGGCCGTGCAATCCTATGAACAGGCGGCACAGCTGATGGAGGCGGATGCCGACGAGGCGACGGCCCCGGCCGATGACGGCCTGCTGCTGGACGCCGTGCGCGATGCCCTGAACAACAACCGGGTCGAGCTGCATGTGCAGCCGATCGTCAGCCTGCCGCAGCGCCGCATCAAGTTTTTCGAGCTGCTGGCGCGGCCGCGCGACGCCGCCGGCCGTGAATACCAGGCTGCCGAATGTATCGGGGCGCTGGAAGCGTCGGGCCTGCGCGACGAGTTCGATGCACTGATGCTGCTGCGCTCGGTACAGCTGGTGCGCAAGCTGGAAAGCCGCGCCAGGAATGCGGCCTTCTTCCTCAATCTCTCGCCGGCCATGCTGGCGCGGATCGAGACTTTCAACCCGCTCTACGAATTTCTGCAGCGCGAACGCGAGCGGGCCGGCAATATCGTGCTGGAATTCGCCCATGACGGCATCCGCGACCTCGATCGCGCCGGCATGTACCGGCTGAGCCGGCTGGCGGCGCTGGGCTTCGCGCTGTCGGTCGATGGCGTGACCCGGCTGGACGCCGATTTCGCCGGGCTGGCGAAAGCCGGCGTGCGCTTCATGAAATTCGATGCCGGCCTGCTGGGCGACCCGGCGCGCATGGCGCAGGCGCCGATTGCCGCCGAGGATCTGCGCGAGGCCTGCGAACGCCACGGCATCGTACCGGTGCTCAGCAAGGTCGAGACCGAGGCGCATCTGCTGAAGCTGGCCGATCTCGACTTCCCGCTCGGCCAGGGCCACCTGTTCGGCGTGCCCAAACTGGCCAAGGCCGCCTGAAAATCCGTCAGGGGCGCGCGGCCAGAAGCGCCGCAGCCAGTTCGACGAAACCGGCGCCGCCTTCGCCTTCGCTGACATAGGCGGGTGGCGTGGCGATGCGGTCGAGGAAGGGCCGCACATTGGCAACGCCGACGCTGTGCGGGAAGAAGCCGAACATCGGAGCGTCATTCGGGCTGTCGCCGGCGAACACCACCTGCCCGCGCACCGCGTCGAGATCGACGCCCCAGGCCTCGGCGAACAGCCGCCGGGTCATCACCAGCTTGTCCCAGTCGCCGAACCAGCCATTGACGTGGATCGAACTGACCTTGGCGGTGGCGCCGGCCTGTTCGAACAGTGCGACGATGCGGTCGACGGCCGCGGGCGGCAGCGGCGGCACGTCCTCGCAGAAATCGATGGCAAGGTCGCATTCGCGATACTGCTGGTCCGATGCCAGTGCCGTGCCGGGCACCGCATGCAGGATGGTTTCCGCCAGCGCCGCCAGCTTCCTGCGTGCTGCCGCGCGCCCGGCTTCTGACTGGAAGAATGTGCGGTGCATGCGCCGCGCATCGCGGTCATAGCGCATCGCCAGTGCGCCATTCTCGCCGACAATGGCATCGACCGGCCAGAAGCGGGCGATCATGTCGCACCAGCCGGCCGGCCGGCCGGTGATCGGGATGACGCGGAAGCCGGCGGCCTGCAGGCGCTCCAGCGCCGCATAGGCGGCGGCGGTCAGCCGTCCATGGGTCGTCAGCGTGTCGTCGATATCGGTCAGGATGTAGCGGATGCCGCTACGGTCACCGGTTGGAAAGTCGGAAAGCGGACGAATCTCGGCCATAGGTCGCAGGGGCGGAAGCTTGCCGGGGGTGGGAGGGGTCCGTATAGTCACCGCGCCCATTCCGTCCGTCAACCAGCAAGACCTGCCCGGCAGCCGCACGGGCGGCATTCCGAGGATCGCAGCATGACGTTTCAGGCCCTGCACGGCTATTACCTGGAAGACCTGCAGGTCGGCATGTCCGAGACCTATACCAAGACGGTCAGCGAAGCCGACATCATTGCCTTTGCCGACCTGTCGGGCGACACCAACCCGGTGCATATGGACGAGGCCTTTGCGGCCGCATCGCCGTTCAAGGGGCGCATCGCCCATGGCATGCTGGGCGCCGCGCTGCTCAGCACCGTGTTCGGCACCAGGCTGCCGGGCCCGGGCTGCATCTACGTGTCGCAGGACCTGCGCTTCAGGGCGCCGGTGCGCATCGGCGACACCGTGGTCGCCAGGGTGACCATCGCCGAGATCACCGAAGAGAAGCGCCGGGTGAAATTCGCCTGCGAATGCCGGGTCGGCGACACCGTGGTGATCGACGGCGAGGCGGTGCTGATGGTCAGCCGCAGGGCGAAGGCGAAGTAAGCCGACCATCCGGTTTCCACCATGCGCCTGCTGCGATCCGCCGAAAGCTTTCCGCCCGCCCTGCGTGGCGCAGTGGCGGCGATCGGCAATTTCGACGGCGTGCATCTCGGTCACCGGGCGCTGGTCGCCACCGTCTGCACCGAGGCGGCAAAGCGGAACCGCCCGCGGCTGGTGATGACCTTCGAGCCGCATCCGCGCCGCTTTTTCGTGCCGTCCTCGCCGCCATTCCGGCTGGATGCCCTGTCGACCAGGGCACGGATCCTGGAACAACTCGGCATCGACGCGCTGCTGGCGATGCCTTTCGATGCGCGACTGGCCGGACAGTCTCCTGAGGAATTCGTCGACCATGTCCTCGCCGAAGCCCTCGGTCTCGGCCATGTGGTGGTCGGTTACGATTTCACCTTCGGCAAGGCGCGGGCCGGCGATACCGCCATGCTGCGCGAGCTCTGCGCACGGCATGATATCGGCGTCACCGTGGTCGCCGCCCAGCAGGATGGCGAGGTCTATTCGTCGAGTCGCGTGCGCGCCCTGCTGGAAAAGGGCGAGCTGGCCGAGGCGAACCGCATTCTCGGCCGGCCCTGGGAAATTGCCGGCACGGTCGAGCATGGCGACAAGCGCGGGCGCGAACTGGGCTATCCGACGGCCAATGTGGCACTGACCGATTTCCAGATTCCGAAATTCGGCATCTATGCCGTGCGCTGCGAGATCGACGGCAGTCTGCATGACGGCGTCGCCAGCCTGGGCATCCGCCCGACCTTCGCGAACCAGACCGGCGTGAAGCTGGAAGTCTACCTGTTCGATTTCAGCGGCGACCTTTACGGCCGCGAGATGCGGGTGGCATTCCACGCCTTCCTGCGGCCGGAACTGAAATACGAAGGTCCCGAGGCGCTGAAGACGCAGATCGCCGCCGATGTGCGCGACGCGAAGAAGGTGCTGCAGGGCGGCTAGCGGCCGTCGATATGCAGAAGCCGCGTCTGCTTCTTCAGGGTGCGCAGGGTGAAGTGGACGGCAAGGCCCAGCATGAACAGCGCCGGCCAGGTCCAGTCGTCGGCCAGCCAGAAATCCAGCGACTGCCCTTCCATCGCCATGTCGGTGAAGGCCTCCAGCGTCGTGAAGGCGAGGAGGATGAAGAAAAAGCCGTTATATTCCCGCCGCAGTACGGTGCGCAGCGAAAAGGCCATGTCGGGGTTCCGCCAGTTGCGCCAGCGCGGCCAGAAGGCGGGCGTGCGGGCAGTCCATGCGGCATAGCCGGCACCGAACCGGCCGGCAAGGAAGTCTTCCTCGGCCATGACGATGCGCTCGATATAGAGGGCATAGGCGAGGCCGAAGACGGCGGCGAACCACCAGACCTTCAGCGACAGGACGATGCCCAGCAGGATGATGAAGTTGCCCAGATAGAGCGGGTTGCGCACCACCGAATACATGCCGGTGACATTCAGCCGGGTGGCGCGCTGGCCGCTGGTGTTGCGCCCCGAGGTGCCGGCGGGCACGAAGCCGACGGTTGCCACCCGGATCGCCAGGCCGGCAAAGGACAGCAGCAGGCAGGCGGCCATCCACAGGTCGTTCCAGGTTTCGCCGGCCCAGAGTTCGATCCGCACGGATTCCACCAAAGCGGGGATCGCTGCCGGCAGCAGAACCAGCGGGCCGAGGCCGCGCCAGCGGAAAGCGAAAGCGCCGTGCCGGGCCAGTCTGTCTTTGAGACGCATCGGTGAATCCTTGCCTTGGGGGCGGATTGGGGGGCGGAATGCCGCCCGGATGCTAGCGCCAGTGGACGCCGACGGCCAGCGACAGCCTGTCGCAGCCGTCCATGGGGTCCGCCTGTGTTTTGCGGGTCGCCTGTGTCAGTCCAGCCCGAATTCTGCCGCCCGCGCCAGCAGGCGCTGGGCGCCCGTATAGGTGGGCATTTCCACCAGATGCCCGTCCAGCGTGACGCGGTCCTCGCCGCGGCTGCGTGCGGCGCTGAAGGCGGCAACGATGCGCCGGGCCTGCCCGATTTCGTCCGCGGCCGGCGTGAAGGCGGCATTGACCGCCCCGGCATGGGCCGGCCGCACCAGAGCTTTCGCCGTATAGCCCAGCCGGCGGGCCGTCTGCGCCTCGGCCGCGGCGCCCGCCTCATCGCCGAAGGTATAGGGGCAGTCGATGGCGACGACATCGGCGGCCCGGCACTCGATCAGGAAGCGCTGGCGCACATAGGCCAGTTCGGTCGCCGCGCGGCTGCGCACGGCGCCGAGATCGGCCACCATGTCCTCGCTGGCCACCAGGCATGCGGTGACCCGCCGGCTGGCCTGCGCGATGGCGATGGTATGGACGAGGCCGCGCGCGCTTTCGATATTGGGCACGATTTCGGTGCTGCCAGGCTCGAGCCCGAGCGCCGCCTCGTGGTCGCCGATGGCGGCATCCAGCCGGGCGATCTGCGCGGGTGCGGTCACCTTCGGCATCATCACCACGTCGGGCACGCCGGCCATCACGGCGGCAAGGTCGGCGGCGCCGTCCGGGCCGTCCAGCGGGTTGATCCGTACGGCCGCCACCCGGCCGGCGGCGCGCCAGGCCGGATAGAGGGCGGGGGCCTGCTGGCGGGCCTGGGGACGGCGCTCCGGCGGGGTGAAATCCTCCAGCTCCTGGATCGCCACGTCGGCTGCGGCTATGGCGCCGGCTTCCAGGATGGCGGGGTTGGCGCCCGGCAGGAACAGCCAGGAACGGCGCAGATGGACGGGACGGCGGGTCATGGGCGGCTGGTTCACTCGACAGGGTCGGACCGGGATGATAAATCATCGCCATGCTTGGGCAATTCGTCATATCCCGGGGTCTGCCGCCGGCACGAATTAGCGGCCCGGTCCTCTCCTGAGGGCCGGGATTTCCACGATTTTTCCCTGAAATCCGCGCCTTCTGCGACGCCGGCCTGGCGGTCCGGGGCGCGCCATCCCCGAGTAAACCGATGACCAAGGACTACCGTTCCACCGTTTTCCTGCCCGCCACCGAATTTCCGATGAAAGCGGGCCTGCCGGCGAAGGAGCCGGAAATCCTCGCCCGCTGGGAGAAAATCGGTCTCTACGAGACCCTGCGGCGGGACAGCGCCGGCCGCGAGAAATTCGTCCTGCATGACGGCCCGCCCTATGCCAACGGCAACCTGCATCTGGGTCATGCGCTGAACAAGATCCTCAAGGACACCATCAACCGCACCCGGCAGATGCTGGGTTACGACGCCAATTACGTGCCGGGCTGGGACTGCCACGGCCTGCCGATCGAATGGAAGATCGAGGAGAAATACCGCGCCGCCGGCAAGAACAAGGACGATGTGCCGATCGACGAGTTCCGCAAGGAATGCCGCGATTTCGCCGAGCACTGGATCGGCGTGCAGCGCGAGGAGTTCAAGCGGCTCGGCGTGATCGGCGACTGGAAGAATCCCTACACGACGATGAGCTTCGCCGCCGAGGCCCAGATCGTCCGCGAGATCCAGAAATTCCTGATGAATGGCGGCCTGTTCAAGGGCTCGAAGCCGGTTCTCTGGTCGATCGTCGAACGCACGGCGCTGGCCGAAGCGGAGGTCGAGTATCACGAGCATACCTCGCATACCGTCTTCGTGAAATTCCCGGTGGTGAAGGCGAGCGTGAAGGCGCTGGAGGGCGCCAGCATCGTGATCTGGACCACCACGCCATGGACCCTGCCGGCCAACCGCGCCATCGCCCTGGCGCAGGACGCCGCCTATGTGCGGCTGCGCGTCGATGCGGTGGGCGAGAAATCGCTGGCAAAGCCGGGCGACGAGGTGGTGGTCGCGAAGGGCCTGGTGGAGAGCATCGTCAAGGCCTGCGCCATCGAAAGCGTCACCGAGCTGGCGGTGCTGGCCGGCGCCGATCTGCTCGGCACGGTCTGCGCCCATCCGCTGCGCGGCCAGGGTTATGAGTACGACGTGCCGGTGCTGGCCGGCGACTTCGTCACCATGGATGCGGGCACCGGCTTCGTGCATATCGCGCCGGGCCATGGCGCCGACGACTATGGGCTCGGCATCGCCAACGGCATCGAGGTGCCGCACACGGTGGACGAGGATGGCAGCTATTTCCCGCATGTGCCGCTGTTCGCCGGCCAGCGGGTGCTGGACGATGCCGGCAAGGAGGCCGGAGCCAATCTCGCCGTGATCGAGGCGATGACGGCGGCCGGCGCGCTGCTCGGCCGCGGCCGGCTGCGCCACCAGTATCCGCATTCCTGGCGCTCCAAGGCGCCGCTGATTTTCCGCAACACGCCGCAGTGGTTCATCTCGATGACCACCAACGACCTGCGGAAAAAGGCGCTGGCGGCGATCGAAGCGACCGAGTTCTATCCGCCGCAGGGGCGCAACCGCCTCTACGCGATGATCGAGCAGCGGCCGGACTGGGTGATCAGCCGCCAGCGCGCCTGGGGCGTGCCGATCACCGTGTTCGAGCACAGGGAGACCGGCGAGCTGCTGCGCGACGAGGCGGTCAACGAACGCATCGTGCAGGCCTGTCTGAAAGGCGGCGCCGATGCCTGGTTCACGGCGAAGCCGGAGGATTTTCTCGGCGACCGCTACAACGCGGCCGACTGGAGGATGGTGACCGACATTCTCGATGTCTGGTTCGATTCCGGTTCGACCCATGCCTTCGTGCTGGAACAGCGGCCCGACCTGAAATGGCCGGCCTCGCTGTATCTGGAAGGTTCCGACCAGCATCGCGGCTGGTTCCACTCCTCGCTGCTGGAAAGCTGCGGCACGCGCGGCCGCGCGCCTTACGACGCGGTGCTGACCCATGGCTTCCTGCTCGACGAGAAGGGCCGCAAGATGTCGAAGTCGCTCGGCAACTCGGTCGAGCCGCAGGACGTCATCAAGCAGTCGGGGGCCGATATCCTGCGCCTGTGGGTCGCCTCGGCGAACTACAACGAGGATCTCAGTGTCGGGCCGAAGATCATCCAGGCCCAGGTGGATGCCTATCGCCGCCTGCGCAACACGCTGCGCTACCTGCTCGGCAACCTGGCCGGCTTCGAGGACAGCGAAAGGCTGCCCTATCACGAGATGCCGGAGCTGGAGCGCTGGGTGCTGCACCGGCTGGCGGAACTGGATGTCGTCGTGCGCGAAAGCTGCCTCGGCTACGATTTCCACCGCATGTATGTGGCCCTGTACAATTTCTGCGCCGTCGACCTGTCGGGCTTCTATTTCGACATCCGCAAGGATGCGCTGTACTGCGATGCGCGCGACAGCAACCGCCGCCGCGCCACCCGCACCGTGCTGGATGCCCTGTTCGACTGCCTGGTGAAATGGCTGGCGCCGATCATCTGCTTCACCGCGGAAGAAGCCTGGCTGGCCCGGCACCCGTCCGGGGACGGCAGCGTGCATCGCGAACTGTTCCCGACGCTGCCGGAAGAATGGCGCAACGATGCGCTGGGCGACCGCTGGGACCGTGTCCGCCGGGTCCGCCGCGCGGTGACCGGCGCGCTGGAAATCGAGCGTGCCGAGAAGCGCATCGGTGCCAGCCTGCAGGCGCATCCGGTGGTCTGGGTGGGCGGCGAGGACCTTGCGGCGCTGGTCGATCTCGATTTCGCCGAGATCTGCATCACCTCGGGCATCACGCTGCGCGAGGGCGAGGGGCCGGCGCAGGCCTATCGCAGCGACGAGGCGAAGGGCGTGGCCGTCGAGCCCGGCCTGGCCGAGGGGCATAAATGCGAGCGCTGCTGGCAGGTGCTGCCCGAAGTCGGCCAGATCGCCGGTCACGAAGACCTGTGCCGGCGCTGCGTCGCCGCGGTGGCCTGATGCGCGGGCAGGGCATCAGGCTGGCGGGCCTGGCCGCCGCCCTGGTGGTGACCGTGCTCGACCAGCTCAGCAAGGTCTGGATTCTCGACCTGATGGCGCAGCAGGTGCCGCCGGTGATCCGCGTCACCGGCTTCTTCAACCTGGTGCAGGTCTGGAATACCGGCGTCAGCTTCGGCCTGTTCCAGCATGACAGCGAGATGCGCAGCCTGCTGCTGATCGGCGTGGCGGCCGCGGTGATGGTCTGGCTGCTGGTCTGGCTGTGGCGTGGCACGTCGCGGCTGGCCGGGCTGGCGCTCGGCATCATCATCGGCGGCGCGCTCGGCAACATCATCGACCGCTGGCGGCATGGCGCGGTCTACGATTTCCTCGACCTGCATGCCTTCGGCTGGCACTGGCCGGCCTTCAACCTGGCCGATAGCGCGATTGTGATCGGGGTCGGCCTGCTGCTGCTCGACGGTTTCCGCCCGGCCAGCCGGGCGGGCGGCTGAATCCCGACAGTCTATCTTTTTCGCTCCGTCTTCGCCCCTGCGTTGCACTGGCCGAGGATTAGTGGCAGCATTCCCGTCATGATCGCATGAGGGGGACCGATGGTTCGATCTCGGCAGGGATCCCGTCGCGCGAGTCTGTGGGGGAACGCGACAGGCGCGGCCAGCCGGCAGCGGAACGGGACCGCGGCATGAAGCCTGCCGTGCCCGGACGTTCCTTTGCCAAGCAGATATCGGCGAAACAGGTCAAGATCACCGTGCTGGCGGCGCTGGCGCTGGGCCTGCTGTCCAGCGCGTTCCAGCTGCTGCTCGATATCCGCAGCGAACTCGACCAGCGCCAGACCACCGTTGCCCAGGTGATGGACATGCTGAACGAGCCGGCGTCGCAGGCCGCCTATGCGCTCGACGAGCAGCTGGCGGCCCGGGTGGTCAGCGGTCTGCTGCTCTACAATCCGATCTGGAAGGCGGAAATCTACGATAATTACGGCCGCCGCATGGCCAGCCAGGAACGCCTGCGCGGCGCCGAGGGCCCGGGCTGGCTGCGCAGCCTGCTGCCGGCCGGCGACGAGACGCTGGTCCAGCCGCTCTACGCCCAGCGCGACCGCGAGCTGGTCGGCGAGATGCGGGTCTCGGTCGATGGGCGGCTGCTGGCGCGCAGCATCGTCAACCGCGCCTGGACGGTGTTCGGCACCGGACTGGTGCGCAACTCGCTGCTGGCGCTGGTGCTGGCGGTGCTGTTCTACCGCACGCTCACCCGGCCGCTGCTCGATCTGGTCGGCCAGCTGGAACGCATCAATCCGCGGCGCCCGGCGGAAACCCGGGTGGCGGTGCCGCCGGCCCATGCCGAGGACGAGTTCGGCCTGCTGGCCCAGCGCGTCAACGACATCCTCGGCACCAGCGCCGCCTATCTGGCCGAACGCGACAGCGAGGTGCGCCAGCGCCAGCAGTCCGAGGCCCGCTTCCGCGACTTCGCCAGCGCCGCCTCCGACTGGTTCTGGGAGCGCGATGCCGATCTGCGCCTGACCCACAGCTCGCATCCCGGCCCGCTGTCGCCGGAGCTGGGCTACCAGCAGCTGCTGCAGGATGCCGCCACCCGCGAGGACCCGCGCTGGCAGGCGCATCGCGAGGACATCGCCCAGCGCCGCGCCTTCCGCGACTTCACCTTCGAGGTGGCCGGGCCCGGCGGCGCCCGCGCGCAGTATGCGATCAGCGGCGTGCCGGTCTTCGATGCCCGCGGCGGCTTCCAGGGCTATCGCGGCGCCGGCACCGACATCAGCGGCCGGGTGGCGATGGAGGCCGCCGTCGCCCAGAACCGCGACCTGCTGCGCAGCGTGATCGATGCCATTCCCGCGCCGATCAGTGTGAAGGGTCCCGATGGCCGCTACATCCTTGCCAACCGCAACGTGCTGGCCATCCTCGGGGTCAGCGACAAGCAGCTGATCGGCCGCCGCCTCTCCGAACTGGAGATCGGCGGCGTCGCCACCGATTCCCGCAAGGCCTTTGTCGCCGGCATGGAGGAGATGGAGCGCGAATTGCTGGCCAGCGGCCGTTCGGTGCTGAACCGCGAGCTGGTCTACTACCTGGCCGGCGACCGGCTGCGGGCCGAACTGAAAAGCAAGGTGCCGCTGCGCGACGGCGCCGGGCGGATCACCGGCATCCTGTCGATCGCGCTGGACATCACCGAGCGCAAGCTGGCCGAACAGGCGCTGGACGAGGCCAACCTGCAGCTGCGCCGCCAGGCCGAGGACCTCGAGCGGCTGGCCGCCTCCTATGCGCGCGAGCGCGAGCATGCCGTGGCCGCCAACCGGGCCAAGTCGGAATTCCTCGCCAACATGAGCCACGAGCTGCGCACGCCGCTGAATGCCATCATCGGCTTTGCCGAGGTGATCACGCTGCGCATGTGGGGCGAGTCCTCGGAGAAGTATTTCGACTATGCCGGCGACGTGGTGACCAGCGCCCGGCATCTGCTGAACGTGATCAACGACATTCTCGACATGTCGAAGATCGAGGCCGGCCGCTACGAACTGCAGTTGCAGCAGGGTCCGCTGCAAAGCCTGGTCGACGACTGCCTGACCATCGTCAAGGGCCGTGCGGGCGAGGGCGGCGTCAGCCTGGTCAACGAGCTGCCGGCCGACCTGCCGGCGGCCCGGCTGGATGCCCGGGCGGTCAAGCAGGTGCTGCTCAACCTGCTGTCCAACGCGATCAAGTTCACGCCGCCGGGCGGGGTGGTGCGGATCGGCGGGTGCCGCGAATCGGATGGCGGCGTCGCGATCGCCGTGACCGATACCGGCATCGGCATCCGGCGCGACAATCTGGGCCGGATTTTCGAACCCTTCTGGCAGGGCGATCCGAGCATCAGCCGGCGCAGCGAGGGCACCGGACTGGGCCTGACGATCAGCCGGAAATTCATGGAACTGCATGGCGGCACGCTGGAAATCGACAGCGACGAGGGCCAGGGCACGGTGGCGACGCTCCGCTTTCCGGCCGGTCTGGTCGACCAGGCCTGACCCTGTTCCCGCCCCGGCTGCGGGCCCCGTGCCAGGCCCGTGTCAGGCCCCGTGTCAGAGCAGGGCCGCAGCCTTGTGCCGGGCGGTCCCCCGGGGGTAAAATCGCCGCCCTGAAAGTCAGTCCCGAGAGAAAGGACCGTTTCGCCATGGTTCGACCGAACCCGTCCGGCCGCCGCCTGCTTACCGTTCTGGCGATGCTGGCGGTGCCGGCCCTGCTTGGCGGCTGCGACAGCACCCGCGAGGCGCTCGGCCTGAACAAGAAGGCCCCCGACGAGTTCGCCGTGGTCACCAAGGCGCCGCTGGCGCTGCCGCCGGAATTCGGCCTGCGGCCGCCCGAGCCCGGCGCCCCACGCCCGCAGGACCGCACCGCCCAGGACCGCGCCCGCAGCGCGCTGGGCCTGACCGGCACCGCGCCCGGCACGGCCGCCGGCTCGGCCGCGCTGTCCAGCGGCGAGGCCGCCCTGCTGCAGCAGGCCAGGGCCACCAATCCGGACCCGGACATCCGCCGCAAGATCAACGACGAATTCACCCAGCTGGCCGAGCGCGACAGCAGCTTCGTCGACCGGCTGGTCTTCTGGCAGAAGGCCGAGGATCCGGGCCTGGCGGTCGATCCCGCCAAGGAGGCCCAGCGCCTGCGCGAGAATGCCGCCACCGGCAAGCCGCCGACCGCCGGCACCGTGCCGACCATCAAGCGCAAGGAGCGCGGTCCGCTCGAGGGGCTGTTCTGAGTCCCAGGCGGCGCCGGGCTTCCGCCGAACGGAGGGCCCCGTCTTGCTTCGTGTCCTGAATCCGGTCGCGGCCCTGCTGCTGGCCGTGTTTGCCGCAATCGCCGCCGGCCCGGCCGGCGCGCAGGTTTTCCGCCCCACCGAATTCAGCCTCGGCAACGGGCTGCAGGTGGTGCTGATCGAGGATCACCGCGCGCCGGTGGTGCAGCATATGGTCTGGTACCGGGTCGGTGCCGCCGACGAGGCGCCGAATATGGGCGGCGTCGCCCATTATCTCGAACACCTGATGTTCAAGGGCACGCCGGGGGTGCCGCCGGGCGAATTCTCGAAGATCGTCGCCCGCCAGGGCGGCCGCGACAACGCCTTCACCTCGTCGGACTACACCGCCTATCACCAGCTGATCGCCCGCGACCGGCTGGAGCTGGTGATGAAGATCGAAGCCGAGCGCATGGTGCAGCTTTCGCCGCCGGCCGACGAGGCGAAGCGCGAGCTGCAGGTGGTGCTGGAGGAACGGCTCAGCCGCACCGACAACAACCCCTCGGCGCTGTTTTCCGAACAGTTCGATGCGGCGCTGTATCTGGCGCATCCCTATGGCCGCCCGGTGATCGGCTGGCCCGATGTGGTCAGCCGGCTGACCCTGGATGACGCGATGAGTTTCTACCGCAGTCATTACGCGCCGAACAACGCCATCCTCGTGGTTGCCGGCGATGTCGGGCCGGCCGAGCTGCAGCGGCTGGCGGAAAAGTATTACGGCCTGATCCCGATGCGGCCGGTGCCGCCGCGTGCCCGCGTGCAGGAACCGCCGCAGCTGGCCGAGCGCCGCATCGTGATGCGCGACGGCCGGGTTGCGCAGCCAAGCCTGCGCCGCAGCTATCTGGCCCCCAGCCGTTCGGCCGGCGAGACGCAGCATGCCCTGCCGCTGGAGGTGCTGGCCGAAATCCTCAATGCCCCGGCCGGCCGCCTCTACAAGGCCCTGGTCGAGGGCGACGGCCCGGCCGCCTCGGCGGGCAGCTGGTATTCCTCGCTGTCGCTCGACCCGACCAGTTTCGGCTTCGGCATCGCGCCGAAATCCGGCCGCAGCCTCGACGAGGCGGAAGCCGCCCTGGACCGGGTGCTGGCCACCCTGCTGCAGGATGGCGTGACGGCGGCAGAACTGACACAGGCGAAATCGGTGATGCTGGCCGAGGCCGTCTATGCCCGCGACAGCCTGACCGGCGCGGCGCGGCTGTTCGGCATGGCGCTGACCACCGGCCTGACGGTCGAGGATGTCGAGGCCTGGCCGCGGCTGGTGCAGGCCGTCACCGCCGAGCAGGTGCTGGCGGCGGCGCGCGCGGTCTTCGATCTGCGGCGTTCGGTCACCGGCCGCCTGCTGCCCAGGGACCAGAGCTGAGGATCGCGGCCGATGCGACAGACCCTTCCGCGTTTCTTCGCCTGTTTCCTGCTTCTGCTGGTGTCCGCCGCCGGGCCGGCCGCTGCCCTGGCGGCACCGCAGATCGAGAAGGTGACCACCGCCGCCGGCATCGAGGTGTGGCTGGTGCGCGAACCGGCGATCCCGATCCTCGCCCTGCAGGCGGCCTGGCGCGGCGGCTCGGCCAGCGATCCGGCGGGGCAGGAGGGACTGGCCTCGCTGACCGCCGAGCTGCTGACCGAAGGTGCCGGCGATCTTGCCGCCGATGCCTTCCAGAATGCCCTGCGCGACCAGGCGGTCTCGCTCGCCTTCGGTGCCGACCGCGACTATGTCACCGTCGACCTGAAGACCCTGACCGCCAACCGGGCCCGCGCCTTCGAGCTGCTGAAACTGGCGCTGACGGCGCCGCGTTTCGACGCCGAGCCGGTGGCGCGGGTGAAGGCGCAGGCGCTGGTGTCGTGGCAGCGCAGCCGCAGCAATCCGAACACCCTGGCCGGCGAACGTTTCGTGCAGCTCGCCTGGGGCGACCATGCCTATGGCCGACGGTCGTCGCCGTCGGCCGACAGCCTGCCGCAGATCACCGCGGAGGCGATGGCGGCCTATGCCCGCGGCGTGCTGGCGCGCGACAATCTGGTGATCGGCGCCGTCGGCGATATCGAGCCGGGCGAACTGGCCGCCCTGGTGGATGCCAGCTTCGGCCAGCTGCCGGCCCGTGCCGCCGTGGCGCTGCCGCCGATGGTGGTGCCGCAGACCGCCGCGGCGCCGGTGGTGATCGACTATCCCAATCCGCAGAGCCAGGTGCTGTTCGGTGGCCCCGGCATCCCGCGCGACGATCCGGACTGGTATGCCGCCAGCGTGCTGAACCAGATTCTCGGCGGCGGCGGCATGTCGTCGCGGCTGTTCGAGGAACTGCGGGAAAAGCGCGGCCTGGTCTACGGCATCGGCGTCCAGCTCAGCCCGCGCAAGGCCGGTGCGCTGTTCGCCGGCTCGTTTGCCACCGCCAATGCCCAGGTCGGCGAGGCGCTGGCGCTGGTGCGCGGCGAATTCGCCCGCATCGCGAAGGACGGCGTCGGTGCAGACGAACTGGCCGATGCCAAGGCCTACATGACCGGTTCGTTCCCCCTGCGCCTGACCTCCAACAGCGCCATTGCCGGCATGCTGGTGGCGATGCGCATCTCCGACCTGCCGCCCGATTACATCCAGGCCTATCCGGGCCTGATCAATGCCGTCACCCGCGACGACGTGCAGCGGGTGGCGCGGCGGCTGTTTGGCGATGGCCGCCTGCTGGTGGTGGTGGTCGGCCAGCCGGCCGGCCTTGGCGGCTGAGGCCGGCATGACCGGAACCGCAAGCACGATCCGCCGCCTGCCGGAGACGCTGGTCAACCGGATTGCGGCCGGCGAGGTGATCGAGCGGCCGGCCAGCGCCATCAAGGAGCTGGTCGAGAATGCCATCGATGCCGGTGCCACGAGGATCGACATCGCCATTGCCGGCGGTGGCCGCAACCTGATCAGCGTCGCCGATGACGGCCGCGGCATGGGGCCTGACGAACTGCCGGTCGCGGTCGAGCGCCATGCGACCTCCAAGCTGCCTTCCGACGACCTGCTGGATATCCGCTGGCTCGGCTTCCGCGGCGAGGCGCTGCCGTCCATCGGCGCCGTCGGCCGCATGACCATCACCAGCCGGCGCGCCGATGACGGCACCGCCCACAGCATCGAGGTGGATGCCGGCCGCGTCGGCACCGTGAAGCCGGCCGCCGCCGGGCCCGGCACCCGCATCGAGGTGCGCGATCTTTTCTATGCCGTGCCGGCGCGGCTGAAATTCCTCAAATCCGACCGGTCGGAAGAACTGGCCGTGCAGGAGATCGTGCGCCGGCTGGCCATGGCGCATCCCGATATCGCCTTCACCCTGCAGCAGGACGGCCGGGTGTCGTTCCGCGCCGGCGCCATCGCGCCCGATCTGATGCAGGCGGACTTGGCCGACCGCCGGCTGGCGCGGCTGGAACAGATCCTGGGGCGCGATTTCGCCGACAACGCGCTGCCGATCGCGGCCGAGCGCGAAGGCATCCGCCTGACCGGCCATGCCGGCCTGCCCACCTACAACCGCGGCAATGCCCAGCACCAGTATCTCTTCGTCAACGGCCGGCCGGTGCGCGACAAGCTGTTCGTCGGTGCGGTGAAGGGCGCCTATGCCGATTTCCTGTCGCATGACCGGCATCCGGTGGCAGCGCTGTTTCTCGATGTGCCGGCCGACCAGGTCGACGTGAACGTGCATCCGGCCAAGGCGGAGGTGCGCTTCCGCGATGCCGGACTGGTGCGCGGCCTGATCGTCGGTGCCCTGCGCCATGCGCTGGCCGAGGCCGGCCACCGCGCCAGCACCACGGTGGCGCAGGCGGCGCTGGGCGCGCTGAAACCCCAGACTGCACCCAACCTCAACCTGCCCTTCGGCGGCGGCAGCCGCTGGCGCGGCTACGACAATCTGCGGCCGGCATCGGTGCCGGGGCTGGCCGAGGCCGCCGCGCTCTATAACGCACCGCAAGGGGATTTCTCGGGCGATTTCCCGGCAGACGGCGACGAACTGCCGCCCGGTGCGCGCGGCAGCGACGCGCGGGACGACATGCCGGCGCCGGTGCCTTTGCAGGCCTATCCGCTCGGTGCCGCCCGCGCCCAGCTGCACGAGACCTATATCGTGGCGCAGACGGCGGACGGCATCGTCATCGTCGACCAGCATGCCGCCCATGAGCGGCTGGTCTACGAACGCATGAAACAGCATCTGGAGGGCGGCCGGGTGCCGCGCCAGGCGCTGCTGCTGCCCGAGGTGGTGGATCTCAGCGAGGCCGAGGCCGCGCGGCTGGCCGCGCGCAGCGACGAACTGGCCGAACTCGGCCTGGTGCTGGAAGGCTTCGGCGGCGGCGCCGTGGTGGTGCGCGAGGTGCCGGCCCTGCTCGGCGATGTCGCCGTGCAGACGCTGGTGCGCGATCTGGCCGATGCGCTGGCCGAATACGACAGCGTGCAGCCACTGAAGGCGCGGCTGGAGGATGTCTGCGGCACCATGGCCTGCCATGGCAGCGTGCGGGCCGGCCGCCGGCTGACGCTCGACGAGATGAACGCGCTGCTGCGCCAGATGGAGGCGACCCCCCATTCCGGCCAGTGCAACCACGGCCGCCCGACCTATGTCGAACTGCGGCTGGCCGATATCGAGAAGCTGTTCGGCCGGCGCTGAGCCGGGGCTTGTTTCCTCACAATATGTTCCTATATTGTTCCGATCCGGCGGCCAGGCCGCCGGCCGCTGTCGGACATCGTGAATCTGCAGGAAGGCGAATCCGCCGGGAAGCGGGACCGAATTGGCTTTTATCCCGGTTATCCGCGAATTCCTATGGCCTGAACGGGATTTTACCGGCCGGGATCGGCGCGGATTGGCGTTCCGTTGGCCGGAACCGGCTCCGATTGGCGCCGCTTGGTGTCCATGGGCCTGAATTGGCCCGGACTGGCCGGTCAGGCCGGCTGTTTCAGCAGGAAGGTCAGCCGCGCCGGCCCCTGCTGGCGTTCCTCCAGCAGGGCGAAGCCGGGCGGGATGGCAAAGCTGCCCTTGGCATCCGTCTCGACCATCACCAGGGCGTCCGGCCGCAGCCAGCCCTCGCGGTCCAGCCCGGCCAGCACCGGGGTGCCGAGGCCGGAGCGGTAGGGCGGATCGAGGAAGACCAGGCTGGCGGGTTCCACCGGCTTGCCGGGATTGCGGGCATCGGCGCCGCGCAGGGTGATCTGCGGGCCGAAGCCGAGATCGGCGGCATTGCGCAGGATCACCCGCCGTGCCGCCGGGTCGATCTCGAACAGATGCGCATGCAGGGCGCCGCGCGACAGGGCCTCGAAAGCCAGTGCCCCGGAACCGGCGAAGGGGTCCAGCACGATGCCGGCCTCCAGCCGCGACTTGCCTTCGTCGGTCATCAGGCTCGGCGAATGCAGCAGCATGTTGAACAGGGCTTCGCGCACCCGGTCAGTCGTGGGCCGGGTGGTGCGGTCGGGCGGGGCGATCAGGGGCCGGCCGCGATGGCTGCCGCCGACGATTCTCATTTTTTCCTGGCCGCCGGCTTCTGGCCGCGTTTCGGTTTCGGCGCCGCCTTGGCCCAGCCGCCGGGCTTTTTCGGCCTGGCGCCGGTGCGGCCGGCGGTGATGGCGTCGCCGGTCTGCTCGGCGACGATCTTGCCGGGGATTTCCTTCACGCCCTCGGGCGGCAGGGTGCCGAGCTGGAAGGGGCCGTAGGCGACGCGGATCAGCCGGCTGACCTGGTGGCCGAGATGCTCCATCACCCGGCGCACCTCGCGGTTCTTGCCCTCGCGCAGACTGACGACCAGCCAGGTATTGTCGCCCTGGGCCTTCTCCACGCTGGCATGGATCGGGCCATAGGCGACGCCATCGACGCTGACACCCTTCTGCAGCACCGCCAGCGTCTCGTCGGTGGGATGGCCGTAGACGCGCACGCGGTAGCGCCGCAGCCAGCCGGTGGCCGGCAGTTCCAGCTTGCGGGCCAGCGCGCCATCGTTGGTCAGCAGCAGCAGGCCTTCGGAATTGTAATCCAGCCGGCCGACCGAGATGACGCGCGGCATCTCCTTCGGCAGCTTCTCGAACACCGTCGGCCGCCCTTCCGGGTCGCGGTGGGTGGTCATCAGGCCGCGCGGCTTGTGATACAGCCACAGCCGGGTCTTCTCGGCGGCGGCCACCGGCTTGCCATCGACCACGATGCGGTCGCCGGGGCCGACCAGGAAGGCGGGGGTGGCGAGTTTCTTGCCGTTGACCGAAACGCGGCCTTCCTCGATCCAGCGTTCGGCATCGCGGCGCGAGCAGATGCCGGCCCGGGCCAGCCGCTTGGCGATGCGCTCGCCCTTTTCGCCGGGTGCGGTTTCGTCGGTCATCGGCGGCAGGCCTCGATGAAGGCGGCAAACAGCTTGCGGTCGCCCTCGCTGATGAAGAATTCCGGATGCCACTGCACGCCGATGCAGAAGCGGTAGCCCGGATGCTCGATGCCCTCGATCACGCCGTCGGGCGCCACCGCATCGGTCACCGCGCCGGGGGCGACCCGGTCGACGGCCTGGTGATGGGCGGAATTGACCGGCAGCTCGGCGGCGCCGGTGATGGCATGCAGCCTGGTGCCGGCGGCGATGGCGACCGTATGGCCGGCCTGGTCGCGCGGATTGGGCTGCTCGTGCGGCAGGGCATCGGCCACCGCATCGGGGATATGCTGGATCAGGCTGCCGCCCAGCACCACGTTCAGCAGCTGCTGGCCGCCGCAGATGCCGAAGACCGGTTTGTCGCGGTCGAGCATGCCGCGGGTGATCGCCCATTCGAAATCGGTGCGGGCGGATTTGGTCTTCACCGTGCCGTGCTTCTCGGTGGCGCCGAACAGGGCCGGGTCGACATCGAAATTGCCGCCGGTCACCACGAGGCCGTCGAGCAGGTCGAGATAGGCGGGCACGGCGCCGGGCTCATGCGGCAGCACCAGCGGGATGCCGCCGGCCGCCGTCACCGCCGAGCAGTAATTCTGCCGCAGGGCATACCAGGGGAATTTCGAATAGCCGCCGGGCTCTTCCGAGTCGAGGGTGATGCCGATCAGGGGCGCGGCGGCGGGCGGGGCGGGGTTGCGCATAGCCCCTTATAGGCGCAGCGGAATCGCCGGGCAACAAGGGGCAGCAGCTTGACGCCCGCGGAAGCCTCCCGCAGGCTGCCGGCCATGTCGTCGCCCATGGACATCGCCCTCGAGGAGGCCCGTGCCGCCGCCGCCCGCGGCGAGGTGCCGGTCGGCGCCGTGATCGTCGATCCGGCCGGCGGAGCGGTTGTCGCCCGGGCCGGCAACGAGACCCGGGCGCTGAACGATCCCACCGCCCATGCGGAAATCCTCGCGATCCGCCGGGCCGCGGCCACGCTCGGCGCCGAGCGCCTAAGCGGTTGCGACCTCTACGTCACCCTGGAGCCCTGCGCCATGTGCGCCGGCGCCATCAGCTTCGCCCGCCTGCGGCGGCTGTATTACGGTGCCGGGGATCCCAAGGGCGGCGGCGTCGCCCATGGCGGGCGGTTCTTCGCGCAGCCGACCTGTCATCATCGCCCGGAGGTCTATCCGGGCATCGGCGAGGACGAAGCCGCCGGGCTGCTGCGGCAGTTTTTCGCCGCCCGGCGCTGATCCCTGTGCCTAGCCGAGCCGGGGCGACGGGCATAGACTGCCCGGGTCTACCGATATCGGTTCACTATAAATCAAGGGATGAAACATCATGGACTTCGAATTCTCCGATCGCGTCAAGGAGCTGCAGGAAAAAGTCAGCCGCTTCATGGACGACCACGTCTATCCGAACGAGCACCGCTTCGAACAGGAGGTTGCCGAGGGCGACCGCTGGCAGCCGACCAAGGTGATCGAGGAGCTGAAGGAAAAGGCGAAGGCGCAGGGCCTGTGGAACCTGTTCCTGCCGGAATCCAAGCGCGGCGCCGGGCTCAAGAACCACGAATACGCCACGCTGTGCGAAATCATGGGCCGCGTGCACTGGGCGCCCGAGGTGTTCAACTGCTCGGCGCCCGATACCGGCAACATGGAAGTGCTGGAACGCTACGGCACCGAGGAGCACAAGAAGGAATGGCTGGCGCCGCTGCTGGAGGGCAAGATCCGCTCGGCCTTCGCCATGACCGAGCCGGCGGTGGCCTCGTCGGATGCCACCAATATCGAGGCCGAGATCCGGCGCGATGGCGACTCGTATGTGATCAACGGCCGCAAATGGTGGACCTCCGGCATCGGCGATCCGCGCTGCAAGATCCTGATCTTCATGGGCAAGACCGACCCGAAGAATCCGGACAAGTACAAGCAGCAGTCGATGATCCTGGTGCCGCGCGATGCACCGGGTGTGAAGGTGCTGCGCATGCTGCCGGTCTTCGGCTATGACGATGCGCCGCATGGCCATGGCGAGGTGGTGTTCGAGAATGTCCGTGTGCCGGCCTCGAACATGCTGCTGGGCGAGGGGCGCGGTTTCGAGATCGCGCAGGGCCGCCTCGGTCCGGGCCGCATCCACCATTGCATGCGCCTGATCGGTCAGGCCGAGCGTGCGCTGGAGAAGATGTGCAAGCGCGCCAAGAGCCGTGTCGCCTTCGGCAAGCCGGTCTCCGAGCAGACCGTCACGCTGGAGCGCATCGCCGAGGCCCGCTGCCTGATCGACCAGGCCCGCCTGCTGACCCTGCATGCGGCCTGGAAGATGGACACCGTCGGCAACAAGGCGGCGCGCAAGGAAATCGCCATGATCAAGGTGGTGGCGCCGACCATGGCCTGCCAGGTGATCGACTGGGCCATGCAGGTGCATGGCGGCGGCGGCGTGACCTCGGATTTCGGCATCGCCGCGGCCTATGCCCAGGCCCGCACGCTGCGCTTTGCCGACGGCCCCGACGAGGTGCACCGCAACCAGATCGGGCGGCTGGAACTCGCCCGCTGGAACTGAGCTCGTAAAAAAGAAAGCCTCCCCCCCATGACAGTCGAGCAGTATTTTTCTGCCACCTACGCCGAGGCACGGGAGAAATTCCGTGCCGAGGCGAAGGCGGCCGGCGCCACGCTGACCGCCTACGAGAATCCCCATGCCAGGGGGCCCGGCGGCGAGGTGCTGACCACCGATGTCGCCTGTCTCGGTCCGGCCGATGCCGACCGGGTGTATCTGACCATCTCCGGCACCCATGGTGCCGAGGGCTTCTGCGGGTCGGGCGCCCAGATCGGCCATTTCCGCGACCGCCTGTTCGAGGCGATGCCGGCCGGCTGCAGGGCGGTGATGGTGCATGCCATCAATCCCCACGGCTTTGCCTGGCTGCGCCGGGTGACCGAGGACAATGTCGACCTCAACCGCAATTTCCAGGACTTCTCGAAGCCGCTGCCCGAGAACAGGCCCTACGAGGAGGTCCATGATTTCCTGATCCCCGATCACTGGGAGGGCCAAGGCCGCGCCGCCGCGGATGCGGCGATCATGGCCTACCAGCAGAAGCATGGCGCCTTCGCCTTCCAGTCGGCGATGTCGGGCGGCCAGTATACCCGGCCCGATGGTCTGTTCTTCGGCGGGCAGAAGCCGACCTGGTCGAACGACACCTTCCGCCGCATCCTGCGGGAGCATGTGCCGGCCGGGGTGAAGAAACTCGCCAGCATCGATTTCCATACCGGCCTCGGGCCGATGGGCTATGGCGAGCCGATCTATATCGGCCCCGACGGCATGGGCAGCGAGGAGCGCTCGCGCGCCGTGTTCGGTCCGGAAGTGACCAATCCGAATTCCGGCACCTCGACCTCGGCGAAGGTGACCGGCACCCTGCCGGAAGCCTTCCGCGACCTGCCGCCGCAGGTGGAACTGATCGCCATCGCGCTCGAATACGGCACCGTGCCGATGCCGATGGTGACCGAGGCGCTGCGCGGCGACCACTGGCTGCATGCCAGGGGCGATGCGGAGTCCGAACTGGGGCGGCGGCTGAAGCGGAATATCCGCGATGCCTTCTACACGGATACGGCACCGTGGAAGGCCGCCGTCTACGGCCGCGCCGCCGATTTCGCCCTGCGCGCCTTCCGCGGGCTGGCCGGCTGAGCTGCTACAGGTCGAGGGCCAGGCGCGGCAGCCGGCGGCCGGGGATGGAGCCGGAAGGGGCCGTGCCGGCAGGGCGGGCGCCCATGCGGCGGTAGAAATCCGCGGCATCAGGGTCGGCATCGATGAGCAGGCGGCGGGCCCCCAGGCGGCCTGCCGTTTCCACCGCCCAGACCCACAGCCGCCGGCCGATACCGCTGCGCAGGCAGGCAGGCTCGATGAACAGCTTGTCGAGCACGGCGGTATCGCCGGCAACCGAGACCTGGGCGAAGCCGACGGCCTCGCCAGCCTGCTCGGCGACCACGCAGCAGGAGCCCCGCAGATCGTCCAGCGTCACCGTCAGTTCGGTGCGGCAGGCGGCGATGAAGGCGGCGTCATAGCCCCAGACGGCCTTGGACCGCAGGCAGAGTTCGGTCACTGCCGGCAGCTCATCCGCCCGTGCCGGCCGCAGCCGCAGCATCAGTCGTCGCCGCCATCGACCAGATGCCAGGCCTGGTGCGACACCGAACGGACCACGGCAGCATAGGCCTTCAGTGCCGGCGCGGGCGGCGCTGTGCCGTTGCCGGCGGCCTGGCTGCGCTTCACGATGCCCTGCGCCATCACGGCCACCCGGAACAGCGCGAAGGCGAGATAGAAATTCCAGTGCGCGATGCCGCCTTCCTCGGGAGCCGGGCGGCCGGCATGGCGGCAATAGGCGGCGACGTAATCGGCTTCGCCGGGGATGCCGCTTTCGATGAAGTCGAGTCCCTGCAGGCTGCCCATGCCGGGGATGGTGACGCGGTAGGGCATGCAGTTGATGGCAAGGTCGGCCAGCGGGTGGCCGATCAGCGCAAGATCCCAGTCGAGCACGGCAACCACCTGCGGTTCGGCCGGGTGGAAGACCAGGTTGTCGATACGGAAATTGCCGTGCATCAGCGTGGCCGTGCGTTCGGCAGGCACATGAGCCGGCAGCCAGTCGAGCAGCCGCTCCATCGGCGCGATCTCTTCGGTGCGGTTGCCGCGATACTGCTCGATCAGCGCGGCGATCTGCCGGACCAGATAATCCTGCCCGTCGCCATTGGCCGGCAGGCCGGTCTGCGCTGGCGGCAGGGCATGGATCTGCGCCAGCGCGGCCGCCATCGCGTCATAGAGGGCATGGCGCTGCTTGGGGTCCATGCCGGGCAGGTTGGGATCGCGGAAATGCCGGCCCGGCACGTGGTCCAGCAGGTAGAAAGGCGTGCCGATGACGCTGGCATCGGCACAGACCAGCCGCGGCGCGGCAACCGGCAGGGCTGCCTCGTGCAGGGCGCTGATCAGGCCGAAATCCCGCGCGGTGGACGCGGCAATGTCGAGGCCCTTTTTCGGCAGGGTGCGCTTGCGCAGCACGTAGCTGCGGCCCGGCGCATGCAGCAGGAAGGCGGGATTGGCACCGCCGCCGCGGAATTGCTGCACATTCAGCGGCAGGCGGAAATCCGGCAGATGGTCGGCAAGATACGCCGCCAGCCTGGCCTCGTCGAACCGGTGTTGCGGTTGTACGGGGGTCAGGTCGGCGGATGCTGCCATGCCTATTTGCCTCCCGTCATCCTCTCCACCAGCGCCCAGGCCTGCTCGGCGATCGGGCGGGCGCGTTTGCCCGATTCGATCGCATGCTGGCTGGCAGCGGTGCCGTCCTTCACCCGGCCCATGATCCCCTGCAGGATGCCCGCAATGCGGAACATGTTGTAGGCCATGTAGAAATCGAGATGCGGAATGCCGTCGCGGCCGGTGCGCCGGCAATAGGCGGCGATATACTCGGCCTCGGTCGGGATGCCGAGCGCGGCATAATCGACGCCGGCAATGCCGCGGAAGGTTTCCGGCGCCAGCCGCCACGACATCAGGTGATAGGTGAAATCCCCCAGCGGATGCCCCAGCGTCGACAGTTCCCAGTCGAGCACGGCGATCACCCGCGGCTCGGTCGGATGGAAGATCATGTTGTCCATCCGGTAGTCGCCATGCACGATGCTGGTCTCTTCGCCCGGCGGGATATGCGCCGGCAGCCACTCGATCAGCCTGTCCATGGCCGGAATCTCTTCCGTCTCGGAGGCCTTGTACTGCTTGCTCCAGCGCGCGATCTGGCGGGCGAAATAGTCGCCCGGCTTGCCATAGTCGCCCAAACCGATGGCGCTGTAGTCGACCTTGTGCAGGGCAGAGATGGTCCTGTTCATGGCATCGAAGATGCCGGCGCGCTCGTCGCGACTCAGGTCCGGCAGGCGCTGGTCCCAGTAGATGCGACCCTCGACGCAGTCCATCACATAGAAGGCCGTGCCGATCACGCTGTCGTCTTCGCACAGGCCGTAGGTGCGGGCCACCGGCACGTCGGTTTTGCCCAGCGCGGTGATCACCCGGTATTCGCGGTCGACGGCATGGGCCGAGGGCAGCAGCTTGCCCGGCGGCTTGCGGCGCAGCACATATTTCTTCGCCGGGGTGGCCAGCATGAAGGTCGGGTTGGACTGGCCGCCCCTGAACTGCAGGATGGTCAGCGGCCCCTTGTAGTCGGGCACATTCTCTTTCAGCCAGCGCTCCAGCGCGGCTTCGTCAAACCTGTGGCGCTCCTGCACCGGCATGGTGCCGGCGAAGCGATCCTGATCGCTCATACTTCGGTTTCCTCGTGTCGTTGGAGCGCCGGACCGGGCACTCCCGGACACGATAGCCAAGCGATGGCGGGCGGCGCAACCGCCCGCTTGCGGACCGTCCGGATGCGGCTGGAATCGCCCGGAGAAATCCGGCTCAGCCTTCGCGCGCGATGGCGCGCCAGGCGATGTCGCGGCGGCAGAAGCCTTCCGGCCAGTCGATTTTGTCCACAGCGGCATAGGCCCGTGCCTGGGCCTCGCGGGTGGTGGCGCCAAGGCCGCAGATGCCCAGCACCCGGCCGCCATTGGCAAGGATGGTGTCATCCGGCCCGGCTCTGGTGCCGGCATGGAAGATCACCACATCTGGCAGAGACGCAGCGGCATCAAGGCCTTTGATCATGGTGCCCTTGCGGGGTTCGCCCGGATAGCCTTCGCCGGCCATCACGATGCACACGGCATGCTCGTCGCGCCAGCGCAGGTCGAAATCCTTCAGCACGCCGTCGCGCGATGCCATCAGGGCCGGCAGCAGGTCGGATTTCAGCCGCAGCATCAGGGTCTGGCATTCCGGGTCGCCAAAGCGGGTATTGTATTCCAGCAGCTTCGGCCCGGTGGCGGTCAGCATCAGGCCGGCGAACAGCACGCCCCTGAACGGGCAACCCTCGGCCTTCATCGCCGCCACGGTCGGCTGCACGATGCGCTCCATCACGAAGCGCTCCAGCTCCGGCGTCAGCACCGGGGCTGGCGAATAGGCGCCCATGCCGCCGGTATTGGGTCCGGTATCGCCGTCGCCGACCCGCTTGTGATCCTGCGCCGATGCCAGCGGCAGCGCGGTTTCGCCATCGACCAGCGCGAAGAAACTGACTTCTTCGCCATCGAGGAATTCCTCGATCACGACCTCGGCGCCGGGCACGGTGAACAGCGCGGCATTGGCCGCCAGCGCCTCGTCCAGGGTCATCGCCACGGTCACGCCCTTGCCGGCGGCGAGGCCATCGGCCTTCACCACGATCGGTGCGCCCTGCTTGCGGATGAAAGCCGCGGCCTCGGCCGCATCGGAAAAGCGGCCATAGGCAGCGGTCGGGATACCGTATTTGGCGCAGAGGTCTTTCATGAAGCCCTTCGAGCCCTCCAGCCGTGCGGCAGCTTTCGTCGGGCCGAAGCAGGCAAAGCCGGCGGCTTCGAGATGATCCACCAAGCCGGCCACCAGCGGGGCTTCCGGTCCGACCACCACGAAGTCGATATGCTCGTCGCGGCAGAGCTGCAGCACGGCATCGCGGTCGAGCGGATCGACGGCAACCAGTTTCGCCACCTGGCCGATGCCGGGATTGCCCGGGGCGCAGACCAGCTTGTTGACCAGCGGCGAGGCGGCGAGGCTCCAGCACAGGGCGTGCTCGCGCCCGCCCGATCCGATGACGAGAACATTCATGTCCGGCTTCCCGTAAAAGAGGGGTCTGGCGGCCCGGAGGCCTAGAGCGGCGGGGGCAATCTTTGTATCATGCGGGCGCGGCATGCAAGGTTCGCAGGATGAGTGATTCAGCCCAGGCCCAGACGGCCAGCAACGTCCCGGAATACAGCGTTACCGAGCTCTCGCTGCGCCTGAAACGCAGCATCGAGGAGACCTTCGGCTGGGTACGGGTGCGCGGCGAGATTTCCGGCTTCAAGCGGGCCGCCTCCGGCCATCTGTATTTTTCCCTCAAGGATGCCGATTCGGTGCTGGACGGGGTCTGCTGGAAGGGCAGCGCCGCCCGGCTCGGCATCCGGCCGGAAGACGGCATGGAGGTGATCTGCTCGGGCAAGCTGACCAGCTATCCGGGCCGCTCGAAATACCAGATGGTGGTCGAGCGGATGGAGCTGGCGGGGCTCGGCGCCCTGATGGCCCTGCTGGAACAGCGCAGGCAGAAACTTGCCGCAGAGGGCCTGTTCGCCCAGGAACGCAAGAAGCCGCTGCCCTACCTGCCGCGGGTGATCGGCGTGGTGACCTCGCCGACCGGCGCGGTGATCCGCGACATCCTGCACCGCCTGGAAGACCGCTTCCCGACCCATGTGATCGTCTGGCCGGTGCTGGTGCAGGGCGAGGGCGCCGCCGAGCAGGTGGCCCGCGCGATCCGCGGCTTCAACACGCTGGCCGGGGACGGGCCGGTTCCGCGTCCCGACCTGCTGATCGTTGCGCGCGGCGGCGGCAGTCTCGAAGACCTGATGGCCTTCAACGAAGAGGCCGTGGTGCGGGCTGCCGCCGAATCCGCCATTCCGCTGATCTCAGCGGTGGGCCACGAGACCGATACCACGCTGATCGATTTCGCCTCCGACCGCCGGGCTCCGACACCGACGGCGGCGGCCGAGATGGCGGTACCGGTGCGGCTGGACCTGATCGGCGATGTCGGCAGCCTCGACGACCGCCTGCGCCGCGCCATGCTGCGGCTGGCGCGCGAAAAGCGCCATAACCTCGATGCACTGGCCCGTGGCCTGCGTGGCCCGCGCGAACAGCTGGAGATGGCGCGCCAGCGTTTCGACGATCTGTCCGAACGGCTGAAGGCCGGCCTGAAAGTCGGCCTGCAGGTGCAGCGCGGCCGGCTCGACACCCAGATCGCCAAGCTGCGGCCGACCCTGCTGAAGCGCGAGGTGGCCGATTATCGCCGTCGCCTGGCCGAGGCCGATGCGCGGCTGCTGCGCGCGCTGCGCCAGCGTCAGGCCGATGCGGCGCAGCGCCTGGCGCAGCCGGCCAAGCTGCTGGAGAGTCTGTCTTACCGCAACGTGCTGGCACGCGGCTTTGCCGTTGTCTATGGCGCCGACGGCCGGGCATTGAAACAGGTGACCGGCCTGCAGCCGGGCGATGCCATCAGCATCGAGATGCAGGATGGCCGCCGCGCGGCCCGCATCGATGGCGATGGGGATGCCCCGGCGCCGGTCAAATCGCCGCGGCGTGCGGCGCCCGCCGCCGTCCCGCGCAAGCCGGTCAAGCAGGGGGAACTGTTCTGATGCAGACGCCGCCGCTGTCCCGCGATATCGAAGCCAGGCTGCGCTATCGCGATGCCGCCTTCGATATCGTGTTCCCGGGCTCCTATGTCGTCTGCGCCGTGACCGGGGTGCAGATACGGCTCGACCGCCTGCGCTACTGGAGCGTCGAGCGGCAGGAGGCCTATGCCGATGCCGTGGCCGCCCTGCGCGGCATCTACGGCGATCCGGGCGCCGGCTCATGAAGCACCTTTTCGCCGCTCTCGTCGCTTTGCTGGGCATCGCGCCGGCGCTGGCGAACGAGCCGCCGGCCGGCATGTCCTGGCGCGGCGATTTCATCCAGGGCGGCATGATCACCGGCAGTGTGGTGCCGGGCACGGTGCTGCGGCTGGGCGACCGCCCGGTGCCGGTGGGGCCGAATGGCGAGTATGTCTTCGGTTTCGGCCGCGACGAGGCGGCCGACATGCCGCTGCAGGTGCGCCAGCCGGATGGCCAACAGGTTCTGGTGCGGCTGCAGATCGCCCGCCGCGATTACGATATCCAGCGCATCGACGGACTGCCACCGGCGCAGGTGACGCCGCCGGCCGCGGTGCTGGAGCGCATCCGCCGCGAAAACGAGAAGATCGCGGAGGTGCGCCGGCAGAACAGCCCGCGCACCGATTTCCTGCAGGGCTGGATCTGGCCGGCGGACGGCCCGGTCAGTGGCGTCTATGGCAGCCAGCGCATCCTGAACGGCGAACCGCGTCAGCCGCATTTCGGCGTCGACATCGCCGCGCCGGCCGGCAGTCCGGTGGTGGCGTCTGCCGCGGGTATCGTCGTGATGGCCGAGAAGGACCTGTACTATACCGGCGGCACCGTCATTCTGGATCACGGCATGGGCATCACGGCGGCCTATTCCCATCTGCGGGAGGTCGGTGTGACAGTGGGCCAGCAGGTGAAGCAGGGCGAAGCAATCGGCACGGTGGGCGCCACCGGCCGTGCCACCGGCCCGCATCTCGACTGGCGGGTCAACTGGTTCGATGTGCGGCTTGATCCGCTGCTGCTGCTGCCGGCCCGCAAACCCTGAGCGGGGATTCCGGCAGTTCTCAGTCCTTCGGCCAGCGCCTGTGCACCCAGAACCAGTGATCGGGCCGGTCGCGGATCCAGTCTTCCAGCTTGCGGTTGATCTGCAGCAATGCCGCGTAGACGTCGGCCTCGCGGTCGCCCGTCGATGTGAAGGTCAGCGGCGGCTCGACGGTGACCCGGAAGCGCGTGCCGCCAAGGCGCTCGGCGCGGGCGGGAAAAACCGGGCAGCCGAAGCGCAAAGCGAATTCGGCAATGGCCGGCGCCGTCATGGCGTCGCGGCCGAAAAACGGCACGGCGACACCGTTATTGAGCTTCTGGTCGACCATCAGGCCCAGGGATTCGTTGCGCTTCAGGGCCCGGATCAGTTCGCGGGCGGCTTCGGCACCCTTCGGGAAATGCCGGCCGCCGACCGGCTCGCGCAGGCGCTGCAGAAGATTCTCGGTCAGCGGGTTGTTGGCGGCACGGTAGACCTGCACCAGCGCCAGGCCATGCCAGGAGGCGGCCAGGCCCGGCAGTTCCCAGTTGCCGTAATGGGCCGAGAAGAAGATCGCCGGCCGGCCGTTCTCGTGGATACCGGCCAGATGCTCGATGCCGACCACCTCGATCCTGCCCGGCGCATCGGCCGGGCCCTGCTGCATATGGCCGAGATGCGGATACTCGGCCAGCACGCGGCCGAGATTGTCCCACATGCCGTCGAGGATGCGCGCGCGGGTGGGCGCGTCCAGTTCCGGCATCGCCCGGGCCAGGTTGCGCGCGGCAAGCCGGTGCACGCTGAAAAGCGGGCCGAGCCGGCGTGCCAGCCAGCCGCCCAGCGCCGATGCGCGTTCCAGCGGCAGCCGGCGGAACAGCCATACGGCGAAATGCGCGCCGCAGGCGGCAAGATATTCATGCGGCCGGACGCGGTCAGGCACGGGGCAGCCTTTCCTGCAGAAAGCGGCCGACGGCGTCGGGATCGTCGAAGCGCAGGCTGACACGAAGGGCTTCCGCCATCGGCCGGGCCTCGACGGGCAGGCGCACATGGTCCTTGGCCGTGGTCACCGGCACGGCATCGGCCTGCTGTGCCGTTTCGGCCAGCCGCATGATCGTGTCGGGGCTGTAGGGGGCGTGGTCGGGAAAGCTCTCGCGGCCGACCACGACCGCACCGGCCTGCTCCAGCGTGGCGAAGAATTTCTCCGGCCGGCCGATGCCGGCGAAGGCCAGCACCCTGCGGCCGCGCAGGCGGGCGGCATCGGCGGGATCGGCAACCAGGCGGGCGCCGAAAACCGGGCGGCCGCCCATATCCGGCAGCGGCGCCATGACAGGGCCGACAAGAATGACGGCATCGGCGCGGGCCAGCCCCGCGGCCAGCGGCTCGCGCAGCGGGCCGGCTGGCAGCAGCCGCCCGTTGCCGAAGCCGTAGCCGCCATCGACCACCAGCAGCGAGAGATCCCGCGCCAGTGCCCAGGTCTGGTGGGCGTCATCCGCGATCACGCAGCCGGCGCCGGCGGCCTTCGCGGCGCGGGCGCCGGCCGGCCGGTCGCGCGCCACCCAGGCGGGCGCGGCGGCAGCCAGCAGCAGGGCCTCGTCGCCGACCTGCGCGGCATCGTGGTGCGCCGGATCGACCCGCAGCGGCCCGGCCACACGGCCGCCATAACCGCGGGTCAGGAAATGCGGCTGCCGGCCCTGCTGCGCCAGCAGGGGGGCGAGCGCGAGGGCGGCAGGGGTCTTGCCGGCGCCGCCGGCCACCAGGTTGCCGACCGATATGACCGGCAATGCGGCTGCCTGTGTCGTGGTGAAGGCCCGCTTCAGCCGGTTGCCAAGACCGTAGAGTGCGGCGGCCGGGGCCAGCAGGGCGGGCCAGGGCGACGGGCTGCCGGCGGCCCAGAAGGCGGGGGCGCTAGGCATCGGCCTGTCGCTCATCAGCCTGTCGCTCGGCCGGTTCGACCGGCATCTGGCCGCACAGGCGGTCGGCCTCGGCGGTCAGGCGGTTCAGGGCATCCTCGACGCGCTGTGCCGCCTGCTCGATGCTTTCCTCTGCGTCGCTGACATCGATGGGGGCGCCCCAGATGAAGACGCCGCGATTGAACGGCCAGGGGATGATGAAGCGGTCCCAGGAGCGGGCGACCCGCCGCCGCGCCACGGCATAGGCGGCGGGCAGGATTGGCACCCGGGCGAGCCGGGCGGCGGCGACGATGCCGATCCCGGCCCGCATGCGCGGGCCGCGCGGGCCATCCGGGGTGATGGTGACATATTCGCCCTGCCGCAGCCGCTGCACGATGGCGCGCAGGGCGGCGCCGCCACCCTTGTCGCGGCCGTTCTTGGCGGCCGAGCCGCGGATGGTGCCGATGTCGAAGGCACTCATGGCGCGGGCGATCAGCTCGCCGTCGCGATGCTGGGAAATCAGCACCGATACGGGCCGCCGCCCGGTCCAGGCCGTGGGCATCATCAGCAGCCGGCCATGCCAGAAGGCGGTGATGAACGGCCTGCCATCCTGCCAGAACGGCGCCGGATGTTCGCTGCCCAGCAGCTGCCAGCGCGAGGAGAAGCGGACGAGGCGCACATAGAGGGCGACGGCATCGGCCCCGATGCGGACGGCCAGCCGGCTGTGCAGAAACCGCTTGAGCAGGGCGCGCATCGACCGGTCAGGAAACCGCGGCCTCGGCCGCGAACTGGGTGGCATAGAGCCGGGCATAGGCGCCGTCGCGCGCCAGCAGCTCCGGATGCGTGCCCTGTTCCACCAGCCGGCCCTGGTCGAGCACGAAGATCACATCGGCATCGATCACCGTGCTCAGGCGGTGGGCGATCACCAGCGTGGTGCGGCCGCGCATCAGCTCGGTCAGCGCCGCCTGGATCAGGCGCTCGGATTCGCTGTCCAGCGCGCTGGTGGCCTCGTCCAGCAGCAGGATCGGCGCATCGCGCAGCATGGCGCGGGCGATGGCGATGCGCTGCCGCTGGCCGCCCGACAGCTTGACGCCGTTTTCGCCGACAAGCGTGTCGTAGCCCTGTGGCAGGCCCATGATGAAGTCATGCGCGGCGGCATGGCGGGCCGCCGCCTCGACCTCTGCCTGGCTGGCCTCGGGCCGGCCATAGGCGATGTTGGCGCGCACGGTGTCGTCGAACAGGGTCAGTTCCTGGCTGACCAGCGCAATCGAGCGGCGTAGCGAGGCAAGGCTGACATCGCGCACATCCTGGCCATCGATGGTGACGCGGCCTTCCATGACATCGTAGAAGCGCGGGATCAGGTTCAGCACGGTCGACTTGCCGGCGCCGGAGGCACCGACCAAGGCCGCCTTGCGGCCCGATGGCACCGCCAGAGTCACGCCATCGAGCGCCGACTTCTCGTCGGTGTAGCGGAAGCGCACCTGTTCGAGCCGGATCTCGCCGCCGGCCACGGCCAGGGCGGGCGCATCCTTCGCCTCGCGGATTTTCGGTTCGATATCCAGCAGGGCGAAGATGCGTTCGGCCGCGGCCAGTCCTTCCTGCAGGGCGGTGTTCAGGTTGGCCAGCGACTTCAGCGGCTGGTAGGCGGACAGGGCGGCATAGATGAAGGCCATCAGGGTGCCCAGCGTCAGGGTGTCGCTGACGCCGCCAATATAGATGATGATGGCCACGGCGATCCCGCCCAGCGCCTCGGTGGCCGGGCTGGCGGCCGCGCGGGCGCGCACCACCTTCATCACATGGTTCAGCCGCGTCTCCACCGAGACACGGGCGCGTTCGATCTCGCGCTGTTCCATGCCATAGGCCTTGACCATGCGGGCGCCGTCGAAGGTTTCGCTCAGGATGGTGGTCAGCTTGCCGGTTTCCTGCTGGCTGCGCGCCGAACCCTTGCGCACCTTCTTGCCCAGCCGGCGGGTGGTCAGGCCGACGAAGGGGAAAATCACGCAGACGATCAGCGCGAACTGCCAGTGCATCGCGAACATCACGCCGGTCAGGAAGATCAGGCTGAAACTGTCCTTGACCATCCCGGTCAGCGCCTTGCTGACCGCCTCGCGCAGCAGCGTGGCATCGTAGAGGAAGCTGGCGATCAGCCGGCCCGAATGGGAATCATGCAGCCAGGCGAGATCGGAGCGGATCAGATGGGCATACATGCGGATCTGGGTATCGGCGATGATGCGCTCGCCGAAACGCGTCATCAGCGTGCCCTCGAAATAGGAGGCAATCGCCTTGATCACCACGACGGTGACGACCATCAGCGGCACGGCCAGGGTCCAGTAGGGGTCGCGGTCGGTGAAGACGCGGTCGATGGCCGGCTTCAGCAGCCAGGCGGTGGCCGCCGTCATTGCGGCAACGACGGCCATGCTGACCAGCGCCAGCGCCAGCGATCCGACATGGGGCCGGACCTGCTCGGCCAGCAGGCGGCGGATCAGGGCGGCAGATCCGGCCGGCGCGTCTCGGTCCGGGCTGGCGTCGGAAGTATCGGTCACGGGAAATCCGGTCCAATCAATCGGTTATCGAAGGGCTGCTATACCATGGGGCTGCCGGACCGGCCAACAGAAGCCCGTCACAAAATGTGCAGTCCCGCCCCCGGGGAACAGGGGCGGCAGTGCCGGAAATCTGCGAAAGACGGGATTTGGCTGCGATCAGAGCCGCTTGCGGGCCGCTTCGGCGATGCCCTCGGGCGTGATGCCGAAATGGCGGTAGAGCTGGTCGTAGGGGCCGGAGGCACCGAAGCCCGTCATGCCGACGAAACCACCGCGGGTGCCGAGATAGCGGTCCCAGCCCTGGCGCATGCCGGCCTCGACGGCGATGCGCACGGTATCCGGGCCCAGCACCTCTTCCTGCTCGGCCTCGGGCCGCTCGTTGAACAGCTCGAAGCTCGGCATGGAGACGAGGCGGGTCGCGATGCCGTCCTTCTGCAGCAGGTCGCGCGCCGCGGCGGCGATGCTGACTTCGGAACCGGTGGCCAGCAGGGTGACCTTCGCCTTGCCACCTTCGGCGGCCAGCAGCTCGTAGCCACCCTTCGCCACCAGATTCTCCGCACTGTCGGTGATGCGCAGGGCCGGCAGATCCTGGCGGGTCAGCGCCAGCACGCTGGGGCGATGCTTCTGCTGCAGGGCAACCTGCCAGGCCTCGGCGGTCTCGACCGCATCGGCCGGGCGCAGCACAAGGAGGTTCGGGATGGCGCGCAGGGCGGCCAGATGCTCGACCGGCTGATGCGTCGGGCCATCCTCGCCGAGACCGATCGAATCATGGGTCATCACATAGATGACGCGCTGCTCCATCAGGGCCGAGAGGCGGATCGACGGGCGGCAATAGTCGGTGAAGACGAGGAAAGTGCCGCCATAGGGGATCAGGCCGCCATGCAGCGCGATGCCGTTCATCGCCGCCGCCATGCCATGCTCGCGCACGCCGTAATACATGTAGCGGCCGCCGAAGTCGCCGGGCTTCACCGGTGCGAGGCCGGCGGTCTTGGTGTTGTTGGAGCCGGTCAGGTCGGCCGAGCCACCGATGGTTTCCGGCACCACCGGATTGATCGCTTCCAGCGCCATCTGCGATGACTTGCGGGTGGCCCATTTCGGCCTGTCGGCCACCAGTTTGGCCTTGTATTCGGCCATCGTCTTCTCAAAAGCCGCCGGCAGGTCGCCGCTGATGCGGCGGGTCCAGTCTGCGCGCTGCTCCGCCGACAGCCCGTCCAGCACGCCCTGCCAGGCCTTCGACTTCGCCGCACCGGCGGTGCCGGTCTCGCGCCAGGCCTTCAGCACGGCGTCGGGAATCTCGAAGGGGGCATGCGGCCAGCCCAGCTTCTCGCGGGTGCCCTTGATTTCCTCGGCGCCCAGCGGCGAGCCATGGGTGGCGGCGGTGCCGGCCTTGGTCGGCGCGCCATAGCCGATCACGGTGCGGCAGGCGATCAGGCTCGGCCGGTCGCTATTCTGCGCCGCGGCGATGGCGGCAGCCACGGCTTCCGGATCATGGCCGTCGACGCGGGTGACGGCCCAGTTGCTGGCCCTGAAACGCGCCAGCTGGTCGTCCGACACCGACAGGCTGGTCGGCCCGTCGATCGAAATCTCGTTGTCGTCGAACAGCACGATCAGCTTGCCGAGCCTGAGGTGGCCGGCCAGCGAGATCGCCTCGTGGCTGATGCCTTCCATCAGGCAGCCGTCGCCGGCAATGACATAGGTGTAGTGGCTGACCAGCGCATCGCCGAACTGCGCGGCCAGCATGCGCTCCGCCAGCGCCATGCCGACGGCGGTGGCGATGCCCTGGCCGAGCGGGCCGGTGGTGGTCTCGATGCCGCCGGCATGGCCGAATTCCGGATGGCCGGCCGTGCGGCTGCCGATCTGGCGGAAATTCTTCAGCTCGTCCAGCGTCATGTCCGGATAGCCGGTCAGATACAGCAGGGCGTAGAGCAGCATCGAGCCATGGCCGGCCGACAGCACGAAGCGGTCGCGGTCGGGCCAGGCGGCATTCTGCGGATCGAATTTCAGGAAGCGGCTGAACAGCACCGTGGCAACATCCGCCATGCCCATCGGCATGCCGGGATGGCCGGAATTCGCCTTCTGGACGGCATCCATGGCCAGCGCCCGGATGGCATTGGCCATGTCGGCGTGGCTGGCGGCTGCCTTGTGGGTGGGGACGGCGGTGGAAACGGCCTGCTGCATGTGTCGGGAATCCCGCTCCGGAGTCGAAAGCGGCGCGACCATGCCGGGCAAACCGGGCCCCGTCAACCCATGCTGCGGGGCCGCGGAAAGCCTTTGAAGCGGCTCAGAATTCCTGCCAGTCGCTGTCGTCTGCGGCGGCGGCCGGTGCGGGGGCTGGGCTGGGCTGGGGCCTGGGCTGGGCCGGTGTGGGCTTGGCCGGTGCGGGTTTGGCCGGTGCGGGTTTGGCCGGTGCGGGCTGGGCCGGTGTGGGTTTGGCCGGTGCGGCCTGGGCGGGTCTGGCTGCGGCCTGTGCCTGTGCGCCGCCGCCGGCGGCACGCCCGTCCAGCTTGAAGA
>NZ_CAXPMC010000003.1:0-175000 GCF_964218355.1 Ferrovibrio sp. | reverse complement strand
GTCCGCCAGGGCCAGATCATCGGCAATGTCGGCACCACCGGCCGCTCCACCGGCCCGCATCTGCATTACGAGGTGCTGGTCAACGGCAAGCAGGTCAACCCGACCGGCGTGCGCTTCCCCTCGGGCCGCAAGCTGGCCGGCCGCGAATACGACCTGTTCAAGCAGCATGCGGCGAAGATCGATGCCGAGATCCGCGGCGTCCCGGTGGTCGCCCAGCTCGACCGGCGCAACTGATCCGGCGCAACTGATCCCACCGATACAATCGGCACAATATTCGGCTGGCGGCGACGCCGCCGCTTGAGCAAACTCCGGGCGGGCTTCCCTCCCGGAGTTTTTTCATGCTGACGCTCTACGACTATCTCGATTCCGGCAACGGCTACAAATGCCGGCTGCTGCTGGCCCTGCTCGGCATCGCCTATACCCGCGTCGAACTCGACATCGACAGGGGCGAGACGCGCACGCCGGACTTCCTGCAGAAGAACCCGAACGGCCGCATCCCCACATTGCAGCTCGACGACGGCACCTGCCTGGCCGAGAGCAACGCCATCCTCTGCTGGCTCGCCGACGGCACCGATTACTGGCCGGCGGAACGGCTGCCGCGGGCGCAGGTGCTGCAATGGCTGTTCTTCGAGCAGTACAGCCACGAACCCTATGTGGCGACGCCGCGCTACATCCTGCGCCATCTGGGCCGCGACCATCCGCGCATGGCCGAGATGCCCGACCGCCTGAAACGCGGCCATGCGGCGCTGGCGGTGATGGACACGCACCTGCAGAAGCACGATTTCTTCGCCGCCGGGCGGTACACGATCGCCGACATCGCGCTCTATGCCTACACCCACAGGGCCGACGAGGCCGATCTCGACCTCGCACCTTATCCGGCCCTGCGCACCTGGCTCGCCCGCATCGCCAGCCAGCCCGGCCATGTAAAGATGCTGCCGGAGGACTGACCGTCTTCACTTCGTCGTCCCCGCGCAAGCGGGGACCCAGAATGCCCGCTGGCCAGAATGCCCGCTGGACTGGGCTCCCGCTTTCGCGGGAGCGACGATGTTACTTTAACGGCCGCCGGCTGCTCCGCTTACTCCGCCGCCCGCTATTCGGCCGCTTCGACCATCCGGCCCTGAATCGTCAGGCCGTTCGCGCCGGCCGAGACATTCACGGTCGAACCATCCGGAATCTCGCCTTCCAGGATCAGGCTGGCCAGCGGATTCTGCAGCGCGCGCTGGATCACCCGCTTCAGCGGCCGGGCGCCGTAGACCGGGTCGTAGCCGGCCTCGCCCAGCCAGTGCCGGGCCGCCTCGTCCAGCTTCAGCTCGATCTTGCGGTCGGCCAGCAGCCTGCGCAGGCGGCCGAGCTGGATCTCGACGATGCCGGTCATGTTCGCCCGGCTGAGCCGGCGGAACAGGATCACTTCATCCAGCCGGTTGAGGAATTCCGGCCGGAAGCTTGAGCGGACCACTTCCATCACCTGGTGGCGGGTCGCCTCGTCGATCTGCTCGCCTTCGGCCCGGGCCAGATACTCGCTGCCCAGATTGCTGGTGAGGATGATCACGGTGTTGCGGAAATCCACCGTGCGGCCCTGGCCGTCGGTGAGCCGGCCATCGTCCAGCACCTGCAGCAGCACGTTGAAGACATCCGGATGCGCCTTCTCGACCTCGTCGAACAGGATCACCTGGTAGGGGCGCCGGCGCACGGCCTCGGTCAGCGCGCCGCCCTCGTCATAGCCGACATAGCCCGGCGGGGCGCCGATCAGCCGGCTGACCGAATGCTTCTCCATGTATTCCGACATGTCGATGCGCACCATGGCGGCATCGTCGTCGAACAGGAATTCCGCCACCGCCTTGGTCAGCTCGGTCTTGCCCACCCCGGTGGGCCCGAGGAACAGGAAGCTGCCGATGGGGCGGTTCGGGTCCTGCAGGCCGGCGCGGGCGCGGCGCACGGCATTGGCCACGGCCACCAGCGCCTCGTCCTGGCCCACGACACGCGTCGCCAGTTTCTTTTCCATGCCGAGCAGCTTTTCGCGCTCGCCGGCCAGCATCTTGTCGACCGGGATGCCGGTCCAGCGCGACACCACGCCGGCGATGTCGCTGTCGGTGACGGCCTCCTGCACCATCGCCTTGCCGCCGTTGCCGCCGGCCGCTTCCGCATCCTTCAGCTTCTGTTCCAGCTGCGGGATCACGCCATAGGAGAGTTCCGAAGCCCGGTTCCAGTCCGATTTGCGCTGCGCCTGCTCCAGGTCGAGCCGGGCCTGGTCGAGCTGTTCCTTCAGCTTCTGCGCATCGCCCAGCTTGTCCTTCTCGGCCTGCCAGGCGGCGGTGAGCGTCGCCGACTGCTCTTCCAGGTCGGCCAGTTCCTTTTCCAGCTTCGCCAGCCGGTCCTGCGAGGCCGCGTCGGTTTCCTTTTTCAGCGCCTCGCGCTCGATCTTCAGCTGGATGATGCGGCGGTCGAGTTCGTCGACCGCTTCCGGCTTGCTGTCGACCTCCATGCGCAGCCGCGCCGCCGCCTCGTCCACAAGATCAATCGCCTTGTCGGGCAGGAAGCGGTCGGTGATGTAGCGGTTGGACAGGGTGGCGGCGGCGACGATGGCACCATCGGTGATGCGCACCCCGTGATGCACCTCGTATTTCTCTTTCAGGCCACGAAGAATGGAGATCGTGTCCTCCACCGTCGGCTCGCCGACGAAGACCGCCTGGAAGCGGCGGGCCAAAGCGGCATCCTTCTCGATATACTTGCGATACTCGTCCAGGGTCGTGGCGCCGACGCAATGCAGCTCGCCGCGCGCCAGAGCCGGCTTCAGCAGGTTGGAGGCATCCATGGCGCCGTCGGCCTTGCCGGCGCCGACCAGGGTGTGCAGCTCGTCGATGAACAGCACGATCTGGCCCTCGGCGGCGGTGACCTCGGCCAGCACGGCCTTCAGCCGCTCCTCGAATTCGCCGCGGAACTTGGCACCGGCGATCATGGCGCCGAGATCCAGCGCCATCAGCCGCTTGCCCTTCAGGCTTTCCGGCACGTCGCCCTTGGTGATGCGCAAAGCCAGGCCCTCGACGATGGCGGTCTTGCCGACGCCGGGTTCGCCGATGAGGACGGGATTGTTCTTGGTGCGCCGCGACAGAACTTGAATCGTCCTGCGGATTTCCTCGTCGCGGCCGATCACCGGATCGAGCTTGCCGGTCTCGGCGGCCTCGGTCAGGTCGCGGGCGTATTTCTTCAGCGCGTCATAGGCCTGTTCGGCCGAGGCCGAATCCGCCTTGCGGCCCTTGCGCATGTCCTGGATGGCTTTCTCCAGCCCCTGCGGACTGACGCCGCCGGCCTTCAGCGCCTCGGCGGCCGGGCTGCCCGCCGCCATGGCCAGCGCCTGCAGCAGGCGTTCGGCGGCCACGAAACTGTCGCCGGCCTTTTCGCGCATTTTCTCGGCCGCCTCGAACAGGCGCGCCATCTCGGGCGCCAGGTAAAGCTGGCCGGCACCGCCGCCCTCGACCTTCGGGATCTTGCCGAGCGCGTCTTCATTGCGCGCCTTCACGACATCGGGCTGGCCGCCGGCGGCGCGGATCAGGCCGGCCGCCATGCCCTCGGGATCGTCGATCAGCACTTTCAGCAGGTGTTCGGGGGCGAAACGCTGGTGGCCGCGCGCCAGCGCCATGGTCTGCGCCGCCTGGAGAAATCCGCGGGCGCGTTCGGTGTATTTCTCGAAATCCATCAGACTGAGCTCCTTGCTGGCAGCCCTCGATCCGCAACCCCCGCTTGGCGGCAGGTCCGGGGCGGGCCCCTGTCTCTCTTGTCTTGAGATGTGGGGAGCCGCCCGCCATCCGCAAGGGCAGACTGGCGGCAAGGGCAGACTGGCCGCAAGGCAGACTGGCGGACCCGCCGGATGGTTTCCTTGCGGTGAATCAAGCGCCGCCGCCCGGGCCGGGGCCCTCGGCCCGGCCGCTCAGCCGCAACCGCTCAGCCGGAACCGGCCGGCGGCGCGGCCGGAAGATCGGTGATGGACCGGAAGATGCTGGCCAGCGAGGGCGGCATCGGCGGATCGTCGTCGTCTGCCTGCCCGGCCAGGTTCGCTCCGGTTCGTGGCGGTTCGTCCCGGTTCGCCTCGGTTCGCGATGGTTCGTCGCGGTTCGTGACGGTTCGCGACGGTTCGTCCGGGTTCGCGGTGGTTCGTGGTGCCCCGTCCCCTTCAGGGGTGCCCTGGTCGCGGCGGGCCGGGCGCGGCCGGGTCAGGCCGATACAGGTGGTGCGCACGGGTAAAGCAAGGCCGGGCAGGGCGGCGCCCGGCCTTGCCGGGGCAGATTCCGGGGCGGGTTCCGGTGCCGGAGCCCGTGCCGCTACCCGTGCCGGTGCGGCGGCCGGCAGTTCCGCCCCCATCTGCCTGCGGACGGCCCGCCCGCCCGCCGCCCGGCGCAGGCCCTCCACCAGCTCGCCGGCCGGGGCCGGTCCGGCCAGCCCGGCGGCCTGCGCCTGCCAGGGCTCGGCGCCGGCCTGCCGGCAGCCCTCCAGCGCGGCATCCCGCCCGGCGGCGGCATATTCGATCGCGGCCTGCAGGCGCAGGCGTTCCATCTGCTCGGCCAGCTGCCGGCGGAAACGGGCGCTGCGGCGCAGATGGCGCCACAGGCGGTCTTCCGGGATGCCCAGCCGCCCGGCGATGGCGGCAGGCCGCCCGCCGGCGGCCCAGAGCCGGGCGGCGGCGGCCCAGTCGATGCGGACCGGGGATTTGCGGCGGGGCTTCGGGGCGGCCGCCGCGGGGCCGGACCCGGGGAATTCGGGGCCGGAGAATTGGGCGCCGGGAACGGCAGTTCTGGTTTCCACAGACATGGCAGGCCTCCTCGCCTCTCTGGCTGTCTCTCTGGTCGGCTGATCTCTGCTCTGGCTGATCTCTGGTCTGGCCCCGGCTGGCGCTCTCGTTCTGGCTGCGGCTTCATCGATCCGGCAGCCGCCATCCGGAAAATGGCACTTGACGATGAGAACAAAATAGGTATATAAGGAATAAATGTCAAGCCCTGCCGCCATGGCGCCGGTTTGACAACCGCCGCACCGAAAGCTACGGACCATCACCATGGATATCCGTCCCGCCAGTCCGGACGACGCCGCCCTGATTTTCGCGTGGCGGAACGACCCCCATACCCGGGCCATGTTCCGCGACAGCGCGCCGGTCGCATGGGCGGACCATCTGCGCTGGCTTGCCGATACGCTGCAGCGGCCGGACCGGCGGCTGTTCATGGCCGCGGATGCTGCCGGGCCGGTCGGGGTTGTCCGCTTCGACCGGGAGGGCGATATCTGGGCCGTCAGCGTCAACCTGGCGCCGGACCGGCGTGGCCACGGCCTGTCCGTCGCCGTCCTGCAGGCAGCCATGCGGCAGCTGCCCGGCCAGTCGTTCCGGGCCGAGATCAGGCCCGAGAACACCGCCAGCCGCCAGCTGTTCTCCCGCGCCGGCTATGCCGAGGCCGGCCTGCATGACGGACTGATCCGCATGGAAACCCGCACCGGCTAACGGCTGGCACCCGGCCAGCCCGGACCATGGCCGGGCCATGGCCGGGCCGAAAGCCTGTCCGGCTGCGGCGGACCTGTTATGGTGCCATCGCCCAGCCTGAATTTCTCGTTTCCGGTCAAGAGCTCCGTCACCCCGCATGGTCGCCCCCGACAGACAGTCCGATGCCGCCGGCACCGATCCGGCCCGCCCGGGAATGGCCCCGCCAGTCAAGGTGATGCATCTGATCACCAGCCTGCAGGTCGGCGGTGCCGAGCGGATGCTGGAAAAACTGGCGACCGCCATGGACCCGGCCGGCATCACCAATATCGTGGTCAGCCTGCAGGACCCCGGGCCGATCGGCCGGCAGCTGCAGGCACAGGGCATCGCCGTCCATGCGCTGGACATCCGCGGCCCCTTCAGCCTGCCGGCCGGACTGTTCCGGCTGTGGCGCCTGCTGCGGCGCCACCGGCCGCGGATACTGCAGAGCTGGCTGTATCACGCCGACCTCGTCGCCCTGCTGGCACGCCGGCTGGCGCCGAGTGCGCGGCTGCTGTGGAACATCCGCTGCTCGGACATGAACCTGGCCGATTACGGCTTCGGCACGCGGCTGGTGCTGCGCCTGCTGGCACTGGCCTCGCCGCTGCCGGACCTGGTGATCAGCAATTCGGAAAGCGGCCGCCGCCATCACGACGCCATCGGCTACCGCGCCCGGCGCTGGGAGATCATCCCGAACGGCTTCGATCTCGACCGTTTCCAGCCCGACCCGCAGGCGGCGGCGCGGCTGGCCGCCCTGCTGGGCCTGCCGGCCGGCACCCGCATGATCGCCATGGTGGCGCGCTTCGATCCGATGAAGGACCACGCCACCTTCATCGCCATGGCCGAGCGGCTCCGGACCACCCATCCCGACCTGCATGTGCTGCTGGCCGGGCGCGGCTGCGATGCCGGCAACCCGATGCTGGCCCAGGCCGCGGCGCGCGCGGATGGCCGCCTGCACCTGCTCGGCCCGCGCGACGACATCGCCGCGATCCTGGCCGGCATCGACCTGCTGGTGCTCAGTTCCGCCTATGGCGAGGGCTTTCCCAATGCGGTGGGCGAGGCGCTGGCCTGCGGCACGCCCTGCCTAGGCACCAATGTCGGCGACGTGGCCACCATCATCGGCGACTGCGGCGCCATCGTGCCGCCGCGCGACCCCGCCGCACTGGCGGCGGCGGCGGCCCGGCTGCTCGACATGCCGGCGGCGGAACGGGACGGCCTGCGCCGCCGCGCCAGGCAGCGGGCGGCGGAGAATTTCGCGCTGCCGGTGATCGTCGCCCGGTATGAAAGCCTGTACCGCGCGGTGGCCGCGACACCCCGCGGCTAGCTGCCGGCACTGCCGGCGACGGGCGGATTTTCCGCGCCCTGCCTGCACTTGACGGAGCGGAAGCCGCGGGTTGCGGTTCGTTGACAGCCCCTTGGGCGGGCGATAGTGTGCAGCGCGAAAAAATCGCAGGCGCCCCGCCTCTCCGGCCGGGCTGCCGGTCTGTTTCGCCAGCAAAAAGGTTGGATGTCCATGAAGGTACTGGTCGCGGTCAAGCGCGTGGTGGACTACAACGTCAAGATCCGCGTCAAGGCGGACAAGACGGGTGTCGATCTCGCCAACGTCAAGATGTCGATGAATCCCTTCGACGAAATCGCCGTCGAAGAGGCCGTGCGCCTGAAAGAGGCCGGCACCGCCACGGAAATCGTCGCCGTCTCGATCGGCCCGGCCCAGGCCCAGGAAACCATCCGCACGGCTCTGGCCATGGGCGCCGACCGCGGCATCCTGGTGAAGACCGATGCGGAAGTGCAGCCGCTGGCGGTGGCCAAGATCCTCGCCAAGATCGCCGAGGCCGAACAGCCGCAGCTGGTGATCGTCGGCAAGCAGGCCATCGACGACGACAGCAACCAGACCGGCCAGATGCTGGCCGCGCTGATGAACTGGGCCCAGGGCACCTTTGCCAACAAGGTGGCGCTGGCCGACGGCAAGGCCACGGTTGTCCGCGAAGTGGATGGCGGCCTGGAGACGGTCGAGCTGAAGCTGCCCGCCGTGGTCACCACCGACCTGCGCCTGAACGAGCCGCGCTATGCGTCGCTGCCCAACATCATGAAGGCGAAGAAGAAGCCGATCGACGAGAAGACCCCGGAAGACCTGGGCGTCGACATCGCGCCGCGGCTGAAGACGCTGAGCGTCGAGGAACCGCCGAAGCGCTCCGCCGGCATCAAGGTGCCCGATGTGGCCACCCTGGTGCAGAAGCTGAAGACCGAAGCGGGAGTGATCTGACATGAGCGTCCTCGTCATCGCCGAACACGACAACGCCTCGCTGAAGGCGCCGACGCTGAACACCGTCACCGCCGCCACCAAGATCGGCGGCGACGTGCATGTGCTGGTCGCCGGCGAGAATTGCGGCCCGGCCGCCGAGGCCGCCGCCAAGATCGCCGGCGTCGCCAAGGTGATCCAGGTGGAAGGCGCGCAGTATGCCCATGGCCTCGCCGAGGCGCTGGCGCCGCTGGTGGCCGGCCTCGCCAAGGGCTATGCCGCCGTGCTGGCGCCGGAAACCACCACCGGCAAGAACGTGATGCCGCGCGTCGCCGCCCTGCTGGATGTCATGCAGATTTCCGGCATCATCGAGGTGAAGTCGGCCGATACCTTCGTGCGGCCGATCTATGCCGGCAATGCCATGGCCACCGTGCAGTCGGCCGATGCCGTCAAGGTGATCACCGTGCGCGCGACCGGCTTCCAGGCCGCCGCCGCCGAGGGCGGCTCGGCCGCCGTCGAGAAGGGCGAGGCGGTTGCCGATCCGGGCCTGTCGAAATTCGTCGGCCAGGAGCTGCAGAAATCCGACCGGCCGGAGCTTACGTCTGCCAAGATCGTCATCTCGGGCGGCCGCGGCATGGGCTCGGGCGACAATTTCAAGCTGATCGAGGCGGTGGCCGACAAGCTGGGCGCCGCCGTCGGCGCCAGCCGCGCCGCCGTCGATGCCGGCTTCGTGCCGAACGACTACCAGGTCGGCCAGACCGGCAAGATCGTCGCGCCGCAGCTGTATATCGCGGTGGGCATCTCGGGTGCGATCCAGCATCTGGCCGGCATGAAAGACAGCAAGGTGATCGTCGCCATCAACAAGGACGAGGAGGCGCCGATCTTCCAGGTGGCCGATTACGGCCTGGTCGGCGACCTGTTCAAGGTGCTGCCGGAACTCGAAGCCGAGCTGGGCAAGTAAGCCACCGCATGTCGCGCAACCGGATCGGGGCATCCGCATGATTAAGACGATCGGGGTGATCGGCGCAGGCCAGATGGGCAACGGCATCGCCCATGTCTGCGCGCTGGCCGGCTATGACGTCGTGCTGCAGGACATCAACACCCAGCAGCTCGACAAGGCCCTGGAGACCATCCAGGGCAACATGAACCGGCAGATCGCCCGCGGCAAGATTTCAGAAGCCGACAGCGCCGCGGCGCTGGCCCGCATCCGCACCGCCAACGCGATCACCGCCTTCAAGGACACCGACTTCATCGTCGAGGCGGCCACCGAGAACGAGGGGCTGAAGAAGAAGATCTTCGCCGAGCTCTGCCCGGTGCTGAAACCCGAGGCGCTGCTGGCCACCAACACCTCGTCGATCTCGGTGACCCGGCTGGCCTCGTCGACCGACCGGCCGGAAAAGTTCATGGGCATGCATTTCATGAACCCGGTGCCGGTGATGCAGCTGGTCGAGCTGATCCGCGGCATCGCCACCGAGGAAGAGACCTTCCGCCAGGTGCGCGAACTGACCGTCCGCCTGGGCAAGACCCCGGCCAATTCGGAAGACTTCCCGGCCTTCATCGTCAACCGCATCCTGCTGCCGATGATCAACGAGGCGATCTACACCCTCTATGAGGGCGTGGGTTCGGTGGAAGCCATCGACACGGCCATGAAGCTGGGCGCCAACCATCCGATGGGACCGCTGCAGCTGGCCGACTTCATCGGCCTCGATACCTGCCTCTCGATCATGCAGGTGCTCTACGAGGGCCTCGCCGACAGCAAGTACCGCCCGTGTCCGCTGCTGGTGAAATACGTCGAGGCCGGCTGGCTCGGCCGCAAGACCAACCGCGGCTTCTACGACTATCGCGGCGAGCACCCGACACCGACCCGCTGAGGGCCGGCGCAGAGACGGACAGCAAAAAAGGGGCCGCATGGCCCCTTTTCCATTCCCGCCCCGTCATGCCCGCGCAAGCGGGAACCCGGTCGATCCACTGCCTGGATGCCCGCCTTCGCGGGCATGACGATCAGGGCTTTTCCGCGATCACCGCGTCGATCAGCGTCAGCGCGTCCGGGCTGGCCCAGTCGGCGATACCGACCAGGCGGCCGATCTCGCGGCCCTCGCGGTCGATCAGGATGGTGGTGGGCAGGCCGATGGCACCCCAGGCACGGCCCGATTTCATGCTGGCATCGAGATAGGGCACGATCCGCGTGGCGCCGGTCTCGGCCAGGAAGCGCGCGACCTTCTCGCGGCCGGCGCGGTCCTGGGCGACGGCCACCACCTGGAAATCCGGCCCGCCGCGCAGGGCCTGCAGTCTGTCCAGCGCCGGCATCTCCTCGCGGCAGGGCACGCACCAGGTGGCCCACAGATTCAGCAGCACGACCCGGCCGCGGAAGGCCGCCAGCGTGATCGGCTGGTCCTTTTCGTCGCGGAATTCCGGCGTGGCGGCTGGCTTCCGGTCCGCCGAGAGGGTAAGTTTGCGCATCTCGCCCTCGCGCGGCAGACCGGATGCCGCGGCGCCCTGCGCCAGCCCCGGACCTGCCAGCGCCAGGCCCAGCACCACCATCATCATCAGAAACCGCTTCATACCCGCATCACTCCGATCATGGCCGCACGCAAGACATCAGATAAAGCCAAGCCCCGCAGCAGACAAGGCAAGGCCGCCAACAGCATGTGGGGTGGACGATTCGCCGCAGGCCCGGCCGCGATCATGACCGAGATCAACGCCTCGATCGGCTTCGACCGGCGGCTGTTCCGGCAGGACATCGCCGGCTCGCAGGCCCATTGCCGCATGCTGGTGAAACAGGGCCTGATCTCGGCCGCCGAAGGCAAGAAGATCCAGGCCGGGCTGGAGACAATTCTGCGTGAGATCGAGGCCGGCAGGTTCCGCATCGATCCGAAGCTGGAAGACATCCACATGCATGTGGAGGCGCGGCTGGCCGAGCTGATCGGCGAACCGGCCGGCCGCCTGCATACCGCGCGCTCGCGCAACGACCAGGTGGCGACCGATTTCCGCCTCTGGGTGCGCGATGCCATCGACCGCCTCGATGCCGGCCTGGCCGACCTGCAGCACAAGCTGCTGGCCCGCGCCGAGGAGTATGCCGCCACGGTGATGCCGGGCTTCACCCATCTGCAGGCCGCCCAGCCGGTCACCTTCGGCCATCACCTGATGGCCTATGTGGAGATGGCGGGCCGCGACCGCGGCCGCCTGAAAGACGCCCGCGCGCGGCTGAACGAAAGCCCGCTGGGCGCCGCGGCGCTGGCCGGCACGTCGCTGCCGGTCGACCGCCACATGACCGCGAAGGATCTCGGCTTTGCCGCGCCGATGGCCAATTCGCTCGATGCCGTCTCCGACCGCGATTTCGCGCTGGAGGCACTGTCGGCGATGGCGATCTGCGCCGTGCATCTGTCGCGGCTGGCGGAGGAGATCGTCATCTGGACATCCGCGCAGTTCCGCTTCGTCAGCCTGTCGGATGCCTTCACCACCGGCTCGTCGATCATGCCGCAGAAGCGCAACCCCGATGCCGCCGAGCTGGTGCGCGGCAAGGTCGGGCGCATCGTCGGCGACCTCAACGCCCTGCTGGTCACCATGAAGGGCCTGCCGCTGGCCTATGGCAAGGACATGCAGGAAGACAAGGAACCGGTCTTCGATGCGGTCGACAGCCTGGAACTCTGCATCGCCGCCAGCGCCGGCATGATCGCCGACCTGAAGGCGAATGCCCCGGTGCTGCAGGCGGCGGCCGGCGAGGGCTATACCACCGCCACCGACCTTGCCGACTGGTGCGTGCGCAAGCTGGACATGCCGTTCCGGTCGGCCCATCACGTGGCCGGGCGGATCGTGCGGCTGGCCGAAGAGCGGAACAGGCCGCTGGAAGCCCTGACCCTGGCCGAGATGCAGGCGGTCGAGCCGCGCATCACCAAGGATGTCTTCGCCGTGCTCGGCGTGCAGAATTCCGTGAAGAGCCGCATCTCCTATGGCGGCACCGCACCGGCCAATGTTAAGAAACAGGTGGCGCGCTGGCGCGCGCTGCTGGCGAAAGAGGGCCGCAATGCGCGTTAGGGCGACCGCCGCCGTTTTCCTGCTGCTGCTGGCCGTGGCCGGCCTGTCGGGCTGCGGCCGCAAGGACGTGCCCGATTTCCCGCCCGATGCGGTGCAGCGGCCGGCCAGCGCGCCCGACCGGACCAAGAATGTCCGCTATTACTGATCCCGCATTGCCGATCCCGCCGACCCGCCCGGATTTCCCGACATGACCGATCTGCCCTGGTTCACCTATCGTGACGGACTGCTCTGCGCCGAGGGCGTGCCGCTGGCGCGCATCGCCGCCGAGGTCGGCACGCCGGCCTATGTCTATTCGACCGCGGCGCTGACCGACCGCTATGCCAGCCTGGCCGAGGCCTTTGCCGGCCTGCCGGTGCTGATCGCCTATGCGATGAAGGCCAATGCCAACCTGGCGCTGCTGCGGCATCTGGGCAGCCTCGGCGCCGGCGCCGACGTGGTCTCGGGCGGCGAGATGCAGCTGGCGCTGAAGGCCGGCATCGCGCCGTCGAAGATCATTTTCGCCGGCGTCGGCAAGACCCGCGACGAGATGCGGCAGGCGCTGCAGGCCGGCAATACCGGCATCGCGCAGTTCAACGTCGAATCCGAACCCGAACTGCAGATGCTGTCCGAGGTGGCCGCCGGCCTGGGCGTGCGCGCCCCGGTCGCCATCCGCATCAACCCCGATGTCGATGCGAAGACGCACCGGAAGATCACCACCGGCAAGGCCGAGAACAAGTTCGGCATCTCGTATCGCCGCGCCCTCGACGTCTATGCCGAGGCCGCCGCCCTGCCCGGCATCAGCGTGACCGGCGTGCATGTGCATATCGGCAGCCAGCTGACCGACCTGGCGCCCTATGAAGACACCTTCATCCGCCTGGCCGAGCTGGTGACGGCCCTGCGCGGCGCCGGCCACGACATCCGCCGCATCGACCTGGGCGGCGGCCTCGGCATCCGCTACGACGACGAGACGCCGCCCGACCCGAAGCTCTATGCCGACCTGGTGCGCCGGCATATCGCGCCGCTGGGCTGCGAGATCGCGCTGGAACCGGGCCGCTACCTGGTCGGCAATGCCGGCCTGCTGCTGACCCGCGTCACCTATGTGAAGCCGGCCGAGGCGAAAACCTTCCTGATCCTCGATGCCGGCATGAACGACCTGATCCGGCCGGCCATGTACGAGGCCTATCACCGCATCGTGCCGGTAAAAGAGCCGGTTTCCGGCGCCGAAACCGCTCCGGTGGACATTGTCGGCCCGGTCTGCGAGACCGGCGACACCTTTGCCGAGGGCCGGCCGATGCCGCCGGTCGAACAGGGGGAATTGCTCGCCATTCTCTCGGCGGGCGCCTATAGTTCGGCCATGGCCTCGATGTACAACGCGCGGCCGCTGGCCCCGGAGGTGATGGTGCATGGCGACCGGTTTGCCATTACCCGCCGCCGCCCTAGCATCGAAGACATGACGGCCCTGGAGACCCTGCCGGCATGGTTCAGCGAGGCGAAGGCGTAGGCTTCCCCGACAAGTCCGCCCCGGCCGCCCCGCCGGGCGCCGCCGGTATGGCCGCCGCGTCGTCGTCGGCCTCCTCTTCTGCCTCTGCCGCCCTCCCGCCTGCTGCTGCCGGTGCGACCGCCCTCCTGCCGCCGGCCCTGCTGCGCCGGCTGGCGCTGGCCCGTGCCGCCCTGTTCTGGGAAAGCCTGTGGCCCGGCCTGATGCCGGCCGCCATGGTGCTGGCGGTGTTCTTCATCCTCGCCGGTTTCGATGTCTGGCGTTTCCTGCCGGTCTGGCTGCACTGGCTGGCGCTGTTCGCTTTCGCCGCCGCCACCGGCGGCGCCCTGTGGCAGGGCCTGCGCGGCCTGCGCTGGCCGGGCGAGGCGGCGGCGACCCGCCGGCTGGAACGGATCAACCATCTCGACCACCGTCCGCTGGAGGCCGCCGCCGACCGGCTGTCGCCCGAACAGCAGGACCCGATCGCCCGGGCGCTGTGGGCGCTGCATCGCCGCCAGGCGCTGGCGCGGCTGGCCGATGCGAAGGTGGGCACGCCGGAAGCCGGCTGGTGGCGGCGCGATGTCTGGGGCATCCGCGCCGCGCTGGGCCTGCTGCTGGTGGTGGCCTGGGCCAGCCCCGGCGAGGACCGTGCGCAGCGCCTGGCCGACACCCTCAATCCCGGCACCGCCCTGCCGCCCGGCGCGGTGCTGGCCCTGGATGCCTGGATCACGCCGCCGGCCTATACCGGCCGGGCGCCGATCTTCCTGACCCGCGACGGCAAGGCGCTGCCGGCGGCGGCGGCCGGCGGCAATGCCGCCGGTCCGGATGCCGTGCTGCAGGTGCCGACCGGCAGCGCGCTGAAACTGCGGCTGGCCGCCCCGGCCGGCGGTTTCGCGCTGCGCTTCGGCCGGGCCGAGCATGCCCTGAAGCCGATCGACGAGCATCATGCCGAACTCGACCTGCCGATCGATCTCAGCCAGGGGACCGATACCCGGCTGAGCCTGCTGCGGCGCGACAGCCCCTTCGCCGACTGGCGGATCGCCGTGGTGCCCGACACGCCGCCGCAGATCCGCTTCGCCGAGCCGCCGAAAACCGGCCGGCAGAACACGCTCGACATCGACATCGCCGCCGAGGACGATTACGGCCTGCAGGGCCTGCGCATCGAGATGGCCCGCGACGGCGCCGAAACGCCGGTCACCCTCGACTGGCCGGTGCCGCCGGCGGCGCCCGGCCCGGTCGCCGACCGGCAGAGCTTCGACCTGACCGCGCATCCCTGGGCCGGGCTCGACGTGGCGATGACCCTGGTGGCCACCGATGCCATCGGCCAGGTCGGCCGCAGCGAGACCCTGATGGTGACCCTGCCGTCGCGCAGGTTCCGCCATCCGGTGGCGAAGGCCATCGTCGAACAGCGCCGCGACCTCGCCCTGCGCCCGGCGCAGTGGCAGCGCGTCACCGGCGCCCTGAAGGCCCTGACCCTGGCGCCGGAGACCTATGGCGACGATGTCGCCGCGCATCTGGGCCTGCGCATGGCCGCCGCCCGGCTGCGCCTCGACCACCGGCCGCCGGCCGTGGCCGCCGTGCAGGACCTGCTGTGGCAGATCGCCCTGCAGATCGAGGATGGCCGGCGCAGCCAGGCCGAACGCGACTTCCAGGCGCTGATGGACCGGCTGCAGGATGCCATCGACCGCAATGCCGATGACGAGGAGATCCAGCGCCTGATGCAGGAACTGCGGCAGGCGATGGACCGCCTGATCGAGGAGATGATGCGCGACGCCATGGAACGGCTGGCGCGCGGCGAGGAGCCGGAGGAACTGGACGACGACGACCAGGCGATGAGCGGCGAGGACCTGCAGGAGATGATGGACCGCGCCCAGGACATGGCGCAGATGGGCGACCGTGACTCGGCCCGCGACCTGCTGCAGCAGATGCAGCGCATGATGGAGGCGCTGAAGAACGGCCGGCTGGCCCGCATGCCCGAGGGCCGCGGCCGGCAGGGCCAGCGCGGCCAGCAGCCCGGGCAGATGATGCAGGAATTCGGCGAGATGATGCGCCAGCAGCAGCAGCTGCTCGACCGCAGCTTCCGCCGCAGCCAGCAGCAGGGCCGCAATGGCGGCCGCCCCGGCGAGAGCGAGGCCGATGCGCGCCAGCAGGAGGAGCTGCGGCGCCGGCTGGGCGAGATGATGGGCCGGCTGGCCGAAAACGGCATGCCGATCCCCGACACGCTGGGCCGCGCCGACCGCGCCATGCGTGATGCCCGCGAGGCGCTCGGCCGCAACGACAACGGCCAGGCCATGCAGGGCCAGAACGACGCGCTGGAACAGCTGCGGCAGGGCCTGCGCGACATGCAGCAGGCCCAGCGCGGCAGCCCGGACGGCCAGGCCCCCTCCGCCGATGCGCGGCAGAACAGCCGCAACCAGCGCGACCCCTTCGGCCGCTCGTTCAACAGCGACACCGAGGCCGGCACCGAGGACGGCAACCGCTTCGACGGCCAGCTCGGCCCGGTCGAGCGCGCGCGGCGCATCCTCGAGGAACTGCAGCGCCGCGCCGGCGACCGCAGCCGGCCGGACGCCGAACGCGACTATCTCGACCGCCTGCTGCGCCGGTTCTGACGCCACCCCTGCCGGACTGCCTGCCGCACCGCCGCCTGCCGGACCGGGTTCCCGCCTGCGCGGGAACGACGGAAAGGGGATGCACAACGCCCATCATCCCCGTGCAGGCGGACATGGCCGGGCGCAGCGGGATGTCCATTCTCCCCACCCGCTCCCGTCCCCGTCGTTCCCGCGCAGGCGGGAACCCAGAGCGCCCGGCTCGTCAGCGCAACAGATCGTCGTAGAGATCGCGCCAGTCCGGATTGGCACGTTCGATCAGCTCCAGCTTCCAGGCGCGGCGCCATTTCTTGATCCGCTTCTCCCGCAGGATAGCATCCGGCATCGTGTCGTGGAATTCCACGAAGACCAGCCGGTCGACGCCATAGCGCCGCGCAAATCCGGGGACTGCCGCAACCTGATGCTCCCAGGCGCGCTTCGCAATATTGCCGGTTACGCCGGTATACAGTGTGCCGTTCTGCCGGCTGGCGAGTATGTAGACGCAGGGGCGCTCCATACGGCCAGTTTATCACCGGCGCATGCGACTGGGTTCCCGCTTGCGCGGGAACGACGAGGAAAACCGAAATCTCTCACCGAAATCTCCCGTCGTCCCCGCGAAAGCGGGGACCCAGTGCGGTCATTCCGCAACCGCCGGATCATGCCCCTGCATGTCCGTTCGCCGCCGGCTTGACGTTTTCTCAGGCGGCGGCGCGGCCGCGGCATGCTAGCCTCGCGCCATGATCGACAGCCTCGACCACCTGGTGCTGACCGTGCGCGACATCGACGCCACCGTCGCCTTCTACGGAAAAGCGCTCGGCATGCAGGAGACGCGGTTCGTCTCCGCCGACGGCATCGCCCGCGTGGCGCTGAGTTTCGGCAGCCAGAAGATCAACCTGCACCAGGCCGGCCGCGAATTCGAGCCGAAGGCCGCAACGCCGGTGCCGGGCAGCGGCGACCTGTGCTTCCTGACATCGCGCCCGGTGGCCGAGGTGGCGGCGCATCTTGCCGCCTGCGGCGTGCCGGTGATCGAGGGGCCGGTGCGGCGCACCGGCGCGACCGGGCCGATCCTGTCGGTCTATATCCGCGACCCGGACGGCAACCTGCTGGAAATCGCGAACCGGCTCGGGTCCTGAGGCGGCTCAGTCTTCCGCCGTGGCACGCGCCGCCAGCACCTCGTCGACCGCCGCGTTGAGATCGACCATGCTGAAGGGCTTCTGCAGCACGGCGCTGGCAAGCTCGCCGATGCCATGGGCGCGGCGGCGTTCCAGCGTGTAGCCCGACATCATCAGCACCGGCATCTCCGGCCAGTCGCGCGCCGCCTTCAGCGCCAGTTCGACGCCGTCCATGTTGGGCATGCCGATATCGGTGAGCAGCAGATCGAAACGGGCGCGGCTGAGCTTGACCACCGCATCGGCGCCATCGGCCACGGCCACGACGTCATGGCCGCGGTGCTCAAGGGCACGGCGGATGAATTCCCGCACAGGCACTTCGTCTTCGGCGACAAGAATCTGCGCCATGCATCCTCGCCGACGGCCGCCGGATCGGTGGCAGGTTCTTGCCTCCGACGACCACCTTTTCTGGATCAGCCAGGCCGGTTGCGCGGGCCCTGCCGCGGCAACCGATCGTCGACCCTAGCATCAAACGGTCGGGAAGCGGAACGGGAAAAGACCTATGTCCAAAACTACCGGGCCGGGAAGCCGCCGGTCCGGACCGGTCACCAGCTCCACTTGCCGGGCCCGCTTACTGGGCCATCTGGGCCTGGCTGGCGAAGGCCACTTCGAGATCGGTGACCTCGTCCTTCGGCGCCGGCAGCTTGACGTCGAAGGTCTGCTTGCCGCCGGCCTCGATGGCCGGCTGTTCCAGCTTGAGGGTATAGGCGGCCAGTTCCTTGCCGCCGGCCCCGCGCATCGACACCCGGATCGCCGGCACCGGCCGCTCCGCATCGCCGACATTCACCACCTCGCCGGATACGGCGATGCGGGTCTGGCCATCCTCGAGGATGGTGGCGGATTTCAGGTTATGCAGCTCCAGCCCCAGCCATTCGGCGGTATCCACCGGCAGCCCCAGCTTTTCATACAGCCGGGCCAGCGGCGGGTAGAAGGCGACCAGCTCGGTGCGCTTCTCGTAGCCGCCGCCGATCACCGCGCCCAGCAGCGCGATCAGCAGCAGCCAGCCCAGCCAGGCCAGCGAGCGCCGCTTTTTCGGCTGGCTCGGGGCCCGCTGCATGCCGGCCCGGGCCAGCCGCTCGCGGCGCTGGTTGAGGATCGCGTCCGGGTCCTCCTCGTCGTCCGCGCCATCCGAGGGCGGCCCGTCGAAGGGCGGATGCAGGGGCGGCCGGTCGAGGTCGCCCTCGTCGGATTCGGCCGCCAGGGCGGCCAGCACCGAAGGCACCGGCGGCGGCTCGGCATCGGGATCGGGCAGCGGCGGCAGGTCGGGCAGGTCGTCGTCGTCCGGCGGCGGCCGGGGCGGCGCCGGCTCGGGCGGCAGCCGCCTGGGGGGAATCGGGAATTCCTCCTCCGGCACGGGCTCCGGGGCGGGTGGCGGCGGGGGTTCGGGCTCCGGCAGCGGCTCCTGCTTCCAGATATGCCGGCAGCGGGAGCAGCGCACCTTGCGCGGGCCGGGACCGAAGGTCTCGGGCGGGACCCGGAATCGCGTGTCGCAGTTAGGGCAGGTAAGGATCATGCCTCAATGCGGACCCTCAAGCGGCCCCTTTTGCGTTTCCGTATTCTTTCCCTTATAGGACGGACAGGGGCGGCGAGGCAAGGCTGGCGCCCCGCAAGATATTGGCGCGCAAGGCATTGGGAGAATTCGGCTTGGTGCGTTTCCAGAATGTCGGCATGCGCTACGGGCCCGGGCCCGAGGTCCTGCGCGACGTCAGTTTCGAGCTGGCCCCGGGGTCGTTCCACTTCCTCGCCGGGCCCAGCGGCGCGGGCAAGACCTCGCTGCTGAAGCTGCTGTACCTGGCCCACCGGCCCAGCCGCGGGCTGATCAGCATGTTCGGCCAGGATGTCTCCACCGCCAGCCGGTCGGCGCTGCCGATGCTGCGCCGGCGCATCGGTGTCGTCTTCCAGGATTTCCGCCTGCTCGACCACCTGACCGCCCTGGACAATGTCGCCCTGCCGCTGCGCATCGCCGGCGCCGACGAGAAGCGCACCCGCGACCATGTGATCGAGCTGCTGACCTGGGTCGGCCTCGGCGACCGGCTGGATGCCCGGCCGGCGACCCTGTCGGGCGGCGAGAAGCAGCGCGTGGCGATTGCCCGTGCCGTCATCGCGCGGCCCTCGCTGCTGCTGGCGGACGAGCCGACCGGCAATGTCGATCCCGAGATGGCCGGGCGGCTGATGTACCTGTTCGTCGAGCTGAACAAGCTGGGCACCGCCATCGTGCTGGCCACCCACGATACCCATCTCCTGCAGGATTTCCGCTTTCCGGTGATGCGGCTGCGCGGCGGCCAGCTGGCGATCGACCGCAACGGCACCGGCGGGGCGGCGGCATGAGCGCGCGCAAGGCACGGCCCGTCTCCGACCTGCAGCTCGGCGCCGACAGCAGCGGCCGCTTCCTGCCCTGGGCGCTGGCGGTGATGGTGTTCCTGGCCGCGCTGGCACTGGCCGGGGCGCTGGCGCTGGATGGCAGCATCGATGGCTGGCGCCGCGGCGTCGCCGCGAAGCTGACGGTGCAGATCGCCGACCGGCCCGACCAGCCGATGGCGCCGCGCATCGGCCGCGCCATCGCCGTGCTGCACGACATTCCCGGCGTGAAATCCGCAGTGCCGATGCCGCGCCCGGCCATCGAGGCGCTGCTGGAACCCTGGCTGGGCGCCGATGCGCTGCAGGCCGGCGGCCTGCCGCTGCCCGGCCTGATCGACGTCACCCTGGACGAGGACAGCGCGCTGTCGGTGGCAGCGCTGGCGGCGCGGCTGCAGGCGGCGGTGCCCGGCGCCCAGGTCGACGACCCGAAACCGTGGCTCGACCGCCTGGTGCAGCTCGGCCGCCTGCTGCAGTCGCTCGGCGGCGGCATCGTGCTGCTGGTCGGGCTGGCGGCGGCGGCCATGGTGATCTTCGCGACACGGGCCGGGCTTGCAGCCCGGCGGGACACCATCGAGCTGCTGCACCTGATGGGTGCCGAGGACGGCTACATCGCCCGCCAGTTCCAGCGCCATGTGGCCGGCCAGGCCCTGCGCGGCGGCGTCGCCGGAATCTTCGCCGCGCTGCTGATCCTGGCCGGCATCCAGCTGCTGGCATCCCGCGTCGGCACCGGCCTGCTGCCGGGCCTCAGCCTCGCCTGGTGGCACTGGCTGGCCCTGCTGGTGCTGCCGCTGGCCGCGGCCGGCCTCGCCATCGTCACCGCGCGGCGCACGGTACTCGGCGAACTGCGCCGGATGCTGTAGAGAAGATGGCATGCTGATTCTGCTCGACCGCGACGGGGTGCTGAACCGGGATTATCCGGACGACTATGTGAAGTCGCCCGACGAACTCGTCCTGCTGCCCGGCGCGGCGGAAGCCGTGGCGCGGCTGAATGCGCGCGGCTGGCCGGTGGCCATCTGCACCAACCAGGCCTGCATCGGCAAGGGCATCATCGACGCGGCGATGCTCGGCCGCATCCACGACCGGCTGCGCGGCGAACTCGCCGCCGCCGGCGCCCGCATCGACGCGATCTTCTTCGCCCCCGACCCGCCCTGGGCGGCGACCGACCGGCGCAAGCCCGGCCCCGGCATGCTGCGCGAGGCGATGGCGCAGTTCCGCACCGGGCCGGCCGCGACCGTGTTCATCGGCGACAGCCTGACCGACCTGCAGGCCGCCGCCGCCGCCGGCTGCCGCCGCATGCTGGTGCGCACGGGCAAGGGAGCGCAGACCCAGGCCGCCGGCATTCCGCCCGGCCTGCTGCCGGTGACGGTGGCCGAGGACCTGGCCGATGCGGCCGGCCGCCTGCTGGCGCCACAGACAAACGAGACGGGAGCGGCCTGATGGCGCGCGACAGGAAACCGCCGGTGCCGCTGGGCCGCCGGCTCTCCCGCTGGTTCACGGCCGCGGTCGTGCTGCTGCTGCTGTGGCTGGGCGGCGCGCTCGCCTTCCTCGACCAGGTCGAGCATCTGCCGGCGCCGGACGAGACGCCGACCGACGGCATCGTGGTGCTGACCGGCGGCACCGCCAGGCTGGCCACCGCCCTGCGGCTGCTGGATGCCAACAGGGCCGAGCGGCTGCTGGTCTCCGGCGTCGGCGCCACCGTCAGCAAGGCCTCGCTGCAGCAGGCTTTGCTGCCGAGCATGCCGGATTCGCGGCAGGTGTCCGGCGACTGGCGCCATCTCGACCTGCAGGTGCTGTTCGACTGCTGCGTCGATCTCGGCTTCGAGGCGGCGGATACCGCCGGCAATGCCGCCGAGACCGCCGGCTGGATCGCCACCCGCGGCTACCGGTCGATCCGGCTGGTCACCGCCAACTACCACCTGCCCCGGGCGATGGTGGAATTCGGCCGCCGCCTGCCTGGCATCGCGATCCTGCCGCATCCGGTGCAGCCCGACCAGCTGCGCGTCGAGGGCTGGTGGCAGCGCCGCCAGGCCGCCGCCTTCCTGCTTGGCGAATACAGCAAATACCTGCTGGCGCTGCTGCGCGCGCGGCTGGACGGCGCCATCGCCGGCGCGCTGGACGGCACAGGTGGCAATGCCGGCGGAAATGCCGGCAGCAGCAATGCCGGCGACGGCCGGCCGGCGGACTGACATGCTGCTGCTGCTGCGCTCGCTTGCCTTCCAGGCCGTCTTCCTCGGCTTCGGCACCCTGCTGGCGCTGTACAGCCTGATCCCGCTGGCCCGCGGCGACCGCGCGCAGCTCTTCGCCATCAACGCCCTGTGGGCGCGCGGCATCAACCGGCTGCTGCGCGCCATCGCCGGCATCCATGTGCGCATCGAGGGGCTGGAGCAGATTCCCGCCGGCCCCGTCATCATCGCCGCCAAGCACCAGTCGCTGTGGGACACCACGATCATCTTCCACCTGTTCGGCACCCCGGCGGTGGTGATGAAGCAGGAACTGCTGAAGATCCCGATCTACGGCGCGCTGTGCCGCGGCCAGGGCATGATCGTGGTCGACCGCGAGGGCGGCGCGAAGGCGCTGAAGAAAATGCTGGCGGATGCCCGTGCCGCCGCCGCCGAGGGCCGCCGCATCGTCATCTTCCCGCAGGGCACCCGCACCCGGCCGGGTGAGCCGGCGCCCTACCAGCCCGGCGTCGCCGCGCTGTACCGCGACCTGAAGCTGCCGGTGGTGCCAGCGGTGGTGAATTCCGGCTGCTTCTGGCCCAAACGCGGCTGGCGCCGGCCGCCGGGCACCATCGTGCTGCGCTTCCTGGCGCCGATTCCGCCAGGGCTGCACCGCGACGACTTCATGCAGGCCCTCGAAACCCGCATCGAGACGGCGCAGGCAGAGCTCGAGGCGGAAACCAGGACGGGACCGGTGCGCGGCTGACGTCAGCCGCGCCGGGCCGGCCGGCCGCGGCGCCACCACAGGACAATCCCGGTCACCGACAGCATCGCCGTCACCAGACCGGCAAGGCTGACCAGGATCCGTCCGGGCAGCCCGGCGATCCAGCCGCTGTGCAGCGGGAACTGCAGCCGGAACAGGATATCCGCCGCACTGCCCTGCAGCGGCACCTCGGCCTGCAGCAGGCGGCCGTCGCTGCCGTCGTAATAGAGATACGGACGGTTCGGCCCGGCGCCGTAATCGGCCTGGCCGGGAAAGAAATGCACGGCATAGATGCCATAGGCGGGATGGTAGGAAATGCCGCCGGGCCGGTCGCGCCAGCCGCGCCGCGCCGCCTCGGCCGCCGCCCGTTCCGCAATGCCGCCGAAGCCGATCCGCGCCACCGCCGGATCGCCGGGCGGCCGGGCCGCGCGTTGCTCGTAGGGCGACGGGGTCGGCTGGCTGAACAGCCCGACGGCCGGCCGGAACAGCTCGGCATTCAGGTTGAAGTAGATGCCGGTGAAGGCCAGCATCACCAGCACCGGAAAGAACCACAGGCCGCCGGCGCGGTGCAGGTCAAGATGGCGCCGGCGCGGCGCGGCACCGCGCTTGATCTTCCACGATACCGCCCAATGCGCCGCCAGCGGCCGGGCCCGCGGCAGCGTCAGATACGCGCCGATGAAACTGTCGGCCAGCCAGATCACGGCAACGGCCCCCATCAGCCATGTGCCCCAGCGGCCCGGCAGCAGCAGGGTGTAATGCAGCCGGTAGAGAAAGCCGACCAGATGGCGCCGGTCGAGACAGCAGCCATAGCGCTGCCGCCGTTCGATGATCCGGCCGCTGTCCGGTGCGACGAACACCTCGTCATAGCCGAGCGGCGCCGGCCGGCCGGCAGCCGCATCGAAACGCGGCCGCAGGCCGATCCGGGCGGTTTCGCCCGGCCGCACATTGAGAGGCATGTAGCGCAGCACCGCCTGCGGCTCAGCCGCCGCGACGCGATCCGCCAGCATGTCGACCGGCAGCGGCGGACCGGCTTCCCCGCCATGGATGGCGAAGATGTCGGGGTTGAGCGCGGCATCCAGCTCGAAATGGAAGGCGATCACCGCACCGGTCAGGCCGGCAACCAGCAGGAAGCCTGCCGTCGCCAGCCCCGCGACCCGGTGCACCAGCAGCCAGACCGGGCGCATGCCGCCGCCCCGGCGCCGGTTACCAGCGGTAGCGGACGGCGCCGATCACCGTCCGGCCGGCACCATAGGTGCAGCCGGTGGACGAGCGGCAGGACAGGTTCTCCTTGTCGAACAGGTTTGCCGCATTCAGCGAAAAGCGCAGGCTGTTCCAGTCGTAATGCAGCGCGGCGTCGACCAGGGTGAAGCCGGATACCTCGAAGCTGTTGGTGGAATCGCCGTAGGTGTCGCCGATATAGCGCAGGCCGCCGCCGATGCCGAAGCCGGCGAAGTCGCCGCTGCGGATCGTGTAATCCGCCCAGACCGACGCCATGTGGGCCGGACTCTGCACCGGCCGCTTGCCGAGATCGGTGCCGTTGCTGCGGGTCACTTCCGAATCGATGTAGGTGTAGGTCGCGATCAGATCGAGGCCGTCGGCAAGACCGGCCTTGCCTTCGAATTCCAGCCCCCGCGACGACACCTCGCCGGTCTGCACGCTGAACCCGGTATTGACCGGGTCCGAGGTGGTGACGTTCTGGCGCTGCAGGTCGAAGGCCGAAACCGTGATGAAGCTGTTGTAGTCCTTCGGCTGGAACTTGAAGCCGATCTCCTTCTGCCGGCCGGTTTCCGGATCGAACGGCTTGCCGCCGAACGCGGTGCCCGACACCGGCTCGAAGGATTCGGCATAGCTGACATAAGGCACCAGGCCGAAATCGAACTGGTACATCAGGCCGGCGCGGCCGGTGAAGGCGCGGTCGTCCTGTTCGGTGCGGCCGGCGGTGAAACGGTTGTAGGTCTCGGTGGTGGCGCGATCCTGGCGACCGCCGAGCACCAGGATCCAGTCGCCGTAGCGCAGCTGGTCCTGGGCATAGAAGCCGTACTGGGCAACCTTCTGGTCATTGCCCGAGTTGAAGGCCGGAATGCTCACCGCCGCGCCGTAGGATGGCGAGAACAGGTCCAGCGTCGGCCCGGTGCCGGTGGCCGTCATCACGTCCAGCGAGGCATGCTGGTAATCGAAGCCGGCCAGCGCCGTATGCCCGACCGGGCCGGTCTCGAATTTCGCCTCGACCTGGTTGTCGGCGGTGAAGACCCGCGCCGCCGCCAGCCGGCGGTAGACGTTGCGGTTGGCAATCCGCTGGTTCGCCTGCAGGCCGGTCACATACAGGGTTTTCGAATCATAGTCATGGTCGCTGAAGCGCAGCGTCTGCCGGAAGGTCCAGGCCTCGTCGAGATGATGCTGGCTCAGCGCGCTGAATGAGGTCTTGTTGAGATAGGTGCTGTCGAAATCCGGCTCGCCGAGGAAGCGGTTGAGCGGAATCTTCCCGTTCGCGTTCGACAGCGCGGTGCCGGCGGCCGGCATGCCGTAAAGATAGAGGGAATCGTCGCGCTGGTGATCCAGCAGCAGCGTGATGGTGGTGTCGTCGCCCGGCCGGAAGGTCAGTCCGCCGGCGATGAAGGCGCGGTTGTCGTCGACGTGATCGACCTGGGTGCCGCTGTCGCGCGCCAGCGCAACGAGGCGGTAGGACACGCGGTCGGCCAGGGCGCCGCCGATATCGGCCGCCACCTGCTTGCGCTCGAAGCTGCCGCCCTGCACTTCCACCTCGTTGACCGGGGTCTCGCCGGGCCGCTTGGTGACGAGATTGACGAGGCCGCCGGGCGAGGACTGGCCGTAGAGCACGGAGGCCGGCCCCTTGATCACCTCGACGCGTTCGAGATTGTAGGGCTCGGGGGCATGGAAGCCGAGATAGGCGCCGGGCGTCTCCCGGGTGCCGTCGCGGTACAGATAGCCCGCATACTGGGTGAAGCCGCGGATCTGGATGCCGTCATGCTGCATCTGCAGGCCGCCGGCTTCCGAGCGCACGCCGGCGGTATAACGCAGGGCTTCGCTGATCTGGCGCGGCTTCTGCTCGTCGAGCTGCGCGCGGGTGACGACCGAAACCGATTGCGGCGTCTCGGACAGCGGCGTGTCCGTCTTGGTGCCGCTGGCGCTGCGCTGGGCTACATAGCCATCGGCCGGCCCCCATGCGGTTTCCGTGCCGCGGCGACCCTGCACATTGACCGGCGGCAGTTCCACCGGACCGCTGCCCTGCGGCAGCATCGACAGCGCCACCGTCCCCGCATCGGTGAACCGGTAGGTCAGCCCGGTGCCGGCCAGCAGCCGGTCGAGCGCCTCGGCCGGCGTGAAGGTGCCGGAAACGCCGGGGCTGCGCAGCCCGGCCGCCAGTGCGCCCAGCGTCGTGACCTGCAATCCGGCCTGGCGGCCGAACTGGTTCAGGGCATTTTCCAGGCCCTGGGCGGGGATGCTGAACCGCACGCGCCCCTGGTCTGCCTGCGCCACGACCTGCACGCCGGAAACCGGCATCTCCCCGGCCAGCGCGGGCGCGGGGCTGATCGCAACCAGGGCCGAGCCCAGCAGCAATGCAGAAATAAATGTCTTGTTTTCAGTGACTTGATTAAAAGCAGCCAGCGACCGGCAACGCATGTCACATCCCCCAGCGGAATTCAGTTTGGCCGCTAATGCGATGCAGTCGCGGCTACCCACCGGAAAAGACGAGGACCCGGGCATTTTGTTGCAGCCCGCGCCGGATTTTCCGCCGGCCCTGCCGGCCGGCCCGTCCCCTCAGGGGGCGCCGCTTGTGACAATGCGCAGGAACGGCGTGACCTGGCGGACCGTGCCGCCGGCCGGCTGCAGCATCGCCTGCAGCGCGGCATCCGGCGCCTGCAGGTTATACAGGCCCGTGACCCTGCGTGCCGCGAGCGTCGCGTCGGTGACGATGATCCAGCCCCGCATGTAGGGCCGCAGGGCGGCGATGGCGTCCGACAGCGGCCGGTTGGCCACGAACAGCCGGCCGTCCAGCCACGGTGCGACCGTCGCCGGATCGACATGGCCGGCCGTGGCGGCACCGGAGGGCCGGTCGATTTCCATCCGGTCGCCGGGGCCGAGCTGCACATCCACCGCCTGCCCCGCACCGGGATAGCGCACGCCGACCGCACCGCTGCGCACCGTCACATCGAGGGCGGCATCGCTCAGCCCCACATCGAAAGCGGTTCCCAGCACCGTCACCGCGCCGCCGCCGGCGCGCACCGTGAACGGCCGGGCGGGATCGGGCGCCACCTCGAAGAAGGCGCGGCCCTTCAGCAGTTCGACGCCGCGCCCGGATTCGGACACATCCAGTGCGATGGCGGTTTCCGGCGCCATGCGCACGACGCTGCCATCGGCCAGCGTCAGCCTGCGCTGCTCCCCGGTGGCGGTGGTCGCATCCGCGGAAAGGCGCTGCACCAGGGCCGGCGCAACCGCCAGCAGCAGGCAGGCCGCCATGGCCGCCGCGATCCACAGGCGGCGGCGCGGCGGCGCGGCGCGCGGCAGCGGCAGGACGGAATCCGCGGCCGCCGCCGCAGGCAGATCGCTGCCCGCCTGCCCCAGCAGGCCCCAGGCACTGCCGACCTGGCGCCAGGCCAGATCATGCTCCGGCCGTTCCGCCAGCCAGGCGCGATGGCGCGCGCGCAGGGCCGCCGTCTCGCCGTCGCGCAGGCGGAGCAGCCAGACGGTCGCCTCTTCCAGATGCTGTTCGGTGGGTCTGCTGGTCATGTTCCGTTAAAGATGGGGACAGGCCTTGGCCGTCCCGGACAACCGGGCGGCACTGATACGACGAATAAGCGGCGCCTCCGTTTCAGGGGCCGCGGCCCGGTCAGTCCGTCCTGTCCTCCTCTGCATTCAGGCGGGTCACGATCTGCGCCATGCCCCGGCTGACCAGCCGCGACACCGTCGCGCCCGAGATGCCGAGCCGCAGACCCGCTTCGGCCACGGTGCAGCCCTGGAAGCGGCACAGCTCGATGGCCTGCCGCATCTGCGGCGGCATGCCCGCCAGGGCCGCCTGTATCCGCGCAACGGAATCGGTCAGCAGCAGCTGCTGTTCCGGTGTGCGCGGTGCCGCCGGGATCATCCACCATTCGGGCTCGGCCGCCTCCTGGCGACGTTCCAGCGAGCGGCGCCGGCGCAGGTCGTAGGCAAGGTTGCGCACGATGCGGAACAGGTAGGCCACCGGCTGTTCGATGGCCGTCTGGCTCTCCAGCGCCGGCGCGAAGCGCATGAAGGCCTCCTGCACCACGTCCTCGGCCCGGCCCCGGTCGCCGACGATCGGGGTGGCATAGTCGATCAATGCTGCGCGTTGCGCGACAAAGAGGTCTCGTGCGGCGTCCTGTTTCACTGCGGCCAGAACAATGGAATGGGCCGGCGGCGGCGGCGCTGCCGGAGGGAAGAGGCCCCGCAATCTAGATGAGAACGGTTCTCACATACAAGCCTTCCATTGCCGGCGCGCGGCTGACGTCAGCCCGGCATGCAGCGCAGCAGGTTGCCGCCGAGAATGCCGGCCAGTTCCGCATTGCTGAAGCCATGGCCGGCGATGGCCTCGACCAGTGCGCCGGCCTGCTCGGGCTGCAGGAAGCTCCAGGGCGGTTCCGGATAGCCGCGCGGCCAGCGTTCGCGGCTGTCGTGGAAAAACCCGAAATCGCTGCCCTCCAGATACATGAAATCCAGCCCGAGGCCGACATGCTGCGGCCCGACCAGGCCGGCGATATAGGCAACCTGCCGCGCCACCGCCGCCGGCAGTTCCGGCCCGGCGGCACCGAGAAAGAAGCCGACGCCATTGACCCCGATATAGCCGCCGCGCCGCGCGCAGGCGCGGATCAGGTCGTCGGTGATGTTGCGTTCGTGGTCGAACAGCGCCCGGGCATTGGAATGGGAAAAGACCGGGATGCCGGAGGTCGCGTCGATGGCCTCCAGCGCCGTGCGTTCGCTGCAGTGGCTGAGATCGACGGTCATGCCGGCCGCATCCATGCGGGCGACCAGCCGCCGGCCGAAGCCCGACAGCCCGCCATTGCGCGGTTCGTGGCAGCCGTCGCCGGCGGCATTGGCCTCGTTATAGGCAAGGATGCTGCGCCAGACACCGGCATTGCGGAAGGCATCGACATAATCCAGATCGTCATGCAGCGGCGTCGAGGTCTGGAAATGGAAGGAGACCGACAGCCGGCCGGCGGCCGTCGCCGCCTCGATCCCCGCCCGGCTGTCGACCACGCTGACCCAGTCCGCATGGGGCCGCAGCACGCGCCGGAACCAGCCGAGGCGCGACAGGGTCGCCGCAGCGCCGTCGCGGCCGGCCGCCGCCGTCAGGGAAACATGATCGATGCCCGCCGCCCGGTAGCGCCGCAGCACCGCGGGCAGATCGGCGCCCGGCGGCAGGAACACCGCGGTCCAGGGCAGCAGCCCGTCGCAGACCGGGACCTCCCGCAGTTCCGGGCGGGCGGCCCACCATGCAGCCGGGCCGCTCATGCCGCCTCCCCCGCATCCTGCAGCGCGGCGCGCACGCGCCGGCCGATCCCGGCCAGCCGGCCGGCCGGCTCGTTGGCGAAGACGAAGCGGATATACTGCGCGCCATGGGTCTCGCCCCAGCCGGTCATGGCGGTGGCGCAGACCCCCTGCTCCAGCAGGCGGGCGGCCATGGCCTCGCCATCCAGTCCGAAATCCGAAACCCGCAGCAGCATCGACCAGCCGCCGGCCGGGCGGCCGACCGGCAGGCCGTCCAGTTCCCGCAGCATCACGTCGCGCCGCGCCTCCAGCTCGGCCACATAGGCGGGCAGCGTCTCGTAGGAGCGCCGCAGGGCGACCGCCGCCGCATCCTGGCCGATGCCGACCGGCACGACGACATTGGCCAGCGACACCGCGACGATATCGGGCAGCAGATGCTCCGGCGCCACCACCCAGCCGACGCGCCAGCCGATCATGCGCAGTTCCTTCGAGGCCGCGCCCACCGTGATGGTGCGGCCGGCCATCCCCGGCAGGCCGGCCGGATGCAGGACGGCGCGGCGGTCGAACAGCAGGCGTTCCATGGCGCTGTCGACGATCAGCAGCAGGTCGTGTCTGACGCAGAGCCGCGCCACCAGCGCCCAGTCCTCCTCATCCAGCACGCCGCCGGACGGCATCGACGGCGACATCAGCAGCATGGCGCGGACATTCGGGCCGACGGCCTGCTGCAGGGCGGCGCGGTCGAGCGTCCACTCGCCGCCCGGCTGGAACCGGAACGGCACGAACCGCGGCACGCCGCCGGCCAGCCGCACCCGGTTGATCAGCCCGGCATAGGTGGGGTCGGTGACGATCACCTCGTCGCCCACCTCGATGGTCGCCAGCAGGACATTGAGGATGCCGGACAGCCCGCCGGCGGAGATGACGCAGTTGCGGGCCCCGGCATAGGGCACGCCGGACATCCGCGTGACATGGGCGGCCGCCGCCTCGCGCAGCCCGTCCTGGCCGATGAAGGGCAGGTAGCTGTTGTCGGAATCGAGGCCGGCCGCGGCCCGGGTGCGGGCGATGGCCTCCGGGTCCGGCGGAATGTCGACATCGAGATTTTCCAGCCGGAGATAGTCGCGCCCGGAGGCGTCGGCGATCGAGCCCATGCGGTCGACCCCGATCCCGGCTATATATTTCAGCCGTGCGGGGCGGCGTTGTGGTGCGGCCATGATGTCGTCCTTGCATTATCGATTATAGATAATCTATAATAATCAGACCATGGCGGACCTGTGCAAGACATTTCTGACCAGCCCGGCGGCACCATAACCAGCCGGATCACCCGCATCCTCGCCGACCGGATTGTCGCCGGGGCCCTGCCGCCGGGCGAACGCCTGCGGCAGGACCATATCGCTGCCGAATTCGGCACCAGCCATGTGCCGGTGCGCGAAGCCTTCCGGCGGCTGGAAGCCCGGGGCCTGGTGATCAGCGAACCCCGCCGCGGCGTGCGGGTGGCCGGGCTGGATCCGCTGGCCGTGCGCGAGGTGACCGGCATGCGCGCCGCCCTGGAAAGCCTGGCCCTGCGCCATGCCATCCCGCAGATGACGCCGGACATCCTGGCCGCCGCCGGCCAGGCCCTGCAGGATGGCGAGGCATCGGCCGACATCGCCGTCTGGGAAGCGGCCAACCGCCGCTTTCACCGCACCCTGCTGGCGCCCTGCCGCATGCCGCGGCTGCTGTCGGCCATCGACGACCTGCATGCCGCCAGCAGCCGCTTCCTGCTGGCGACCTGGCAGTCCGCCGACTGGCAGCCGCGATCCGACAGCGAGCATGCGGCCATCCTCGCCGCCGCCGGCAGCGGCGCAGCCGATCGCGCGGCCGGCCTGCTGGCCGACCATATCCTCGCCGCGGGCGAGGCCCTGATCGCCATGCTGGAGCGCAGGACCGGCGGCGGTGGCGGCGGCGGCGGCCGGGAGACCGACACGACCGACACCTAGCCGGCCGGCGCGCAGCCGACATGCAGCCGACCGGCCGGGCCGGTCAGCCCGGCCGGCCGATCTGCGCCTGCTTGCGCCGCAGGAACGGCATGTTGAAGAAGGTGCCGAAGGGGATGAAGGCCGGCACGGCCAGCCGCGCCAGTTCGGCCCGGCGCCAGCCGATCTCGGCCCGGGTGGAAAAGACCAGCCACAGATAGGCCACGAAAGCCACGCCATGGACGGGGCCGAGCACGGTGGTGACGGCGGGAATGCCGGCGCCGTATTTCAGCGGCACGCCGATGCAGACCAGAGCCACCAGCGTGGTTCCCTCGATCAGGGCGGCGATGCGGATCTGCCGCAACGCCGCCTGCGCCATCGAGACAGTCCCGGTCATTGTTCCCCCTCTGCAGATGACATGACCCTGCACGCCCGGGCGGTGGTTTTCCTGCGCGGCGGCCGTGCGGTCCTGCCGGCCGCACCCGCCTGGCCGACCTGTGTATAACCCTGTGGATGGCGCCCGGCATGGCTTCGGGATCGCGGGGAAAACCGGAATTCCGGTGCCGGCACAAGATATTGCGTGCCACCCCCCGGTGGATCAACCTGTAGAAACAATCAGGGAACAAACATCTGGACTTGAGGCGCCTGGGCGCTAGAGTCAGGCCCCTGCCCCGAAGCTTCCGCGCCCTCTCCCAGGACCGTTCCGATGCCGTCTCTGCCGTCGCCGATCGCCCCGATTTCCCAGCAGATCTGGGACATGAAATACCGCCTGAAGGCGGCCGACGGCGCGCCCATCGACCAGACGATCCCGGAGACCTGGCAGCGCATCGCCCGCGCCCTGGCGCAGCCCGAGGCCGATCCGGCCGCCTGGGAGGCGCCGTTTGCCGAGGCCCTGCGCGATTTCCGCTTCCTGCCGGCCGGCCGCATCGTCGCCGGCGCCGGCACCGGCCGCAACGTGACGCTGTTCAACTGCTTCGTCATGGGCACCATCCCCGACGACATGGCCGGCATCTTCGAGCATCTGAAGGAAGCCGCGCTGACGATGCAGCAGGGCGGCGGCATCGGCTACGATTTCTCCACCATCCGCCCGCGCGGCGCGCCGGTGAAGGGCGTCGGTGCCGATGCCTCGGGGCCGCTGTCGTTCATGGATGTGTGGGACGCCATGTGCCGCACCATCATGTCGGCGGGCAGCCGGCGCGGCGCCATGATGGCGACGCTCCGCTGCGACCATCCGGATATCGAGGCCTTCATCGAGGCCAAGCGCGAGGCCGGCCGCCTGCGCATGTTCAATCTTTCCGTGCTGGTGACCGATCCCTTCATGCAGGCCGTGAAGCAGAACCTGCCCTGGGAACTGAAATTCAACGGCACGACGTATCGCACCGTGCAGGCCCGCGACCTGTGGGACCAGATCATGCGGGCCACCTATGCCTATGCCGAGCCCGGCGTGATCTTCATCGACCGCATCAACCGCCGCAACAACCTGCATTACTGCGAGAGCATCGCCGCCACCAATCCCTGCGGCGAGCAGCCGCTGCCGCCCTATGGCGCCTGCCTGCTGGGCTCGGTCAACCTCGCCCGGCTGGTGAAGCGGCCCTTCGAGGCCGAGGCCGCGCTCGATCTCGACGAACTGGAGCGGCTGACCCGCACCGCCATCCGCATGATGGACAACACCATCGATGCCTCGCGCTTCCCGCTGCCGCAGCAGCAGGCGGAAGCGCAGGCCAAGCGGCGCATCGGGCTGGGCGTGACCGGCCTGGCCGATGCGCTGATCATGGTGGGGGCCCGCTACGGCTCGCCGCAGTCGGTCCGCCTGATCGAAAGCTGGATGCAGCGCCTGCAGCGCGCCGCCTATCTGGCCTCGGTCGAGCTGGCCAAGGAGAAAGGCGCGTTTCCGCTATTCGACCGCGCGCAGTATCTGGCCGGCGAGAGCATTGCCGAGCTGGATGCCGACGTGCGCGCGGCGATTGCCGAACATGGCATCCGCAATGCTTTGCTGACCTCGATCGCGCCCACCGGCACCATCTCGCTGTTCGCCGACAATGTGTCCTCCGGGCTGGAGCCGGTATTCAGCTTCAGCTACACCCGCACCGTGCTGATGCCCGATGGCAGCCGCCGCGAGGAGGAGGTGACCGATTACGCCTACCGTCTCTACCGCCAGCTGAAGGGCGAGACCGCGCCGCTGACCGAGGCCTTCGTCGATGCGCAGTCGCTCTCTCCCGCCGACCATGTGCGGGTGCAGGCGGCCGTGCAGAAATACGTCGACAGCTCGATCTCCAAGACCATCAACGTGCCCGAGGAGATCGATTTCGAGGCCTTCAAGGATGTCTACCTGATGGCCTACGAGACCGGCTGCAAGGGCTGCACGACCTACCGGCCGAACGACATCACCGGTTCGGTGCTGACGGTGAAGAAGGACGAGAAGAAAAAGGCCGAGGCCGACAGCCAGGCCGAGCTGCCGCTCAGCCCCGCCGGCCGGCCGGCCGAAACCGTCGTGAAGTCGCGCGATCCGCTGGCCGCCGGCGGCGTCGTGTATATGACGAAGCCGCTGGACCGCCCCGAGGCGCTGCCCGGCCGCACCTACAAGATCACCTGGCCCGAATCGGAACACGCGATGTACATCACGCTGAACGACATCATCCAGGATGGCCGCATCCGCCCCTTCGAGGTGTTCATCAACTCGAAGAATACCGAGCATTATGCCTGGACGGTGGCGCTGACCCGGATGATCTCGGCGGTGTTCCGGCGCGGCGGCGATGTCAGCTTCGTGGTCGACGAGCTGAAGGCGGTGTTCGATCCGCGCGGCGGCCACTGGATGGGCGGCCGCTATGTGCCGTCCCTGCTGGCCGCCATCGGCGAGGTGATCGAGCGCCACCTGGTCGAGATCGGCTTCATGGCCGATCCCAACGCGCAGCGCGAGGAAAAGGCGGTGCTGGCCCTCGCCGCCAATGCCGAAACGCCGAAACCCCTGTCCGGCCTGCGGCAATGCCCGAAATGCGGCCAGCCCGGCCTGATCCGGTCCGAGGGTTGCGACACCTGCACCTCCTGCGGCTATAGTAAGTGCGGATAAGGAAGCGCCTGACGTTCGCGTAAGGTGTTTCCGCAAGGGAAACGCCGCATGGATCACAACGACAAATTCGTCGTTCCCGCGCAAGCGGGAACCCAGAACTACTGTCGGTCTGGATCCCCGCCTTCGCGGGGATGACGATGGATAGTCAGATCAAAGCAGTCCTCTGGGATTTCGGCGGGGTGATCCTCACCTCGCCCTTCGAGGCCTTCCGCCGCTACGAGGAGGCGCGCGGCCTGCCGCGCGACTTCCTGCGGCAGGTCAATTCCGTCAACCCGCATACAAACGCCTGGGCGCGGTTCGAACGCGGCGAGGTCGATGCCGCCACCTTCGGCGACCTGTTCCATGCCGAGGCAAGGGCGCTGGGCCAGGACGTGCATGGCGGCGAGGTGCTGAAACTGGTGTCCGGCGAGGTGCGGCCGCGCATGGTGGCGGCCCTGCGCAAGGTGAAGACGCGGTTCCGGATCGCCTGCCTGACCAACAACATGCCGCTCGGCCACGGCCCCGCCATGGCGGTCAGCCCCGCGAAGGCAAAGGCCGTCGCCGAGGTGATGGCCCTGTTCGACCATGTGGTGGAATCGAGCAAGGTGGGCGTGCGCAAGCCGGAACCGGCCTTCTACGAACGGGCCTGCGCCCTGCTCGGCATCGCGCCGGCCGAAGCCGTCTTCCTCGACGATCTCGGCATCAACCTGAAACCCGCCGCCGCCATGGGCATGACCACGATCAAGGTGACCGATCCGGATCAGGCACTGGCCGAGCTGGGCCGCATCATCGACATGGAGTTCGACGCATGACTGCCGCCGTCCCGTCCAATACCGCCGACGCCCTGCTGGCCCGCGAGGATTTCGGCACCCTGTCGGAAATGCTGGCCGCCTGGGCCGCCGAACGCCCGGACCATCCGGCCGTGATCGAGGGCGGCCATGTGCTCAGCTATGCCCAGCTCGATGCCCGCGCCGACCGCGTCGCCGCCGCCCTGCAGCGCGATGGCGCGAAGCACAGCATCGCCATCGTCAGCTATTCCTGCGTCGATTACGTCGCCGCCTATGCCGGTGCCCTACGCGCCGGCCTTGCCGTCGCCCCGCTGCCGCCCTCGGCCACGCCCGAGCAGATCGCCGGCATGGCGCAGGATTCCGATGCCGGCCACCTGTTCTGGGACGCGCCCAATGCCGCGGCGCTGGCCGGCATCGCCGCTGGGCTGCCGGGAAAACGCATCCGCTTCGACAACGCTGAGTTCGAGACCTGGCTGGCGCCCGCGGGGGCAAAACCGGCGCCGGTCGCCATCACGCCGCAGATGCCCTTCAACATCATCTACTCGTCGGGCACGACCGGCACGCCCAAGGGCATCGTGCAGCCGCATGGCATGCGCTGGCTGCACATGCAGCGGGCCACCGCCTATGGCTATGACCGCGACGCCGTCACCCTGCTGTCGACGCCGCTCTATTCCAACACCACCCTGGTCAGCCTGTTCCCGACCCTCGCCGGCGGCGGCACCGCGGTGCTGATGGCGAAATTCGAGGTCGAGGCCTATCTGGAGCTGGCGCAGAACCACCGCGTCACCCACACCATGCTGGTGCCGGTGCAGTATCGCCGCATCATGGCGCATCCGGCCTTCGACCGCTTCGACCTGTCGGCCTTCCGCGCCAAGTTCTGCACCAGCGCGCCGTTTGCCGCCGCGCTGAAGGCCGACATCCTGAAACGCTGGCCCGGCAAGCTGATCGAATTCTACGGCATGACCGAGGGCGGCGGCACCTGCATCCTGATCGCCGACGAACATCCCGGCAAGCTGCATACCGTGGGCCCGGCGGCGCCCGGCCACGACATCCGCCTGATCGGCGAGGATGGCAGGGAGGTCGCGCCGGGCGAGATCGGCGAGATCGTCGGCCATTCCGGCGCCATCATGACCGACTATCACAAACAGCCGGGCAAGACCGCCGAGGCCGAATGGTACGCGCCGGACGGCCGCCGCTTCATCCGCACCGGCGACATGGGCCGATTCGATGCCGATGGCTTCCTGCAGCTGATGGACCGCCGCAAGGACATGATCATCTCCGGCGGCTTCAACATCTATCCCAGCGATCTCGAAGCCGTGCTGCGCGAACATCCGGCGGTCTATGACGTGGCGGTGGTCGGCGTGCCCAGCGAGGCCTGGGGCGAAACGCCGGTGGCCTTCGTGGTGAAGGCGCCGGGCCAGGCGGCCACGGCCGAGGAAATTCTCGCCTGGGCGAATGCCCGCCTCGGCAAGATGCAGCGGCTCAGTGCCGTCGTCTTCCGCGAGGTGCTGCCGCGCAGCGCCATCGGCAAGGTGCTCAAGCGCGAGCTGCGTGACGAATACGCGAAGGTGCCTGCATAACCCCCTTGCTGTCGTTCCCGCCCACGGGTCCGGCCAGAACCCGGCCCGAGGACAGGCTCCAGCGGGAAGCCGGGACCGGGCCCCGGCTCGCGCTTCGCTTGGCCGGGGCGACGAACAGGGTATTGGGCCGCTAGACCTGCGCGCACGGCCTTATACCTGCGCGCCACTGGCGCGCACGGCCTTATACCTGTGCGCCACTGGCGCGCACGGCGGCCAGAATCCGGTGCAGCGGACCGTCGGCGATGCCGAGCGCATCCAGATGCTGCACGGTGCTGGCCAGATAGGCCGCGTTGGGTCCGCGCTGGCCGCTGCGGCTGGCGATGATGCGCACCACCTCGACCTCCGACAGATGCCCGGCATATTGCGGATGCTGCGGATCGGCGACGAAGGCCAGCACCTTCACGCGGCTGCCGTCGCTCATCTGGGCCAGATGGAAACCCGGCCGGTAGACGCCGGTGACCATCTCGCGGCGGTAGAGATAGTCGATCACGGCATCCTGGTCGGCCCGGCGCACCCGGAAGGCGCGGCCCTTGCACGATCCGCCCGGCATCAGGCCGAGCACCAGGCCCGGGGCCGCCGGGGTGCCGCGGTAGCGGTGCGACCAGACGCAGAAGCCGCGATGGAAGCCCCACAGCTTCGCGACTTTCACCGTGGTATGCGGAAAACCCGGATCCCACATCAGCGAGCCGTAGCCGAACACCCACAGCGGCTCGCCCTGCGCCGGTTTCACCTGCGGGAATGGCGGCGGCGCGGCGCCGGGCAACGGCTCCTCGTGATCGAAGGGGATATGGCGTCCGGCCCGGCCCATGCCGCGGCGATCAGGCTTTCGGTGCCAGGTTGACCAGCGCCACCCCGGCCATGGTTGCCGCCATGCCGGCCAGCGCCAGCGGGCTGAGCTGCTCGCCGAACAGGAAGAAGGCGACCAGGGCCGTGCAGGGCGGTACCAGGAAGAACAGGCTGGAGACCCGGGCCGCGGCACCGCGGCGGATCAGGATGAACAGCAGCGAGATGGCTCCCAGCGAGAGGACGATGCACAGCCAGCCCAGCGCGAAGACGAATTCGCCGGACCAGATCACGGCGCGGGTCTCGAACAGCAGGGCGAAGGGCGCCAGGAAAACCGTGGTGGCGGCGAACTGGATCGCCGAGCCGCTGCGCAGGTCGACCGCCGGGCAGTAGCGTTTCTGGTACAGCGTGCCGATGGTGATGCCGACCAGCGCGATCACCGACAGGGCATAGCCGAACGGCGTGCCGACGCCGATGCCGAGCTTGGTCCACACCACCAGCACCACGCCGGCCAGCCCGAGCACGAGCCCGGCCCATTGCCGCGGGCTGACCCGTTCGCCCAGCACCGGACCGGCGGCGGCGGCCACCAGAAGAGGTTGGATCCCGACGATCAGCGCCGAGATGCCGGCGGGCACGCCATGATAGATCGAGGCGAAGACGCCGCCGAGATAGACCCCGTGCAGCAGCAGCCCGGCCACCGCGATATGGCCGGCCATGCGCGGGTCGCGCGGCCATGGCGCCCCGGTCAGGCCGGCCAGCAGCGCCAGCAGCACGGCGACGATGGCAAAGCGCAGCACCAGGAAGGTCATCGGCTCGGCATAGGGCAGGCCGAGCTTGGCGCCGATGAAACCGGTCGACCACAGCAGCACGAACAGGCCCGGCATCGCGGCGATGGCAAGCACGGACAGGGCGGAAGACGGAACGGCAGGCGGGGAAGCGGACATCGGCTCGGACATAACATATGTGATTGAGGCCCTCTGCCACCGGAATCCGGTGCGGGGCGGTTGCCGCACTATCGGCCGATCCGGTGCGGCCCGCAAGCCCGGCCCGCCGGTCTGCTCCACCCGTCTGCTCCACCCGTCTGCCCCGCCGGTCCGGGCGCATTGGCGCGGCATGGCGCCGCCTGCTATATCTGCGCCATGCGCTACCGCTTCGCCCTTCTGGCCGGCCTCATCGTCGGCGGCCTCGTCGCCTATTACTTCGTCTGGGCCCATCTGGCCGACCAGCTGCAGGCACGCCTGCTGGGCTGGATCGCCGCCCAGCAGGAGCAGGGCCGCATGGTCAGCTACGAGCGCATCCGGCTCTGGGGCTTTCCCTACCGCCTGTCGGCCACCCTGACGAATGTGCAGTGGCAGGACCCGCAATCGCCGGCCGCCTGGCGCCTGCAGGCCGACAGCATCACCGCGCATCTGCAGCTATGGGACCCGCAGCATGTGATCTTCGACATCGGCGGCAGCCAGCAGGCTGGCTGGACCGAGGCCGGGCCCGGCGGAGCGATCCTGCGCCGGCAGGCCGGGCTGGCCACCGAACGCTTCCGCGCCAGCCTGGTGATGGATGCCACCGGCACCTGGCAGCGCCTGGCCGCCGACCTGACCGCGCCGCATCTGACCGGGACGGCGGATGGCTGGAGCGCCGCACACCTGCTGCTGCATGCGCGGCGGGCCGGCAATGTGCCGCCGGGCACCGACCTCGCCATCCAGGCCGAGGCTTTGCAGCTGCCGGCGGCGGCCGATGGTCCGCTCGGCCGCGCAGTGGCGGAACTGAAACTGGTCGGCACCCTGCGCGGCCCCGCCTATGGCGGCAGCCCGGAGGAGATGCTGCGCACCTGGCGCGAGGCCGGCGGCATTCTCGAACTGCAGACCATCCTGCTGCAGTGGGGCGCGCTGCGGCTGGAAGGCGATGGCAGCCTGGCCGTCGACCGGCAATACCGGCCGCTCGGCGCCATGGCCGGCCGCATCTATGGCGCCGGGTCCGGCATCGACGCGCTGGCTGCGGCCGGGAAGATGACCGCACGGGAAGCCGCCGCCGCCAAGGCGGCCGTCACCCTGCTGGAGCAGACCGATGCGGAAAGGCGCCGCTTCCTGCCGGTGCCGCTGGCGGCGCAGGATGGCCAGCTGTCGCTCGGCCCGGTGTCGCTGTTCAGCCTGCCTTCGGTTTTGCCGGCTTTGCCGCAGCCGGCGCCGCAGACCCAGCCGTAGGCGAGGCGGCGCCGCGGCCGAAATCCGGTGCCGCGGTTTCCTGGCCGGCATCGATGATGGCACGGCGGATCGCCCGGGTGCGGGTGAACAGGTCGAACAGCGCGTCGCCCTCGCCCCAGCGGATCGCCCGCTGCAGGGCGATCAGGTCTTCGGTGAAGCGGCCGAGCATCTCCAGCACGGCTTCGCGGTTGTTGAGGAAGACGTCGCGCCACATGGTCGGGTCGGATGCGGCGATGCGGGTGAAATCGCGGAAGCCGCCGGCGGAATACTTGATCACTTCCGACTGCGTCACGGTTTCCATGTCGTCGGCGGTGCCGACGATGTTGTAGGCGATCAGGTGCGGCACATGACTGGTGATCGCCAGCACGAGATCATGGTGCCGCGGCTCCATCATCTCGACCCGGCTGCCGCAGGCGGCCCAGAAGGCGCGCAGCTTCTCGGTTGCGGCCGGGTCGGTATCCGGGGTCGGCGTCAGGATGCACCAGCGGCCGCCGAACAGCGCGGCAAAGCCGGCCGCCGGGCCGGAATGCTCGGTGCCGGCCACCGGATGGCCGGGCACGAAGGCAACGCCGGCCGGCAGATGCGGCGCCACGTCGCGGATCACCGACTGCTTGCAGGACCCGACATCGGAAACGATGGCGCCGGGCTTCAGCGCCGGGCCGATATGCGCCGCCACCGCGGCATAGGCGCCGAGCGGCACGCACAGCATCACCAGATCGGCATCGCGCACGGCATCCGCCGCATCGGCATGCACCGCATCGGCCAGGCCGAGTTCGGCGGCCTGGCGGCGATGCGCCTCGCTGGCATCGGCAACGGCGATGCTGCCGGCCAGATTGTGTTCGCGGGCGGCGCGGGCGATCGACGAGCCGATCAGGCCGATGCCGATGACGGCCAGCCGGCCGAACAGGGGCGTCTGCTGTGGCTTCGCCATCGCCGCTCAGCCCTTGTTGAGGAAATCGCCGAGCGCGGCGATCACCAGGTCGTTCTCGTCAGCCGTGCCGATGGTCAGGCGCAGCGCTTCCGCAAGGCCATAGGCGCCCATGGCCCGCAGGATCAGGCCGCGTTTGCGCAGGGCCGCGTCGGCCGCCTGCGCCTGCTGCGCCCCGCCGGGGAAACGGATCAGCACGAAATTGCCCACGCTGGGCAGCACGTTCAGGCCCAGCGCGTTCAGAGCGGCGGTCACCCGCGGCAGCTCGGTGTCGTTGTGGCTGCGCGCCCTGTCGAGCCAGGTCACGTCTTCCAGTGCGGCGACGCCGGCCGCCTGCGCCGCGGCATTGACGTTGAAGGGCCCGCGCACCCGGTTGAGCACGGCGACAACATTCTCCGGCGCGTAGGTCCAGCCCAGCCGCAGCGCGCCCAGCCCGAAGATCTTCGAGAAGGTGCGCAGCATCACGGTGTCGTCGCGTTCGGCCACCAGCTCGGCGCCATGCGAATAATCGTTGCGGCTGACATATTCGGCATAGGCGGCATCGACCACCAGCAGCACGCCGGCCGGCAGCCCTTCGCGCAGGCGGCGCAGCTCGGCAGCGGTGATGTAGCTGCCGGTCGGGTTGTTCGGATTGGCAACGAAGACGATCTTCGTCTTCGGCGTCACCGCCGCCAGCAGGGCGTCGACATCGGTGGTCCAGTTCTTTTCGGCCGCCTTCACCGGGGTGGCGCCGCGCGCCATCGCCGCGATCGGATACATCAGGAAGCCATGCTGCGAAAACAGCACCTCGTCGCCCGGGCCGCAATAGGCGGCACAGATCAGCGAGATCATCTCGTCGGAACCATTCGAGCAGATGATGTTCTCCGCCGGCAGGCCGAAATGCCGGGCAATGCCCTTGCGCAGCGCATCGGCAGCACCGTCGGGATAGCGGTGCAGCTCGTCGGCCAGCTTCCGGTAGGCTTCCTTGGCGCGCGGACTGGCCCCCAGCGGGCTTTCGTTGGACGACAGCTTGTAGACCCGGTCGACGCCCATGATCGCGCCTTCGCCGCCCTTGTAGGGTGCGATGTCGAGAATACCGGGCTGCGGCTTGGGCTGGGTCACGACGCGAACTCCTCGATGCAAAGGCCGCGCTCAGGCGGGCGGGGCGGCAAGCGGAACGGGATAGGCGCCGATGACGATGGCATCGGCCACCAGATCGGTGGCGCCGGCAGCCAGCGCGGCCAGCCGCGCATCGTCAGCCGCCAGGAAACCCTGCACCTCGACCAGCATGCGGATCAGGCCGTCCGAGCCGCGCTGCTGGGCCAGCGCATGGCCGGCCAGCCCGGCCTGGACCAGCATAGTCGACAGGCGCGCGAGGCTGAATCCTTCCTCGCGGGCCAGCAGCACCAGCAGCGAGGCATCCTCGCCCGAAGGTTCCGGCGCGGCATTGCCGATCACGAAGGCGCCGAGATCGGCGAAACGCCCCTCGGGATTGGGCACGAAGGGCAGACGGGCGATCACCCTCGGGGTATCGCCGGAACGGCTGGCCAGCATCGGCCACCAGGATTCCTTCTCGCCATCCTCGGGCATCGCCATCACGCCGAGCGTGGCCGGCTGCGACGAGATCGCCCGCATCACCGCCATCGCCGTGGTGCAGAGCTGCATCGGGGTGGTGGTGCCGTAGAAGTCGCGGGCGAGGTCCCAGCGCGCCACCGACTTGTTCGGGGCATGCACCGCCACCCGCACCGGACCCTGCAGGCGGTAGAGAGAGGAAATCATCTCGCGCCAGATGCGCAGCAGGGCGGCAGCCGGCAGGCTGCCGCGATGGCGCTCCAGCAGGCGGCGCAGGATCTGCGCCTCGCGGCCCGGCCGCAGGAAGGCGCCCGCCTCGCCGGCGGCATCCTTGCCGGCCGCGATCCGCTGCACGACTTCGGCGCGGCGGCGCAGCAGATCCTGGATCTGCTCGTCGAGCACGTCGATTTCGCGGCGCAGGTCGGCCAGGCTGGGGATATGGTCGCTCATCGGGGACAGGGTACAGGGCTGGAAAAAAGCCGCATAGTCTTAAGGCTTTCGCCCCGGATTGCAAAGCCGGACAGCAGGAAAACATTGACACCATGGGCAGGGCTGCGTAAGCAACGTGGCCCCGCGCCGGACAGGGTCCCGGCCGGGTTCCGCTCCCCCCAGGGCGCGGATTTCCCGCTCCAAGCCCTGTAGGATATCCGGCTGCCTGCCATGAGTGCCGCACACCCGCCATCCATCGGCCCCGCCCCCGCCAGTTCCGCCCCTGCCGGCCCCGCCTCTGGCGGGCCCGACCACCGGGTCACGCTGGGCGAGACCCTGCCCCTGCATCTCGATTGCGGGCTGGATCTCGGCCCCTACCAGATCGCCTACTGCACCTACGGGCAGCTGAATGCCGACAAGTCCAACGCCATCCTGGTCTGCCATGCCCTGACCGGCGACCAGTATGCCGCCAGCCCGCACCCGGTGACCGGCAAGCCGGGCTGGTGGAACACCATGATCGGCCCCGGCAGGGTGATCGATACCGACCGGTTTTTCGTGATCTGCAGCAATGTGCTGGGCGGCTGCATGGGCTCGACCGGGCCCAAGGAGACCAATCCCGCCACCGGCAAGCCCTATGGCCTGAATTTCCCCGTCATCACCATCCGCGACATGGTGAATGCCCAGGCCATGCTGCTCGACCATCTGGGCATCCGCGAGCTGTTCTGCGTGATCGGCGGTTCGATGGGCGGCATGCAGGTGCTGCAATGGGCGGCCAGCTATCCCGAACGCGTCTATGCGGCGATCCCGATCGCCTGCGCGGCCCGGCATTCGGCACAGAACATCGCCTTCCACGAGGTCGGCCGCCAGGCCATCTACAGCGATCCCGACTGGCGCAAGGGCGACTATCTCGAACAGGGCGTGATTCCGCGCAACGGCCTGGCCGTGGCGCGCATGGCGGCGCATATCACCTACCTGTCGGAAGCCGCCCTGCACCGCAAGTTCGGCCGCAACCTGCAGAACCGCGAGCGCATCACCTACGGCTTCGAGGCGGATTTCCAGGTGGAAAGCTATCTGCGCCACCAGGGCTCGACCTTCGTCGAGCGCTTCGACGCCAATTCCTACCTCTACATCACCCGTGCCATGGACTATTTCGACCTGGCCGCGCAGGACAGGAGCGCCGGGGCCGGCGGCGTGCTGGCCAATGTCTACAAGGGTGCGAAGACGCGGTTCTGCGTCGTCTCGTTCACCTCCGACTGGCTGTTCCCGACACCGGAAAACAAGGAAATCGTGCGCGCGCTGAACGCGGCCGCGGCCAATGTCAGCTTCGTCGAGATCGAAACCGACAAGGGCCACGACGCCTTCCTGCTGGACGAGCCGGAGATGTTCCGCACCCTCAAGGGCTTCATCGACGGCTGCGCCGAACACCGCGGGCTCAACGGGGTGCGGACATGAACGCGCCGCTTCCCGCAACCGGCGGCCATCGCGACATCCGCCGCGACCTGCTGCTGATCGCCGAGCATGTCGCAGCCGACAGCCGGGTGCTGGATGTCGGCTGCGGCGACGGTGCCCTGCTGGAATATCTGGCCCGCGAGAAGCAGGTGGACGGCCGCGGCATCGAGATCCGCCAGGCCGGCGTGAATGCCTGCGTCGCCCGCGGCCTCAGCGTGATCCAGGGCGATGCCGACAGCGACCTGCCGGACTATCCGGATGCCGCCTTCGACTACGTGATCCTCAGCCTGACCCTGCAGGCGACCAGGAATCCGCGCCGGGTGCTGCACGAGATGCTGCGCATCGGCCGGCGCGCCATCGTGTCCTTCCCGAATTTCGCCTACTGGCGCATCCGCCTGCAGCTGGCGCTGGACGGCCGCATGCCGATGACGGCGGCGCTGGACGATCCGTGGTACGAGACACAGAACATCCATCTCTGCACCATCCGCGATTTCGACGAACTCTGCAGCCGCGACGGCATCGTGGTCGAGCAGCGCATCGCGGTGGACGGCCATGGCAACCGCGGCGGCTGGAAACTGTCGGGCGCCGGCGCCAACCTGTTCGGCGCCCAGGCCGTATACATGCTGCGCCGCCGCTAGGCGGCGCGGGCCGGGCATCCGCTACGCCGGCGCGGGTCCCGATCCGCCCCAGACCGGGCTTTCCGCCGGCTTGAGCACGAAACGCCGGCGCTTTGCCTTGGCCGGCCGCAGCGGCGCGGCGGCATAGACCTGCTTTTCGGCTTCCACCAGCAGCACACCGGAAAACCGCTTCCACAGCACCTCGCCGGTCGCCTCCCAGGCGGTCTGCGCCCGCACCACGAAGGCGCGTTCCGACGGCGGCAGCCACAGGGCGGCCTGCGACTGGGTCGGCGAGAATAGGGCGTCGCGCATCAGCCGGGTCAGCTGCGGCGGCGTATAGGGATGGCCATGGCCGAACGGCGTCGCTTCGAGATGCGCCCACAGGCCGCGGCGGTTCGGCACCACCGCCAGCAGACGGCCCTGCGGGGTCAGCACCCGCCAGACCTCGCGCAGCAGGCCGCGCACATTCTCGGCATTCTCCAGGCTGTGCATCAGCAGCAGGCGGTCGACGCTGGCATCGGGCAGCGGCAGGTCCTCCTCGTCGACCAGCATCACCCGGCCGGGCAGGCCGCGCGGCCAGTGCACGACCCCCTGTGGCCCCGGCATGGCCGCCAGCACGCGGTCGGCCTCGGCCTCGAAGATGCGCAGGTACGGCGTGGCATAGCCCAGCCCCAGCACCGTCATGCCGCCGACATTCGGCCACAGGATGCGCAGGCGCTGGCGCAGGATGCGGCGCACCGCCTGGCCCAGATGGCCGGCATAGAATTCCCGCAGGTCGATGATGTCCGGTCGCAGCATGTGCCCTATACTAGCAGGCGGTTCCCGTGAAAGCTTGGGTTACGATACCGCCATGCCCCTTGAGATCGTCCAGATTCCCGTCCTCAGCGACAATTACGTCTATCTCGTCCACGATGCCGCCAGCGGCGCGACCGGGGTGGTCGACCCCGCCGTGCCCGAGCCGGTGCTGGCGGAGCTGCAGCGGCGCGGCTGGCGGCTGACCCATATCCTCAACACCCACCATCATCCGGACCATGTCGGCGGCAACATGGCGCTGAAGGACGCCACCGGCTGCACCATTGTCGGCCCGGAAGCCGATGCCGACCGCATTCCCGGCATCGACATCGCGGTGGCCGGCAACGAGGGCATCGATCTCGGCAGCCAGCATGCCCGGGTGTTCGATGTGCCCGGCCATACGCGGGGCCATATCGCCTACTGGTTCGGCGACAGCAGGGCGCTGTTCTGCGGCGACACGCTGTTTGCGCTCGGCTGCGGCCGGCTGTTCGAGGGCACCCCGGCGCAGATGTGGGCCAGCCTGCAGACCTTCCTCGCCCTGCCCGACGACACCCGGGTCTACTGCGCCCATGAATACACGGAATCCAATGCGCGCTTCGCGGTGACCGTCGAGCCCGGCAATGCCGCGCTGACCCGCCGCTATGACGAGGTCAGGGCCCTGCGCGCCGCCGGCAGGCCGACCGTGCCCTCGACCCTGGGCGAGGAGCGGGCCACCAACCCCTTCCTGCGGCCGGACAGCCAGAACCTGCGCGCCACGCTGGGCATGGCCGGCGCCGACGATGTCGCGGTGTTTGCCGAGACGCGCCGGCGCAAGGATACGTTCCGGGGGTGAAGTTTCCTGCCGTCGTTCCCGCGCAGGCGGGAACCCAGTCGGTCGGCAGCTGGATCCCCGCCTTCGCGGGGATGACGATTCGGGTTGTTACAAAGGGCGGCGTGCCTTCAGCGCGGCGCCCAGGCTTCCCTATAACGGGCGGCGCGCCTTCAGCGCGGCGCCCAGGGTGCCGTCATCCAGATAGTCGAGTTCGCCGCCGACCGGCACGCCATGGGCCAGGCGGCTGATCTGCACGCCCGACGGCGCGATGCGGTCGGTGATGTAATGGGCCGTGGTCTGGCCCTCCACCGTGGCATTGGTGGCGATGATCACTTCCTTCACCCTGCCGCCGCTCACCCGCGCGACCAGGCTGTCGACATTGAGATCGGCCGGGCCGATGCCGTCGAGCGCCGACAGCGTGCCGCCCAGCACATGATAGCGGCCGCGGAACACTCCGGCGCGTTCCAGCGCCCAGAGATCGGCCACGCCCTCGACCACGCAGAGCAGGGCCTCGTCGCGGCGCGCATCCGTGCAGATGGCGCAGGGATCGCGGGTATCGAGGTTGCCGCAGACCGAACAGGCATGCACGCTGTCGCCGACCTCGCGCAGGGCAGCCGCCAGCGGCAGCAGCAGCGCATCCTTTTTCTTGAGGAGATGCAGCGCCGCCCGCCGCGCCGAACGCGGGCCCAACCCCGGCAGGCGGGCCAACAGCTGGATCAGCCGCTCGATCTCGGGTCCGGCCATGGGGAATGCGGGATCAGAAAGGCAGCTTCATGCCCGGCGGGATCGGCAGGCCGGCGGTCAGCTTCTGCATCTCCTCGGCCATCTCGCGCTCGACCTTGCCCTTGGCATCGGCATGGGCCGCCTTCAGCAGGTCTTCGAGAATCTCGGCTTCCTCGGGTTTCAGCAGCGACGGATCGATCTTCACCCCGCGCAGCTCGCTCTTGCCGTTCAGGGTGACGGTGACCATGCCGCCGCCGGCCGAGCCCTGCACCTCGCGGCCTTCCATCTCGGCCTGCATTTCCTGCATGCGCTGCTGCATGGCCTGCGCCTGCTTCATCATCTGGCCCAGATTCTTCATCGCTTGCCGTCCCTGTCGTCAGTCCAGCTCGTCGAGCGGGTCGATATCGTCGGTCACATAGTCGCCGCTGCCGTCATCCTCGGGCAGGTCCGGTGCCGGCGGCACCAGCTCGCGCACGCCATCCAGCACCGCGCCGGGGAACGCGGTCAGCACCGACTGCACCAGCGGATGCGCCTGGACATGGGCGCGGCGGCGCGAGACCTCCGCCTGGTCCTGTTCGGCCAGCGTCGGCTCGCCCGGCAGCTTGGACAGCGATACCACCCAGCGCTGGCCGGTCCAGGCCTTCAGCTTCTCGGTCAGGCGGCCGGGCAGGTCGTGCCGCGCCGTGTCGCTGAGGCGGAGCTCGATGCGGCCAGGCTCGAAGCTGACCGGATGCACCTCGTTGAACAATTCGGCGGCCAGCAGGCCTTCGCGCATGTCCTTGGCCAGTTCCACCAGGGCCGGAAAGGTCTGCGGCATGGCAGCGAGGGCAACCGGTTCACCGGGCTGCGGCTGCGGCGCCGCCTGGCGGGCCGGCTGCGCCTGCATCGCCGCCGAAGCCCCGCCGCCATTGGCGGCGCGCACGCCACCACCGCCACTGCCACCGGCGGGCAGCGGCGCGCCGCCGCCCTTCTCGCGCCATTCCCTCACCACCTCGGCCGGGCCCGGCAGGTCGGCGGCATAGGCGAAGCGCACCAGCACCATCTCGGCCGCCGCCAGCGGCACCGGGGCGGCCCGCACTTCCTGCAGGCCCTTGAGCAGCATCTGCCAGCTGCGCGCCAGCACCGGCATGCCGAGCTTGCCGGCAAGATCCTTGCCGCGCTCGCGCTGGGTCTCCGGCAGGGTGACATCGTCGGGGGTGCCACCGATCACCTTCACCCGGGTCAGCCAGTGGGTCAGGTCCAGCAGGTCCTGCAGCACCACCGCCGGATCGGCACCGTGATTATACTGGTTCTGCAGGTTGTCGAGCGCCTCGGGCAGCTTGCCGTGCAGCAGCAGGTCGAGCAGGGCGAAGACCTGGCCGCGATCGGCCAGCCCCAGCATGTCGCGCACCAGCGCCGCATCGACCTTGCCGGCGCCATGGGCAATCGCCTGGTCAAGCAGGCTGAGGCCGTCGCGCACCGAGCCTTCGGCGGCCCGCGCGATCAGGGTCAGCGCATCGTCGTCGATCTGCGCCTCTTCCTTGCCGGCGATGCCGCGGAAATGCTGGGCCAGCACGGCGATCTCGACCCGTTTCAGGTCGAAACGCTGGCAGCGCGACAGCACGGTGACCGGCACCTTGCGGATCTCGGTGGTGGCGAAGACGAATTTCACATGCGGCGGCGGCTCTTCCAGCGTCTTCAGCAGGCCGTTGAAGGCCGCCGTCGACAGCATGTGGACCTCGTCGATGATGTAGATCTTGTAGCGTGCCATCGAGGGGGCGTAGCGCACGGCCTCGATGATCTCGCGGATGTCGCCGATGCCGGTGCGCGAGGCGGCGTCCATCTCGAAGACATCGGGATGCCGGTCTTCGGCAATGGCCTTGCAGTTGTCGCAGACGCCGCAGGGCTCGATGGTCGGACCACCCTTGCCGTCCGGCCCGGTGCAGTTCAGCGCGCGGGCGATGATGCGGGCGGTGGTGGTCTTGCCGACGCCACGCACGCCGGTGAGGATGAAGGCCTGGGCGATGCGCCCGGTGGCGATGGCATTGGTGAGCGTGCGCACCAGCGCGTCCTGGCCGATCATCTCGGCGAAGTTGCTCGGCCGGTATTTGCGGGCGAGAACGCGGTAGGGCGCGGGTTTGCTCATAACCTCTCGGACTGTAACGTCTTCTGACAGTAACGTCTTCCGGCTGGCGACGCATCCTTGCCGGCGCGGAAACCGGAGGGCGGCTCTGAAGAGGTGGGAGGCTGACAACGACCCGAACGGGAAACTCGTTACGGCTGCTTCCTTCCGGACCTGACCGGGTTGGCGAGGCGTCCGTCCGCCACCAACCTCCCGGGGCCTTATATCAGCCATCGCGCCGCACAATTCAATGGGTAGGAATCCCCATTCCGGCGATAGACGGCAGCCGGCAGATATGCCAGCGTTCCCGGATGCTTAGCCCCGACCCAAAGGCGCGCCCGCCACGCCCCATCACCTTCACCGGCAATCCGCTCGACCGCGCCGGCAATCCGCGCCGCGATGCCGGCTGGATGGCGGGCAAACGCCGGGCGGCAGACAGCCGTTTCCTGCCCATGCGCGAACTGAAGCCGCTGGTGGATGTGACGGGCAAGCCGGCCCGGCTGGCCTGGCAGGATGCCCCGTGGGCGGCGCGCTATCCGGCCCTGCCGGCCGTGTTCCTCGGACTGGACGATTCGGGCATCGCCCATTTCGCGCTCGATTGCGACACGGCGCCCGACACCGCCGACCTGCATGGCGAGACGGTGAAATACATCGACGTGCGCTCGATCGCGCCGCAGGTCAGCCCCGGCGAGGCGGCGATCCTCGCCCAGGCCCGCAGCCTAATCGACTGGCACCAGCGCCACGGCTTCTGCGCCCAGTGCGGCAACCCGACGGCAATGACCGAGGGTGGCTACAGCCGGCGCTGCGAGAGCGAGGCCTGCAAGGCCCAGCATTTCCCGCGCACCGATCCGGTGGTGATCATGCTGGCGGTGCGCCGCGATGCGCAGACCGGGCAGGACATGGTGCTGCTGGGCCGGCAGGCGCATTTCCCGCCCGGCATGTATTCGGCGCTGGCCGGCTTCATGGAGCCGGGCGAGACCATGGAAGAGGCCGTGCGCCGCGAGATCATGGAAGAGGCCGGGGTGGCCACCGGCGCGGTGCGCTACATCGCCTCGCAGCCCTGGCCGTTTCCCGCCTCGCTGATGCTGGGCTGTGTCGCGGAAGCGGCCGACGCCGCCATCACCGTGGACAAAGCCGAACTCGAGGAGGCGCGCTGGTTCAGCCGCGACGAGATCGCGCAGATGCTGGCCGACAGCACCAACATGGAAGCCAGTCCGCGCCTGTCGCCGCCGATCAGCCTGGCCCACCAGATCGCCCGGCGCTGGATTGCCGGCGCCTGACGGCGCCTGAAGAAGGAAACCCCCGATGCCGCGCCCGGTGCTCGACGAAACCCGCATCCACCCCGCCATCCGCGAGAAAACCGCCGGCCATGGCGCGGCCATCATCGCCGAGGTCGAGGCCGCCATCGCCGCCGATACCGTGGTGGTGGTTGGCATGGCGATGAACCCATTCCCGCGCCGGGCCCGCCGCCTGCTGCAGGCCCGCGGCATCCCCCACCGCTACCTGGAATATGGCAGCTATCTCGGCGACTGGCGCCGCCGCAACGCCCTGAAAATGTGGACCGGCTGGCCGACCTTCCCGATGGTTTTTGTCCGCGGCCAGCTGATCGGCGGCGCCGCCGATCTCGCCCGGCTGCTCGAATCTGGCGAATTCGACCGCCTGGCCGCCGGCTGAGCCCGCTCCGGTCCGGCCACGCCTCTGGTCGGCCCGCCCGGGCGCCCTAGTTTCCTGTCCGGGCCCATGACCGGATACGGGCCCGGGGAGGGTCTGCCATGGCCTTCATCGACCATATCGACCACGGACCGACGCGGCTGCTCTACCGCTACTGGCTGTCCCGCCGCCGCGACTGCCTGATGCCGGCCCGGCGCCTGATCGAGCCGCGGGACATCGCCGAACTGCTGCCGCATATCTTCCTGGCCGACGTGATGCCGCAGGGCCGCTACCGCTACCGGCTGGTCGGCACCCATATCGGCGAGCATGTCGGCCGCGAACTGACCGGCAGCTATCTCGACGAACTGGCCGAGGGCCGGCATTACGAGCGCTTCCGCACGATCTTCGATCTTGTCGCGACCGCGCCGGCGATCAACTACTTCGCCTCGGAGCTGCACTGGCAGGATCGCAGCTGGATGATGTATCGCCGGCTGCTGCTGCCGCTGTCGGATGACGGCATTACGGCCAACATGCTGCTCGGCGCCTCGTTCTACGAGCCGCGCGACCCGCGCTACGACACGGTGCGGCGGCTGGACGAGACGATCCAGGTACGCGAGCTGGAAAACGAGACGATGGCGCTGTCCTGACAGCCGGCCTTCAGAGCCGGCCGTCAGAAATCGCGGATGCCGAACAGCCCCTGAATCTTCTGCTTCAGCTGGGTGGCCGAGAAGGGCTTGGCGATATAGGCATCCACCTCGTGGGTTCGCGCCTGCAACACGAAATCGCGGCCGGCATTGCTGGTCAGCATCAGGAAGCGGGTTTTCGTCTTCGCGTCGCGGACATGCTTGAGCAGCTCCAGCCCGCTGGAAACCGGCAGGTTCCAGTCCGACACGATCAGGTCGAACTGGCCGCGCGCTTCGTCGAACTGCTCCTTCGCCTTCTCGCCGTCACCCGCCACCACCAGCCGCTCGATGCCGAACTGCCGCAGCATCATCTGCGTCATCCGCTGGGAATAGAGGTCATCCTCCACCAGCATCACCCACAAATCCTTGAACGCTGTCATTGCCGTGCTCCGTCCCCGCTTTCTCCCGCACTGCCATCTGCCGTGGCATTCCCTGTCTCGGCGATACCTGCCGCCGCGATGCCCGTCGCCGCCTGCAGGCGCAGCCAGGTGCAGCCGGCATCGAGATCGGCCTGCAGCAGGCCGAGCAGGGCCGCGGCCTGGGCCGCCTCGCCGCCGCGCGCCAGGATCTCGATGCGCCGGGCGGTGTGCAGCAGCCGGCGCAGGCCGAGGCTGCCGGCGCCGCCGCGCAGCTTGTGCGCCAGCGCCGCCAGCCGCGGCGCATCGCCTGCGGCCGCCGCCTCGTCCAAGCCCTGCCGCAGATCGGCCGCCACCCGATAAAAGGTTTCCACCAGCTCGCCAAGCCCGTCGCGTCCGAAGGTGTCGAACAGCTCCTGCAGGGCCGCCCCGTCATGGTCGGGGCCGATATGGGGCGCCGCCGGATCCTCGGTTGCCGCCAGCGCCGCCAGTTCCGCATCCTCGGCCAGCGCACCGGGTAGGGCCAGCGCGCGGCGCACCGCCAGGTCCAGCAGATCCGGGTTGACCGGCTTGCCGACATAATCGTCCATGCCGGTTTCGAGGCAGTCGCGGATGCGGTCGGCGCCAATGCTGGAGGTTACCGCGATGATCTTCACGGCATTCTGCGGCGGCGGCAGGGCGCGGATCGCCCGGGTTGCACGCAGCCCGTCCAGCCGCGGCATGTGGATGTCGGTCAGCAGCAGGTCGTAGGCACCGGCCTGCACGGCTTCCACTGCGGCGATGCCGTCCTCGACATAATCGATCACATGGCTCTCGCCGGGTTTCACCATGCCGGCCAGCAGGCCGCCCAGCACCTTCTGGTTCACCGGGTTGTCCTCGGCGATCAGGATGCGCAAAGGCGGCAGCGGCGGCCGCTCCGTCACCGTGCCGGCCGCCGGTGCCGGGGCATCGGGCAGCGGCAGGCGGAACCAGAAGGCGCTGCCCTCGCCGGGCCAGCTGTCGACGCCGATCTCGCCATCCATCGCCTGGACCAGGGTGCGGCAGATGGCGAGGCCGAGGCCGGTGCCGCCGAAGCGGCGGGTGATCGAGGAATCCGCCTGCGAGAAGCGCTGGAACAGCCGCCCGGCCTGTTCCGGCGCAATGCCGATGCCGGTATCGCGCACGGCAAAGCGTATCATGCCGCCGGCTTCGGCCTGCACCGACAGGGTGACCGAGCCGCGTTCGGTGAATTTCACGGCATTCGACAGCAGGTTCAGCAGCACCTGGCGCAGCCGCCCCGGATCGCCGCGCACGAAATGCGGCAGATCCGGATCGATATCCCGGCGCAGGATCAGGCTTTTCTCGGCCGCCCGCACCTCGACCAGTGCCAGCGCCGACGCGATCTGCCCCGGCAGGTCGTAGCTGATCTCCTCGAGGTCGATGCGGCCGGCTTCCAGCTTGGAGAAATCGAGGATGTCGTTGAGGATCGCCAGCAGCGCCTCGCCTGACTGCAATGCCGTATCGGCGAGATTCTTCTGCTCCTCGTCCAGCCGCGTGCGCAGCAGCAGCCGGGTCAGGCCGAGCACGCCGTTCATCGGCGTGCGGATCTCGTGGCTCATCATGGCGAGGAATTCGGATTTCGCCCGCGTCGCCGCTTCCGCCTGCTGCTTGGCATCCTGCAGCGCCCGGCGCGCCTTGGTGCGGGCGGCCAGCGAGGCGATCGCCGAGCGCGCCATCAGCAGCACGGCGAACATCAGGCAGAGGAAATGCAGCAGGATCTGCTCCTGCGCCGGCACCGCAAAGGGCGGCACCCAGCCGCCCAGATGGCAGACCAGCACGACGATGAAGTTCATCGATGCCATCGCCGCCACCCAGGCGATCACCCGGCCGTTGCTGGTCAGCATGGTTAGCGCCAGGCCCAGCACGCTGAACAGGGCGAAGCTGGACGCGAGACCGCCGGTGCCCAGCGTGAGGATGGTGTTGCCGAGCCCGCCATTGAGGGCCATGAATCCGATGGCAAAGGGGATGCTGCCGGTGAAGCGGATCAGCAGCGCGCCCGCCAGCGGCCCGCCGATCATCGAGACGAAGCCGGCGATCTCCCAGCCGTTCAGCCCGGAGCGGATCAGCAGGTAGGGCGGGATCAGCAGCGCCGCGAGGCAGACCGACAGCGTCAGCTGCACGATGCTGCGATAGCGGTGCAGCAGGCGCGGGTCCTGCCCGCGCAGCACCGCCGGCGGCACGAAGCCATCGACCAGCCGCGCCAGCGCGCCATGGCGCGGCGCAGGCGCGGCCGGCGCCGCGCTTCCTGCGCCTCCGTTCACGGCCGCCCGTCCTTCCTGCAAACGGTCATGCCCCCATCCCGCCTGTCGTTGCCGCTTCCGGCCGGGACCCTGCCGGGTCCCTTGCCTGTCGGTGTCTTTGCCCTAGGATTGCCCGGAACCGCCGGCCAAATCCATACCCGGCGGCGACGTTACCGCAACAAATCACCACCGAAGAGGGAAATTCAGGCATGAACCGGCTGCCAGACACCGCCGCGCCGCGCCCGGTTGCGGCCATCGCCAGCTACCATGCCCATGTCTATTTCGATGGCCCGGCGGAGCGGGAGACGGCGGCCTGGCTGCGCGACCGCATGGCCGAACGCTTCGCCGTGATGCTCGGCCGCTGGCATGACCGCCCGGTCGGGCCCCATGCCTCGCCGATGTACCAGGTGGCCTTCGACGTCGCGGATTTCGCCCGGCTGGTGCCCTGGCTGATGCTGAACCGGCGGGGCCTCAGCATCCTCGTGCACCCGAATACCGGCCACCAGTATGACGACCACCTGTCGAATGCCCTGTGGCTGGGCCCGGCCCTGCCGATCAACGGCGCCGTGCTGCCGCGCGGCACCGGCGAGGGCGCCGGCGCCATCGATCCGGTGGTGCCGAACACGACGCCGGTGCTGGAGGCGTAAGCCCGCCTAGTCCAGATCCAGCCAGCGGCGCACGTTGTCGCGCAGGAACGCCGTGTCTTCCGGATTCTGCACCGGATTGCCGGCGCGGTGGCCCCAGATGCTGGGGATCGGCAGAAGTTCGGCGCGGCCGAGATTGGCCATCTCGGCCTCGTTGTCGGCGACGCGGAAATACAGGTCGGTGGCGCCCGGCAGCAGCAGCACGCGGGCGCGGATCGCCCGCAGGGCGGCGACGAAGTCGCCGTCATAGAGCGGGTTGGCGCTGATGTCGCCCGCCTCCCAGCAGCGCAGCTGGGCGTAGAGGTCGGCGGCATCGCGGCGCGCATAGCGCTCTTCCCAGTCGGTGCGCAGGAAAGTCTCGAGATCGGGCGCGCCGAGCGCCGAGAGATGCAGCCCCTCGCGGTAGAAATCCTGGCTCAGCGCCCAGCCGGCATAGATGCGGCCAAAAGCGCGGATCGCGGCAGCGGGCGGCGCCGAGAAGCGGCCGTTGCCGGTATGCTCGGGTGCCGCCTCCAGGGTGGCCATCAGCGACTTGAGGAACACCCGGTTATGTTCGGCAGTGCGGGCCGAGCCGCAATTGACCACGATGCGCGCCACGTCGTCGGGGAACAAAGCCGCCCAGTGATAGGCCTGCTGCGCCCCCATCGACCAGCCGTAGACGCAGGCCAGCCTTTCGATGCCGAACACCTCGGACAGCAGGCGGCGCTGGGCCTGCACGTTGTCCCACGCCGTCACCAGCGCGGGATAGGCCGGCGTGTTCGACGGGCTGGAGGACAGGCCGTTGCCGAACATGTCGGGGATGACGATGAACCAGCGCGCCGGGTCGAGCACGAAATCGGGCCCGATCAGCCATTCGATGTCGGGATGCTGCGCCGAATAGCTGGTCGGGTAGAGGATCACGTTGTCGCGCGCCGCGTTCAGCGTGCCATGGGTCTTCCAGCTGAGGAAGGCGCCGGGCATCGTCTCGCCCGACAGGGTCTGCAGATCGCCGAGATCGAAACGGCCGGACTGCACCGGCCAGGAGGGCGGGGCATCCGGGGGAACGGTCATCGGCGCAGCATCTCCAGCAGTTTGCGCGCGGCGGCGCTGGGCGTCGTCTGTCCCTTGCCGACCGCCTTCTGCAGGCGCGGCAGCTCGCCGGCGATGGCGGGCTCCTGCTTCAGCCAGTCGAGCAGGCCGTCCTGCAGTTCGCGCATCAGCCAGGCCTCGGCCTGGTGGCGGCGCTGGGCGGCAAGGGCACCGGTCTTCTGCAGAGCTTCGCGATACTGCCCGATTGCGGTCCACACCTCGCCGATGCCCTCGTTCAGCAGGGCCGAGACCAGCTGCACCTGCGGCCGCCATTCGGCATGGCGCGGCCGCATCAGATGCAGGGCCATGCGGTAATCCGCCGCCGCCAGCCGCGCCTTCGGCAGCAGCTCGCCATCGGCCTTGTTGACGATGACGAGATCGGCCAGTTCCATGATGCCGCGCTTGATGCCCTGCAGGTCGTCGCCGCCGGCCGGCGCCAGCAGCAGCAGGAAAATATCGACCATCTCGGCCACGGTGGTTTCCGACTGGCCGACACCGACCGTCTCGACCAGCACCACGTCGAAGCCGGCGGCTTCCACCAGCAGCATCGCTTCGCGCGTGCGCCTGGCCACGCCACCGAGCGAGCCGCCCGACGGCGTGGGCCGGATGAAGGCAGCGGGCTCGCGCACCAGCTGTTCCATGCGCGTCTTGTCGCCGAGGATCGAGCCGCCCGACAAAGCCGAGGAGGGATCCACCGCCAGCACGGCGACGCGATGGCCCTGCCCGGTCAGGAACAGGCCGAAGCGTTCGATGAAACTGGACTTGCCGACGCCGGGCGTGCCCGAGATGCCGATGCGGATGGCCCGGCCCGCATCCTGCTGGCCGGTGGCCGGCAGGATGGCCTGCAGCAGGCTTTCGGCGGCGGTGCGGTCGTCCGGATGGCTCGATTCCACCAGCGTGATGGCCCGCGCCAGTGCGCGGCGGTCGCCCTGCAGCAGGCGCGCGGCGAGCGCATCGGGATCAGGTCGGCGGGACATCATCAGGCAGCGGCAACCGGCAGGTGAAACAGCACATGGCTTTCCGGCACCTTAACGAAGCCGGTCCGCCAAGGCCACCGGCCGGACGGACGGAGAGATCGCCGGCCCCGCCGGGCACGGGCACCCCTGTCATGCATGTGCGGTTGACAGGGACTCCTCCGGATTCGTATTCCATGGAACGACCATGGCGAATCGGCCCGACATCCCGTCCTCTCCCCTGCGCCCGCAGCAGGCGCTGGAGCGCGCCCGTTCCGACCTGTCGCGGCTGGCCCGCGGCAGCGCCCCTGCCAGCAGTGGGCTGGCCGGCAGTGGACTGGTCGGCAATGGCCTGGCCGGCGACGGATCGGCTCACGAGGCACCGGCCCGCGAGCTGCCGGCCGCCGTGCCGGGTATCGCCACCGCACCCAGCGGCGAGGACAGCGCGCTTGCTGCCCGCATCGACCTGCTGCGCGCCCGCCTCGGCCAGGCCCGCGGCGATGCGGTCTCGGCCCTGCTGTTCCTGGGCGATGCCCAGCAGGATTGCGATGCCCTGACCGAAAGCTGCGCCCGGCTGGGCTGGCCGATGCTGGCCGAGGGTATCGCGCTGCTGAGCAGCGTGCTGCGCCGCGCCCTGCCCTCGGAAGACCGGCATCTGGCACTGGTTGGCCTGCTGATCGATGCCCTCTATGCCCTGCGCCGGGCCGAGCAGCGCGCCGATATGGGCCAGGCCGGCCAGGACCTGCTGCGCGGCCTGCGGCTGGCGGTGGCGCGGGAATTCGGCCGCCATAACGGCTGACCCTTCGGGGGAATCCGCCCGGTATCGCGGTGATCGCAATTCCAGGTTGAATACAGAATCGCTCTGCAATTTGGCGAATCGGCCTTAGACTTTAGTCCATGCGAATCATCCTGCGCAGCGCGGTCCTGTTTGGCCTGCTGCCCCTGATGGCGGCAGGATCCGTTGCCCGGGCAGACGAGGCAACCGCACCCGACGTGCGGCTGGCTGCGGTTCTGCCCCAGCCCGATCCCGCCCTGCCCGGCCCTGCGCCCGGCGCCCGGCCGGCCGCCGCCCCCGCCGGTGCAGTGCCGCTGACCGCCGCTTCCGTGGAATTCGGCCTCTATGCGCTTGGCGCCAAGGCCTTCGACATCAAGGTGACGATGCGGCGCGAGGCGGATGCGGTGCATGTCGATACCGCCATGCGCACCTTCGGACCGCTCGATTTCATGATAAGCTTCGAACTGACCGGCTATGCGGCCGCCGAATTGCGCGATGGCCGCGTGATCCCGGTGCGCTACGGCAGCGACAGCGATGGCAGCTGGTCCAAGCGCTCGACACGGATCACCTGGGATGCCGACGGCATGCCGTCGGCCGTCATCCAGCCGCCGCTGGACGAGGATGACCGCGAACCGGTGCCCGATGCGCTGAAACGCAACACCCTCGACCCCACCACGGCCATCGTTGCCCGTGTCCTGCAGGGCGGCGCAACGCCGCCGTGTACGGGCAGCGACGCGATTTTCGACGGCCGGCGGCGCTATAACCTGCATTACAGCCCGGTCGGCCCGGCCCAGGTGGCCCCGCGCGACCGCACCGCCTATGCCGGCCCCGCCTATGAATGCAGCATCCGCTTCGAGCCGGTGGCCGGTTACAGCCGCAAGGACGGCACCGCCGACACCAGGCCGCCGGAGCGCCCGACCCGCATCTGGCTGGTGCGGCCGCCGGGCATCGACGCCTGGCTGCCGGTGCAGATCGATACCGCCTTCCGGCTCGGCAGCGCGGAAGGCTGGATTGCCGGCGCCCGCCTGAACGGCCGCACCTGGCTGGAGGCGCTGGCACCGATCCGCGCCGAACTGCAGCGGGAAATCACCCCCTAGCCGGACGGCCGCAGAGCCGTGATACTGGCCGCCGGAAGGCAGACCGGGGACATCATGGGTATAGAGACGAAAAAACCGTCCCGGACGGTGCTGGTGGCCGAGGATTCCCAGGCCGGCCGGGCCGCCCTTGAAAAACTGCTGACGGCCCTGGGATTTCATCCGGTTTTTGCCGGTTCCGGCCGCGAGGCGGTCGGCATGTTCTTCGAAAACCAGGACATCTCATTGATTCTCATGGATGTTCGCATGCCGAACCTGAATGGCATCAAGGCGGCCCAGGAAATCCGCCTGGTCGGCGGGGCGCGCGGCATAAAGGTGCCGATCATCGGCATGACGGCTGCCGACGGCCCCGAGGTGCGCCGTGAATGCCTGTCTTCCGGGATGACCGAGATGCTGGTGAAGCCGCTGGATCCCCGGAAACTGGTCGAACTGATCCGCAGGCTGGCGCCCGGAGCCCCTGCCGGGCAGCCTTGACTTCCGCGGCCCAAACCGCTTTATTCCGCCCGCTTTCCATTTCGGGAGCCTGAATCCGGTCCGAGGATCGTCGTCCGTCCGCGAGTGTCGCGCACGGGCGCCGAATTGCTTTGGACCATCGGCAACATCATCAGGGTCGGCATGTTCGAATCTCTGAGCGGCAAACTGGGCGAGGTTTTCGAGCGGCTGCGCAAGCGCGGCGCGCTGACGGAATCCGACGTCTCGGAAGCCCTGCGCGAGGTTCGCGTCGCCCTGCTGGAAGCCGATGTTGCGCTCCCTGTCGTCAAGACTTTCATCGATGGTGTGAAGTCCAGGGCCGTCGGCCAGGAAGTGCTGCGCTCGGTGACTCCGGGCCAGATGGTCATCAAGATCGTCCACGACCACCTGGTCGAGATGCTGGGCGGTGCCGGCGAGGGCGCGGAAATCAGCCTGAATGCCGTGCCGCCGGTGCCGGTGCTGATGGTCGGCCTGCAGGGTTCGGGCAAGACCACCTCGACCGCCAAGATCGCCCTGCGCCTGCAGAACAGGGACCGCAAGAAGGTGCTGATGGCGTCGCTCGACGTCTATCGCCCGGCCGCGCAGGAGCAGCTGAAGATTCTCGGCGAGCAGACCGGCATCCCGACGCTGCCGATCGTTGCCGGCCAGATGCCGGTGGATATCGCCAGGCGCGCCCTGCAGGCAGCGAAGCTCGGCGGCTATGACGTGCTGATGCTGGACACCGCCGGCCGCCTGCATGTCGACGAGACGCTGATGCTGGAAGTGGCTGCGGTGCGCGATGCCGTACAGCCGCACGAGACGCTGCTGGTGGCCGACGCGCTGACCGGCCAGGATGCCGTCAACGTCGCGAAAAGCTTCAACGAGCGGGTCGGCGTCACCGGCATCGTGCTGACCCGCGTCGATGGCGACGGCCGCGGCGGCGCCGCGCTCAGCATGCGCGCCGTCACCGGCCGGCCGATCAAGCTGATCGGCGTCGGCGAGAAGACCGACGCGCTCGAGAGCTTTCATCCGGAGCGCATCGCCCAGCGCATCCTCGGCATGGGCGACATCGTGTCGCTGGTCGAGAAGGCCGCCGAGACGATCGAGAAGGAAGAAGCCGAGCGGCTGGCCGCCCGCATGCAGAAGGGCCAGTTCGACCTCGAGGACATGGCCAAGCAGCTGCAGCAGCTGCGCAAGATGGGCGGCATGTCGGGCGTGATGAACCTGCTGCCCGGGGTCGGCAAGATCAAGCAGCAGATGGCGAATGCCAATCTCGACGAAACCCTGCTGAAGCGCCAGGAGGCGATCATCGGTTCGATGACCCGCCAGGAACGGCAGAATCCGAAGGTGATCCACGCCTCGCGCAAGAAGCGCATCGCGGCGGGCAGTGGCACCTCGGTGCAGGATGTCAACAAGCTGCTGAAGCAGCATCTCCAGATGTCCGACATGATGAAGCGCATGTCGAAGCTGGGGCAGAAGGGTTTTACCCGCAGCATCATGGCCGGCATGGGCGGGGGCTTCCCCGGCATGCCGAAGATGTGACGGGCGACAGTACCGGTTTACGGATTTTACAGATCACAGTTCAGGGAAAGGACCATCCATGTCAGTCAAGATCCGCATGACGCGCGGCGGCGCCAAGAAGCGCCCGTATTACCGTATCGTCGTCGCCGACTCGCGCAGCCCGCGCGACGGCCGTTTCATCGAGAAGATCGGCTCGTATGACCCGATGCTGCCGAAGGACCGCGAGCGCGTGCAGCTCGATGTCGAGCGCGTGAAGTACTGGCTGTCGAAGGGCGCCCAGCCGTCCGACCGCTGCGCCCGTTTCTTCAGCCAGGCCGGCCTGCTGACCTGGGCCCACGGCAACAACCCGGAAAAGGGCAAGCCGAAGGCCAAGGCGCAGGAGCGCATCAAGGCCGCCGAGGAAGCCGCCAAGGCCGCTGCCGAAGCTGCTGCCAAGCCGGCCGACGAAGCCGCGGCCGGCTGATCGCCGCCGCCTGACGCATGGCCGGCCCGGTCGCGCCAGATGCGGATTCTCCGCGGAGGCTCCTGCTCGGTGCCATCATCGGCGCCCAGGGTATCCGCGGCGAGGTGAAGATCAAGACCTTCACCGGCGATCCGGAAGCCATCGGCGATTACGGCCCGCTCAGCGATGCCGCCGGCAGGCGCAGCTTCACCGTGAAGGTGCACCGGCTGGCGAAAGGCGACGTGGTGATTGCGAGTATCCGGGGTGTCGGCGACCGCAACGCCGCCGAGGCCCTGAAAGGCACCGAGCTGTATGTGGCGCGCGATGCGCTGCCGCAGCCCGACGACGGCGAGTTCTATTATGCCGACCTGGTGGGCCTGATGGCCGTCACCGTGGCCGGCGAGACGCTCGGCACCGTCAGCGCGGTGCATAATTTCGGCGCCGGCGACATGTTGGAGGTGAAAACCGACAGCGGCCGTTCGGCGATGGTGCCCTTCACCGACGACGCGGTGCCCGAAGTGGACATCGCTGGCGGCAGGGTGCTGGTGGAGCCGGCCTTCTGGCTCGGCGGCCCGGCCTCGGAAGACGAGGCGGCGGACGCGGAACCGAAGGCGGGCGAGGCGTGATGAGCAGCGTTCCGGCGATGCCGTGGACCGCCCGGGTACTGACCCTGTACCCGGCGATGTTCCCCGGCCCGCTGGGACAGAGCCTGGCCGGGCGCGCCCTCGACGAGGGGCGCTGGTCGCTGACGGTGGTGGACATCCGCGATTACGCGCGCGATAAACACCGCACCGTCGACGACACCCCCTTCGGGGGCGGGCCCGGCATGGTGATGCGGCCCGACGTGCTGGCCGCCGCGATCGACGATGCGGTCGCGGCCGGCGGGCAGCAGGAGGGCGCGGCGGCCCAGCCGCTGCTGTATTTCTCGCCGCGTGGCCGGCGCCTCGACCAGGCGCTGGTGCATGAGGTGAAGGCCGCCGGCGGCGCCACGCTGGTCTGTGGCCGGTTCGAGGGGGTGGACGAGCGCCTGCTGCAGGCGCGCCCCGTCGTCGAGGTCAGCCTCGGCGACTTCGTCCTCTCGGGCGGCGAGATCGCTGCCTATGCACTGCTCGACGCGGTCGTGCGGTTGCTGCCCGGGGTGATGGGTGCCGAAGAGTCCGGCACCGAAGAGAGTTTCGCGGACGGACTGCTGGAATATCCCCAGTATACCCGGCCGCAGGAATGGGAGGGCCGCAGCGTGCCGGAGGTGCTGCTGTCGGGCCACCATGGAAGGATCGCAGCCTGGCGGCGCGATCAGGCGGAACAGATCACCGCCCAGCGCCGCCCGGATCTGTGGGAGCAATACCGCCGGCGCCGGCCGGACGGGAAGAGATGAACCGAGTTTGATGCGTTTAACAGTTTGACGAAGGACGAAAGGCAGGTTGCCATGAACATTCTGCAGCAGATCGAGAAAGAGCAGTCGGACGCTCTCGTCGCCGCTCGTGCGGTGCCGGAATTCGGCCCGGGCGACACCCTGAAGGTGAACGTGAAGGTGGTCGAAGGCGGCCGCGAGCGCGTGCAGGCCTATGAGGGCGTGTGCATCGCCCGCTCGAACCGCGGCGTGAACTCCTCGTTCACCGTGCGCAAGATCAGCTACGGCGAGGGCGTCGAGCGTATCTTCCCGCTGTACAGCCCGCGCATCGAGTCGATCACCGTGGTCCGCCGCGGCGACGTGCGCCGCGCCAAGCTGTATTACCTGCGCGGCCGCACCGGCAAGGCCGCCCGCATCACCGAGAAGCGCGACACCGCGCCGAAGGGCGAGTAATCAGCATCGGTTGAGCCGGGCCGGCATCGCCGGCCCTGTTCTCGTACATGAAACAAGCCGCCTGCATCCTCGCCTGAATCCAGAGGCCGGGATGCGGGCGGCTTTTGTTTGTCCGGGGAAGGCTATTCCGCCGCTTCGATTCCGCTGCCACGCTGCAGGTTGGCGGTCAATGCCGGGCCGTTCTCGGCCGACCAGCGGCCCAGGGCATCCAGCACCGGCTGCAGCGACAGGCCGAGATCGGTCATCCAGTATTCGACTTTCGGCGGCACGGCGGCATGCACGCGCCGGCCCACCAGCCCGGCGGTTTCCAGGGCGCGCAGCTGCTTGGTCAGTTCCTTCTGGGTGATCAGCGGCAGGGCCCGGGCCAGTTCGCTGAAGCGCATCGGCTGGTCCGGCCGCTGGCGCCGCGCAGCAGCGAGGCTGAGCAGGATCGGCACCGCCCATTTGTTGGCGATCAGGTCCAGCGTGCGGCAGACCATGCGGGCACAGATTTCCCGGCCATCCGATGTGAGATGGCGGCGGAAATCGATCGCGGAACCTTCGGTATCCATATGGCAAGTATAGTGCCGGAAGGTGCCTGCTTGCAAATTGATACTACGATGGCTTATGCCTCTCGTCCGGACCCGGCGCAGTCGCCGCAAACCGGTCTGAACAGAGAGGAATACCCGATGGCCAAGCTCGATTTCTATTTCTCGCCCGGCGCCTGCTCGCTGGCGACCCATATCTGCCTCGAGGAGGCCGGTGCCAGCTTCACGCCGAAGCCGACCTATACCCGCAAGGGCCAGACCCGCACGCCGGAATACCTGGCGCTGAACCCGAAGGGCAAGGTGCCGATGCTGGTGATCGACGGCAAGGTGCTGACCGAGAACACCGCCATCATGACCTATCTGAACCGCAGCTATCCCGCCGCCAAGCTGCTGCCCGCCGGCGACGCGCTGCTGGAAGCCGAGGCGCTGGCATTCGTTGCCTGGTGTGCCTCGGGCGTGCATCCGGTGATGAGCCGGTTTTTCGGCCCGCAGAATTTCTGCGACCTGCCCGACAGCACGGACAACGTGAAGGCGCTGGCCACCAAGGCCGCGATGGCCAATTACGGCCTGATCGAGAAGGCCGTCACCGGCAAGGACTGGGTGTTCGGCGCCTGGTCGGCCGCCGACGCCTACATCTTCGTCTTCCACACCTGGGCGACCAAGCTCGGCCTCGACATGTCAGGCTTCCCGAACTACGCCAAGCATGCCGAGCGCATGCAGCAGCGCCCGGCTGTGCAGCGCGCACTGGCCCGCGAAGCCGAAGCCTTCGCCGCCATGGACAAGGCGGCCTGACGGCCGCAACGCGATTCCGGCTAACACCAAGGTGTTAGCCGGATATCCGGATGCCCGATAGGCGCCGGAAGGCGGCCCGCTAGACTGGACACCGCCGCAGCTATCCAACCAAGAACAACGACCCTCCCCAACCTGAAGGATCTGCCTCCATGTCGTTCATCGAGAAGTTCGGCCCCGTCGCCGGCCGCATCCTGATCGCCCTGCTGTTCATCCCGGCCGGGATCAGCAAGCTCGGCGGTTTCAGCGGCACCGTCGGCTACATCGCCTCCAAGGGCATCCCGCTGCCGCAGGTGGCGGCCGCCGGCACCATCGTCGTCGAAATCGCGGTCGCCGCCGCCCTGCTGGTCGGCTTCAAGGCCCGCTACGCCGCCCTGATCCTCGGCCTGTTCACGCTGGCCGCTGCCGTCATCTTCCACAATTTCTGGGCCGTGCCGGCCGAGCAGGTGATGATGCAGCAGATCAACTTCTTCAAGAACCTGGCCATTGTCGGCGGCCTGCTGTTCGTCGCCGCCTTCGGCGCCGGCCCGCTCAGCCTCGACAGCCGCGGCAAGTAAGCCGCCTTTCGCCGCATCGCGAGAAAGCCGCCGGGCCAGAAGCGAACCCTGGCTGGCGGCTTTTTGTCGCGTCGACGACGCCGCTGGAACCGCCGATGATCTCCGGCATGGCCGCTGTCACATCCACGTCCCCCGATCCTTTCTGCAAAGCCGCCCTGCCGGGCTGTAATTTTGCCGATGCCTTTGCGGTGACGGTGCCGCAGCCGGCCATCGACCCGGCCCGGGTGATGACCCTGGCCTTCGCCACACCGCCCGGCTGGGTCAGTGGTCTGATGACCGTCCGCAATGCCGTGATGGGCCGGCTGGGCTACAAGGCGCCGCCGCTGCGGCGCGGCTTCCCGGTGCTGCAGAGCGGCCGCGACTTCGTGCTGTCGGGGCTGGATGACGGCCATCTCGATTTCCGCGCGCTGGTGCGGGTGTCTCCGAGTGCCACAGGTGGCAGCCACATCGTCCTGACCACAGCAGTACGCACGCGGAACCGCTTCGGCCGGGCCTATCTCGCGGTGATCCTGCCGTTCCACAGGCTGATCGTGCGGAGCATGCTGCGCCGCGCGGCCCGGCAGATCGGCTAGACGACGGCCAGCTGACTTGCCGTAACCGCCGGCTAGTTGCCGGACAGCGCTTCCGCCACCTGCGCAGCCTCGAACATGCGTTTGCTGCTATGCCCTGCTCCGGGCACCTCCACCAGCCGCCAGTTCAGCGGCCAGCCCTTCTCCTGCGCCAGTGCCGCGCCTGCGCGGAAGAAATTGAGTCCCCGCTCGTGACGGGTGGCGCCCTGCACGACCGCCCCCGGGCTGTCATCGCGGCTTTTGTCGCCGGTATCGTTGGCGCCGAGAAATACGGTGATCGGTGCCGCCAGATAACGCTGCAGGAAATCGGCATCCACCAGCGGTGCCGTGTCACCGCCGAGGCCGAAGGGAAAAACCTGCCCGAGGGTTGGAAAGACCCAGGACGACGGATTGGCGATGACGATGCGGCTCGCCTCGTGCGGCATGAAGGCAGCGAAACGGCCGAGAAACTGCCCGCCGGCGGAATGGCCGATCATGGCATAGGGCCAGTCCCGGCGCCCTTCCTCGCGGCGAAGCAGATCCACCAGATCGACGACGAGGGTGCCGGTCCAAAGCTTCCGCGGCAGCAGGCCGCGCTGGTCGGCAATGCCGGCACGCTGGTAGCTGGCACTCGGGAACCGCGCCTTGTCGAACAGCGGCGCCACCACCGCCATGTCCAGGCGATCCGCGATCGGCCGGGCATTGTCGCGGTAGGCGTCGGCATCCCGCCCGACACCGTGGAACACCAGCAGCAGCGGACCCCCGGCATAGCCGGCCGGCTTGTAGGTATGGAGTTCAAGATTGTAGCCCCCAACCCGGACGACCCGGTAGCCGTCGCCGGCGGGAATTGGCTCGGCCGATGTGCCAAAGGCGGCCAGCAGCAGGACAAACCCCGCGATGAAAGCCAGGCCCGGCGGCGGCACGCGGCACAGGCGCCGGATCACGGCCGGTGGCTCCGTCAGCTCTGCGGGCGACTGCGCGCCGCCACATCCTGCACCAGCCAGTCGCGCATCGCCTTGATGCGCGGTGCGTCGGCCATGTGTTCGAGGCAGACGAACCAGTAGGCATTGGTCAGCGGCAGGGCCGTGCCGTCGAACAGCTTGACCAGCCGGCCGGCGGCAATCTCTTCCGCCGCCAGTTCGGGATCCATGATGGCAATGCCCATGCCCTGTACGGCGGCCTGGATCGCGTAGGAGCGCGTTTCGAAGACCGGACCGCTGTTGGGGTCGATGGCCTTGTCCTTGATGCCGGCGGCGTTCAGCCAGATGCGCCAGTCCTCGCGCCGGTTCTGCGAATGCAGCAGCTTGCGGCCTTTCAGGTCGGGCGGCTTGCGCACGGCATCCTTGCCCTTGGTGAATTTCGGATGCGCCACCGGCACCAGCGATTCCGAGAACAGCCGCGTGGCCGAGACGCCGGGCCAGTGGCCGTCGCCATGGCGTATGGCACAGTCGATGCCCTCGCGCTCCAGATCGGCCGGCTTGATCGAGGTGGTGATCCGCACCTCGATATCGGGATACTGCGCCTCGAACCGCGGCAGCCGCGGAATGAACCAGCGCATGGCGAAGGTCGACAGCATCGACACCGTCAGGGTGCCCTCGCCGCGCCGGGCTTCCAGCTTGGACAGCGCCGACGCCAGATGGTCGAACCCCTCCTGCACGTCGGGCAGGATCAGCTGGCCCTCGGTGGACAGCACCAGGCCTTTCTTGGTGCGGTGGAACAAAGGCACCCCCAGCAGTTCTTCCAGCTGGCGGATCTGGTGGCTGATCGCCGACAGGGTGACCGACAATTCCTCGGCGGCCGCGGTGAAATTGAGGTGGCGGCCGGCGGCCTCGAAGGCTTTCAGGGCGTTGAGGGGCAGCAGGCGGCGGCTGGGCAGGTGGGCCATGGAAAATCTTTTAAGCCGGAGGCGAATTTAAATCCAGCCGGCGGGCTGTTTTCGGGTCTGGACGGGGGCGTCCGGCTCCTGTTGAATCCCCCTCCTGTAAAAAAGGCCGTCCGCCCGTTCGCGGGATCAGCGGCCGGGAAACGCCCCATAACCGTCTCAATTCGCAGACTTCACAACGGACCAGCCGCCATGACCGCCCCGCGCACGCTTTACGACAAGATCTGGGACAGCCACCTGGTCGATATCGACGACCAGGGCAACGGCCTGCTCTATATCGACCTGCATCTGGTCCATGAGGTGACCTCGCCCCAGGCCTTTGCCGGCCTGAAGGCCGCCGGCCGCAAGGTCCGTCGCCCGGACCGGACCGTGGCCGTGCCCGACCACAACGTGCCGACCACCCCCGACCGCGCCCAGTTCGTGTTCGAGGATGACGAGGCGCGCATCCAGGTCGAGACGCTGGACCGCAATGCCCGCGAATTCGGGGTCAATTACTACCCGATGAACGACATCAACCAGGGCATCGTGCATATCGTCGGCCCCGAGCAGGGCTACACCCAGCCCGGCATGACCATCGTCTGCGGCGACAGCCATACGTCCACCCATGGCGCCTTCGGCAGCCTCGCCTTCGGCATCGGCACCTCGGAGGTCGAGCATGTGCTCGCCACCCAGACCCTGCCGCAGCGCAAGGCGAAGAACATGAAGATCAACATCGATGGCGAGCTGGGGCCGGGCGTCACCGCCAAGGACATCATCCTGGCCATCATCGGCAGGATCGGCACCGCCGGCGGCACCGGCTATGTGATGGAATATACCGGCAGTGCCATCCGCGGCCTGACCATGGAAGGCCGCATGACCGTCTGCAACATGTCGATCGAGGCCGGCGCCCGCGCCGGGCTGATCGCGCCCGACGAGAAGACCTTCGAGTATGTGAAGGGCAAGCCGCATGCCCCCAAGGGCGCCGCCTTCGAACAGGCGCTGGCCTGGTGGAAGACCCTGCCGTCGGACGAGGGGGCCCATTACGATACGGTCGTCGAGCTGAAGGCGGAAGACATCGCCCCGCACATCACCTGGGGCACCAGCCCGCAGGACGTGGCGCCGATCACCGGCGTGGTGCCGAACCCGGCCGACGTGAAGGACGAACAGAAGCGCGCCGCGCTGGAGCGAGCCCTGGCCTATATGGGGCTGAAAGCCGGAGAGAAACTGGACACCGTGCCGGTGCAGCGCGTCTTCATCGGCTCCTGCACCAATGGCCGCATCGAGGACCTGCGCGCCGCCGCCGCCGTGGCCAAGGGCCGCAAGGTCGCTGCCGGCGTGCAGGCGATGGTGGTGCCGGGCTCCGGTCTGGTGAAGCATCAGGCCGAGGAGGAGGGTCTCGACAAGGTCTTCGTCGCCGCCGGCTTCGAATGGCGCGAGCCGGGCTGCTCGATGTGCCTGGCCATGAATGCCGACAAGCTGAAGCCGGAAGAGCGCTGCGCCAGCACCTCGAACCGGAATTTCGAAGGCCGCCAGGGTGCGCGTGGCCGCACCCACCTGATGAGCCCGGCCATGGCCGCCGCGGCGGCCGTCGCCGGCAAGCTGGCTGACGTGCGCAAGATCTGAGCGGGAGAAAAGAGAATGGACAAGTTCACCACGCTGACCGCCGTCGCCGCCCCGCTGCCGATGATCAATGTCGACACCGACATGATCATCCCCAAGCAGTTCCTGAAGACCGTCGAGCGCACCGGCCTTGCGAAAGGCCTGTTCTTCGAGCTGCGCGAGACCCCGGACGGCAAGCCGGTGCCGGACTTCTTCATGAACCAGGCCCAGTACAAGGGCGCGCAGATCCTGGTCGCCGGCGACAATTTCGGCTGCGGCTCGTCGCGCGAGCATGCCCCCTGGGCTTTGCTCGATTACGGCATCCGCTGCGTGATCGCGCCGAGCTTTGCCGACATCTTCTACAACAACTGCTTCCAGAACGGCATCCTGCCGATCAAGCTGCCGCAGGAGGACGTCGACAAGCTGATGGACGACGCCAAGCGCGGCCAGAATGCCCGCGTCACCGTCGACCTGGAGAAACAGGAGATCAAGGGCCCCGATGGCGGCACCATCAGGTTCGAGATCGACGCCCACAAGAAGCACTGCCTGCTGAACGGGCTGGACAATATCGGGCTGACGCTGGAGAAGAAGTCGAAGATCGACAGCTTCGAGACGAAGCAGCACGGCACCCAGCCCTGGCTCTACGCCCAGGCCGGGCGGTAACCACCCCATCCGTGTCATGGCCGGACCCAGGAATCGCTTCTTCGGCCGGCCATCCACGAGTTTTTAAAACCAAAGACGTGGATGCCCGGGTCAGGCCCGGGCATGACGCATTAAAGGACAGAGGAAAATCGAATGGCTTCCAACCGTACCATGCTGATGCTGCCCGGCGACGGGATCGGCCCCGAGGTGATGGGCGAGGTCCGTCGCGTCATCGAATGGATGGACAAGCGCCGGCATGTCTCCTTCGACGTCAAGGAAGACCTGGTCGGCGGCGCCGCCTTCGACAAGCACGGCACTCCCCTTGCAGACAAAACGATGCAGGACGCGCTGGATTGCGGCGTGGTGCTGCTGGGCGCCGTGGGCGGCCCGAAATGGGACAACCTGCCCTTCGCCCAGAAGCCCGAGCGCGGCCTGCTGCGCCTGCGCAAGGAAATGGACCTGTTCGCCAACCTGCGGCCGGCCAAGTGCTTCGACGCGCTGGTCGAGGCATCCAGCCTGAAGCCGGAGCTGGTGAAGGGCCTCGACATCATGATCGTGCGCGAACTGACCGGCGGCGTCTATTTCGGCCAGCCGCGCGGCATCGAGACCCTGCTGAACGGCGAACGCAAGGGCGTGAACACGCAGGTCTACACCACCAGCGAAATCCGCCGCGTGGCCGCCGTGGCCTTCGAACTGGCCAGTAAGCGCGGCAACAAGGTCACCTCGCTGGAAAAGGCCAATGTGATGGAATCCGGCGTGCTGTGGCGCGAGGAAGTCACCAGGCTGCACCAGGAGAAGTACAAGGACGTGCAGCTCGAGCACATGTATGCCGATAACGGCGCCATGCAGCTGGTGCGCAACCCGAAGCAGTTCGACGTGATGGTGACCGACAACCTGTTCGGCGACATCCTGTCCGACGAGGCGGCGATGCTGACCGGCTCGCTTGGCATGCTGCCCTCGGCCTCGATCGGTGCCGCCGACCCGGCCACCGGCCGCCGCATGGCCCTGTTCGAGCCGGTGCACGGCTCGGCACCGGACATCGCCGGCAAGGGTGTCGCCAACCCGCTCGCCACCATCCAGAGCTTCTCGATGGCCCTGCGCTATGCCTACGACCTCGGTGCCGATGCCGACCTGATCGACCAGGCGGCCGAGAATGTGCTGAAGAGCGGCGTGCGTACCGCCGATCTCGGCGGCGGCAGTGCCAAGGTCGGCACCGGCGGCATGGGCGACGCCCTGCTGAAGGAACTCGACAAGCTGGCCGCCTGACGCACGCGTCAATCGTCACCTCACAGAAACGCCGGTCCGTGCAGGACCGGCGTTTTTTTGTGACATCTGCCATCTTCCTGTAGATAGCGCGCCTTCGCCGCTTGTGCAGCGCAGCAAAATCGGCAAGCCTCTGGTCCGTATCGTCCGGGGGGAATGATCGATGAAGCTGATCGGCCGCAACCTGTCGCCCTATACGCGGCGCGTCGCCATTGCCATGACCTTGCTCGACGTGCCGCATGAACGCGAATATCTGTCGGTGACCGCCGATCCCGCGCGCGGCCTGCAGGTCAATCCGGTCGGCCGCGTGCCGGTTCTGGAACTCGATGACGGCGACCGGCTGATCGAATCCGGCGCCATTCTCGACTATCTGATGGAACTGGTCGGCCCGGCGAAAAGCCCGGTGCCGCCGCACGGCAAGGCGCGGCGCGACTGTCTGCGGCTGATGGCGATCGCCAGCGGTGTGCTCGACAAGGCGGTGGCCGCCATCTACGAGGTGCGTCGCCGCCCGGCCGAAAAGGTGCACGGACCCTGGCGCGAACACCTGCTGCGGCAGGTGGAGGGCGGCCTGTCGGCACTGAACGACCAGCCGCAGGGGCCATGGCTGCAGGGCGAGCATTTCAGCATGGCCGATATCAGCGTCGCCGTGACCATGAGCTTCCTGCATGTGATGCTGAAGGAAAGCGTTGCGGATGGCCGCTACGGCCATCTCGAGGGTCTGCGCGACCGCGCCGAGGCCCTGCCTGCCTTCAGGGCGCATCCGCTGGAAAATCCCTGAGGGGCCTCAGTCCGCAAACGGCAGATCGGCCAGCACCCGTACCGCACCGTTTTCCAGCCGCAGCAGCTGCAGCCCGCTGAATCGCGCACTCAGCACCGGTCGCAGGGCACTACCGCCAAGCTGGCGTTCCAGCGCCTTCGCGCAGTAGACCGCGCCAAAGCGGGCCACGGTGACATGGGCGGCGTAATCGGGAGACGGCACCGCGTTCAGCGCCGCATGCAGAACGGTCAGCGCGGCCGCCCCGGCCGCATCGGCATGCAGCACATTGAGATGCCGGTATTTCGGATTGTAGGAATCGTCCATGCGGCCGAGGCGGTCGAACCCGGCCGCGAAGGGCTGCGTCGCCTGTGCCACCGCCTGCAGCCGCGCCAGCAGGCTCGCCTCGTCGGCAGCCTGCGGAAAGACCAGCGTCACATGGGGCGGCACGCGATCCTGCTGCGGGTCGTGTGCGGCACGCAGGGCGGCGATCCAGCCGGCCGCGCCCGCGTCGAATTCCGGTATCGCTATCGCCGCCAGCATCGGGTTAATCTAACTCCTCCTTCCCGCACGGACCACCGCCATGGATTTCTCGCTGTATCTTGCCGCCGCCCTGGCCGGAGCCGCCTATGTGCTGACCCCCGGCCCGGCCTTTCTCGCATTACTGGGCATCGGCGCCGGCCAGGGTCGCCGCGCGGGGCTTGGCTTCATCGCCGGGCATTTCGCCGGCGACATCGTGTGGTCGGCGCTGGCGCTGGTCGCCATCATCGGCTCGGCCAGCCTCGGCACGCTCGTCTTCGACCTGCTGGGCGTGGTCTGCGGCTGCTATCTGGTCTGGCTCGGCACCCGCGCGCTGCGCGCCCGCCCCGGCGCCGACGGCCGCCTGAGTTCCGACGTGCGCCGGCCTTACCTGCGCGGCCTTGCCTTCGGCCTGACCAACCCGAAGGGCTATCCGGTGGCACTGGCGATGTTCACGGCTTTGCTGGCGGCGCAGGCCGCACACTTAAGCTGGGCAGCCCTGCCGCCCCTGCTGGCGGCGGCCTGCGCCGGCTTCCTCGCCGCCGACGTGATCCTGCTCTGGGTGATCGGCGTGGCACCGGTGCGACGGCTGTATCGCCGCCACGAGCTGTGGGTGACGCGCATCTCGGGCGCCATCTTCATCGGCTTCGGCCTGCAGGCGCTCGCCCATGCCGGGCCGGGGCTGCTGCGGCGCAGCTAGCCGCGCCGCAAAGCCTCGCGCACCAGTGGCAGGCGGTCGTTGCCGAAGAACATCTCGTTGCCGACGAAAATGCTCGGCGAACCGAAGCCGCCGCGGGCGATCAGCTCGTCGGTATTGGCCTTCAGCTGTTCCTTCACGCCGGGTTCGGTGATGGCATTGGCGAGCGCGGCCGGATCGAGAGCGGCCCGGCTCGCAGCTTCGGCCACCACATCGTCCTGACTGATGTCGCGATCCTCGGACCAGTAGAGTTCGAAGAAAGCCTTCGCCAATTCGACTTCCTTGCCTTCTCCCTTGGCCCAGAGCAGGGCGCGCAAGGCCTTGACCGGATTGACCGGGAAGACCTTCGGCGGAAAGACGATCTTCAGGCCGGCGAGCTTCGCCCAGTCCTGCATGTCCTTTTTCACCCAGGCATCGCGGGCCGGCACCGGATTCTCGCGCATGCGGTACATGGTCGGGTTCACCGCGTTGAACACGCCGCCGACGAGGAAGGGTTTCCAGCTGACGGTCGCGCCCTCGTCGCGGGCCAGCGGCTGGATGTTGGTGAAGGCAAGATAGGTCCAGGGGCTGGAGACGTCGTAGTAGAAATCGATCTGCTTCACCATGGCTCGACCCTGTCTCAGGCCTTGGCCGGCACGAGGACGAAGCCGGCGCGCGGGAAATGCACATGCACGACGCCGGTCTCCGGGCTGTCGCGGCGGAGGGTCACGCTCTGCGCGTCCAGCGCCACCAGCTCGCCGGTGACGGGGTCGCGGCCGGTATCGTCGGGCGTGACGGTCACCCGGCTGCCAGCGGACAAACCGAGCGCGTTGGCGGCAACGCCACCGGAAACCGGCGCCGGCTCGCTTTCGCGGGCGATCTGCAGGGCGGCGGCCGAGGTGAGGTCGATCTTCTCGCCATGGCCGAAGCCCTTCATGCGGTCGGCCCAGGCATTCAGTTTCGCATAATCGGCCAGCGCATCCGACTTCGCCCGCTCGCGCACGAACCAGACGCAGTGATAGACGGCAAGGTCGGCCAGGCTGGGCGCATCGCCGTAGAGGAACACGCGGCCATCCGCCAGCGCCTGCTCGATCCAGCCGAGATGGGCGCGCAGCGTGCCGGTCATCACCGCGGCCTGCAGTTTCAGCTTCGTGCGGTCGATCGGCCGGCCGGAGAATTTCGAACGGTCCTCGAGGAAAGCATCGGGCATATGCTCACCCATGATCCCGAAGGCGACCGCCACGGCCGCGCCGAACAGCTGATGGTCGGCCCAGAAGGCCGTGCCCTCGGCGAGGCCCCTGGCCAGGCCGGGGAACAGGCCCGGCGCCGGATGGCGCCGCTCGATCTCGCGCAGGATGATCTGGGTGTCGCAATACACGTCGGCGCCGATCTGCATCACCGGGGTCTTGCGGTAGCCGCCGGTCAGCGGCAGCAGGTCGGGCTTGGGCATCGCCGGCGGGATGGTAACCGAATGCCAGGCCAGCCCCTTGATGCCGAAGGCGATGCGCACCTTTTCGGAAAACGGCGAAGCGCCATAATGATGCAGGATGATCCCGGTCATGCGTTCCTCCCGGATACGTCTTTTTATGATGCCGGTGGTCATATTAGGGGCGCTGCCCCAGCGTCAGGCAAGGGCAGACAGCAGCATCGCCTGCAGGCGGTCGATCTGGCGGCGGAAGGCGGCCGGCTCGTTGAGCGCCCGGGCCAGCACCAGGGCGCCCTGAATGCCGCCAACGGCCGCCTCGGCCAGCGCCACCGGCTGGCGCGCCCCGCCCTGCTCCAAAGCTTTCGCCAGTGCGTCGATCCAGCGGCGAAAATAATCCTGCACGGCGGCGGCGAAACGGTCGCGCGTGGCATCCAGCGCGAAGGCCCCGACCAGGCAGATGCGGCCGCCGCCGCGGAAATATCTGTCGGTGTTGTCGAACATGGCGGCGATGGCGGCCGGCACATCCCCGGCCTCGCGCAACGGCGCATAAATCTCGCGCTCGAACCAGCCATCCACATGGGCCAGCACGGCCGCCGCCATCTCGTCCTTGCCGCCGGGGAAGTAGTTGTACAGGCTGCCCTTGCCGAGCCCGGTGGCAGCGGTGATCGCGGTCAGCGACGCCCCCTCGAACCCGTGTTCACGGAACACGTCGCCGAGGCGGGCCACAGCGTCGTCGCGGGATATCAGGGCGGCAGGCATGACATCATCCTAGCGCAATGCGCCGCCGCCCGCAGGCCTCAGAGACCGAGCTCGCTGAGGCCCGGATGGTCGTCGGGCCGCCGCCCCTTGTTCTCTTCCGTGCACGGCCAGCGGAACCTGCGGTCGGCCTCGGTGATGCGGACGTCGTTGATGCTGGCTTCGCGGCGGCGCATCAGGCCTTCGGCATCGAATTCCCACTGCTCGTTGCCATGGCTGCGGTACCACTGGCCGCTGTCGTCGTGCCATTCATAGGCGAAGCGCACGGCGATGCGGTGATCCGTGAAGGCCCAGACCTCCTTGACCAGGCGGTAATCCAGCTCGCGCTGCCATTTGCGCGTGAGAAACTCCTCGATCAGGCCGCGCCCGGAGAAGAATTCCGCCCGGTTACGCCAGCGGCTGTCTTCCGTATAGGCCAGAGCCACCCGGGCCGGGTCGCGGCTGTTCCAGGCATCCTCGGCCATGCGCGCCTTGCGGGCGGCGGTCTCGGCATCGAAAGGCGGCAGGGGCGGTCGGGTCATCGGGTGTCTCCTTGCCCGACTATTGTACCCTTCGGTACAATAGCTCATCCGATGCACCGCGCAAGAGGGCGGCCGGTGCTTACCATCCGGTGCCTTCTGGCCAGCCGCCACGGACCGCCCTAGCTGCCACGGGGACCGACAAAGATGGAACCGGCAGAGGAGACGGCGATGACCGCAGCGGTGAACGATCCGGGTTATGCGGCGGTGGCCGCGGTGCTGGGCGAGTATTTCGACGGGCTGTATTACTGTGACACGGCACGGCTTGGCCGCGTCTTCCATCCCCAGGCCCGCTATGCCTGTGCCACCGATGGCAGTCTGCTGCATCTGGGCATGGGGGAGTATTTCCCCATCGTGGAAAAGCGCGAACCGCCGGCCAGCCGCAACGAGACCCGGCGGGACCGCATCGTTGAAATCCGCTTCGCCGGCCCGGTGACGGCCTTCGCCCATGTGGAATGCGCCATAGGACCGAAATTCTTCAACGATTTCCTGACGTTGATAAAGATCGACGGGCGCTGGCAGATCATTTCCAAGGTCTTCCACTACGACCTGACGGACGACGCCTGACAGACGGACGCCGGGGGGCTTGTCGCGGTGCAATTTCCCGCTTGAAAGCCGGCAAATCCGGGCCTAGTTTCCGCCTCGCCTGCCGGGCACGGCCTGCCGGGCACCAACATAGTCCTCGTGTTTTCCAGGTTCCGCCGGGTGCCGACCTGCCGGACAGAGAGAAAGAAGGTACGTCATGACCTACAAGGTCGCCGTCGTCGGCGCCACCGGTGTGGTGGGCCGCGAAATGCTCAACATCCTCCACGAACGCAACTTCCCGGTCTCGGAAGTCGTCGCCCTGGCCTCCCGCCGCTCGGTCGGCAAGGACGCCCATTTCGGCGACCGGAAGATCAAAGTGAAGGCGCTGGAGGATTTCGATTTCACCGGCACCGACATCGCGCTGTTCTCGGCCGGCGGTGCCACCGCGAAGGAATGGGCGCCGCGCGTGGCCGCCCAGGGCGCGGTGGTGATCGACAATTCCAGCCAGTGGCGCATGGATCCCGATGTGCCGCTGATCGTGCCGGAAGTGAATCCGGACGCGCTGGCCGGCTTCCGCAAGAAGGGCATCATCGCCAACCCGAACTGCTCGACCGCACAGCTCGTCGTCGCCCTGAAGCCTCTGCATGACCGCGCCACCATCAAGCGTGTCGTCGTTTCGACCTACCAGTCCGTCTCGGGCGCCGGCAACGACGGCGTCACCGAGCTGGAGCGCCAGACCAAGGCGATCTTCGTCAACGACCCGGTCGAGAAGCAGAAGTTCACCAAGCAGATCGCCTTCAACGTCATCCCGCATATCGATGTCTTCCTCGACGACGGCTACACCAAGGAAGAATGGAAGATGACGGCCGAAACCAAGAAGATCCTCGACCCGAAGATCAGGCTGACGGCCACCTGCGTGCGCGTGCCGGTCTTCATCGGTCATTCCGAAGCCGTGAACATCGAGTTCGAGCAGCCGCTGTCGGCCGAGGAGGCCCGCGAGATTCTCTCGGTCGCGCCGGGCGTGCAGGTGATGGACCGTCGCGAGCCCGGCGGCTACATCACGCCGCTGGAATGCGCCGGCGACTATGCCACCTTCGTGTCGCGCATCCGCGAGGACTTCACCGTCGAGAACGGCCTCGCGCTGTGGGTGGTTTCCGACAATCTGCGCAAGGGCGCGGCACTGAACGCGGTGCAGATCGCCGAAGAGTTGGTCTCGCAGCATCTGCTGCGCAAGCAGGCAGCCTGACGATCCGCCCACTGACCAACTCTCGGCAACGGGCGCCGGTCCAACCGGCGCCCGCTTTGTTTACCGCTTGCTCATCGCTGCCGCCGCAGACTGAAACACCATGACAGCCTTTGCCCTGCCCGATTCGGCCCATCCGGTGATGCGGGACGCCCATGCCTACTGGCACGGCATCGCGCCGGCAGCCGGGCTGCTGCCGGGCCGCCAGCATGTCGATCCGACGGCGATTCCCCGTCTGCTGCCCCATGTCTGGCTGATGGAAGTGCATCCGCCGGCCCCCGGCGGACAGATTCCGCGATTCCGCTTCCGGCTGGTTGGCAGCCATGTCGACCTCGGCTTCGGCGAGGCCAAGACCGGCCGCTGGCTGGACGAGTTCGAGCCGGAATTCAACAGCGATGCCGCGATGAACGGCGCCTGGGTCGCCTGCGTCCGGCACGCCACGCCGGCCTATCGCCGCGGCCGGCCGCGCTTCCGCTTCAACCACAATGCCGTCGAGCTTGAGCGGATGATCCTGCCGCTGGCGGCGAATGGCCACGATGTCGACATGCTGTTCGGCACCACCATCTTCTACGACGAGCGCGGCGAGGTGCTGCAGGAGATGCTGTAGGCTGCCGGCCAGGGCAGTTCAGCGCACGCGCTCGATATCCGGCAGATGGTCCGGGCTGCTGAACGCCTCCTGCGCCACGGCCATGCGCATTTCCGGCAGCCGGTTCTCCAATGCATCGCGCAGCATCGCATAGGTCCCGGCCATCGCGAACAGCAGGGCCTTTTTCGGCGTGCGCCCCTTGAGAATACGGGCGAGAAACAATGCCGCGAAGAGGTCGCCGGCCCCTTTCGGCAGGTCCTTGCCGAGATTCGGCACGCCGCAGAGCCAGGCGCCCTGGTCATTGACCAGCAGGGCCTCCAGCATGCCCCGGCCACCGTCGCGCCGGTGCAGGGTGGTGGCAATCACGGTGCGCGGCCCGCGGGCGCGCAGCTCGTCGCAGGCGGCCATGGCCCCGGGCAGGTCCTCGACCTTGCGCCCGACCAGATATTCCAGCTCGAAACCGTTTGGCGTGGCGATGTCGGCCTGCGGCAGCAGGTGGTCGCGGATGAAAGGCGGCAGGGCATCCTGTACATAGAGGCCGGTGTCGCTGTCGCCCATGACGGGATCGCAGAGGAAGACCGCATTCGGGTTGGCCGCCTTCACCGCCTGGGCCGCACGGCCGGCAGCCTCCGCGGTGCGCGGGTTGCCGAGCCAGCCGAGCAGCACGGCATCAATCTGCCGCCATTCCGGCCGCGTCTGCAGCGCGGCAATCCAGGCATCGATCTCGGCCGGTTCCGAGGGGCGCATCGCCGGCGGGCCATAGGAAGGATTGAAGGCCAGCACGGCCGCCGGCAGCGCCCAGGTTTCGATCCCCTGCCGCTGCAGCGGAAAGACACCGGCATTGTTGCCGACATGGCCGAAGATCACCTGGCTCTGGATGGCTAGCACACGCATGGCCGTTCGATCCGCGCTATAGTCATTAGACGAACAATTCGTGACGCGGGGGAAACCTTGCCATGCCCCGGGCCCCGTTTATAGTGGCGCCGACCACAATTATTGCATCGCAACATTCCGAGGTGTCCGATGGCCATGACCGCCCGTCCCCGCCGCAGCGTGCTGTATATGCCGGGTTCGAATGCCCGGGCGCTGGAAAAGGCGAAGACCTTGGCGGCCGATGCCCTGATCCTCGATCTTGAGGATGCCGTCGCCCCGGATGCGAAGGCGCTGGCCCGCGACCAGGTCTGTGCGGCGGTGCAGGCCGGTGGCTATGGCGGCCGCGAACTGATCATCCGCAGCAACGGTCTCGACACCCCCTGGGGCCGCGACGACATCATCGCCGCCGCCAAGGCCGGGCCCGATGCCGTGCTGCTGCCCAAGGTGGAGACGGCCGCCCAGGTGCAGGAGGCCGAGGCCCTTCTGAAGCAGCATGGCGCGCCGGAAAAGACCGCGATCTGGTGCATGATGGAAACGCCGAAGGGCATCCTGCACGCGGAAGCCATTGCCGCCGCCTCGCCGCGTCTGGGCGCCCTTGTGATGGGCACGTCCGATCTGGTGAAGGACCTGAACGCGCAGCATACGCCGCTGCGCCTGCCGGTGATCACGGCGCTCGGCCTCTGTCTGCTGGCGGCCCGCGCCTGGGGGCTGGCCATCCTCGATGGCGTACACCTCGACCTTGACGACGCGAGTGGCTTCGAGGCGGCCTGCCGTCAGGGCCTCGAACTCGGTTTTGACGGCAAAACCCTGATCCACCCGAAAACCATCGATACCGCCAACCGCGTCTTCGCGCCGACACCCGGCCAGGTTGCCTATGCCCTCAGGATCATTGCCGCCTTCGAGGGCGCGATGCAGGAAGGGAAGGCGGTGGTGCTGGTCGACGGCAAGCTGATCGAGAACCTGCATGTCGAGCAGGCAAAACGACTGGCGGCACTGGCGGCACAGATCGAAAAACTGCGGGCGGCGTGACAGTATACGCGGCACCCTCCTATCGCTGACGCGACGGACCCGTCCCTCTCCGCGAGGCAGGGACAGACGATAGGGGTGAGTGCTTTGTTGGGAGATTCGGGCATGAGCGACAAGACCAATCCGGGCAATTTCTTCGAGGATTTCCGCCTCGACCAGGAAATCCGCCACGCCACACCGCGCACCGTTACGCCCGGCGACGTTGCCCTCTATCAGGCGCTCTATGGCGGGCGGTTCCCGGTGCAGTCGGCAGACAGCTTCGCCCACAAGCTTGGTTTCCGGCAGGCGCCGGTCGACGACCTGCTGGCCTTCCACATCGTCTTCGGCAAAACCGTGCCGGACATCTCGCTGAACGCGGTCGCCAATCTCGGCTATGCCGAATGCCGCTGGATGGCGCCGGTCTTTCCCGGCGAAACCATCCACACGGTATCGCGGGTGATCGGCCTGAAGGAAAACTCGAACAGGAAAACCGGCGTCGTCTATGTGCACAGCCAGGGCTACAAGGACGGCAACGAGCTGGTGGTCGACTATATCCGCTGGGTGATGGTCAGAAAGCGCGACGAGAATGCGCCCGCCCCGGCCGAACGGGTCCCGACTTTCAACGCGATCGTCGCTCCCGAACGCCTGCGCACCCCGCCAGGGGCCGATTTCGCCCATTACGACTGGGTCCTGGCCGGCAGCCCGCATGGCTGGGAGGATTATGCCACCGGCGAGAAGATTGACCATGTCGACGGCTTCACCATCGAGGAAGCCGAGCACATGCTGGCCACCCGGCTGTACCAGAACACCGCCAAGGTACATTTCGACCAGTTCCGTCAGACTCAGATGAGCCAGGACCAGGAGAAACCGGGTCGCCGTCTGGTCTATGGCGGCCACGTGATCAGCCTGGCCCGGTCGATCAGCTTCAACGGCCTCGCCAATGCCGCCTTCGTGGTCGCGATCAATGGCGGCCGTCACGTCAATCCGACCGCCGCCGGCAACACGATCTATGCCTGGTCGGAGGTGCTGGACAAGGCCGAGCTGGAAGACCGCACCGATGCCGGGGTATTGCGCATCCGCACCGTGGCCCTGAAGGACCAGCCGGCGGCCGGGTTTCCCGACAAGGACACCACCGGGAAATACCCCGACAGCGTGGTGCTGGACCTCGATTACTGGGTGCTGATGCCGCGGCGCGAAAAGCGGCGGGGCTGACGGCCGGCGCGGCACACCCCTGATTGCGAACCGCTCGCAGGGCATTCCCCGCGGCACCCCGTCCGACGGTAAATTCCCTTGCAGCGGCGGGGCTTAGATCGTTAAAAACAGGACGCCCAATCGTTGACTACGCGGCCTCCGGGACTAGTATCGGGGCCGCTTTCGGGGCGCTGATCTGGCCCGGTATTCCATCGGTCCGCGGCGCGCCGTCCCCACTCGAAGGCGCATAGAAGATGGCGAACGTCGAACGACCGCTCTCCCCCCACCTCCAGATCTATCGCTGGCCGGTCACCATGGCCACGTCGATCCTGCACCGGGCAACCGGCATCGGTCTGTCGGCCGGCACCCTGCTGCTGGCCTGGTGGCTGCTGGCCGCCGCCGCCGGCCCCGACTATTACGCCTTCGTACAGATGGTGCTCGGCTCCTGGTTCGGCCGGCTGGTGCTGTTCGGCTTCACCTGGGCCCTGTTCTACCACATGTTGAGTGGCATCCGGCACCTGGTCTGGGATACCGGCCGCGGTTTCACCCTGCCGGTGGCCAACCGGTCCTCCTGGCTGGTGATCGGCGGCTCGGTCCTGCTGACCGTGATTGCCTGGATTCTCGCCTACGCCTGGAACTGAGGAAGCGCCCGATGAGCAACACGAAAGACTCGATGCGCAGTCCGCTGAAGAGCGTGCGCGGCCTCGGCTCGGCCAAGGAGGGCGTGCAGCACTGGTGGATGCAGCGCGTCACCGCGATTGCCCTGGTTCCGCTCGCGCTGGCCATGCTGGTTGCCCTGCTGAAACTAGCCGGTGCCGACCATGCCACCGTGGCCGCCGCCTTCCGCAACCCTCTGCTTGCCATCGTCGCCCTGCTGGCGGTGCTGGCCGTGTTCTGGCATCTGCGTCTCGGCCTGCAGGTGGTGATCGAGGATTACGTCCACACCGAGGGCACCAAGGTGGTTGCGCTGCTGGCCGTCACTTTCGCCGTCTTCGTGGTCGGCGGCATCGCCGCCCTCTCGGTGCTCAAGCTGTTCTTCGGAGCCTAACGCCATGACCGCCAGCTACCAGGTCCAGGACCACTATTACGATGTCGTCGTCGTCGGTGCCGGCGGCGCCGGCCTGCGCGCCACCATGGGCATGGCTGCGGCCGGCCTGAAGACCGCCTGCATCTCCAAGGTCTTCCCGACCCGCAGCCACACCGTTGCCGCCCAGGGCGGCATCTCGGCTTCGCTCGGCAACATGGGCGAGGATAACTGGCGCTGGCACATGTACGACACCGTGAAGGGGTCGGACTGGCTGGGCGACCAGGATGCGATCGAATACATGTGCCGCGAGGCGGTACCTGCCGTGCTCGAACTCGAGCATTTCGGCATGCCGTTCAGCCGCACGGCGGAAGGCAAGATCTACCAGCGCGCCTTCGGCGGCATGACCAAGAATTTCGGCGCCGAGCCGGCCCAGCGCACCTGCGCCGCCGCCGACCGCACCGGCCACGCGATGCTGCATACCCTGTACCAGCAGTCGCTGAAATTCGACACCGAGTTCTTCATCGAGTATTTCGCCCTCGACCTGATCATGGACGAGGACGGTGCCTGCCGCGGCGTCATGGCCTGGAACCTGGCCGATGGCAGCATCCACCGCTTCCGCGCCCATACGGTGGTCCTGGCCACCGGCGGTTATGGCCGCTCATATTTCTCCTGCACCTCCGCCCATACCTGCACCGGCGATGGCGGCGGCATGGTGCTGCGCGCCGGCCTGCCCCTGCAGGACATGGAATTCGTGCAGTTCCACCCGACCGGCATCTACGGCGCCGGCTGCCTGATCACCGAAGGCGCGCGCGGCGAAGGCGGCTATGTGGTGAATTCCGAAGGCGAGCGCTTCATGGAGCGTTATGCGCCGTCGGCCAAGGACCTGGCCTCGCGCGACGTGGTCAGCCGCGCGATGACCATGGAGATCCGAGAAGGCCGCGGCGTCGGCAAGAACAAGGACCACATCTTCCTGCATCTCGATCATCTTGACCCGAAAATCCTGCACGAACGCCTGCCCGGCATCTCGGAAAGCGCCAAGATTTTCGCCGGCGTCGACGTCACCAAGCAGCCGATCCCGGTGCTGCCGACCGTGCATTACAACATGGGCGGCATTCCGACCAATTATCACGGCGAGGTGCTGACCCTGAAGGACGGCAACCCCGACAGCGTGGTGCCCGGCCTGATGGCTGTCGGCGAGGCCGCCTGCGTCTCGGTGCACGGCGCCAACCGGCTCGGCTCGAATTCGCTGATCGATCTCGTGGTGTTCGGTCGCGCCGCAGCCATCCGCGCCGCCCAGGTCGTCGACAAGGGCGGCAAACACAAGGACATGCCGAAGGCCGGTGACGAGGCGCTGGCGCGGCTCGACCATTTCCGCAATGCCAAGGGCGACCAGCCGACCGCGAAGATTCGCGACAAGATGCAGCGGACCATGCAGAACAACTGCGCGGTCTATCGCACGGGCGACGTGCTGAAGGAAGGCGTCGGCCTGATCGACGAAGTTTACAAGCTGATGCCGGGGATCGACGTGGCCGACCGCTCGATGGTCTGGAATTCCGATCTGGTCGAGACGCTGGAACTGGACAATCTGATCCGTCAGGCCGTGGTGACCATGCATTCGGCTGAAAACCGCAAGGAAAGCCGCGGCGCCCATGCCCGCGAGGATTACCCCGAGCGTGATGACGGCGAATGGATGAAGCACACCCTGTCGTGGATGAACGACAAGGGCGGCGTTACCATCGACTACCGCCCGGTGCACACCTACACGATGACCAACGAGGTCTCGTATATCGAACCCAAGAAGCGCGTCTACTGAGAAGACAAGGATAGCTCCCCATGGCCGAGTTCGCGCTGCCGAAGAATTCGAAGATCACCGAGGGCAAGACCTGGTCGCTGCCGCCAGCGCAGCCAGGCGAGGAGCGCCGGATCAAGAAGTTCCGCGTCTACCGCTGGAACCAGGATGACGGCAAGACCCCGCAGATCGACACCTACGAAGTCGACATGAACGACTGCGGCCCGATGGTTCTCGATGCCCTGATCAAGATCAAGAACGAGATCGATCCGACACTCACTTTCCGGCGCTCCTGCCGCGAGGGCGTCTGCGGCTCCTGCGCGATGAATATCGACGGCGGCAACACGCTGGCCTGCACCAAGTCCTGCGAGGATGTCGACGGCGACGTGAAGATCTATCCGCTGCCGCATATGCCGGTGGTGAAAGACCTGGTGCCGGACCTGACCAACTTCTACGCCCAGTATGCCTCCATCAAGCCATGGATGCAGACACAGAGCCCGGCGCCAGCACGCGAGCGCAAGCAGTCGCCGGAAGAGCGCAAGAAGCTGGACGGTCTCTACGAGTGCATCCTCTGCGCCTGCTGCTCGACCTCCTGCCCGAGCTACTGGTGGAATTCCGACCGTTACCTCGGCCCGGCCGTGCTGCTGCAGGCCTATCGCTGGATCGCCGACAGCCGCGACGAGATGACCGGCGAGCGTCTCGACAACCTGGAAGACCCGTTCCGGCTGTACCGCTGCCACACCATCATGAATTGTGCGCAGACCTGCCCGAAGGGCCTTAATCCGGCCCAGGCGATCGGTGAAATCAAGAAGCTGATGGTGGAACGCCGCGGCTAGTTCACGTTACACTGCCTGCGATTCGGTTTGGGCAGATGATGCAGGCTGCGGCCAGAATGGGCGATTTCACCCGCGGGGCTCCCGCGACCCTGACACGCGTTGGCGCGGAAAGACTGCGCGACATCCTGCGCGAGCATGAGGCCCATCTCGCCGGCAAGCCCGATGCGAAACCGGCCATCCTTGCCTTTACCGACCTGTCCGATGCCGATCTGACCGGGGTCAACCTGACCCTGGCCGACCTGACCGGCGCCCGGCTGCACCGTGCCCGGCTCGATGGCGCCCGGCTGTCGATGTCGAAATGTGGCGGGTCGGACTTCCGCAACGCCACCCTGGACGGGGCCGACCTGCGCTGGGCCGACCTGCGCGGCGCCTGCCTGCGGGCCGCCGGCCTGAACGATGCCAACCTGGCCGAATCGAATGGCGCCGAAGCCCTGACGCCAACCTATGATGGCGAAGGCAACATCAACAGCGACAGCATTCGCCGCGCCATCGACCTGTCCGGCGCCTCGGCGCAGCGTGCCGACCTGTCGGGCGCCCAGCTCGCCCGGGCTTTTGCCCTGCATGCCGATTTCGCCGATGCCAATCTGGGCGACAGCAACCTGTCCGGTGCCGACCTGCGCAAGGCGCAGCTGATGTCGGCCCGGCTGGAAAATGCCGATCTCAAGGCATCCGATTTTTCCGGCGCCAACCTGGCCGGCGCCTCGATGTCGGGCGCCAGCATCACCGGCGCCAATTTTGCCGGCGCCGACCTGCGTGGTGCCATCGTCGACGAAGCCGCCCGCAGCCTGCCGGAACTCGCAGCCGCCATCTTCGCCGCAGCCTCGCGCCATGCACCGGAGGATCTCGACGAAGTGCTGCGCCAGCATGAAATCTGGGTGCGCACGGAGGGCCAGGACGGCATCCGCGCCGATCTCAGCGATTTCGATTTCACCGGCCGCGACCTGCGGGGCGTCAACCTGATGGGGGCCCTGCTGGAGCGCGCCTGCCTGGTGCGCACCGTGCTGACCAATGCCAATCTCGCCCTCGCCCGTCTGAATTTCGCCGACCTGCGCGAAGCCGATCTGGGTCGTGCCAATCTGCGCGGCGCCAGCTTTGCGCGCGCCACGCTGGACGGGGCCGACCTGTCCGGCGCCAACCTGTCGGCGATCCGCGACGATGGCCAGAATGCCCGCACCGCACGCACCAACCTCGGTGCCGCCAAGCTGAAAAAGGCCCTGCTGGTTACTGCCAATCTCGACGGCGCCAGCCTGGTTGGCGCCGATCTGCGCGAAGCCGATCTGCGCGAGGCGGTCCTCACCGGCGCCGACCTGACTGACGGTCGCTTCGAGGGCGCCAATCTTCTCGGCGCCCAGCTGACCGGCGCCCGCATCGACCGCGCCCGCGACCTGCTGCTGCCGAATTAAGCCGGCTTCTGCTCCGGGCCCGGGCCGGCATGCGGCAGGGCCCGGTATTCTTCGCTCTGCATCTCGTTCAGCCGCGACACGCAGCGCTGAAACTCGAAGGCCCCGTCGCCTTCCGGATACAGCGTCTCCGGCGGCGCCGCCGCGGTTGCCATCAGCTTCACCTTCGCCTCGTATAATGCATCGACCAGCGTCACGAAGCGCTTCGCCTCATTGCGGCTGGCCGGACCGAGGGTCGGGATACCATCGATCATCACCGTGTGATAGGTGCCCGCGACGGCAAGGAAATCCGCCGGGCCCAGCGGCTGAACGCAAAGATCGTCGAACGCAAACCGTGCCACGCCGCGCGCCTGCCGCGGCACCTGGAGCTTGCGCCCGAGCAGCTCGATCTCGGCTGGCGCGCCGTCTGCATCGTCGGTCAGCAAGGCGAAGGCACGGTCCAGCGATGCCGTTGCCGCCGCCCCCAGCGGACTGAACCAGACCTTCTCGCGACTCAGGCGCTGCAGGCGATAGTCACGGCTGGCGGCAAGATGCAGCACATCCAGCTTGTCCTTGAACAGGGCGATGAACGGCTCGAACAGGGGCCGGTTCAGACCGCCCTGGTACAGCGCATCAGGCGCCCGGTTCGAGGTTGCGACCACGACGACGCCGCGGTCGAACAGCTTCTCGAAAAGCCGGCCCAGGATCATCGCATCAGCGACGTCGGTCACCTGCAGCTCATCGAAACAGAGCAGCCATGCGGCTTCGGCAATCTTTTTCGCGACCGGCCGGATTGGGTCGTCGCCACCCCGCTTCTTTTCCGGGTCGTCCTCGGCCAGCTTGCGATAGCGGAAGATCTCAGCATGCACTTCTTGCATGAAGGCATGGAAATGCACCCGGCGTTTCCGCCCGACGGGGGCGGCCTCGAAGAACAGGTCCATCAGCATCGATTTGCCGCGACCGACATCGCCGTAGACATAGAGGCCCTGCGGCACCGGCTCGCGCTTGCGCCCGAAGCTGAGTTTCTGCAGCCAGGTATCTTCGCCACCCGGTCGGTACTGCACCAGACGCCGGCTCAGCAGTTCCAGCTTTTCGGCAGCCAGTTCCTGGGCCGGGTCTTCCGCCAGCTCGCCAGCGGCTAGTTTCTGTCGGTAGGTCTCGAGAACGCTCATACGGGCAGATTTTGGCTTCCGCGGAAATGCAACGGGCGGCAGGTTACCCTGCCGCCCGCTTTCTGCATACCGTCGCCGGTCACATCCCTGCCGGTCACTTCATCGTCGGCATGATGAACTCTGCGCCCGAGCGGATTCCGGTCGGCCAGCGCGAGGTGACGGTCTTGACCTTGGTATAGAAACGCACACCCTCGGGGCCATGCTGGTTCATGTCGCCGAAGGCCGAGCGCTTCCAGCCGCCGAAGCTGTGGAATGCCAGCGGCACCGGGATCGGCACGTTGATGCCAACCATGCCGACCTGCACCTTGGCGGCGAAGTCACGGGCGGCATCGCCGTCGCGGGTGAAGATGGCGACGCCGTTGCCGTATTCATGCTCGGTCGGCAGCCGCGCGGCTTCCTCGAAATTTTCGGTGCGCACGACCGACAGGACCGGGCCGAAAATCTCTTCCTTGTAAATCCGCATGTCGGATGTCACGTTGTCGAACAGGCAGCCACCGAGGAAAAACCCGTTCTCGTAGCCCTGCAGCTTCATGCCGCGGCCATCCACCACCAGCTTGGCGCCTTCCTTCACGCCGGTATCGACATAGCCACGCACCTTGGCCAGATGCTCGGCGGTCACCAGCGGACCCATCTCGCTGTCCTTGTCGGTGGCGGGGCCGACCTTCAGCGCGCGCACCCGCGGCGCCAGCGCCTCGACCAGCTTGTCGGCAGTGGCCTTGCCGACCGGCACGGCCACCGAGACAGCCATGCAGCGCTCGCCGGCCGAGCCGTAGCCGGCACCCATCAGCGCATCGACGGCCTGGTCCATGTCTGCATCGGGCATGATGATCATGTGGTTCTTGGCGCCGCCCATCGCCTGGACGCGCTTGCCATGCGCGGCGGCGGTGGCATAGACATACTGGGCAATCGGCGTCGAGCCGACGAAGCTGACGGCCTGGATGCGTGGATCGGTCAGCAGGGTATCGACCGATTCCTTGTCGCCGATCACGCAGTTCAGCACACCGGCCGGCGCCCCGGCCTCCAGCATCAGTTCGGCCAGCCGCAGCGGGCAGGACGGGTCCTTCTCGGAAGGCTTCAGGATGAAGGTGTTGCCGGCGGCGATGGCGACGGCGAACATCCACATCGGCACCATGGCCGGAAAGTTGAACGGGGTAATGCCGGCGACCACGCCAAGCGGCTGGCGCATCGAGTAGACGTCGATACCGCGCGCCACGCTGTCGGAATATTCGCCCTTCAGCAGATGCGGGATGCCGCAGGCGAATTCCACCACCTCGAGGCCGCGCTGCAGCGAGCCCTTGGCATCCGAGACCACCTTGCCATGCTCGTTCGAGATCAGCAGCGCCAGTTCGTCGGCATGCTTCTCGCACAGCTCCTTGAACTTGAACATGACACGCGCCCGCACCAGCGGTGAGGTTGCGCTCCATTCGGCGAATGCACGCTGGCTGTCGGCAATCGCCGCCTCGACCTCGGCCTTCGTCGCCAGCGGCGACCGGGCGCTGACTTCGCCGGTGGTCGGATTGTAGACATCCAGGAACCGGCCGGACTTGCCGGCTACCTGCTTGCCGCCGATGAAATGATGCAGCTCTTTCGCCATTACGCACTCCTGCGGGAAATTGACCACTCGGTCAGGATTGTCGCCTTGTCCCCCAGACTCTACCGGCAGGCCCGGTGAAGGCAAGAGCCGGCCCCGGATTCCGCCGGCGACCCCACCTGCCTACAGAGCCTGGACCAGCGCCTGCCGCGCTTCGGCCATGACGCGGTGCAATATCGCGGCCGCCGGCTCGGCCCGCGCCAGCGCGCCGGCCTGGCCGGCCCACAGCGACAGGTATTCGGCCCGACCGGCTTTCGCCGCAGCAGCGCGCATGGTGCGGCTCATGGCATTGGCGACCGGATAGTCCGGAATCTCGGCGTCGCTGCCGGCGAGGCGCTCAAGAAATGCGTTGCGGATACCGCGGGCGGGCCGGCCGGAAAAAGCGCGGGTCAGCACCGTGTCATGCACACCACCGCCCTGCAGCGCGCCGCGATAGGCCATATTCAGCCCTGCCTCGTCGGCCAGCAGGAACCCGGTGCCGATGGCAGCCGCCTGGGCACCGAGACAAAGCGCAGCCGCCACACCACGCCCGTCGGCGATACCGCCAGCGGCGATGACCGGCACGGACACGGCCGATACGATCTGCGGCACCAGTGCCATGGTGCCGATCAGTGCCGCGTCGAATGGCACGAGAAAACTGCCGCGGTGGCCACCGGCCTCGGCACCCTGGGCGGCAACGGCGTCGACGCCGGCCGCCTCCAGCGCCACCGCTTCCGCAACCGTGGTTGCTGTCCCGACCACGAGAATTCCGCGTGCCTTCAATGCCGCCATTTCGTCGGGTCCGGGGATACCGAAGGTGCAGCCGAAGACCGGCGGCGCCTCATCGAGGATGACGGCCAGCTGCTCGGCATAGCTTTCCTCGTATTTGTTCGGGATATCTGGTTCGGGGATGCCCAGATCGGCATGAGCGGCAGCAAGCTGCGCCCGGTAGGCCACCATCTTTTCCGGGTCGGCAGTCCAGTCCAGTGGCGTGAACAGGTTGATGCCGAATGGTCTGTCCGTTGTGGCGCGGATCGCCCGGATGGTGTCACGCACCGCCTGCGGCGTCATGTAGCCGCAACCCAGCATGCCGAGACCGCCCGCACCGGATACCGCGGCGGCCAGCGCCGGCTTCGCCGCCTCGCCGGCCATCGGGGCCAGCAGAACAGGGTGTTCGATGCCGAGACGACGGCACAGCGCATTGCTCATGAAGCGATCCTCCTGAAGATGGCATCGGCCTGCTGCACCATTGTTTCAACAATCGCGGCGGCGGGCGAGATCGTGCCGATGATGCCTGCGGCCTCCCCGAACCAGACACCGGTATTGTCCGGATCGCCTTCTGCGAAAGCCCGCCTGTAGCGTGGCCCCTCGACCGCCACATTCTGCTCCAGCAGGGCCTCACGGCCATGCCAGCGCTGCGTGAAAGCATTGCGCCGGACCCGCGCCGTGAAACCGCGCGGCCATGGGATCTGCCGCGCAATATCGACGACCGTTGTCCGGATCGTCTCGTCGCCGGTTGCTTCAAGGATCGCCTCGTGATGGCGCCGGTGCACCAGCGCTTCCGAAGACGCCCAGAAGCGGGTCCCGACCAGCACGCCCTCGGCACCGAGTGTCAGTGCGGCGGCCAGACCCCTGCCATCAGCGATTCCGCCGGCAGCCACCAGGATCGCTTGCGGCGCATGGCTGGCGATCAAATCCGCCGCCTCCGGAACGAAGGACAATGCGCCCCGAAGCGCACCATGCCCGCCGGCTTCCGCATTCTGGGCGACGATGACATCGGCTCTGACATCGATCGCATCCCAGACATGGTCGATGTTCTGGCATTGGCATATCAGCAGCGCGCCGGCCGCACGGATTTCATCGACAAAGGGGCGGGGATCACCGAACGACAGCATCACGGCGGCGGGTTTCCGCCTGAGAACGCCGGTGAGCAGCGGGGGTGATTTCCGGAGCGACCAGGTGATGAAGCCGACGCCGACCCGCTGTCCGGCGGCAATATCGAACTGGCTGTCCAGCCAGCTGGAATCGCCGTAGCCGCCGCCGATCAGCCCCAACCCGCCGGCCGCGCTCACGGCGGCGGCCAGGGCCCCGCCTCCGACGACATGCATCGGCGCCGAGATGATGGGGTGACGAATGCCGAGCCGGCGGGTCAGGGCCGTGGTCAGGGTCATCGGGCTCTCGCGAATAATTGCCGTGGCAGTTTAGTGGCCCCATGATATCTTGAATAACGAAAAGAAATGATATTACCCATCTTAAATTGAGATATCATGGAGCTATCGGACCTGACCTGCTTCGCCGCCGTGGCCCGCTGCGGCAGCATCAGCCGTGCCGCCGGCGAACTGAACACCGTCCAGTCCAATGTCACCACCCGCATCCGGCTGCTGGAGGAACGCCTGGGTGTCGCGCTGTTCACCCGTCACAGCCGCGGCATGCGCATGACGGCGGCCGGCCGGCGGCTGCTGCCCTATGCCGGCCAGATTCTGGCACTGGCCGCCGAAGCTCGACAGGCGGCGCAGGAAGACGGCGGGATTGGTGGCATGCTGGCAATCGGCACCATGGAAACCACGGCCGCCGTGCGCCTGCCCGCCCTGCTGGCCCGGTATCATGCGCGCCATCCTGATGTGACGCTGGATATCAGCACCGGCACCACCGCCGCCCTGCTCGACCAGGTGCTGGACCGCAGCCTCGACGGTGCCTTCGTCGCCGCGCCGGTCGAACACCCGGACCTTGCCACCCTGCCGCTGGTGGAGGAGGAGCTTGTCCTTGTCATGGCGCAGGATTGGCCCGATCTCGCCGCCTATCGCCAGGCCAATCCCGCGCCAACCGCTGTGGTGTTCCGCACCGGCTGCTCCTACCGGCAGCGGCTCGAGCAATATCTGTCGGGCGAAGGCTGGATGCCGTTCCGGCGCCTCGAATTCGGCACCCTCGAGGGCATGCTTGGCTGTGTCAGCGCCAATGTCGGCGTCACCCTGCTGCCTCGCGCCGCGGTCGAGAAAAGCACCCTGCATGCTGCCCTGCGCCTGCACCCGATCCCGCCGGCCCAGGGCCGGGTCGAAACCCTCTTCGTGCGCCGGCGCGACGTGCCGGAGAGCGCGGCGATGCGCGCCTTTACCGGGTGCTTCCCCGGGGAGGGCCCGCACTAGAATTTTCTTCTAGAATTTTATTCTAATCGCGATATAACCGTGGCCATGACGGATTCCAGACGCCTGGCCGCGCCCCCCCGAACACCGCCCGCCCCAGCCGGCAGCGACCGGCGCGACAGCCGCAACCGGGCACTCGCGGTAGCGCTGGAGCTGTTCGACCGCCAGGGCCCATCGGCCACCACCATCGAGCAGGTGCGCGACGCCGCGCGGATATCGATCGGCAGCCTGTATCACCATTTCCGCAGCCGCGAAGGCCTGATGGCCGCCCTCTATGCCGATCTGCTGGAGCGCTACCGGGCAGTGCTGGCCGCCGAACTGACCCGTCGCGACGATGCCCGCAGCCTGCTGGACGGATTCGTGGCGACCCATATCGCCTGGGCCGTGGCCAATCCGGCGGCCGCCCGGTTTCTCGCCGAATACCGCCGCGATCCGGATGTCATCGCAACGGAAAGCGATCTGCAGCGCGGTACCGCCGATTTCCTGCGGCCGTTGCTGGCGCGGCTGAAGCCGGCCATGGCCGCGGGATCGATCCGCGCCCTGCCGCCGGAGCTGCTGCTCAGCCTGGTGGTCGGTCCGGTGCAGGCCTGGCTGCGGCTGTGGCTCGATGGCCGCACCAGCCAGAAGCCGGAGGCCGCCGCCCGCAAGCTCAGCGATCTGATCTGGGCGGCACTTGCCGGAACTGCCGGCCAGTCGCACGCCTGATTTTCCGAAGAAGGGCCTTCGCAATGACCGCCACCGCCATGGATATCAACCCGACCCTGCGCCGCTGGGACAGCCTGCGCCGCCTGCCTTTCGGTCGCAGCCTGTTCAGCCGGCTGATCGGTTTCGTCGTGCCTTATGCCGGCAGCATCGGCGCCGAGGTGCTGACGCTGGCGCCGGGTGTGGCCGAAATCCGCATGGCGGATCGCCGCCGCCTGCGCAATCATCTGCGTTCGCTGCATGCCGTGGCGCTGACCAACCTTGCCGAGATGACGGGCAATCTCGCGCTGATGAGCCGCCAGCCGCCGAAAGGCACGCGCTGGATCGTCACCGGCTTCGACAGCCAGTATCTGAAAAAGGCACGTGGCCCGATCACCGCCTATTGCGAGGTGGATCCGGTCGACTGGTCGATGCCGGCAGACCGCGAGGGCCGCATCGAACTGCGCGATGCCGATGGCGAGCTGGTGATGGTGGGTCGTCCGCGCTGGAAGACCGGCCCGGCCTGATGCCGGGCTGGCATATCCGCCATAATTACAGGCCGAGGATCAGCTTCGACATGATGTTGCGCTGGATCTCGTTGGAGCCGGCATAGATCGAGACCTTGCGCATGTTCAGATAGCGCTGGGCTACGCCGTCGGCATAATCGGGGCCGATGGTCGGTTCGTTGCCACCCTCCACCAGCGGGGTGAAGGGCAGCATGTAATAGCCGACCGTCTCGGCGCCCAGCTCGGTGACCGCCTGCTGCAGCTCGGTTCCGCGGGTCTTCAGGATCGACGAGGCGGCACCGACATTCTGGCCGCTGGACAGCTGGCCGAGGATGCGCAGTTCGGTCATCTCCAGTGCCATCACCTCGATCTCGATCTGCGCCAGCCGTGCCGCATAGGCCGGATCGGCGATCAGCGGCTGGCCACCACCGGCCATCTCGGCCTCGGCGGTGCGGCGGATGCGCTGCAGGCCGCGCTTCAGGCTGCCCGAATAGGCATTGCCGCGCTCGAATTCCAGCAGGTATTTGGCGCAGGTCCAGCCCTGGTTCCATTCGCCAACCAGATTCTCCTTCGGCACCTTCACATCGTCGAAGAAAACCTGATTGACTTCCTGCATATGCGCACCCGGCTCGTCGATGGTGACGATCGGCGCCACGGTTACGCCCGGAGTCTTCATGTCGATCAGGATGAAGGAAATGCCTTCCTGCGGCTTTTTGCCCTGTGCCGTGCGCACCAGGCAGAAGATCATGTCGGCATGCTGCGCCTCGGAGGTCCAGATCTTGCTGCCATTGCAGAGGTAATGGTCGCCCTTGTCCTCGCATTTCATCTGCAGCGAGGCGAGGTCGGAGCCCGAACCCGGCTCGGAATAGCCCTGACACCACCAGGTGTTGCTGGCGAGAATGTCGGGCAGGTATTTCTGCTTCTGCTCGGGGGTGCCGAATTTCATGATCACCGGCGCCAGCATGCGCGGACCGAAAGGCACGACGATGGGCGCGCCGGCCGACATCATCTCCTGATCGTAAATGTAGCGCTGCGCGGCGGTCCAGCCCGGCCCGCCATATTCCTTTGGCCAGTTCGGTGCCAGCCAGCCCTTGCCATTCAGCGCCTTCTGCCAGCGGATATGCAGATGCTTGGCAATGTAGCCGGTGCGGGTGCGCTTCATGGCGGCGCGCATCTCGGCATCGAAATGTTCGTCGATGAAGTTGCGCACCTCGTCGCGGAACGCGAGTTCTTCCTTGGTGAAATTCAGATCCATGATGTCCCTAGACCATATCTGCCGGCGGCTGCCGGATTGCCGGATTTTGTATGGCAAGACTAGCACGGGACGGCGCCGGCGCCAAACCGGCAGCACTGCCGCAACGGCAGGCGGCTGACGCGCAGGCCCGGCCCGTCTATACTCTGCCGCAGGGGAAGGACACACCATATGGGGCTTTACACCGGCATTGCCCGTCCGCTGCTGTTCTGGCTGGAAGCCGAACGGGCGCACCGGCTGGCCCTTGCGACCGCCGCGGCGCTGGCCCCGCTGGCCGGGCCGCTGCGTCACCTCGTCGGCGTTGACGATCCACGCCTTGCCATGGATGTCGCCGGCCTGCATTTCCCCAACCCGCTCGGCCTCGCGGCCGGCTTCGACAAGAGCGGCACCGGCATCGCCGTCCTCTCTGCACTCGGTTTCGGCGCCATCGAGATCGGTTCGGTTTCGGTCGATCCCTCGCGCGGCAACCCGCAGCCGAGGCTGTTCCGCCTGCCGGACGACCGCGCCATCCTAGTGCATTACGGCCTGCCCAATGACGGCATTCCGGCCATCGCCGCCCGCCTGCAGCAGACCCGCCTGCCGGTGCCACTGGGTATCAATATCGTGAAAACCAACCGCGGGCGCGGCACGCCGCCGGAAACGGCTGAACAGATCATTGCCGAGTATACTGAGGGTGTGCGGTTGATGGCGCCCTGCGCCGATTACCTGATGCTGAACCTGAGCTGCCCGAATACCGAGGATGGCCGCGACTTCTTCGCCGAGGCCGGCAACCTGCGGACCTGCCTCTCTGCTCTGGCCGATCTCGCCCTGCCCTGTCCAGTTTTCCTCAAGGTCTCGCCGCTGGGCGGCATCGCCACCATCGAGCGCCTGCTGGAAGCCGCCGAGCCGCATGATTTCGTGTCCGGCTTCATGTTCAACCTGCCGCCGGTGAAGCCCGAAGGCCTGACAACGCCACCAGCGGTCTGGCGCGACCGGCCCGGCGCCGTTGCGGGACCGCCGGCCGCGGCGCTCGCTGAGACCTGCATTCGCGAAACCTACCGGCGCATGAACCGGCAGCGCTATGCCATTGTCGGTGCTGGCGGCATCGGCAGCGCGGCAGATGCCTATGCGAAAATCCGCATGGGCTGCTCGCTGGTGCAGATGCTGACTGCGCTGGTCTACGAGGGTCCGCTGGTGGTGCGCCGCATCCTCACCGGCCTTGCCCTGCTGCTGGAACGCGACGGCTTTGCCCATGTTGCGGATGCGGTGGGTGCGGACTGCGGCTAGACTGCGCCGGCAAGCCCGGAGGAGTCCCGTCATGCAGATCGGCCTGCTGCTGTTCCCCGACCTGACCCAGCTCGACCTGACCGGGCCGTTCGAGGTGTTTGCCCGCGTGCCCGGCGCACAGGTGCACCTGGTCTGGAAAAATCTCGACCCGGTGCGCTGCGACCGCGGTCTGCGGATGCTGCCAAGCACCGGCTTTGCCGACTGCCCGCAATGCGACGTGATCTGCGTACCCGGCGGGCCGGGCCAGATCGCCCTGATGGAGGATGACGAGACGCTGGATTTCCTGCGCCGGCAGGCCGCCGGCGCGCAATGGGTTACGTCGGTTTGCACCGGCGCACTGGTGCTGGGCGCCGCCGGGCTGCTGAAGGGATACCGCGCCACCACCCACTGGGCTTCCCATGATCAGCTGGCCCTGCTCGGCGCCATCCCGGTACACGAGCGCTGGGTGATCGACCGCAACCGCGTTACCGGCGGCGGCGTGACGGCGGGAATCGACTTCGCCCTGGCGCTGGTGGCAACGATGGCTGGCGAGGATACGGCCAGGGCGATCCAGCTCGGCATCGAATACGATCCGGCACCGCCCTTCGCGGCGGGTTCTCCGACCGGGGCAGGGCAGCAGGTCCTGGATCTGTTGCGGCCGGCCATGGCGCCGATGCTGGAAAAGCGCCTGATGGCGACCAAGGCGGCCGCGGCAAAGCTCGGCTGACGTTTCAGCCCTTGTCGGGGCTTTCGATATACATGCCCGACATCGGGTCCAGCCAGAGCAGGTGATCGCGCACGCCCCTGGCACCGGGTGCGTTCTCGGCCAGGACATGCAGGGCCGCGCGCTGGCTGTCCTGGAATATGCTGCCCCAGAGGTGTACCACACCGTCGCGCACAATCACGTTGACCGAAGCTGTCGGCGCCCAGGGTTGCTTTTGCATCTCGGCAAGGACATGGGCGCGAATTGCCGCATCGCTGCTGGTGGCCGGCTTCGTCTCGGCGATCACGCCGGCAAACGCACGCAGCAGATCGGCACGGCTGACCACGCCGACGGGCCTGCCATCGCGCAGCACCGGCAGGCGCTTGACGCGATGTTTCTCCATCAGCTTCACGATGGCTTCGAGAGGCTCGTCTGGATCGACGCTGATCACATCGGCGGTCATCACCTCGCCGACCTTGCGGGCATGGCTGCGGGTATAGGCATCCGCCGCCTCGGCAGGTGCCAGGAAAGCCTGCAGCCAGTGCGCCTGGGGTGCGGTGCCGAGCTCGCCCCGGCGCAGGAAGTCGCCCTCGGTGATCATGCCAACCAGCTTGCCGGCGGCGTCGACCACCGGCAGGCCGCTGACATGCTTCTGCAGCATCAGGCGGATCGCCTGTCCCACCGTGGCGTCGGCCGGTATGGTCTCGACCCGCGGCGTCATGATGTCGGCAACTTTCATCGCTTCGCCTCCTGAGTGCATCCTCTGTCCATATTGGAAGATTGCGCCGTTTTCAGGGCGAAGTCGTTGATCCGAATCAATGTCCGGGACAGCGCTATCCCTCAGCCAGCTGACGGAAAATCCGCTCGGTGGCGGCATCGGCAGGCAGGAAGCTTTCGATGCGCAGATCCTGCAGGGTGACATCCTGCGGTGTCCCGAAGGTGGCGATCAGCGTCACCAGACTGAGCGCCAGCCCATCCTTTTCGACCCGGAAGGTCAGCACCGAGCGCGGCGCCGCATCCCAGTCCAGCCCGCGCCACAAAGTCTCGACATCGGGATAGCGCCGCACCTCGGCCAGCAGGGCGGCAGCGGCCGGGTTGTCGAGTGCTTCGCGCTGCAGCTGGTGCAGCATCGCCGCCGCCACCTCTTCCCAGTTGACGATGTAAGGTCGCGCCAGTTTCGGATGCAGCGGCAGCCGGATCAGGTTGGCGGGGCTGTCGCCGGCTGCGCCGGGACCAAGCAGGAAGCCGATCATGCGCTGCGCCGCCCGGTTGCCCAGTTGCATCGTCCAGGTGCCGTCGACCACGATGGCCGGAAACGGCTCCTGCTGGCGCAGCAGCAGGTCGAGCGCCATGCGGGCCTCGGCCAGTTGCGGCGCATCGAGCCGGCTTTCGCGATAGGCGGCGGCAAAGCCGGCGGCCGTCAGCAGGCGGTTGCGTTCGCGCAGCGGCAGGTCGAGCAGCTCGCCCAGATGCAGCACCATCTGGCGGCTCGGGCGGGCACGGCCGGATTCGAGAAAGCTGACATGGCGCTGCGATACGCCGCCGGTCTCGGCCAGATGCAGCTGGCTGAGGCCCCGGCGGCGGCGCCACTGGCGCATCAGGATGCCGAAATCCGGGGCCGGCAGGGCCGCGCTGGCGGCAGAATCGGCGGTCAGGCTGCTCATGACGAATCTCCCTGCCGCATCGTCGCGCGGCAGGGAGATCCGGTCCAGCCGCAGATGGCTGTCAGACATGGGCCGCCCCGGCTTCCGCCTGCCACACGCCACGCAGGCTGCGCGCCTTCAGCACGCCCAGCAGGCCGGTATCCGCAGCCACCACCGCCAGTGCAACGATGCCCCAGCCACTGAATACCGGTGCCGCCAAGGCCAGCAGCAGAATGGTGCCGAACACCCAGGCAGCGTCCGCCGCAGCGGTAACGGCAACGAAGCCGGGGCTGACACCGCCCTGCATGGACAGCATCAGCATCAGGGCGCCATAGCCGGCCAGCACCATGCCGAGTTCGAACAGCGCGAGATCGGTCGGCACCGTCAGCACGGTGGCCAGCCCGGGCAGCAGGAACCCGGCGAGCCAGGCGGAAGCCAGCAGGCAGGGCAAAGCGAGCAGGATGCAAAATACCCCATCGGCACGCAGCAGCAGGCGCAAGGTACGATCTGTGGTCATGACGGTACTCCTCCATCGGTTGGTGATGAAGGGAGGGTTCAGCAGAAACATAGGGTTAGCAATTACGCAGCAGGTAATAACCACCACATCCAATTAATACATTTAGTTATAGTTATTTAAGTTATTATATCACAAACAATCGTATAAATATGTTGACTATTCATTCTGGCTGTTAAATATGGCCCCGCACAGACGGTGTGTCCCAACCCGGCGAGAAGCCCTGCCATGCAGACCTTTCCCAGCTTCCTGATCCTGCGCGACCGCCCTGTCCTCGTGGTCGGCGGTGGCGAAAATGCCGCCCGCAAGATTCGCCTGCTGCTGAAGGCGGGCGCAGCCGTCACCGTTCTAGCCGCGGCCCCCGTTCCAGAAATCGCCGGCCTCGCGGCCACCGGGCAGCTTGTCCATCTTCCAGAGCCCTTCTCCCCCTCCCGGCTCGATGGCATGCGCCTGGTGGTCAGCGCGGCCGGCGGTCCCCTCGACGAGGCCGTGGCCGCCGCGGCTCATGCCCGCGGCCTGCTGGTCAACGTGGTCGACCGTGCCGAGCTTTCGGATTTTCTTGTTCCCGCCATTGTCGAACGTGGCGACATCACCATCGGCATCGCATCGAACGGCGCGGCGCCACTGCTGCTGGGCCGTATCCGCGCGCAGATCGAATGCCTGCTGCCGGCGCGGCTCGGCGACCTCGCGGCACTGGCCAGCGAGGCGCGGGCGACGGTGGCGCGTATCCTGCCCGATCCGGCCACGCGCAAGCGCTTCTGGACCCGCGTCTTCGATGGCAGCGTCGCCGCGAAGGCGCTGGCCGGCGATCATGCCGGTGCCCGCAGCGCCCTGCTGACCGAACTGAACGCACCGCAGCCGGAGAATACCGGGCTGGTGCAGCTGGTCGGCGCCGGCCCCGGCGATCCCGATCTGCTGACCATTGCCGCCCATCGCGCCCTGCAGGATGCCGACGTGATCCTGGTCGACGACCTGGTCGCCCCGGCAGTGCTGGACCTGGCCCGCCGCGATGCCGAGCGCATCGCCGTCGGCAAGCGCCGCGGTCATCACCACATGAGCCAGGATGACATCAACACGCTGATGGCCGCACAGGCGGCTCTGGGCCGCCGCGTCGTGCGGCTGAAGGCCGGCGATCCCCTCGTGTTCGGCCGCGGTGGCGAGGAAGCGGACTATCTTGAGGCCCGCGGCATAGCCGTGCAGGTGATCCCGGGCATCACTGCGGCGCTGGGCTGCGCGGCGGCGGCCGGCATTCCGCTGACCCATCGCGATCTCAGCCACGGTGTCGCCCTGGTCAGCGGCCAGCTCAGGGCCGGCGAACCCCAGCTTGCCTGGACGGAGCGGGTGCGTGCTGGTGAAACCGTGGTCGTCTATATGGGCCTCGCCCAGGCCCACACAATCCGCGAGCGGCTGCTGGAAGCCGGTATCGCCCCGTCGCTGCCGGTGGCCCTGATCGAGAACGGCACCCGGCCCGACCAGCGCGTCAGCGCCGGCCACCTCGACGATCTGCCCACGCTTGCCACACGACACGGAGACGGCCCGGTGCTGCTGGTGATCGGCACGGTGGCGGGGAAAGCGAAGGCCGACAACGCCGCCCTGCCGCTGCGGCGGCGCGCGTAAGGAAGGATCGCATGGCAAAAGCCCCGAAACTCGACAGCCAGCCCCAGGTGGTTACCGCCAACGACCTGAAAAGTGGCGACGTCGTCTACCTGACCCGCGCCGCCGGCTGGAGCCGGCATATTGCCGAAGCCTCGGTAGTCCCCAATGCCGAGGCCGGCGCCGCCCTGCTGGCTGAGGCCGCCGCGCAGGCAAAGATGAACGTGATCGTCGCGCCTTACCTGATCCCGGTGGACGACAGCATGACACCGCCGCTGCCGGTGCAGTTCCGCGAGCGTATCCGCGCAGCAGGCCCGACCATCGAAAACACCCCCGCCGCCTGAATCCGGGAAAGACCGCCCCATGTACCAGTATGACGACATCGACCAGACCCTGGTGGACGAACGCGTCGCCCAATTCCGTGGCCAGGTGGCCCGGCGCCTGTCCGGTGCACTGAGCGAGGACGAGTTCAAGCCGCTGCGCCTGCAGAACGGCCTGTATCTGCAGCTGCATGCCTATATGCTGCGCATCGCCATTCCCTATGGCGTGCTGTCGTCCCGCCAGCTGCGCGCCCTGTCGCAGATCGCCTGCAGATATGACCGCGGCTGGGGGCATTTCACCACCCGGCAGAACCTGCAGTTCAACTGGATCAAACTGGAGGAATCCGCCGATGCGCTGGCCGATCTGGCCAAGGTGCAGATGCACGCGATCCAGACCAGCGGCAACACCATCCGCAACACCACCACCGACCAGTTCGCCGGCGCCGCCCATGACGAAATCGAGGATCCGCGCGTCTGGTGCGAGATCATCCGGCAATGGTCGACCTTCCATCCGGAATTCAGCTTCCTGCCGCGCAAGTTCAAGATTGCGGTGACAGGCTCCCCCAACGACCGCGCCGCCGTGCGGGTGCACGATATCGGTCTGCGCATGCATCGCAACGCCGCCGGCGAAACCGGCTTCGAGGTCATCGTTGGCGGCGGGCTGGGCCGCACGCCCTTCATCGGCAAGACGATCCGCGACTTCCTGCCCAAGCAGCACCTGCTGAGCTATCTCGAAGCCATCCTGCGCGTCTACAACCAGTTCGGCCGGCGCGACAATCTCTACAAGGCACGGATCAAGATACTGGTCCACGAGATCGGCATCGAGGCGATGCGCGAAAAGGTCGAGGCCGAATGGCTGGCCAGCCGCGACGGCGCCCTCAGGCTGCCGCGGGAAGCGATCGACCAGATTGCGGCGCATTTCGCACCGCCGCCCTTCGAGGCCCTGCCGGCCGGCATCGCACCGGCCTATGCCGAGGCCTTCCGCCGCGATTTCGAATTCGGCCTGTGGGCACGACGCAACACGGCGAAGCACAAGCAGCCTGGCTACAGCATCGTCACCGTATCTCTGAAGAAGGAAGGCGCGCCGCCGGGCGATGCCTCGGCCGAGCAGATGGCCGCGGTGGCCGATATCGCCGACCGCTACAGCTTTGGCGAGATCCGGGTGACGCACGAGCAGAATCTCGTGCTGCCCCATATCAGGCAGGCCGACCTGCCGGCCGTTCACAAGGCACTGAAGGCCTACGATCTCGCCACCCCCAATGCAGGGCTGGCATCTGACATCATCGCCTGCCCCGGCCTCGATTACTGCGCCCTGGCCAATGCCCGTTCGATCCCGATCGCCCAGCAGATCGCCCTGCGCTTCCGCAACTGGGAGCGTGCACATGATATCGGCGAGCTGAAGATCAAGATCTCGGGCTGCATCAATGCCTGCGGCCACCACCATGTGGGCCATATCGGCATCCTCGGCGTCGACAAGGCGGGGGAGGAATTCTACCAGCTGACTCTCGGCGGCTCAGCCGACGAGAACGCGACACTCGGTGACATTCTTGGCCCGGCACTGAATGCCGACCAGGCGGTTGATGCCATCGATACGCTGGTGGAAACCTATCTGCGCCTGCGCAGCAGCAGTGAAGAACGGTTTCTCGACACCTACCGCCGCGTCGGCCTCGCGCCGTTCAAGGAGGCCGTCTATGCCGCTGCTTAAGAACGGCACTGTCTCCGAGGACCGCTGGACCTCCGCAGCCGATGACGCAGCACTGCCCGCCGACGGGCCGGTGCTGATCTCCCATGCCCGCTGGCTGACGGAACGGGCGGCGCTGGAAACCCGCAATGCACCGCTCGGCATCCGCCTGCCCAACACGGTGGATATCCTCGATTTCGGCCCCGAAGCCGGCCGTTTCGGCCTGATCGTACTGGAATTTCCAAAATTCTCCGACGGCCGCGCCTACAGCCAGGCGCGCCTGCTGCGTGAGCGCTTCGGCTATCAGGGCGAGCTGCGCGCCACCGGCAACATACTGCGCGACCAGCTCTGGCACATGCATCGCAGCGGTTTCGATGCCTTCGAACTTGCCCATCCGGATGCCGCGGCAGCACTTGCCGGAGCACTGGGCGATTTCAGCGCCGTCTACCAGCCGGCAGCCGATGGCCGTCCGACGGCATTGCAGCTGCGCCTGCAGAAACTGCGCAAACCGGAGGCCGCCGAATGAGTGCGCTCGCCCTCGCTCCGCTCGATCTCGACGAATATGCAGCAGCGCTTGATGCGCGCCTGCAGGGTCGCTCGCCGCAGCAGATCCTGGAGATTGCCATCCGCGACCTGTTCCCCGGCCAGATCGCCCTGGTCTCGTCCTTTGGTGCCGAAGCAGCGGTTCTGCTGCACATGGTGGCCGGGATCGACCGCAGCACACCGGTGCTGTTCCTCGATACCGGCAAGCTGTTCGACGAAACGCTGGCGTATCGCGACGAGATTGCGGCGCAGCTGCGGCTGGCCGACCTGCGCATCCTGCGGCCGGACCAGAAGGTGCTGGCTGCCAATGATGAAGCCGGCACGCTGTGGTTCCGTGATGCCGATGCCTGCTGCCGCATCCGCAAGGTTGAGCCGCTGGAGCGCGGCCTGAAAGGCTTCGCCGCCTCGATCAACGGCCGCAAGCGCTTCCAGTCCGCCACCCGCAGTGCCATCCCGCTGGTCGAGGTGGACGGCGCGCGGCTGAAATTCAACCCGCTGGCCACGTGGGGCCCGCAGGAGACCGCAGACTATTTCCGCATCCATGACCTGCCGCACCATCCGCTGGTTGCCAAGGGATATCCTTCGATCGGCTGCGCACCCTGCACGCAGCCGGTGGCTGCCGGCGAGGATGCCCGTGCCGGCCGCTGGCGCGGCCAGGACAAGACCGAATGCGGCATCCACGTTTCGCCGCTGCCTTCTCAGACAAGAACCCTGGACGAGTGATTTTCCATCATGCATGACGATCTCGACGCGCTGGAAGCCCAGAGCATCTATATCCTTCGCGAGGCATACAGCCGCATCCGCCCGCTGGCCATGCTGTGGTCTCTGGGCAAGGATTCGAACGTGATGATCTGGCTGGCCAAGAAGGCCTTCCTCGGCCGGGTTCCCTTTCCGGTGATGCATCTCGATACCGGGCTGGAATTCCCCGAGACCTATGCCTTCCGCGACCGCTATGCCGGTGAGTGGGGTCTCGACCTGATCAAGGATGCCTGCCCGCCGCTGGAGGCGACCGATCCGGGCCTGCCGCACAATTCGCGCATCGCCGCCCGCAAGACGCTGGGGCTGAAGGAAGCGATCTCGCAGTACAGCCTGAAGGGCGTGATCGCCGGCATCCGCCGCGATGAGCAGGCCACCCGCGCCAAGGAGCGCGTGTTCAGTCCGCGCGGCGACGACGGCGCCTGGGATTTCCGCGACCAGCCGCCGGAGCTGTGGGATCATTTCGCTGCCGACCTGCCGCCCGGCGTACATATGCGCATCCATCCGCTGCTGCACTGGACCGAGATCGACATCTGGCGCTACATCCAGCGCGAGAGCATTCCGGTCGTGCCGCTGTATTTCGCCAATGACGATGGCAAGCGCTTCCGCTCGCTGGGCGAAATCGGCATCACCTTCCCGATCGACAGCCGCGCCGCCAATATCGAGGAGATCATCGGCGAACTGGAGATCACCCGCGAGCCGGAACGCGCCGGCCGCGCCATGGACCACGATTCCGAGGACGCGTTCGAGCGTCTGCGCGTTGCCGGCTATATGTAAGGATGCAGACCATGAGCGTCGTTGACCTTGCCATTCACCCCAAGGCCGTACTGACCCGCGCCGGCAGCCAGAAGGGGCGCGCCTTTCCCATCGTCATCGTCGGCCATGTCGATCATGGCAAATCGACCCTGGTCGGTCGCCTTCTGCATGACACGGATTCGCTGCCCGACGGCAAGCTTGAGCAACTGAAGGCCGTCTCCGCGAAACGCGGACTGGAATTCGAATGGTCATTCCTGCTGGATGCCCTGCAGGTCGAGCGCGACCAGGGCATCACGGTGGACACCACCCAGATATGGTTCACGACCGCACAGCGCCGCTACGTGATCATCGACGCACCGGGCCACAAGGAATTCCTCAAGAACATGGTGACCGGCGCGGCCCAGGCCGATGCCGCCATTCTGGTGGTCGATGCCGCGCAGGGCCTGGCCGAGCAGACCCGCCGCCATGCCTATCTTCTGCATCTGCTCGGCATCCGGCAGGTCGCCGTCGCCATCAACAAGATCGACCTGATCGGCCATGACGAGGCCCGCTTCGCGGCGGTGGCCGAGTCCGTGCGCGGCTATCTTGCCGATATCGGCATCGAGGTGTCGGCGCTGGTGCCGGTTTCGGCCCGCGCCGGCGACAATATTGCCGTACACAGCCCGGCCACCGCCTGGTACCGGGGTCCGACCCTGCTCGGTGCGCTGGACGCCTTTGCCCCCCGCGCTCTGCCGGTCGACCAGCCCCTGCGCCTGCCGGTGCAGGACCTCTACCGTTTCGACGACCGCCGCATCGTGGTCGGCCGTATTGAGAGCGGCCGGCTGAAGGTCGGCGACCGTCTGCGCTTTGCACCTCTGGGCCGCGAAGCGACAGTGGCAAGCCTGGAATCCTGGCGCGGTGACGGGGCAGTCCCTGTGCAACGCGATGAGGCCCTTGCCGGCGAGAGCGTCGCCTTCACCCTGGACGAGGAGGTTTTCGTCGAACGCGGGGCCCTGGCCAGCAACCCGGACCACCGCCCGCGCGATGCCAACCGCATCACCGCACGTCTGTTCTGGCTGGATCGCGAGCCCTTGAAACGTGGCGACCGCGTGACCCTGAAGATCGGCACCGCAGAGCGCGAGGCCGAAGTGGAGGCCATCACCGAGACACTGGATGTCGAAAATCTAGACGTCGCCACCGACCATACGCAGGTCGAGCGCAACGGCGTCGCCCAGGTGGTATTGCGCACCCGCCGGCCGGTCGCTCTGGATCTGCACGACATACAGGCCCGAACCGGCCGCGGCGTTCTGATCCGCGGACCGCAGATTGCCGGCGGCCTCGTGATCGAGGCGGCCGACCGCATCGCTCACGATATCGTCGCTGTCGATTCCAGCGTGACCGCAGCCGACCGCGCGCGACTGAACGGCCATCGCGGCGGTGTGCTGTGGCTGACCGGCCTGTCCGGTGCCGGCAAATCGACGCTGGCGATGGCAACCCAGCGGGCCTTGTTTGCACAGGGCCGCCAGGTCGCGGTGCTGGATGGCGACAACCTGCGGCACGGGCTGAACCGGGATCTCGGTTTTACCGAGAACGACCGCACCGAGAATGTCCGCCGGCTGGCAGAGGTGGCCCGGCTGATGGCCGACACCGGCCTGATTGTGATCGTCTCGGCAATATCACCACTTGCTGCCCAGCGGGCGGCAGCGCAGCAGATCATTGGTGTCGATTTTCACGAGATTTACGTACATGCCGATCTTGCGGTCTGCGAAAGCCGCGACCCCAAGGGCTTGTATAGGCGCGCAAGGTCTGGTGAGCTTGCCGCGTTTACCGGCATTTCGGCGCCTTATGAGGCACCGCAGGCAGCCCGGCTCGTCATCGACACGACACGGCATTCTGCCGCCGACGCGAGCGAAATTCTGCTAGACTACGCAACACGAAGCTTCGCCACGTAAGTTCCGTCACTGGCTTCAACCGTTACTGCAGGCAGGAGACGCGTGCATGGACATGGCCTTTGCGCTGTATGTCGTGGTGGGATTTGCCGCCCAGCTGATCGATGGGGCAATCGGCATGGGCTATGGCATCATTGCCACCAGCGTGCTGGTGGCGAGCGGCCTGCCGCCGGCCGTTGCCAGTGCAGCCGTGCACGTAACCAAGATTCCGACCGGCATTGCTTCGGGCCTGTCGCACTGGAAATTCGGCAATGTCGACTGGCCGCTCTGCCGCCGCCTGATCCTGCCGGGTATTGCCGGCGGCATCGTCGGCGCCAGCGTGATCGCCCTGCTGCCCCTGCCGATCATCCGGCCGCTGGCCGCCCTGTATCTCGGGATCATGGGCCTGGTGGTGATTCTGCGCGCCCTGCGCTGGAACGGGCGCGACGGGTTCGGTCCGCGACGCAGCCGGCCTGGGCTGATCGGCCTGCTGGGGGGCCTGTTCGATTCCTTCGGCGGCGGCTGGGGGCCGATCGTCACCACTTCGCTGATCGTGCAGGGCAATGAGCCGCGCAAGGCGGTAGGGTCAGCCAATAGCGCTGAACCGATCATCGCCGCCGTGCAGGCCGCGGTATTTACCGTCTGGCTCGGCACCGCCACCCTGACCACCATTGGCGGCACCGCGCTCGCCATCATGGCCGGCGCGCTGATCGCCGCACCGGTGGCCGCCTTCCTGGTCAACAAGCTGCCCGGCCGGCTGATTGCCGGCGCTGTCGGCGTGACGCTGGTGGCAATCAACATTCCCACCATTATCAGCCTGATCGGGCGGCTGCTGTAGGGCCGGCCGGAACCTACATGCGGGCCACGCCGCGCCAGGCGTAACGGCCGCCGCTGAAGCTGCCGAAATACTTCTTGATGTCGGGATGGTTGACCGGGCCGGCCTCCGCGTCGGGCAACAGATTCTGTTCCGAAACATAGGCCACGTAGCTGGTCTGCGCATTCTCGGCCAGCAGGTGGTAGAAGGGCTGATCCTTGCGCGGTCGCAGGTCTGGCGGAATCGACTGCCACCATTCCTCGGTATTGTTGAACACCGGATCGACGTCAAAGATCACGCCACGGAAGGGAAACAGGCGATGCCGCACGACATCCCCGATGCTGAATTTGGCCTCGCGGCTCTGCGGCATGCGAATCGTACCCTTTCCGAACTGCGGCAGGACAAGATAATAGGCGATTTGCGGCCGCCGTCATCTGTCCGGCCGCAGCAGGAACCGAGCAAAATCCGGGCCGGAAACCGGAGCGCGCCAAGGCTTGCCGGAGCGGCCGGCCTCGCCATATCAGGAGAATGTATATGACGGAAGCCCGTGATGATGGCGCCATGCGCCCCGAACCTGTTCTCGATTTCTGGTTCGACCGCGCCGGCCATGCCGCCCGGGGCGAATCCCTGCTGCCGCGGCGCTGCTGGTGGGAGAAGGACCCGGCCTTCGATGCCGAAATCCGCATCCGATTCGGAGACGCCGTCGAAGCGGCCATCGGCGGCAACTTCGGCGGCTGGCAGGAAACCGCCGAAGGCGCCCTCGCCCTGCTGATCCTGCTGGACCAGTTCCCGCGCAACCTGTTCCGGGGTGATGCCCGCGCCTTTGCCGGTGACGAGCGGGCCAGAGCCGTGGCATATGCCGCCATTGGCCGCGGTTTCGATGTCGCACTGCCGCCGGTGATGCGGCAGTTCCTGTACATGCCGTTCGAGCATAGCGAGAATCTGGCTGACCATGATGTCGGCCTGCCGCTTTTTGCCGCCCTGGACAAGGCGCTGCCCGGCTACCGCATCCTTGACTATGCCGAACAGCACAGGGCAATCATTGCCCGCTTCGGCCGCTATCCCCACCGCAATGCCGTGATCGGCAGGGCCAGCACCCGCGAGGAAACCGCGTTCCTTGCCCAGCCGGGATCGTCCTTCTAGGCGCCGGCGGCACGGCATGGTCCGCGGTGGCGGCGAATCATTCGCGTACGATGATCTTTGCTGTAGGTCAGCCCGCACCGCAGGTAGCGATTCGGCCCCGCTGCCATTCAAGCCTGTTCTTTTACGGCCATCCCTCCTAGCCTCGGTACTGGGAAAACCGGGATGACAGTCATTGGCAACCTTGTGACCGACGCTTGGCCGGCAGTTCTGCCGCCGCGGCTGGCATTGTTCCTCGACTACTGGCAGGGGCTATGCGCCCGCCTTGGCCGCCTGCCACGCCGGCGCGAGATCAATCCGCTGGAGATTCCGCGCGGATTGTTGCCCGGCATCGGCATACTGGATCTGTTGCTGCAGGAAGATGGCAGCTGGCGCATCCGTTACCGGCTGCTCGGCACAGCACATGCGATGGCTGTCCAGCGCGATGTGACCGGTTATTACTTCGACGAACTTCACCCCGACCATGAGATCGCCCCTCTGCTGGCCGAGTATCTCGACATCGCCGAAAGCGGCCGGCCGAGCTATGCCCGGCGCGCCACTCCGCTGCCCGACCACGAGCATGCCATGTTCAGCCGCATCCTGATGCCGATGCTCGATGATGCCGGGCTGCCGCGTCACCTGATCGGTTATTGGGACTGGGAGAATATCTCCGGCCGGTTCTGATCGGCCAACGGCGGATCAGGCAGCGTGAATCTGAGGCCCGAGCGGATTCGGCGGAACAATGCCGGAGACCGTGACGAAATGCGGCTGCGGCGGTTCAGTGATGCCGAATTTCTCGATAAAATAGGCAAGGGCCTGCTCGCTGCCGCTGACCTCGACCGTGCCGGCGCGCCGGGCCTGACGCAGGCTCCTGGAACCGTGCACGACGAAAAAGAATTCCAGCAGATCGGCATTGACCGTCAGGTCGACATCAAACCCCATATCGGTGTAGCAGAGCTCGACCTCGCCATCGCGCAGGATCATCCACCACTGGCGGATTTTGTGGTCGCGCCGGGGGACATTGCGGAACTGGAAATGGAAGACCATGTTGCGGCCGCGTGATGCCTCGCCCATCAGCGCCCCGCGCATCGACCACATCAGATGCGAGACATTACGGTCGCCATCGTCGACCTCGGGCAGCCGCCAGTCAGTGCCCCAGTAGCCCAGCAGGTCGATCAGCGGACGCAGGGCATCGCCTGCCGGCGTCAGGTGATAGGTGTGACCGCGCTGTCCCTGCTGTTTGACCCGGACAATCAGCCCGTCCTGTTCCATTTCGCGCAGGCGCCGCGCCAGCAGGCTGCGCGCCATCAGCGGGACACCGTTCTGGATGTCGCTGAAGCGTTCGCTGCCGCGCATGAGTTCGTACAGGATCAGCGGCGTCCAGCGTCCGGTGATCACTTCCGCGGCCTTGGCCACCGGGCAGAACGAGCCATATCGAGTTGCCATTCCTTATGGATAATCCTGCTGCCTGTACTCTCAAAGTCCTATTTTCGAACCCTGCCCCGCCAGTATCGCTCCACGGTCCCAATTTGGAACTTTCCGGCCAGCGGCCGCCGGGAGCATGGTGCGCGCCCCGCACCGCTTTCAGGAGCACACATATGAATGCGCCTATCACAGATAAATACTGGAGAAATAGTGCCCGGCTGCCGCTGTCCGAACTGGTACAGACGCTGGGCATCGGCTTTGCCCATCGGGCCGCCGATTATGACAGCCGCGACCGCTTTGCCGCCGAGAATTTCGCCGAAATGAAGGTTGCCGGCCTGCTGGCAGCCGGCGTGCCGGCCGAACTGGGCGGCGGCGGCGCCTCCTATGTTGAAGTGGCAGACATGCTGCGCAGCCTCGGCCGTCATTGCGGTGGTACCGCGCTGGCCCTGGCCATGCACACCCATCCGCTGATGGCCGCTGTCTGGCGCTGGCAGACCGAGAAAGCCCCGGTCGATGGCCTGCTGAAGCGGGTTGCTGCCGAGGATCTGATGCTGCTGTCCACCGGCGGCAACGACTGGCTGAATGGCTCAGGGACGGCCGAAAAGACGGAAGGCGGCTACCTGTTCTCCGGCCGCAAGCGCTTCGTCAGCGGCTGCGAGGCCGGTGACCTGCTGATGACCATGGCACTCGACGGCGATACCGTCCTGCATGCCGGCATCCCGATGAAAAGCGAAGGTGTCCGCATCGAGCCGACCTGGCAGACGCTGGGTATGCGGGCCAGCGGTTCGCATGACGTGATCCTCGATCGCGTCCTTGTCCCCGATGCAGCCATTGCAGTGCGCCGGCCGGCCGGCCAGTGGCACCCCTTCTTCCATCTGGTCACCATGATCGCGTTCCCGCTGATCTACAGCGTCTACCGTGGTGTCGCCGAATCCCTGCGCGAGGAAGCGCTGGCCCTGGCCGGACGCCGCCGGACGGAAGGGGACACGCAACTGCTGGCCGGCCGGATGGAGACGGCCTTTGCGGCCGCCGCCGCGGCACATGGACAGATGGTTGCATGCGCCGCAGCCGGCAAACCCGGCGAGGCAACCTCGGCGCAGATCATGACCCTGAAACGGGTGATGACCGACAATCTGCTGACCATGGCAGGCGCTGCGCTCGATGTTGCCGGCGGCAGCGCCTTCTATCGCACCAGCCGGGCCGAACGGCTGTTCCGCGACTTGCAGGCCGCACGCTACCATCCGTTCACGGCGCTGCCACAGGAACGGCTGGCGGGCCGGCTGGCGCTGGGCCTGGATGCCGACGGCAAGGCTGCCTGAACCGCAGGCATGGCGTGGACGGGGCTGGAGCGCTCAGCGGCGCTTCAGCCTCTTCACGGCAGAATGGCGATGACAGTCGACCAGGTGGTCGTTGACCATGCCGACCGCCTGCATGAAAGCATAGACAATGGTCGGCCCCACGAAAGTGAAGCCGCGCTTGCGCAGATCCTTCGAGATCGCCTGGCTGATGGCTGTCTCGGCCGGCACCTGTTTCAGGCTTGACCAGGCATTCTGCTTCGGCCGGCCATCAAGGTACTGCCACAGATAGTCCGAGAAACCGCCGTCTTTCTCCATGATTTCGAGCCAGCCGCGGGCATTCAGCACGGTCCCCTCGATCTTGGCACGGTTGCGCACGATGCCGGCATCCTGCATCAGCGCCTCCAGTTTCTTCGGGGTGTAACGGACGATCTTCTCCGGCTCGAAGCCGTCGAAGGCTTTGCGGAAGTTGTCCCGCTTGCGCAGGATGGTGATCCAGGACAGGCCGGCCTGGAAGCCATCGAGAATCAGCTTCTCGAACAGCGCCCGGTCATCGTATTCCGGCACACCCCATTCAGTATCGTGATAGTGCACGTAAAGCGGATCGGTCCCGCACCAGCCACAGCGTGGCCGGCCATCGGCATGGCCCTCTGGTGCCTTGTTCTTTGTCATGCCCGATCCTTATGAATCACCGCCGGCAGGTGGCGGCAGGGCATAATCGGGCCGCCGCGCCGCTATGGCAATACCGCCGGCTTGCAGCTTCCCGCCCTCTCGTTCGGCTGCCGCCATGGCATCCAGCCGCAGCAGCGCCAGCCCCATGCCTCCGAGACTGGACCGCATTTCGCCCACCTCCCGGCCATCAAGCGTGATCGCGGTTCCCGGCAGCGGCAGGAAATCGCCATCGCTGCTTTTCACCTTGCAGAGCTGTTTCTTGACGAGGCCGCGGTATTTTGTGCGTGCGGTCAGTTCCTGGCCGATATAGCAGCCCTTGCCGAAATCGACGCCATGCAGAGCCTCGAAATGGTTTTCCAGCAGGATGCCCTTTTCCGGTTCGATGTCACGGGCACCGTCGGGCACGCCAAGGATCAGGCGGTGCCGCTCCCAGGCATCGAACGGGACCGGCAGGCCAAGCTCCTTCGCCGCCGGCGCCATGCCCGGCGGCAGCCACAGCCGCCAGCCCAGTGCCGGCAGCCGCGGATCGGCGAACAGCACGGCACCCGCCTGCAGCAGCAGGGGCGGCAGGACAGGCGGCGCCGAACCGCCAAACAGGATGAACCCCTGCCAGTCCGGTTCGCCGAACTCGATCTTCGCCCGCAGCCGGTACAGGGTCAGCCGCCGCTTCAGGTCTGCCCGTCGTTCAGCCGCCGTATCCAGCAGCAGGGCGCCGTCGGCGTCAGCCGTGACGAAAAAATCGTGCAGGAACTTGCCCTGGGGGGTCAGCAGGGCGGTATAGACCGCCCGTCCCGGCGCCGCAGTCGCGACCGTATTGGAGACCAGCGCATCCAGGAAACCGGACGCTTCCGGCCCGGTCACCCGCAGCAGAGACCGGCCGGTGGCGCCGGTGCCCGGCAGGGCAGCACAGAACAGATCGGGCATATCGCGGGGTGTCCCTCGTTTTTCCGTCGGCTACTGACCTATGGGAGGACGCGCGGCTTGGCAAGGCCGGGCCGCCCCCCTATAACCGCGCCAAGCCCTTGAAACGGCATCATCCCTATCCCACCGGCCAGCCATCGGCATGCGTATCCTCTTCATCACTGCGAACCGGCTCGGCGACGCCATCCTGTCGACCGGCCTGCTGGAAGAACTGCACCGCCAGCGCCCGAAGGCCCGTTTCACCGTGGTCTGCGGGCCGGCGGCAGCCGGCATATTCGCCCATGCGCCCAATCTGGAACGCATCATGGTGATGGACAAGAAACCCTGGGGCCGCCACTGGTGGGACCTGTGGAAACAGCTGGCCACCACACGCTGGAGTCTGGTGCTTGATCTGCGCGGTTCCGGCATCGGCCAGTTCCTGCTGGCACATCGCCGCCGCACTTTCCATGGCTCGCGGCCCAGCATGCACAAGGTGATTGCCCTGTCGAATGTGCTGCGCCTGAAAGTGCCGGCCCATCCGATTGTCTGGACCGGGGCCGAAGACCGGCGCGCCGCCGGCACCCTGTGGCCCGATGACGGCCGTCCGGTTCTGGCCCTCGGGCCCACCGCCAACTGGGGTGGCAAGATGTGGCCTGGCGACCGTTTCGCCGAACTGGCCCTGCGTCTGACCGCGCCGGGCGGTATCCTGCCCAATGCCCGCATCGTGATCTTTGGCGGCCCCGGCGAAGAGGCGCTGGCCGCTGCGGCCCTGGCCGGGCTGCCACAGGACCGCACGCTGGACCTGGTCGGCAAACTGGGCCTGACCGTGCTGGCCGCCGCCATGCAGCGCTGCAGTTTCTATATCGGCAACGACAGCGGGCTGATGCACCTGGCTGCAGCCAGCGGCATTCCCACCCTGGGGCTGTTCGGCCCGAGCCGCGAGCAGACCTATGGCCCCTGGGGCGAAAAGACGGCCAGCATACGCACCGACCTGGACTATGACGAGATTCTGCGGCAGCCCGGCTACGACTACAGGCGGCAGGACAGCCATATGCTGACATTAAGTGTGGACAAGGCCCAGAGGGCTGCCGAACATCTGTGGCGCTACTGCCGGGATGACTGAAGGATGAACGCACCAGCCCCCGCCCCGCGTCTTTCTGCACTTGTGGTCTGCCACAACGAGGAGAACCAGCTGGCTGACTGCCTGGAATGCCTGCGCTTTGCCGATGAGGTCGTCGTGGTTCTGGATCGCTGCACTGACGGATCCCGCGCCATTGCCGAAAGCTTCGGTGCGCAGCTGGTGGAAGGCGGCTGGCCACTGGAGGGCGAACGACGCAACACCGGCATCGCCGCCTGCAGCGGCGACTGGATTCTGGAGGTCGATGCCGACGAACGGGTGCCTTCGGAGATGGCCCGCGAGATTCGTGACGTGATTTCCTCCGCACCCTTCGCCCATGTCCTGATCCCTTTCGACAACTATGTCGGCCGGCGGCTGGTGCGCTATGGCTGGGGTGGCGCTTTCGGGGTGATGATGGCACCACGCCTGTTTGCGAAAGGCGCCAAAAGCTGGGGCGGCCAGCGCGTGCACCCGGCACTGGAGCTGAAGGGCGAGAAGCGGTTTCTGAAATCCCGCATGGTCCATTTCGTCGACCGCGACATATCGGACATGATCCGCCGGCTCGACCGCTATACCAGCGCGCGGGCCGCCGATCTGCGCGCCCGCCGCGCCGCTGGCGAGGATATCGGCAGCTTCCGGGCCAATGTGCGGCGTATCTTCAGCCGTTTCTATAAATGCTATGTCGGCCGCAGGGGCTATCGCGAGGGGCAGTACGGTTTCCTGATCGCCCTGATGGCCGGCCTCTATCCGGTCCTCAGCTACCTGAAAGCCACACTGGAAAAGGAGTGACGCCATGGCGCCGCGCTTCGACCTGGTCATTCGCAACGGCATGGTCGCCACGCCGAACGGCCTGGAGGCTCTCGATATCGGTGTCGCCGGCGGCCGTATTGCCGCCTTCGGCATGCTGGCACAGGCAGATGCTGCCGCCACATACGATGCCAATGGCCTGACCGTTCTGCCTGGCGTGATCGATACCCAGGTGCATTTCCGCGAGCCCGGCCTCGAACACAAGGAGGATCTTGCCACTGGCACTGCTGCCGCGGCCATGGGTGGCGTGACGGCCGTTTTCGAGATGCCGAACACCAAGCCGAGCACCGCGACGGCCGCAGAACTGGGTGAGAAGCTGAAGCGGGCCAGCGGCCGCACCCACTGCGATTATGCCTTTTATGTCGGCGCCACGGCGGAAAATGTCGAGAACCTGCCGGCCCTGGAGAAGCTGCCAGGCTGCGCCGGCGTCAAACTGTTCATGGGCGCATCGACCGGGGACCTGCTGGTGGCTGACGACGCCACCCTGGAACGGGTGCTGAGCCATGGACACCGGCGCATGGCGGTGCATTGCGAGGATGAGTACCGCATGCGGGACCGCAGGCACCTGACCGAAGTGCCGGGCGCCACGCCGCATCTGCATCCGGAATGGCGGGATGCCGAAAGCGCCCTGCTGGCCACGCAGCGCCTGGTGCGGCTGGCCCGCAAGGTCGGACGGCGCGTGCATGTGCTGCATGTTACCACAGCGCAGGAGATGGACTTCCTCGCCGGCCACAAGGATATCGCCACCGTCGAGACGACGCCGCAACACCTGACGCTGGCCGCCCCGGACTGCTATGACCGGCTCGGCACGTTCGCGCAGATGAATCCGCCGATCCGCAGCGCCGAGCATCGCGATGCCCTGTGGCAGGCGCTCCGTGCCGGCGTGGTCGACGTGATCGGCTCCGATCATGCCCCGCACACGAAGGAAGAAAAGAACAAGCCCTATCCGCAGAGCCCGAGCGGCATGCCCGGGGTACAGACCCTGCTGCCGCTGCTGCTCGATCACATGAGCCGGGGCCAGCTGACCCTGCAGCGGCTGGTCGACCTGACTTCGGCGGGCGCCCAGCGCGTCTTCGGCCTGGCCGGCAAGGGCCGTATCGCGCTCGGCTACGATGCCGATTTCACCGTGGTCGACCTCAAGGCCCGGAAAACCATCGAGGAAAGCTGGCTGCAGTCGAAATGCGGCTGGTCGCCATTCACCGGCATGACGGTGACCGGCTGGCCGGTGGCCACCATCGTGCGCGGACATTTCGCCATGCGCGATGGCGCCCTCGGCCCGGCCGGCGGCCGCCCGGTACGCTTCGGCGAGACCCTGCAGCCGGACGCCTGAGCCAATCGGCATTCATTAACATTCTGGAAAGGCAGGGTTTCTTACCATGCCCTGCCTTGTCGGGTGACGAACCGCCCGCCACGGGTCTAGACTGGCCATGCCGGCAGAAAGCCGGCAGACGGAGCATGACGCCGTGACTGCCCTGACCGCACCGAATGCGCTGCAGAAGCTGACCATCGAGATCACCACACTGTGCAATCTGCAGTGTGCAGGCTGCCCGCGCACGCTGGGCATCGAACATGGCACCTGGGCCGATCGCCATATGGATCTCGGCCTGTTCGGTCGCATTCTCGACCACCTGCCGCCGGTCGGTTTTGTCACTCTGCACGGCGTTGGCGAGCCCACCCTGCACCCGCATTTCGTTGAACTGGTCGCCATGGCGAAGCAGAGCGGCAAGTTCCAGAAGATGAAGGTGACCTCCAACGGCGTGACCCGCTCGGCCGACTATTATGCCCGCTCGGTTGCCGCCGGCCTGGACGAATTCTGGATATCGGTCGACAGTTTCGATCCGGTGATCGCCGAACGGATGCGCGCCGGCACCAAGGTCGAGAAACTGAAAGCGAATCTTGCCGCCTGCATGCAGGCCGGCCTGCCGCTGCATATCTCGATGACCGTCAGCGCCGCCAATTTCCGCGACATTCCGGATACCCTGCGCCAGCTGAAGGCTCTGGGTGCACCACCGGTGCACATGCAGGAATTCCAGGATTACGGCGAGCCCTACGGTCTGATGAGCGAGGCGGACCGCATCGAGTTCATCCGGCTGCTCAAGGCCGCCCAGGCCGATCTGCGCGGCCTGCCGGTGGCCCTGCCAAATTTTGCGAAACCACCGGGTGACATCTGCATGGCGCCGGTGCTGCGGCCGGCGATTTCGGTGGATGGATTCTTCACCCCCTGCTGCACCACCTTCGACCCGTCGCAGTTCGGCTACACCAATCTCGGCGAGATGAGCCTGGCCGAGGCCTGGCAGCAGCCGGGCGTGCTGCGCTGGGTTGCAGCCTTCCTGCAGGATCAGACGCCGATCTGCCAGGGCTGCGCCCTCAACCCGCGTGCCTATGGCAACACCGCCGCTCTCGGGCGGTCAGGCAAGTCCGGCGCCGAACTGCACATCGTCGCGGCCTCCTGAGCCGCAGCCCGGCATTAAGACTTTGGCAAAACGCTGCCGGCATGCTGCAGCGGGCGGCGGCCGGACGGAACCGGGCATTACGCCGCAGAGGACTGCACGATGACCAATCCCGCCGACACGCTCACCGCCGATGACCTGCTCTACTCGCTGGATACGACGGCGCCGGTGGATTACGAGCCGCCCGCGCCGATCGACTATGCGCGGGCCGGACTGACCGATCTGGCCGATCACTTCAAGACCGACAAGGGCAGCCTGAAGCACGGTTATACCGCCATCTACGAGGCCTATCTGCAGGCTTTCCGTAACCGCCCCGGCATGCGACTGATGGAAATCGGCGTGGCCTGCGGCAGCTCGCTGAAGATGTGGGCGCGCTATTTCCGCGAAGCCCAGATCCTTGGCGTCGACATCCGGCCTGAATGTGCAGGGCTGTGCAAGCTGTATCCCAATATCCGCATCGAGATCGGCAACGCCGCCCAGCGGAATTTCGGCACCGGCTGGGATGCCATCATCGACGACGGATCGCATATCAGCGCCGATATCGTCGACACCTTCGTCCATAACTGGCCGACCCTGAATCCGGGCGGACTGTATTTCATCGAAGACCTGAAATGCACCCACAACCCGGAATATCCCAAGCTGCTGCCCTTCGAGGTGCCGCCCCACCGCTTCGAGCGTGGCCACTTCATGGTGCTGATCAACAAGCTTCTGATGAAGATGGACTGGGGCCGCACTGACGTGGAGTACGTCCATTTCTACCGCGAAATGGCCGTACTGCGCAAAAAGCCGGCTTGACCGCCGCGTTCAGCGCTTGATGAACAGGCCCTGGCCGGTCGGGCTCTCCCAGATCACATCGCCACGGGCACGGAAAAATGCCATCTCGGCATCGTGACTGTCGCGATAGCGGCGGAAACCGAAATCGTCGAACACGATCATGCCGCCGGGCACAATCCGGTCGTAAATGATCTCCAGCGCCGCCAGTTCCGGCGCCGCCGTGTTCAGATCCAGCTGGGCGAACGCCACCTTTTCGGGCAGCCCCTGCGCGAAGCTGTCCGGAACGGCGCCCTTGATGACCCGGAAATTGCCATAGGGCTCGAACATGTCGCGCACCGCATCGAACAGCCGCGGCCCATGGCCGGCCTTGCGGGCCTCGTCCGGCGGGTTCTCGAACATGTCGTAGAGCCACCAGGTTTTGTCGGTCACCTTGCGGAAGCCGCAATAGCGCTCCATCACGTCGACGGTACGGCCGTCATAGCAGCCGAGATCCATGAAATCGCCATCGATGCGCATACAGCTCCGGGCAGCCCAGCACAGCATGTAGACACGCCAGATGCGGGCCCGCAGGGTCGCATTGACCGCATAGGGCGCAAAGGCCGACACGAAATCCTCCTGCTGGAGGAAGCCGACATTGCGGAACCATACCATCATGTCGTCGACGGCCACCGCACCGGTATCCGGCCGGTTCACACCAAGCAGCTGGCTGATGCCCTGCATATGGCCGGTGAATTCCTTGCGGCTTTCCACCGTGTCGAATGGAGGCTTGTTGTATTCCTTGTTCATCGGCGCAAAGACCGGCTCGACAAAGCCAGCCGGATCGCCAGACGGCAGCTGCGCCGCCTCAGGCGGCTGCTGCCGTGCCGATTCCTCGAGCCAGGTGCTCTGGAAACCCATCATCTGGGCCAGGCTCGTCTTGTCCGGTCCCTTCAGGTGCAGCACGTATTTGCGGCGCAGCACCGCCTTGGCATACTGCTCGCCGGCCCTGACGAAGAAATTGCACAGGTTGCAGGGCAGATAACGCACAAGCGCCCCGGCGATGTCCCTCTGGTCGGTCTCAGCGATCACGCCAGGCAGGAAGGCGGTTGCCGACAGCGACAGCTGGCCACCCCGCCAGCGCCGGATATCCTTGTAATAGTCGATGATCTCTGGATCGCGGCAGAGCGCCTCGTAGGTGGCGAGATAGCGATTGAAGAAGGCGCGGGCCTTCTGCCCCGGGCGATACGCCGCCAGCATCACGCCCTCATTGATCGTCATCAGGGCGGGATGGTTGTGATAGGTCACCGCCACATCGAAAGGCAGCCGGAACAGCGGCGCCAGCGGCATGTTGGCAAAAGCGTCACTGTCGAGAAAGGCCGTGTTGCCGGAAAAGGCCGCAGACTGCATGTAGGCGGTGATCGCCACCACGCGCTCGTACATCAGCCGGGCCGGATCCAGCGGCAGCCGCACCACCATCACGTCTGGCGGCACGAAGCTGGTGTCGTCCGCCTCGCCGGTGATGTAGATGATCCGGCAGCCCGGATTGAAGCCGCGCCCGACCCGGAAGGCATGACGCAGAACCGGCGTGTAATTGATCTTGCCCTGGTCGACCTTGATGTCGACATAGTTGATCTCGCGGGTCTGATCGGTCAGCGCCAGATGGAAGATCACCAGGGTCAGCGGTGCGGCCGGCCGGCCGGCAACGGCCGCATCGAAGACCGCCGCCATGCCGGCAACCCGCTCTGCCACCTCGCCCGGCAGCACATCGCTGACCCGGCCGGCAGCATGCTCGATCATGCCTTCCATGGTTCCGAAGGGCAGTTCACTCACAGCGGACGCTCCACACTGTCGACCCAGCGCGCCAGCACAACGGTGGCCCAGATCGCATTGATGTTGGCGGTTGCCCCGGCGAACAGGCGATCGAGGGCCCCGGGGCGCGCACTGAAGAAGCGGGTATCAGCCAGCCGCCGATAGGCGGCCTTCAGTTCGGCCTCGATACGCGGTTGGTTGTTGAAAAAGACGCTCGGCGGCATGCCGAAGCCCTTCTTTGGCGCCTGCACATGCTGTTCCGGCAGATACTGCGACAGCAGGCGGCGCAGCGCCACCTTCTGCACCCGCCCGTCCGTGCACAGCCCGAGGCTGGCCTTGGCCGCCACTGCCAGCAGCGACGCGAACAGGAAGGGCGTGCGGGTTTCCAGGCCGTGCCGCATGCTCATGCGGTCGACCTTGGCCAGCACGGCACCCGGCAGATAGGTATGGAAATCCAGCTGCCGCAGCGCATGCAGGGCCGGCCGGCCCGGATGCATGAAGAACGGCGCATATTTCTCGCAGACAGAAACAACGGCTGCATAACCCTGCGGAAACGCATTGCGCACCGCATCGGCCGGCATCACCGGCAGGCCTTTCTCGAAATAGGCCTGCACCATCACCGATGGTTTCATTCCGGTCGCACCATCGAGGGCCGGTGCCAGCGCCGGATAGCGGCCATAACCGCCGAAGAGCTCGTCGCCGCCATCGCCGGAGATCGCCACCGTCACATGTTGACGGGTAAATTCAGACAGCAGATAGGTGGGCACACAGCTGCGGTCGCCATTCGGCTCGTCCAGCAGGCCGCCGATACGGTCGCAGATACGGTCGAAATCCGCCGCCGTGAAGATATGCTCATGGTGTTCGGTGCCGAGCCGGGCGGCAATATCGCGGGCTGCCTCGTGTTCCGAATTCGGGTCGCCCTCGAAACCGACCGTGAAGGTCTTCACTTTCTGCCCCAGTTTCCTGGTCAGCAGCGCACAGGCCAGCGCGGAATCGACACCGCTGGACAGGAACATGCCCAGCGGCACGTCGCTGTTCAGCCGATTGTGCAGCGACACGGTCAGCGCCTTCTCGACTACATCGACATAACGGTCGCTGTCGCCTTCCGGCGCCTCGTTGTCCTGATCGATGTCGAACCCGAAATAGCGCCGGAAACTCTGCTGGCCATCGGCGGAAACCTGCAGAATCATCCCCGGCTCCAGCTTGCGCACCGGATCGAGGATGGCGTTGGGCTCCGGTACGTAGCGCAGGGTGAAATACTGCGCCAAGGCCTCTTCCGACAGGCTGAGCGGAAGATCGGGAATCTCCAGCAGCGGCCGCAGTTCCGAGGCGAAGGCAAACAGCCGGTCGGTGGCCGCATAGTATAACGGCTTTTCGCCGGCGCGGTCCCGAGCCAGGGTGAGAGTACGGGTCTTGCGGTCGTAGATCGCCACGGCGAACATGCCGTCCAGCAGGTCGAACAGCTTGGTTCCGACCATGGCAAAACCGGTCAGCAGTACCTCGGTATCCGTACCGGTGCGGAAGACAACGCCATCCTTTTCCATCCGTGTGCGCAGATCGCGGAAATTGTAGATTTCGCCGTTGAAGGAAATCACATAGCGCTGGTCCGGCGTCAGCATCGGCTGATGCCCGGCGGATGACAGGTCGAGAATGCTCAGGCGGGTATGCCCAAGATGGCAGCGGTTTTCCGGATCGGCCCACTGCCCCCGGTCATCGGGCCCGCGATGGGCGATGGCCGCATTCATCCGCCCGATTAGGGCCTGGATGTGATCGGACGGATGGCTGTTCTTGAAATTCAGGTATCCGGCTATGCCGCACATGGACCCCGCCTAACCACGGAAATAGAAGGTGCCCGCCTCGTCCCTGACGAAGCGGGTGAAGCCGGCATCCAGCATCTGCTGGTGCATCGGCCGGTGGCTTTCCATGTTTTCCATCGTCTCGACCATCATGCTGGACAGCTTCGGGTTGGCAAGCAGTCCGACGGAACCCCGAAGGATTTCCGGCTCCAGGCCGTCGACATCGATCTTGATGTGATTGGGTACGATTCCGGTGAGCTCCGAGAAGCGGTCGAGACTCATGGCGACCGAGCCCTGCGGGATGACCGCATTCCAGATCGGGTCGTCGCTCGGCCTGGCATCGCCGTAATTGTTCAGCGATTTCCCGGCCAGAACGCTGCTGAGATACATCTTGCCGCAACCCTCCCGGTCGGCGACCGCAATCGGGTAGGACGTCATCCTGTCCTGCAGCCTGTTGAGATAGATATTCCGGCTCAGCGTGTGATAGCTGGCGAAATGCGGTTCGAAGGCATGCACCTCGCAACCGGAAACGATGGCGGCAATCAGGCCGTACAGACCGTTATTGGCGCCGACATCGAAGAAGACCTCGCCGGGCCGGAAACCATAGATCCAGGCATTGGTGCCCGGCTCGCGCTGGTTGGCCGTCAGCGCAAAGCCCAGACATTTCAGATTGGGTACCGCCATCCAGAAAGTCTTGTCCCGGACCGTCACATTCACGGCCGGCATCGACTGCTCGTAAGCTTCGGCCAGCTCTTTTATTTTTTCGAGTGTGACGGCCAAGCGTCTGCCTCCGGGTCCACGGCAATCCGCGCCATATTCCCCGGCCTGCGTTCAGATTTGGTTAACGATAGCCGACCGGGTCAGCCGGCCAGCATCGCCTCCACCCGTTCGCAGATGTAATGGTAGAGACAGGCATGGATCTGCTGCACCTGCGGCGTGTGCCGCGACGGCACGTCGATCAGGATGTCGCAGAATGGCGCCAGCCGGCCGCCGCCTTCGCCGGTCAGCCCGATCACGGTCATCCCCTTCACGCGCGCCGCTTCCGCGGCCTTCAGCACATTGGCCGAATTGCCCGAGGTGCTGATGCCGAGCAGCACGCCGCCCCGGCGGCCATAAGCCTCGACCTGGCGGGCAAACACGCTGGCATAGTCGTAATCGTTTGCCCAGGCCGTCAGCGTCGCGCTGTCGGCACCCAGAGCAATGCAGTTCAGCCCGCGCCGCTCTTTCAGGAAGCGGCCAACCAGTTCGCCGGCGATATGCATGGCATCCGCCGCCGAGCCGCCATTCCCACAGACCAGCAGCGGCAGATCCGCTCCCAGAGCGGTCACGATGGTCTCAATGGCACGGTCAACCGCAGCGGCGCGATCGGCGGTGGCGGCCTTCGCGATCAGGGCGGCCGAATCTTCAAGATACTGGACAAGCGACATGAACAGGCTCGCTGCGGGCGGTTAAATCCGCGCGCAGCCTAACACAAAGCCGCTGCCGGACCAGCCCTGCGGCCGGCCGGCCAGCCCGCATTCAGTGCAGGTCGTAGCTGGCCGCCGCCGCACGGTATTCGGCTGGGCTGAGCAGCCGGGCGGATACGACCCGCACCGAATGCAGCCGGCCATCCAGGCTGGTTTCCCAGAAGCCGAGAAACTTCTTCAGGCCGGGGAATTTCGGCGCCAGATCGTAATCCTGCCAGATGTAGCTCTGCAGCAGGGCCGGATGATCGGGCATGTGATAGAGGATTTCGGCCGTGGTCAGGCTGTAGCTGAGCAGCCGCTGCAGCTGCCCGGCGCGATCTGCCCGGCTGCCGGCCAGGTCGTCGGGGGAGTGATCTGTCATTCTCGCCTCCTGCCTTCTGCGGGAGCCGGTCCGAGGTCGCAAACACCGACCCTGAGCCGGCGCACCATACGGAAAAAGACTGTCTGAAATATCCGCCATGTTTCAATAAGATTTTGTAAATATGACAAAAATTGGCACTGCTCGCCAGCGAGTGCCAGCAATGCAGCCCCCTGTCGGCCCGGCCCGTTGCTTGACTTGGGCGCCGCGCCACACTCTCTTAACCGCATCCGGGACCCGGGCAGCAAAACAGCGCGAATACGCGCCAAGAGGATTTGGAGGAGCGCCATGACCGCCTGCATCGTCGGCTGGAATCACAGCAAATTCGGCAAACTGGATGGCCGCGATGCCGAGGACCTGATCGTCGAGGTGGCGGTGGGCGCCATCCGCGACGCCGGCATCGAACCGAAGGATGTCGACGCCATCTATCTCGGCCACTTCAACGGCGGCCTCACCGACCAGGATTTCTCCGCCGCGCTGGTGCTGCAGGCCGACCCGGGCCTGCGCTTCAAGCCGGCCACCCGCGTGGAAAATGCCTGCTCGACCGGGTCGGCGGCAATCTACCAGGGCCTGAATACCATTGCCGCGAAGAAAGCCCGGTTCGTGCTCTGTGTCGGGGTCGAGAAGATGACGGCCGCCCCCACCGACGTCGTCGGCAACATCCTGCTGAAGGCCAGCTACCGCAAGGCGGAGGTGTTCAACGAAGGCGGTTTTGCCGGCGTGTTCGATTCGATCCAGAAACAGTATTTTCAGCGGTATGGCGACCAGTCGGATGCCACTGCGATGATCGCGGCCAAGAACCACAAGAACGGGACGAAGAACCCGCTGGCCCATATGCAGAAGGATTTCGGCTACGATTTCTGCCGCACGGTTTCTGACAGGAATCCGCTGGTGGTGGGCGGCATGCGCCGCACCGACTGCTCGATGGTCTCCGATGGCGCCGCGGCACTGGTGCTGACCGATGTGCAGACCGCACTCGGGATGAAGAAAGCCATTGCCTTCCGGGCGGCGAAGCATGTGCAGGATTTCCTGCCGATGGCCAAGCGCGACGTGGTTGCTTTCGAGGGTCCGGCAAAAGCCTGGGCCGATGCACTGGGCGAGGCCGGCCTCAGCGTCTGGGACCTGTCGTTTGCCGAAAGCCATGACTGCTTCACCATCGCCGAGCTGATCGAATACGAGGCGATGGGCCTGACCGCACCGGGTGAGGGCGCGAAGGCGATCATGGAAGGCTGGACCCAGGCCGACGGCAAGCTGCCGGTCAATCCCTCGGGCGGCCTGAAGTCGAAGGGCCATCCGATCGGCGCGACCGGTGTCTCCATGCATGTGATGGCGGCGATGCAGCTTTCCGGCACCGCCGGCGACATCCAGGTGAAGAATGCCAAGCTCGGCGGCGTCTTCAACATGGGCGGCGTGGCGGTGGCCAACTACGTCTCGATCCTCGAGCCGCTGCGCTGATCCGCCCACTCGCCGCTCCCGCGCAAGCGGGCGCCCGACCACGGGTGAATCCATCTGGATGCCCGCCTGCGCGGGCGTGACGACAAAACAAGGTGAAATCCATGTCCGACAGCTTCCGCGCGGTGGTGATCGAAGAGGTCGAGGGCAAGCCGAAGGCCACCTTCCGGCAGCTGAAACTGTCCGACCTGCCGGATCACGACGTGCTGGTCGAGGTCGCCTGCTCGACCCTGAACTACAAGGATGGCCTTGCGCTGACCGGCGGCCGTATCGCCCGCAGGCTGCCCATGGTGGCCGGCATCGATGCCGCCGGCACGGTGATCGAATCGGCCAGTCCGGATTTCAAACCCGGCGACAGGGTGATCGTGAACGGCTACGGGCTGTCGGAAACCCAGTGGGGTGCCTATGCGAAATACGCCCGCCTGAAAAGCGACTGGCTGGTGCCGCTGCCCGGCGCCTTCACGATGCAGCAGGCGATGGCAATCGGCACCGCCGGCTACACGGCCATGCTCTGCGTGATGGCGCTGGAGGATGCCGGCCTCGTGCCGGACAAGGATGCCGAAGTGCTGGTAACCGGCGCGGCCGGCGGCGTCGGTTCGGTTGCCATCGCCCTGCTGGCAAGGAAAGGCTATCGCGTCATTGCCGCCACCGGCCGGCCGGAAACTCACGATTACCTGAAGAATCTCGGCGCCGCGGGTTTCGTCGCCCGCGAGGAGCTGTCCCAGAAGGGCCCGCCGATGGCCAAGGAGCGCTGGGCAGCGGCGGTCGATTCCGTCGGCAGCCAGACGCTGGCCACGGTGCTGAGCCAGACCCGCTACGGCGGCTGGGTCGCCGCCTGCGGCCTTGCCGGCGGCATCGACCTGCCGGCCAGCGTGTTCCCCTTCATCCTGCGCAATGTCAGCCTGCTGGGCGTCGATTCGGTGATGGCGCCCATGCATCGCCGCCGCCGCGCCTGGCAGCAGCTGGCGAAAGACCTGCCGCTCGACAAGCTTGACGCGATGACGGAAGTGCATCCGCTGTCGGCTATTTTCGAGCTGGCGCCGAAGATCATTGCCGGGCAGGTGCGCGGCCGCGCGGTCATCGATATCAACGCCTGATTTAGCGCTTGAGCCTGCCTCCGCTTCGGCTATTATGCCGGCATAATTGTAATGCTGGATTACAAATCCGGCCTTGCGAAAAAAGCACCGGAGGAAACCATGCCCGACAGCCTGAGCGCTGGCGCGGACAAGCCGCCTTTCATCCCCCTCGACCTTGCGCCGCCGCGCATCCGCCGCACGCCGCTGGCCGGCGGCGGATGCCTGCTGGAATCGGCCGAGCCGCTCGGGGCTTATCCTGCCCATGCCGGCCTGCTGCTGCAGCGTCACGCACAGAACCGGCCGAATACCGTCTTCCTGGCCGCACGGCAGGCCGATGGCGGCTGGCGGCAGGTCACTTACGCCGGGGCATGGCAGGCGGCCCGCAGCATCGCCCAGGCCCTGCTCGACCGCGGCCTCGGTCAGGATGATTCGATCCTGATCCTGTCCGGCAACAGCATCGACCACGCCCTGCTCATGTTGGGCGGCTTTGTCGCCGGCGTGCCGGTCACCCCGGCCAGTGTCGCCTATTCGCTGATGAGCGGCGACTTCGCCAAGGTGCATCACATCTTCGGACTGGTGAAACCCAGGCTGGTCTTCGCCGAGAATGGCGCTGCCTTCGCCAGGGTGCTGGCCAGCCTGCCGCAGGACGGGTTCGAGACCGTCACATCCGACGGCAGCGCAGGCACGGCCTTCGCCAGCCTGCTGGCCACGACGCCGACGGCCGACGTGGAAACGCGGTTCAATGCCATCGGTCCCGACTGGACCGCCAAGTATCTCTTCACTTCGGGTTCGACCGGCCTGCCCAAGGGTGTCATCAACACCCACCGCATGATGACCAGCAACCAGCAGGCCATCGCCCAGATCTGGCCCTTCCTGCGCACCAGTCCGCCGGTGCTGCTGGACTGGCTGCCGTGGAACCACACCTTCGGCGGCAACCATAATTTCAATATGGTTCTGGCCCAGGGCGGCACCCTGCATATCGACGACGGAAAACCGGCGCCGGGCCTGGTCGAGAAAACCGTCGCCAACCTGCGCGAGGTCTCGCCGACCCTCTATTTCAATGTGCCGGCCGGCTACGCGATGCTGCTGCCGCATCTTGAGAAGGATGCGGACCTCTGCCGGCGCTTCTTCGCGAAACTGCAGATGATCTTCTATGCCGGCGCCGCCCTGCCGCCGGACCTGTGGGCACGGCTGGAGGCGTTGTCGGTGCGCACGCTGGGCCGTCGCGTCACCATGACCTCTTCCTGGGGTTCGACCGAGACAGCGCCGCTGGCCACCGCAGCGCATTTCCCGATCGAACGGGCCGGGGTGATCGGCGTGCCCGTGCCCGGCGTGCAGCTGAAACTGGTGCCTTCGGGCGGCAAGCTGGAAATCCGCGTGCGCGGCCCCAATGTCACGCCCGGTTATCTTGGCAACCCGGAGCAGACCCGGGCGGCCTTCGATGAAGAGGGCTTCTACCGCATCGGCGACGCCGTAAAACTGGCCGATGAAGCCGATCCCGACAAGGGCGTGACCTTCGATGGCCGCATCGCGGAGGATTTCAAGCTGACCACCGGCACCTGGGTGCATGTCGGCGGCCTGCGGGTGGCGGCCATCGCCGCCTGCTCGCCGTTGCTGCAGGATGCCGTCGTCACCGGCCATGACCGCCACGCCATCGGCCTGCTGGCCTGGCCGAGTGCCGCCGCGAAGGAACTGGCGCCCGATGACCTGCGCCGGCAGGTCGCAGCAAAACTGGCTGCATACAATGCAGGACAGCGCGGGTCATCCATGCGGATCAGCCGCGTGCTGCTGCTGGCCGAGCCTCCTTCGATCGACGCCAACGAGATCACCGACAAGGGCTATATCAACCAGCGCGCCGCGCTGGAACGCCGTCACGCCGATGTGAACCGCCTCTACAGCAGGCAGCCTGCCGCCGACGTGATCATCGTCACCGACAGCATGGATTGAGGGGTCTATACGGTGCTCCATGGCAGTGTCCGCATGCCGGATGCCGCATTCCAATGGAGATCACCATGGCGCGACGGTTTGTCGCCACGCTGGCGCTTGGCCTGATTCTGGCCGGCAGTCTCGCGTTCAGCATGCTGTCCGGTTCTCGGGACGGAACCACGCCCCCGGCACCGGTGGTTGCGGCGCCGGCGCGGCCCCTGGCCAGCCTGCCGGCCGGTGCCAGCGACATACGCAGCGCCGAGCGCAATCTTTATCCCGCCCCGGAAACCGCCCTGCAGCTGGCCGACGATCTCGGGCTGGATCCGGCACAGCGCCAGGATCTGCGCATGCTGCAGCAACGCGTCGATGGCGAACTGACGGCACTGTCCCGCCGCATCGCCAGTGAGGAGCGGCGCCTCGATTTCGCCTTCGCCCAGGGCAATGTCAATCCCGGCCGCATCGATGGGATTACCGCGCAGATCGGTACCCTGCAGGGGCGGCTGCGCGCCACCCGCCTGCGCGGCCATCTGGCGACCCGCAGCCTGCTGAACGCCGACCAGCTGCTGCGCTATGCCGAACTGCGCGGGTTCCAGCCGGCACCGCCGGATACTTTCGACGATCTCGACCGCGACGACATCCGGCACGACGACCTGAACCGCTGAAATTCCCTCAGCCGGTTCGCTGGCGCAGTTTCCGGGCCAGCCAGCGCGCCGCCAGCACAAAGATCACGGCCAGCGCGGCAGCCGCCAGCAGGCGCTGCTCCACCGCCTTCATCTCGCCAAGCAGCGTTTCCACGGCCTGCCCGAACACATAGCCGATGGCAGCGAACAGAACCGCCCACAGCGCCGCAGCCAGCAGGTTGAGCGGCACGAAGCGGCGGGCCGGAATGCTGCTCAGCCCGATGGCCACCGGCGCGACATTGCGGATGCCGTAGACGAAGCGGAAGCCGAGGATGAACAGGGTCGGATGACGTTCCAGCCAGCGTGATGCCGTGGCAAAGCGCGCAGCCAGTTTCGGCCGGCGGGCCAGCCAGCCGCGGCCATGGCGGCGGGCCAGCAGAAACCACAGCTGGTCGCCGGCCGCCGAGCCGGCGAAGGCCGCCAGCATCACCGGCCCGAGTGCGAGATAGCCCTGATGGGCGGCGAAACCCGCCAGCACCAGGATCGTCTCCCCCTCAAGAAACGTGCCGACCAGAACGGCGAGATAGCCGAATTCATCGAGCAGATGCGCCAACTGGTCCATGGTTCAGGCCAGGCCGCGGGCAAGGAAGCCCGGATTGCGGAAGCCCGGCTTGCCGTAGGTCAGCGGCGCCCCTTCCCAGGTCACCACGGCACCGCCGGCGGCTTCCAGGACTGCCTGGCCGGCCGCGGTATCCCATTCCTTGATGGACGCAAAGCGCGGATAGAGATCCGCCTGTCCCTCGGCGATGCGGCAGAACTTCAATGACGAGCCGGCGGTAACCTCGGCGGCCACCGTCTGCGTCTTCAGCCAGCCATCGGTTTCCGGATCGCGGTGATTGCGGCTGACCAGCACGGTGGCGCCGCCGGGCGGCATGCGGCGGGCCCGGATCACAACGCCATCCGTATCGGCGGCGCCGGCAAAGCGCCGCGCACCCGATGGCAGGCCCAGCCAGGCCACGCCGGAATCGCAGGCCGGCGCCAGCACCACGCCGAGCAGCAGCCGGCGGTCTTCGCCAACCAGCGCGATGTTGACGGTAAAATCGCCATTGCGGCTGACGAATTCGCGGGTGCCATCCAGTGGATCGACCAGCCAGAAGGGGCCGTTGCCGATCTGCGGCGGACCGTGGCGCGCCACGCTTTCCTCGGCGACCACCGGGATGCCCGGCGCCAGCCGCTGCAGGCCGGCAACGATCAGGGCCTCGGCCGCCTCGTCGGCATCGGTCACCGGCGAGCGGTCGGCCTTCGTCCGTGCCTCGAAGGCTGTGTCGTAGATCGCCATGATTGCTGTGCCGGCGGCACGGGCCAGAGCGAGCACGGCCGGCGCAAGCGGTTCGGCAGCAATGGTCATGGCTGCATCAGCCCTCGGGTGGCGCAACCGGACGCAGCGGCACCTGGTCGGTATTGATCAGCTGCTTGCCGACATGGGGAAAATTGACAGTGACCCGCGGTCCGATTGCCGACTGGACCTGACCGGCACCCCAGTCGGGATGGAAAGGGTGTTCCACCCAGTCGCCGGGTGCATAGGGTGCCTGCATGATCTCCGCTTGCCACAGGGCCGGCACGGCCCGGTTGATCCGGGACGCCCGCCGTTTTAGACAGGATCATCTTACCCGCGATGGCGCCCAGCCGCCACCGTGCCACCCGGGAGACCTGCCATGGCCGCCGATGCCGAGACACTCGATCTGGTCGCATTGATCTGCTCGCGGCTGTGCCACGATCTCGCCGGCGCCGTCGGCGCGGTCAACAACGGCATCGAGCTGCTGGCCGAGGAAACCGATCCGGCCATGCGCGACGAGGCCATCGGCCTGATCGCGCAGTCGGGCAGCGACGCGGCCCGCCGCCTCGCCTTTTTCCGCCACGCACTGGGTGCATCGGGCAGCATGGACGAGCCGATGGCGCTGGCCGACCTTGCCCGCGTGGCGCAGGCCTATTTTGCCGGCGGCAAGGTGGCGGTCAGCCTGCCGGTCGAGGCTGGCGAAATCGCCAAGCCGCTGGGCAAGGCCCTGCTGCTGCTGCTGGCGCTGGCGACGCAGGCCCTGGCCCGGGGCGGCGATCTCGCGCTGACCCGTGACGGCAGCGGCTGGCGCATCGCCGGCCGCGGGCCGATGCTGCGCTGGCCCGAACCGGTTACCGCGGCCCTCGCCGGCGGCGACTGGCCGCGCGAGCCGCAGGCGGCGCTGGCCCGCTACGCGCTGCGGCTGGCCAGCCTTGCCGGCTGCCGTGTTGCCGTGCAGACCGGCGAGACCGAGATCGCGCTTGTCCTGTCCGCCTAGTCGCGGCCGGCCTCGACCAGCTTTTCGGCCAGCAGCCGGGGATTGGTGAAGATCACCTCGTGGCTGCCCGGCATCTGCACCAGCCGGTACAGCCCCAGCCGCGACGACATCCGCGGGTGCCAGCCGAAATCGGCGCCCGGCGGCAGGGCCGTGTCTTCCGTGCAGTTCAGGTAGCTTTTCGGTATCTCCAGCGAGAAGAACGTCTTCAGCGGCACCTTGTCGGTATGGCTGCGCCGCGGTGTGGGCGACAGCGTGTCGTAAGCCTGCTTCGCCAGGTCGCCATCGGCATCGTTGATGAAGGCATCGCGCCAGATCGGATAGGGCAGCATCACGCCGCCATCGGGCTGGGCGATCTGCGCGAACAGCGCCTTGTAATGCGGCGGCACGTTGTCTTCGAGGCTTTCGCCGTCCTGCAGCACGAAGGCATTCCAGAAGACCAGGCGGCGGATACGTGCGGCCAGCTGCTCGGCCACCGGCTGGATCACGGTGCCGCCGAAGCTGTGGCCGACCAGCACGAAATCCTTCAGGTCTTTCCGGGCGATGTAATCGACCACCGAGGCGACGCAGTCGGCATGGCTGACTCCCTTGTTGCCGCCGGGTTCGTGGCCCGCCACGGTCGGCGCGAAGGCCCTGTGGCCCAGTTCCTCGAGCCGCGCGATCACCGGCGCCCAGGCGCTGTTGTCGTGCCAGGAGCCATGTACCAGAACGAATGTGTAGCCCATCGCTTCCTCCTCCGGATATTTTCCGGCGAGGATAGGTCGCATGCGTCACCCGCGCGCGTCCGTCAGCGCATGAAAAGGCGCCTATCCGTGCAGGCGCAGCTGGCGCCAGGCGGCCGGCGGCAGTCCGTGGCGGGCACGGAAACGGCGGGCGAAATGGCTCGGTTCGGCAAAGCCGCAGCGCCAGGCGATCTCGGCAATGCTCAGGGCCGCGAAACGCCGGTCGGCCAGCAATGCGGCGGCACGGACAAGCCGCTGTTCCACCAGCTCGGCACCAAAGCTGCTGCCGGCCGCGGCGAACAGGGCATGCAGGTAGCGCTTCGACAGGCCGTGCTGGGCGGCGAGGGCAGCGGGGTCGAGGTCGCTTTCATGCAGGCGGTCGCGCAGCCCGGCGCGCAGACGGTCCAGCAGTGCCTGCCGGTGCGCGCTGCCCGCCGTCACGTCATGCCCGCCGGCCAGCGCCAGCAGGGCGCCCAGCTGGCCAGCCACGATGTCGCGTGGCAGCGCCATGCCCTCCACGGCTTCCGGCCGCAGGTTGGCGGCGAGGCTGCAGAGCGTGGCCCCCCAGCCGGATGCCGCGCCTAGCGACATGGCCGTCAGCCGTTCCGGCGCCGGCAGCCAGGTGCGCAGCCAGCCGGCCGGTATCTGCACCGACAGGCAGTCGAAATCGGCGGGAAAGTCGAAGCCGTAGGGCTGGCGGCTGTCGACCAGGGCGCAGTCGCCCGGCTGCAGCCAGACCTCGCGGCCCTGCTGGGCCACCTGCAGGCGGCCGCGGCGCATCTGCAGCAGGTAGAAATTCTCCCGCGCACTGCCGGCGGCGGCCCGGCGGGTGCGCCAGACCTGCTGCGCATCGGCGGTGACGAAATTCAGGTCGACCGGGCCGAAATCATGCTGCGCCAGCCGGCCGCGGAACCCCTCGCGCCGGGTGCTGTCGGCCTTCATCTCCAGAAAAGCCTCGCAGATCGCATCGACCCAGTAGCTCAGCCCCTCGGCTGGCGCCGCTGTCTCGGTCGACCAGATGCGGGACGCCTGTTCGGCTGCCGGCATGACATTCCTCCCGTGCCGACTCTGCCGCGCCGCCGCAACCGCTTTGGTCTGTGTCTTGCCGCCGTCGCCAGCGGACGCCATGCTTGCTCCGTATCGTGAGGAGACGTCATGACCGAAGCCGCCTGGCGCAGCCGCGCCGCCGTCCGTTTCACCTGCGAGAAGACATCCGCCAGCGCCGCCGGCGGCATAGTGGTCAGCAACCACCCGCTGGCCTCGGCGGCCGGCGCCGAGATGCTGGCGGCCGGCGGCAATGCGGTGGACGCCGCCATCGCCGCCCTGTTCACGCTCACCGTGGTCGAACCTATGATGGTGGGCATCTTCGGCGGCGGCATGGCCCATATCCGGCTGGCCGATGGCCGCCACACCGTGATCGACGGCCAGGCCATGGCGCCGGCGGCGGCGCGCGACACCACCTACCGGCCGGTCAGCGACACCCCCGGCCCCGACTATCTCGAAACCGAAGGCCGCGAGAATGCCGTCGGCGCGAAGGCCGTCGCCGTGCCAGGCACGCTGAAGGGCTGGTGCGAAGCGGTCAGCCGCTTCGGCCGGCTGCCGCTGGCCGACGTGATGGAGCCGGCGATCCGCCATGCCTCCCGCGGCTTCGCCATCACGCCGTATCTGACCGAATGCATCACCGACAGCGCGCAGGACATGCTGCGCGACGGGGAAATCGCGAAACTCTACCTGCCTGGCGGCAAGCCGCTGCCGGCCGGATCGCGGCTGGTGCAGGCGGACTACGCCGCCACCCTGCGCCGCATCGCCGCCGACGGGCCCGACACCCTGTATGGCGGCGCGCTCGGCCGCTGGGTCGTCGACAGCCTGGAGGCCGCCGGCGGGCTGGTCACGCTGGACGACCTGAAAGACTACCGCACCATCGAACGCGATCCGGTGCGCGGGCCCTATCGCGGCTTCGAGATCGTCGGCCCGCCGCCGCCCTCGTCGGGCGGCGTGCACGTGCTGCAGATGCTGAACATCCTCGAGGGCCACGATATCGCGGCACTGGGCTTCGGCTCGGCCGACGCGGCGCATCTGCTGGCCGAAGTGCTGAAGATCGCCTTCGCCGACCGCGCCGCCGCCACCGCCGACCCGGCTTTCGTGCCGGTGCCGGTGCAGACGCTGATCTCGAAAGACTATGCGGCCGAGCGGCGGGCACAGATCGCCATGGACCGCGCACAGGCCTGGTCGGCCGGGGTGACGCCGGGCGCCGGCGAATCCGCCAACACCACCCATGTCACCGTGGCCGACCGCGAGGGCAACGTGGTGGCGACGACACAGACCATCAACTCGCTGTTCGGTGCCCGCTTCATCCTGCCCGATACCGGCATCGTGCCCAACAACTACATGTTCCTGTTCGATCCGCATCCGGGCAAGGCGCAGTCGGTGGCCGCCGGCAAGCGTGTCACCACCTCGATGGCGCCGACCATCATCCTGAAGGACGGCCAGCCTGCTTTTGCGCTCGGCCTGCCCGGTGGCCTGCGCATCTTCGGCTCGGCCATGCAGGCCGTGGTCAACCTGATCGACCATGGCATGGATCTGCAGGAGGCCGTGGAAGCGCCGCGTCTGTGGACGCAGGGGCAGAAGCTGGAAATCGAGGATGGCTACGGCGAGGCCCTGCGCGGCCAGCTGGCCGCCCGCGGCCATGACATGCTGCCGGTGCCGGTGATCGGCGGCGGCATGAACGCGATCCGCTTCAACGCGGACGGCAGCCTGACCGGCGCGGCCTGCTGGCGCGCCGACGGCACCCCCATCGGGCTGGGCGGCGGGCTGGCCCGCAGGGGCGTGCGCTTCTGGCCGGAAGCGCGGCGCTAGGCCTGCGGCAGGTTACAGCGCCACCAGAATGGCGCCGCCGGTGATCAGCGCGACCCCCAGCCAGTTGAGCAGGGACAGCTTCTCGCCCAGCAGCAATGCGCCGAAGACGGCGACGAACACGACGCTGAGCTTGTCGACGGGGGCGACGCGGGCGGCATCGCCCAGCTTCAGCGCGCGGAAATAGCACAGCCACGAGGCCCCGGTGGCCAGACCGGACAGCAGCAGATACAGCCAGGTGCGCCCCGGCACGCTGCCTGGCGCCTGCCACTGGCCGGTGGCAAACAGCACCACGCCCGCCAGCACGAGGATGACAACCGTGCGGATGAAGGTGGCGAAATCCGAGGCCACGTCCTGCACGCCAATCTTGGCGAAGATCGCCGTCAGCGCCGCAAAGCCGGCCGACAGCAGCGCCCAGACCTGCCACTGGGCGAGCAGGGATTTCATGACAGGAAGCGCTTACCGCGCGCCGGCGGCCCGCTTGGCGGTGGCGGCGACCGGCTCGACCTGGTCGCGCAGCACATAGCCGCGGCCCCAGACCGTCTCGATGTAATTGTCGCCGTCGGTGGCCGAGGCGATCTTCTTGCGCAGCTTGCAGATGAAGACGTCGATGATCTTCAGCTCCGGCTCGTCCATGCCGCCATAGAGATGGTTGAGGAACATCTCCTTGGTCAGGGTCGTGCCCTTGCGCAGGCTGAGCAGCTCCAGCATGGCGTATTCCTTGCCGGTCAGATGCAGGCGGCCGCCTTCCACCTCGACCGACTTGGCGTCGAGGTTGACGGTCAGCTTGCCGGTCTGGATCACCGACTGGGAATGGCCTTTCGCCCGGCGCACGATGGCGTTGATGCGGGCGACCAGCTCGTCCTTGTTGAACGGCTTGGTCAGGTAGTCGTCGGCGCCGAAGCCGAGGCCCTTCACCTTCTTGTCCGGCTCGCCCATCCCCGAGAGGATCAGGATCGGCGTATCCACCTTGGCCGCCCGCAGCTTTTTCAGCACGTCATAGCCGTGCATGTCGGGCAGGTTCAGGTCGAGCACGATGATGTCGTAGTCATACAGCTTGCCGAGGTCGAGCCCCTCTTCGCCGTATTCGGTGCGATAGACGTTGAAGCCTTCCTGGCCGAGCATCATCTCGATGCTCTTGGCCATCGCGGCATCATCTTCGATCAGCAGTACACGCATGGCACCCCCCATCGGTACGGTTCCCGATTCGCCATAATTTACCATCGTTAACAAACGAAGTTAACGAATTCTTCCACAGGCGGCCCGGCGGCCGGGGTGGAAAGCCGGCATTTATGCTAGACTGGCGGGTATTCACTGCCGGAAAACAACTTTTTGTCGGTTTTACCGGCAGTTAAGCCTTTAACCTTTACCCTGTGCCCTCGTTTTCCGCCGCCCGCGCCGGCCAGGAGGCCCGCCCGACCCATGCACAGCCTGCAGCCCCACAGCCTGCTGATGGACCTGGACCGGATCCGGGATGTCAGTTTTTCCGGCCGGGTCACCTCGATCCAGGGCCTGCTGGTCGAGATTGCCGGGGTCGAGCGCCACCTCTCCATCGGCTCGCGCGTCCATGTCGCCACCCGCGACCAGCGCGAGGTGGAATGCGAGGTGGTCGGCTTCCGCCAGAACCGCGCCCTGCTGATGCCCTATGGCTCGCTGGAAGGCGTCGGGCTCGGCTGCCGGGTCACCGTCGCGGAAGACCAGCCGGTGGTCTATCCGGCAGAAAGCTGGCTCGGCCGGGTGATCGACGGCCTGGGCCGGCCGCTGGATGGCGGCCTGCCCCTGCAGAACGGCGCCGCGCCCTATCCCCTGCGTGCCAGCCCGCCGCCGGCCAATACCCGCAAGCGGGTCGGCAAGAAGATCGATCTCGGCATCCGCTCGATCAACACCTTCATCTCCTGCTGCCGCGGCCAGCGCATGGGCATCTTCGCCGGCTCGGGCGTCGGCAAATCCGTGCTGCTGTCGATGATGGCGCGCTATACCGAGGCCGATGTCAACGTGGTCGGCCTGATCGGCGAGCGCGGCCGCGAGGTGCAGGAATTCATCGAGGACGATCTCGGCAAGGCGGGGCTGGCCCGCACGGTGATCGTGGTGGCGACCTCGGACGAGCCGGCGCTGGTGCGCCGCCAGGCCGCCTACATGACCCTGGCGGTGGCGGAGTTCTTCCGTGACCAGGGCCTGCAGGTGCTGTGCCTGATGGATTCGGTCACCCGCTTCGCCATGGCCCAGCGCGAGATCGGCCTGTCGGGCGGCGAGCCGCCGACCACCAAGGGCTACCCGCCAACCACCTTTGCCGAACTGCCGCGCCTGCTGGAACGCGCCGGGCCGGGTACCGGCGATGGCAGCATCACCGGGCTGTTCACCGTGCTGGTCGACGGCGACGACCATAACGAACCGATCGCCGATGCCACCCGCGGCATTCTCGATGGGCATATCGTGATGGAACGCGGCATCGCCGAACGCGGGCGTTACCCCGCCATCAATATCCTGCGCTCCATTTCCCGCACCATGCCCGGCTGCAACACCGAGGATGAAAACCTGCTGGTCAGCCGGGCGCGCCAGCTGATGGCAACCTACGAGGACATGGCCGAGCTGATCCGGCTCGGTGCCTATCGCAGCGGTTCGGACCCCAAGGTCGACGAGGCGATCCGCTACCAGCCCCTGCTGGAGGATTTCCTGCGCCAGCAGAAGGCCGAGCGTGCCGATCTTTCCTCGGGCTACGAGCGGCTGGCGGAGATTTTCACCGAAAGCGATGCCGCCCGCGCGGCGGCCCAGTAGACAGCAGAGGCGGCAGGCCTGAACGATGCGTGGCGTGGACGGACTGATCCGGCTGTGGAAATGGCGCCTCGACGAGCGGCGGCGCGTCGTCGTCGATCTCGAAATCCTGCGCGCCAATCTCGAACGGCAGATGGAGAAACTGGACCACGAGCTGGAAACCGAGCGCAAGGTCGCCACCCAGCATTACGAGGCCAGCTACGGCTTCACGGCCTACCGCAAGAACAACCGCGAGCGCCATGCCAACCTGATCGTATCGCGCGAGGAAGTGCAGGACCGCATCGCCGCGGCCCAGGAAGAGGTCAACGCCGCCTTCCGCGAACTGAAGAAATACGAGCTGGTGAAAGAGAACTGGGAACGCCGCGAGCGCCAGAAGCAGGAGCGCCGCGAGCAGGCCGAGATGGACGAGGCCGGCCTGCAGGGCTTCATCCGCCGCCAGGAGCGCCCGGACAACATGCCGGGCTGACCTTCAGCGTCGCAGCAGCCGCAGAGCCCGCCCGTCGATCGCCGCCAGCCCCAGCGCGATCACCGCCATGCCGGCGAAATGGCGCAGGGACAAGGCCTCGCCCAGCACCAGCACGCCCAGCAGGATGGCACTGACCGGCACCAGCAGGGTGACGAGATTGACGTTGCTGCCGGCCTGCGCCATCACCCGGAAGAAGATCACGTAGGCAAGCGCCGTCGAGACCAGCGCCAGTGCCAGTAGCGCCGCCAGCACCGGCAGCGAGGGCAGCGGCAGCAGCCATGACCGTTCGGCCAGCAGGACCAGCGGCAGCAGGATGGCGCTCGACCCCAGCAGCTGGCCGGACGCCGTGGCCAGCGGCGGCACGCCCAGGCGGCGGAAGCGCCGGCCGAAGGTGGCGGCGCAGGCATAGGAGACCGTCGCCACCAGCACCGCTCCCTGCGCCATGACATTGCCGCCAAGCCCGGCCAGCAGATCCGGCCCGAGCAGGATGACGACACCGGCAAGACCGAGCAGCACGCCGGCCGCGCGGTTCGGCGTCAGTTTCTCGTCCGTCGTGAAGGCATGGGCGACCAGCGCGGTCGAGATCGGCGTGGTGGCATTGAGGATCGAGGCCAGCCCGCTGGGGATCTGGCCCTGTGCCCAGATGATCAGGCTGAACGGGATCACGTTGTTCAGCAGGCCCATGACCAGGAAGGCCCGCCAGACCAGCGGATCGCGCGGCAGCGCCACGCCGGACAGGCGCAGCACCGCCAGCAGCGCCAGCGCCGCGAGGCCGACGCGGCTGGCGGCAATGGTCAGCGGCGGCAGCTCGTGCACGGCCACGCCGACGAAAAAGAACGACCCGCCCCACAGCACCGAGAGGGCAAGCAGCAGCAGCCAGGCACGGCCGGTCATATGCGGGCCGGATATCTGCGGAACGGGTGTCACGATACGGGCTTTCTAGCAGGCCGGCCGGCGGAGGGCGTCCCGTTTCCTGCGCGGCAATTCAGACCTTCACCTCGGTGCTGGGACCATGCGCCTCCAGCTCCGGGCTCGGCCAGTCGAGCGGCTTCTCGCCGCTGTGGAAACGGATCGAGCCGGCCATGCCGGTCACCTCCAGCGCCTCGGTGAAGATGGCCGTCACGTCGAGACGGAAGGCCGGACCGAATTCGCTTTCCGAACGCAGGATCAGGTCGAGCTGCTTCACGCTGACGAACCCGTCGAACTGGATCGGGCCGGTGCTGTCGAGATTGAAGTCGATGATGAAACGGGTCTGGGCGTGCTGCCGCTTGGGGTCGCGGCGGCGGCGCATGAAAATCTCGATCGGCTCGACCCGGCCACCGATCAGCATCGGCATCACCAGCGCCTGCCAGTCATTGCCGCCCTGCCGCTGGTTGAGGCGGCCGAGATCGCGGAAATCGTCGTCGAGCTGGCGCAGCAGATCGGCATGGCCATGCTGTTCCAGCTTGCGCACCGCTTCGGCACCCAGCCAGGCCTGGGCACTGCCGGCTGCGGCGGCCGCCATGAACTGCAGGGCGGTGGCGGCCAGCCGCGCATTCGGCTGCGGCATCAGCTCGGTCTGCAGGCGCTGGGCCAGCGCCGGATCGGCGGCGCGGATCGCGTCCAGCGTCTGCTGCAGCACCGGCCACTGGCCCTGCAGGCGGCTGAAGATTCCGGCCGGCGGCACCGGGCCGAGCGCGGTTGCCGGCGGTGCCGGCGGCCGCACCAGCGCCGCCAGCTCCAGCGTCACCTGGCTGCCGGCCGGCAGGGCCTGCGGCAGGTTGAGCGCCAGCAGCCCCTGCGGCGTCGACAGCAGGGTCTGGCCGGCTTGATTGCGGCCGGTGACCACCCCGGCCAGAAGCCCCGGCAGGGTGGCGGCGGATACCGGCAGCGCCGCGGCAGCCTGCGGCAGCGGCATGGACCTGGCACCGGTGACAGCCGCGGCCGGTGGCTGTGCCGGTGGCTGCGGCGCGGCGGCCGGTGGTGGTGGTGGCACCAGCACGGCCGCCGGCGACCGCGGCACCACCGAGGCCGGCATGACGACGGAAGCAGGCGGCGGGACGGATGCCGCGCCGGCCGATGCGGCAGTGGCGGATGCGCCGCCAGCGGCAGCCGGCGCCGTGGCTGGCGTCCCGGCTGGCGCCGTGGCCGGCGTGGCGCCCGGCGGCGGCTGGGTTGCGGCCGGCATGCCCGGCACCGGCGGTGCCGCCGGCGGCGTCTGCTGGCCGGGCGGCGTGACCGTCTGCACCACCAGCTGCAGCTGGCTGCCCGGCGGCAGGGCCGGCACCGGGGCCGGCGGCACACCGCCGGCAGATGGCAGCACCGGCTGCGGGATCACCGTTCCGCTGACCGGCTGGCCGGGGCCGGGCAGGACCGGCGGCGCGGCGGCGGCCGGCGGCGGCGGCGCGGCGGCCAGCTGCAGCTGCGCCGCGGTCGGCGGCTGGGCCAGCGCGGCGACCGGCGGCTGCAGCGCGGTGCCGTTGACGGCGGTCACCGTGGCCTGCTGCGGATTGGCGGCATTGAGCTGGATGGTCAGCGCGGCATTCAGCACCGCGATGTTTTTCTGTTCGAGAATGCTGGCAAAACTGGGCAGGGCCAGGGTGGTGCCCGAAGCCGTGCGTACCAGTGCCGTGGTTCCGTCGCGGGCGACCACCTGGGCCTGCAGCTGGCTGCCGCGGGCCAGATCGCGCAGGCTGTCGGATACCCTAGTCGCCTCGCCCTGCAGCACGCTCTGCGGTGCGGAGGTGCTGCTGCCGGAACCGCCGCCCGGCGGCGGCGATGCGGCCGGTGAACTGCCGCCTGGCGCGGTGCCCGCCTGGCCGGCTCCTGTCTGGCCGGTTCCTGCCTGGCCCGTGCCGGTCTGCGTGCCGCCCTGCTGGTTGCCGCCCTGCTGATTGCCGGCCGGCACCGGTGTTGCCGGTGCCGCATTGCCTCCGCCCGTGGCGGGTGTCGGCGTCGGGGCCGGCAGCGGCGGCGGAACGGGACCGATATCGCTCACGCGATCATGCTCCCGGCCGGCGGGTCAGGGCTGTGCCGACTGGCTCGCCCGCGCCAGATGGCCAGCCAGGGCCTCGACATCCTCGGCCGCCTCGCACATCGGATGCCGGGTCAGCAGCGGCACCTGGTTGCGGATGGCATCGCGCACCTTGTCGTCGCGGCGGACCACGCCGGCCAGCGGCGGCACGTATTTCAGGAAGTTTTCCGATGCCTTGGCCAGCTTGGCATGGGTGCGCTCGCCCTCGCGGGCGGTCGGCGCGATGTTGATCACCACCCGCACATCGGCATTGCGGTCGGCCATGCGCGCCAGCTTGATGAAGGCATAGGCATCGGTCAGGGCGGTCGGTTCGTCGTTGGTCACCACCAGGGTGACCCCGGCCGCCGCCGAGAAGGTGCGCACCACCGCATCGACGCCGGCACCCAGATCGATGATAAGCTTGTCGTAGGAGCGCGCCAGCTGCACCAGCTGGTCGCGCAGATCGGTCAGCGCGGGGCCGTCCAGCGTCGCCAGCGACGCCGAACCCGACTTGCCGGCGATGATGTCGAAACCGGCCTCGGAGGGCATGATCGCATCGGCCAGGCTGAAGCGGCCGGCAATCACGCTGCCGAGATCGCGGTCGGGCATCAGGCCGAGCTGGATGTCGACATTCGCCAGCCCGATATCGCCGTCGAACAGCAGCACGCGCTGGCCCTGGCGGGCGAAGCAGTGCGCCAGCGTGACCGACAGCCAGGTCTTGCCGACACCGCCCTTGCCCGACGCGATGGCGATGATGTTCGGCTGCTTCAGCGCAGCGGCCGGATGGCGCATCGGCCGGCCTGGCTGGGCAGGCGGCTGATTGGCGGGGGGAGCAGGCGGCAGCGTGGCGGTCATGGTCATTCGGCAGCCCTGAAGGACGGGGAACGGGAAACAATGGGCCGGTCGGCGGACCGGTCGGCGGATCGGGCGGCGGCACGGCCGGCCGGCGCCACGGGATTGAGTTCGGCCACCGGGTCTTCGCCGGCCATGACCGCATCCGGATCGGCCAGCAGGCGATGGGCCAGGGCCAGGGCATCGAGCCGTTCGAAGCCACGCCCGACAAACGGGCTGGCGCCGGCATCGGCAAAGGCCAGGCCGCCCAGTTCGGCGGCGGCAACCAGGGCGCCCAGCCGCCGCGCGGCATCGAGGCGGGTGGCGATGACACGGCGGGCGCCGAGCGCCGCCGCCTGCGCCGCCAGTTCGCCGGCCTCCATCGCGTCGGTCCCGGCCGCCAGCACCATCACCGGCTCGGCGCCCGACGCCTCGATCAGCTGCAGCAGGCCACGACGCTCGCCGGCGGCATGCAGGTTGATGCCGGCCGTGTCGATCACCAGCCGCGCATCCGGCGCGGTCTGGTCGATGGTGGCGGCAAGGTCGCGGGCATCGGCGGTTTCGGTGAAGGGTGCGTTCATCACCCGGCACAGCGCCGCCAGCTGCTCGCCGGCGGCAGCACGGCTGCGGTCGGTGGAGATCACCTGCACCGGCCGGCGGTCCATCACGCAGCGGGCGGCGATCTTGGCCGCGGCCACGCTTTTGCCGCTGCCCGGCGGCCCGATCAGAATCAGCGGCCGGTTATCCGGGCCAAGGCCGGGAAAACGGTAGCTTTCATCCAGTGCCTCGGCCAGCGCGCCGACCGCATCGTCGAGCCCGACCTGCAGTGCCGCCTGCATCAGCCGTTCGGCGATGCGGGCCGGCACGCCGTGCCAGGACAGCGAATCGCCGACCAGTGCGCCGAGCTGGGCCGGATCGAGATCGGCGAAATCCTCCTGCGGCACGAACAGCCGCCCGTCGCCCTCGCCATAGCGCAGCGCCCGTGCCTCGTCGGTGGCAAAATCGTCCTCGACATGCTGCTCGACCGCCGCCGTGATCTCGACCCCGCGGCCATCACGGTGGGTGGCGGTCGAAATGATGATCGCATCCTCGCCCAGCGTGTCGCGCACGAGGCCCATCGCCTCGCTCATCGTCGCCGCCTGGAAGGTTTTCATCCGCATGGATCAGGCCGCCTTCAGATCTGTGCCACCGTCCGAAGCTTGGCCTTCGGATGGATTTCCTGCTGCGACATCACCACGGTGGCCGGCCGGAAGCGTTCGATGATCGAACGCACATAGGGCCGGATGGTCGGGCTGGTCAGCAGCACCGGGATATGCCCCTCGCCGGCCAGACGCTCGAAGGTCTGCCGCACCTGGGCGATGAAGTCCTGCAGCCGCGACGGCTGCATGCTGAGCTGGCGATCCTCGCCCTGGCCGATCAGCGCCTCGGCGAAATTCTGCTCCCATTGCGGCGACAGCGTCACCAGCGGGATGTAGCCGTCGGGGCTGACATGGGCGTTGGAAATCTGGCGGGCCAGGCGCGAGCGCACATGCTCGGTGATCTGGGTGATGCTCTGGGTATAGCCGCTGGCCTCGGCAATCGCCTCGAGGATGGTGGCGAAATCGCGGATCGAGACGCGCTCGGCCAGAAGATTCTGCAGCACGCGCTGGATGCCGTTGACGTTGATGCGGGTCGGGATCACCTCGGTGACCAGCTTCTCGTTGGTCTTCTTCAGCTCGTCGATCAGCTTCTGGGTCTCGGCGAAGCTGAGCAGGTCGGCCATGTTGTCCTTGACCACCTCGGTCAGGTGGGTGGTGATCACCGTGCCGGGATCGACCACGGTATAGCCGCGGAACATCGCCTCGTCGCGCAGGCTCTCGTCGACCCACATGGCCGGCAGGCCGAAGGTCGGCTCGATGGTTTCCTCGCCCTGCAGCGCGATCCGCTCGCCGCGCGGATCCATCACCAGCAGGGCATTCGGCCGCACCTCGCCGCGCGCCGCCTCGACCTCCTTGACCCGCACCACATAGGTGGTGCCGGGCAGCTGCATGTTGTCGAGGATGCGCACGCTGGGCATGATGAAGCCCATGTCGATGGCGATCTGGCGGCGCAGCGCCTTGATCTGGTCGGTCAGGCGGTAGCCGCGCGCATCGTTGATCAGCGGCAGCAGGCTGAAGCCAAGTTCGAGACGCAGATCGTCGATGGCCAGCGCGTTGGTGACCGGCTCGTCCAGCGGATTGGGCGGCGGCGGTGGCGGCGGCGGCGGCACGAAGGCGGCGGCGGCGGCCTTCTTCTGCTGCTGCCAGGCCAGCCAGGCCAGCCCGCCGGTCACGAAAGCCAGGATGATGAAGGGCAGGAAGGGCATGCCCGGGATCAGCGCGAAGCACAGCGACAGGAAACCCGCCATGCCCAGTCCCTTGACCGAGGACAGCTGGGCCGACAGCGCCTTGTCGGTCGAGCCGGTGACACCGCCCTTCGAGACCATGATGCCGGCCGCCACCGAAATGATCAGCGCCGGAATCTGCGATACCAGGCCGTCGCCGACGGTCAGGATCGAATAGGTGTTGATCGCCTGGGCGAAGGTCAGGCCGTTCTGCAGCACGCCGATCAGGATGCCGCCGATCAGGTTGATGAAAGTGATCAGCAGGCCGGCGACGGCATCGCCGCGGACGAATTTCGAGGCGCCGTCCATCGAGCCGAAGAAGCTCGATTCATCCTCCAGCTCCTTGCGCCGCACCCGCGCGCTGGCCTCGTCGATCAGGCCGGCCGAGAGGTCGGCGTCGATCGCCATCTGCTTGCCGGGCATGGCATCGAGGGTGAAGCGGGCGGAGACTTCCGCGATGCGGCCGGAACCCTTGGTGATGACCACGAAATTCACCAGCACGAGGATGGCGAACACGATGATGCCGATCACCAGGTTGCCGCCCATGACGAACTGGCCGAAGGCCTCGATCACATGGCCGGCGGCATCGGTGCCTTCATGACCGTTGCCGAGAATCAGCCGGGTCGAGGCGAGATTCAGCGACAGCCGCAGCATGGTGGTGATCAGCAGCACGGTGGGGAAGGAACTGAATTCCAGCGGCCGGGTGATGAACAGGCAGGTCATCATCACCAGCACGGCCGCACTGATCGACACCGCCAGCGTGATATCCAGCAGCCAGGTCGGCATCGGCAGGATCAGCACCGACAGGATCGCCATCACGCCCAGCGCGAGCATGATGTCGCCATGCCGGCTGAGACCGCGCATGCGACTCAGCAGGTCGGGCCCGCCGGCTCCTGCCGGGGCGCCGGCCGGTGCGTCAGCCGATGCGTTGTCCGCCATCCTTCACTCCATTCCCGGGGCCGCGGCCATCATGCCGTGGCCCGGCTGCCTTCGGTTGCGGCGGGGACCGCGAGGCCCTCGTCGGAATACTGCTTCAGCTTGTTGCGCAGGGTGCGGATCGAGATGCCGAGGATGTTGGCGGCATGGGTGCGGTTGCCCAGGCAATGCTTCAGCGTGTCGATGATCAGGTCGCGCTCGACATCGGCGACGGTGCGGCCGACCAGGTTGCCGCCGGTCGCCGCGCCGGCTCCCGCCGCCTCGCCGGCCGGCCGGCCGGTCGCATCGGCCAGCGCCGAACCGTCGGGCAGGCGCACATCCTCGACCTCGATCTGCGGCCCCGTTGCCAGCAGCACCGAACGGTGCATGGTGTTTTCCAACTCGCGCACGTTGCCGCGCCACGGCGCCTTGCGCAAAGCCTCGATGCAGGCCGGGCTGAGCGGACGCTCGGCGACACCATTGGCTTCCGCATATTTCTTGACGAAATGCACGGCCAGCATCTCGATATCGGCCGGCCGCTGGCGCAGCGGCGGCAATTTCAGGTTCACCACATTGAGGCGGAACAGCAGGTCCTCGCGGAAGGTGCCTTTCGCCACCTCCTCGGTCAGGTTGCGGTTCGAGGTGGCGATCACGCGGATATCGACCTTGACCGGCTTCGAGCCGCCGATGCGGTCGATCACCCGTTCCTGGATCGCCCGCAGCAGCTTGGCCTGCAGGCGGATATCCATCTCGGTGATTTCATCCAGCAGCAGGGTGCCGCCATTGGCCTCCTCGAACTTGCCGATGCGGCGGGCCACGGCGCCGGTGAAGGCGCCCTTCTCGTGGCCGAACAGCTCGGATTCCAGCAGCGTGTCCGGAATGGCGGCGCAGTTCACCGAAACGAAGGGCCGGTCGGCGCGCGGCGACTTGCGGTGGATATGGCTCGCCATCACCTCCTTGCCGGTGCCGCTTTCGCCGGTGATCAGCACCGAGGCACCGCTGGGCGCGATCTGCTCGGCCAGCTTGACCACCTGGGCCATGGCCGGATCGCGGAACAGCATCTGGTGGCCGTCCTCGGCCACCGCCTCCAGCACCGCGGCGATCAGGTCCGGCTCGGGCGGCAGCGGCAGGTATTCCTTGGCACCGGCGCGGATCGCGGCAACGGCGGCGCGGGCGTCGTTGCCGATGCCGCAGGCGACCACCGGCAGGCTGAAACGCTCGTCCTTCAGGCTGTCGACCAGGCGTTTCACATCGAGGCCGACATCGATCAGGGCCAGGTCGGCGCCGCGGCCGGCACGCAGGGTGCTGAGGGCCTGCTCGATATCCTCCACCTGGGCGACCTTGGCACCGCGCTGCAGCGCGATGCGCGTGGCCGCGCCGATCTGCCCGTTCAGTGTCCCGATGATGATCAGCCGCATAATCTGCCCCAGACCCCTCTATCCGATCCGATCATGGTGCCGCGCCTCAGCCGCGGCCGCCCTTGATGATTTCCGTCATGGTCACGCCGAGCCGGTCTTCCACCACCACCACCTCGCCACGTGCCACCAGGCGGTTGTTCACATAGATGTCGATCGCCTCGCCGACCTTGCGGTCGAGTTCCACCACCGCGCCGCGGCCCAGTTTCAGCAGCTGGCTGACCTGCATGTTGGCCTTGCCCAGCACCGCCGAGACATGGACCGGGATGTCGAAGACCGCCTGCAGATCCGCCGCCGTGCGGGCTGCATTGGGATCTTCCATCTCCATCTCGGACTGGTCTTCGCCCAGGTCCTTCAGGTCGAGATCGTCGCCGCCTTCCGCCATATTCCGTTACCCCTTGATCCGGCCCGGCACTGCCTGCGCAGCCCCTGCCGGCAGTTTCACTGCTGCGGTTCCGCCGCCTCGGCCTGCAGACCCGCCACATAGCGCTCGACCGCCTGGTCGACATCCGTTTCCAGCGCCGCCTGCCGCCGCTCGGCCGAACCATCGGCCCAGTCGACCCGGCAGTCGGTCACCGCCAGCGTCTCGTCGGGCACCAGCGCCACCTTGCCGCCGAAGCCGGACTGCGCCACCAGCTGGTCGACCTTCGGGTCCAGCTGCTGCACCACCGCTTCTGCCGCACGGATCACCAGGCGCGGCTCGTCGCGCATGTCGTCCATGCAGCGCAGCACCAGCGCCTCGATCTGCGCCAGCGGCTGCTGTTCCAGCAGCCGGCCGGCCAGCTTGCGGGCCACGGCTGCCGCCACCTCGACCGCCTCGGCACGGGCCGCCAGCTGGGCCCGGCCGCTGTTTGCCGCCACCGCCCCGAGCTGGGCGGCGATCCCGTGCAGCGCCTCCTCGAGATTGCGCTGATGCTCGGCATAGGCCTCGGCACGGCCGGCCGCCTCGCCCTCGGCGAAGGCCGCCGCCTTGGCGGCCTCGACATCCTCGGCGGAGAATTTCGCCGGCGGCGGCTTCGGCGCATAACTCCGCTCGACCTTCGGGCGGCTGCCGTCGAAGGGCATGTCGAACAGGAATTTCGCCTTGCTTGCCATAGGTGCGTGCACCGCCATCCGCTCAGTAGATCAGTTCGTCTTCGCCCTTGTTGTCGGCCAGCATGATCTCGCCCTTGGCCGCCAGCTCCTTGGCCGTGTTGACCATCAGCATCTGCGCTTCGTCGACATCCTTCAGGCGGACCGGACCGAGCGATTCCATTTCCTCGCGCAGCAGCTTGGAGGCGCGTTCGGACATGTTGGAGAAGAACAGGTCGCGCAGGGTTTCCGAGGCACCCTTCAGCGCCAGGCCCAGCTTGTCCTTTTCCACGCTCTTCAGCAGGGTCTGCACGCCGGACGGGTCCAGTTTGATCAGGTCCTCGAAGGTGAACATCAGGGCCTTGATGCGCTCGGCGGCATCGCGGCTGCGTTCTTCGAGGGCCGCCAGGAATCGGGCTTCCGTGTTGCGGTCGAGGCTGTTGAAGATTTCCGCCATCATCTCGTGGGCGTCGCGGCGGTTGGTGCGCGCCAGGTTCGACATGAATTCGGTACGCAGGGTCTGCTCCACCTTGTCGAGCACTTCCTTCTGCACCGCCTCCATGCGCAGCATGCGCATGACGACTTCCATCGAGAATTCTTCCGGCAGCGCGGCCAGCACGCGGGCGGCATGTTCCGGACGGATCTTCGACAGCACGACCGCGACGGTCTGCGGGTATTCGTTCTTCAGGTAGTTCGCCAGCACGTTCTCGTTCACGTTGGCGAGCTTGTCCCACATGGTGCGGCCGGCCGGACCGCGGATTTCTTCCATGATCTGGTTGACGCGTTCCGACGGCAGCGCCTTCATCAGCAGGCGTTCCGTGCTGTCGAAAGTACCCGTCAGCGACCCGGTGGAGGAGAAGTTGTTGACGAATTCGAGGAACAGCTTCTCCACGACGTCGGAATTCACCGCGCCGAGATTGGCCATGTTCTGGGAGATTTCCTTGATCTCCTCGTCGTCCAGCAGCGGCCAGATCTTGGACGAATGCTCCTCGCCCAGGGCTAACATCAGTATAGCGGCCTTGTCTGGCCCCTTGAGCTGCCGGAAATCCTTTTCACCTGCCATGACCTAACTCCTGGACCGGGCCGTCAGGCCGCCTGGTAGAGCCAGTTGCGGATAATCGAAACGGCTTCCTCGGGATGCTTGTCCACGATTTCGCCGATTTTCTTAAGGCTCGAGGCCTTCACCTGGCCTTCGATGCGGGCGATGTCGATCATCGATTCGATGCCCGGGGTGGGCGGGGCCATCCCGGCATCGGGCGCCGCCGGCAGTTCGGCAATCGGCGCGCCGCCGACCACCATTGGAACACCCGGCATGGCCGGGGTCAACATGCCCGGCGGCACGTCTTCGCTCTCCTGCGAGGCCTCCAGCACGCGGCGGATGATCGGCCGGACCACCAGCAGCATGGCCAGCAGGCCGAGCAGGACATACCCGGCGATCTCGCCGATGCGGAACAGGTCGGCCTTGGTCAGGCCGAGGAAGACCGGCAGGCTGTCGGGATCGACCTCGTCGGGGATGTCGCCCGGTTCGGCGAAGCGCATGGTGACCACTTCGGTGGTGTCGCCGCGCTGCTGGTCGAAGCCGATGGCGTTGCGCACCAGCGCGGTCAGCTGCTGCATCTCCTCGGGCGAGCGGGCCTGATAGGACCGCTGTCCCTGACCATCGACCTGCACGATGTTGTTGACCAGAACGGCGGCGGAAATCCGCTTGATGACGCCGGCCTCGCGCACCTGGGTGCGGATGGTCTTGGAAATCTCGTAATTGACCACTTCCTCGGTGCGGGTCGAGTTGTTGGTGGCCTGGTTGCCGCCCTGGCCCTGCGCTTCCGGCAGGTTGTTGGCCACGGTGACGTTCTGCTGGCCTTCCTGGCTCTGGGTCTGCTCGTTCACCGTCTGGGTCGAGCGCACGACCTGCTGGTCGGGATTGAACAGTTCCTGGTTGGTGGTCACCCGGTCGAAATCCATCTCGACCGTGACCTCGGCACGCACATTGCCGACGCCGACCGAGCGTTCCAGCAGGGTCTCGATATTCTTGCGCAGGCGCTCCTCGGCCTGGCGGCGCATGTCGCTCAGCCGGTTGGCGGTGGCGGTGGCGGGATCCGCCTCCTCCTGGGTGCCGGCCAGCAGGTTGCCGCGGTCGTCGACCACGGCGATGCGACCGGGCTTCAGGTCGGGCACCGCCGCGGCGACCAGGTTCTGGATGGCGCGCACCTGCGGCTGGTCGAGGCGGCCGCCGCGCGTCTTGATCACGATCGACGCCGAGGGCTCGCGCTGGTCGCGGCTGAACACCTCGCGGCGCGGCAGCACCAGGTGGACACGGGCGGACTGCACCTGGTCGAGCGAGCGGATGGTGCGGGAGAGTTCGCCCTCCAGCGCGCGCAGCTGGTTCAGGTTCTGCATGAAATTGGTGGCCGACAGGGCATTGGCCTTGTCGAACAGCTCGTAGCCGGCGCCGCCGCCGGATGGCAGGCCGGCTTCCGCCAGCACCATGCGGGTGCGCAGCACGCGGTCTTCCGGCACCAGGATCTGGGCGCCATTGCCGCCGAGCTGGTAGGGAATCCGCTGCGCCTCGAGCCGGTTGACGATCTCGCCCGATTCGGCGAGGTCGAGGTTGCCGTACAGCAGCACCATCTTGGGCTGCGTCACCTTCATGCCGAGGAAGACGAAAAAGCCGACCAGAACGGCCGCCGTCGCCGCAAGCATGGCCAGCCGGGCGGGACCGATATTCCGCAGCAAGTTCATGATTCCGTTCACGGCTTCACCCCATGCACAGGCGCAGGACCGGGCAGGAGCTTCCCGCCCTGTCTCGCAGGGTAGGAAGGCGGGATGAAAAAGAGGTTAACACCCCGGCAAAATTTGCCTACCGGGGCGTTGCCGGAACGGGCGGGGAAACCCCGCGGGCTATTCGCCGGCGGGCCTGACCTGCCGGCTATTCGCCGGCGGGCGGGCGGGCCGCCACCACGCGCAGCGGCGCGGCGCGGTAATCCTGCAGCCGGGTGGTGCGCAGGCCGGGCAGGCCATGCTGCTCGATCGCCCGCTGCCAGGACAGGAATTCCTCCGTGGTCAGCGCATAGCGCTGGCAGGCCTCCTCCAGCGTCAGCAGGCCGCCGCGGACGGCCGCCACCACCTCGGCCTTGCGGCGGATCACCCAGCGCTTGGTGTTCGGCGAGGGCAGCGTGTCGCGGGTGATGCGCTGCCCCTCCGGACCGATCACACTGGCTTGCGGGCTCTGCGGGGGCAGCATTCTGGCTCTGGCGGGGGTCTGGGAGAAAAGGTTCTGCATTCTGCTCATCCGTCTTTTAACAAAGCCCTAAATCCGAAGGTTAACCAGGCGTTGCCGGGCGGTGCTCAGCCGCGCACCGCCATCACCCAGCCCGGCGGCACGCCGAGGCCGCCGACCGAGAACATCGCCGTCAGATTCTCGAAGGCGACACTGTCGACCTTGCCGCGCGACAGCACATCGACGCTGACCGGCTGGTTGTCGGCGGTCTTGGCGGTGACCTCGATCTTGTAGATCTCGCCGGCCTGGGCGGTGGTGCCGTCGGACTTGCTGCCATCCCACTCGTAATCGTGGCGGCCCTTCGCCGCGTCGCCGGTGGTCTGGTAGACGAGGTTGTTGTTCGAATCGTAGACCTTGATCTCGACCGTCGACGCACCCGAGCCGACGCCGTAGCTCCAGGCCGCCTCGCCGTTCTGGTAGACGGTGCTGGCGCCGTAGAACTCGATCTCCTTGCCGATATAGTTGACGTAGGAGCCGTTATCCTGCGGTGCAACCGGCGCGACCGGGGCGGCGCGTAGCGACAGCACGTCGGCGGCCTCGTATTTCTTGTTGCCGACCGTCAGGTAGTCGGTGCCGTCGATGCGTTCGACGCCATCGACGATCTGGCGCACCTTGACCGGCACGGTCATGCTGTCGCCCTTGGCATCCTTGGCGACGATCTGCAGCTTGTAGTCGCCGGGCGGATAGGTGGCGCTGCCGCTGGCGCCGTTCCAGACGAAGCTGTGCTCGCCGGTGGTTTTTTCCAGCTGCGCCGTGTGCACGACCTTGCCGTTCTTGTCGATCACCCGGATTTCGCCGGCCGAGGCGGTCGACGGCATGTCGTAATACCACACCGCCGCCGAATTGCTGCTGAGGGTGGCGACATTGCTGTCGATGTCGATCTGCTTGCCGATGTAGTTGACCAGGTTCGAGCTCTGCTGCGACTGGAACAGCGAGATCAGCTTCTCGAGGTTTTTGTTCTGGTTGATCGACTGCTCGACCTGGCTGAACTGCACCAGCTGCTGGGTGAATTCCTTCGAATCCATCGGCGAGGTCGGGTCCTGGTTCTTCAGCTGCGTGGTCAGCAGCGTGAGGAACATGTCGAAATTCTTCGCCAGCGTGACGCCGGAGGCGGAGGCGGCGGAATTCGCGGTGCTGGAGGTATCGGATACGCCGGTGACCATGGGGGTGCTCCCTCGGGTGTCGCGTCAGATGCGGATGTCGAGACCGCCGCGGGCGGCAGCGGCCTGCTGGATACGGGCGGCGGCCAGCTGCGCGGCATCGGCCGTGGCACTGCCCTCGGCATAGCCGTCCTGGCCGCGCTGGAAGCCGCGGCCCTGGCTGCCCTGCCCGCCGCGGCCGTCGCGGCCGTCAGCCGCCTGGCCCTGGTCGCGCAGGGTGAAGTTCAGCGAGTCGGAAGCCGTCTTCAGGCCGGCATCGCGCAGCGACTGTTCCAGCTGCTGGGCGTCGCGCTGCAGCATCTGCAGGGTTTCCGGCTTGTCGGCGGCGATCACCGCGGTCAGGCGGCCGTCATGGCCGACTTCCATCCGCACTTCCACCTTGCCGAGATTGCCCGGATCGAGGCGGATCGAGATCTTGTCCATGCCCTCGCTGGCAGCGCGCCTGATCTGCACCGCCACCTGTTCGCCCGGCGGCACGAAAGCGGCGAGGTTGCGGGCGGTATTCTGCGCGGCGGCCTGCTGGGCGGCCTGCGGCGCGGTCAGGCCGGGCTGGGTGCCGGGCACGGCGGCGGCAGACTGGGCGATATGGGCCGGGCTGGCGCCGGGCTGGCCGGCCGCGGACGGGCCGACGGCAAACTGGGCGGCGGCGGCGGCCTGCGGCACGAGGCCGTCGGCACCCTTGGCCTGCGGCTGCAGCAGGGCGGCGAATTTGGCATCCGGCTGGGCGGCGGCCGGCAGCGGCTGGCCGTCGGCGGCCTGGGCATCATGGGCAGCGGGCGGCAGGGCGGCATCGCCGGCCGGACGCCGGTCGCCGCCATTCTGCTGGCCGGCCAGCAGCGACGACTGGTCCAGCAGCGACCGCGGCGCGGCCGGGGCGGCGGCTTCGGCCTTCACCTCGACCTGCAGGTCGCCCTGGGCGACGACGGGCTGTTTCGCGGCCGGCTGCACGGCGGCAGCCAGCTGCGGCTGGACGGCGGCCTGCTCGCCGGGCAGTCCGGCGGCCGCGGCCTGTGCCGCCAGGGCCTGCCGGATGGCGGCGTGATCCTGTTCGCTCAGTGCCGCATGCTGGGCCAGCAGGGCGGCGATGGCGGTATCGGGCTTGCCGGCGGCAGCCGCCAGCATTTCCGGCAGCGTGGCGGCCGGCTGGCCGGCGGCGCGGCCGGCTTCGGCAGCCGCCTGGCGGGCGGCGGCCAGCATCTGCGCCAGTTCCTCGGGCGTCAGCGGCTTGCCGTCGGGACCGGTCATGGCCGGACGGCCGGCCATCTGCATGGCCGCCAGCAGGTCGAGCGCGGCAGCCCGGTCGGCATCGGTGACAACGACCGTCGCGGCAGCGGCGGCCCCGGCAGCGGCCGGAGCGGCAGCCGCGGCGGCATCGCCGGCCTGGCCCGCGGCCTGGGCGGCCAGCCCCATCTGCTGCAGCAGGGCGAGGATCACGTCGATGCCCGGCACCGCAATGGCGGCGGCGGATTCGGCAGTCCTGGCATCTTCGGCCGGCTGGTCCGTGGCAGCCGGATCGGCCGGCACATCGGCAGGCCCGGCGGCCGGGATTGCGGCCGGGGCGGCGGTCTTGTCGCTGCCGGCCTGCGGCGCGGCGGCATCCCTGCCGGACGGACGCTCGGCCGGGCGCTCGGCCGGACGGTTCTCGGGGCGGTCGGCGGGGCGGCTGGCGGTTTCGCGCGACGGCGCGGTCCTGTCGGCCGGACGGCTGTCATTGCCACGCGGGGCGGTATCGGCGCGGCTGCTGTCGGCCGGGCGACTGTCGGGACGGCTGTCCGCATTGCGCGGCTGGGCATCGCTGCGGACAGAGGTGGACGCCGTGGCGGCCGGCGCAGCAATGCGGTCGGTGGCGCGGCTGCCGGCGGCGCTGGCATTGCCGAAGAACGCCGTGCGCAGCACGCGGGCGAATTCCTCGGCGCGGCTGCCGGGCGCGTCTTCGCTGCCGGTACCGGTGCCGGGGGCGGGAACAGTGCTGTTGAGCGAACCGATCTGCATGGACAACCTCATTCTTCGCCCCCTATGGAAGCAAGCGCCGGGCCAACTCCCGGAGCACAACTAACTTATTGAACTCAAACAGATTAATTTCCGGCGCCGGGGCGGCGGCCGGGGGTCGTCGCTGCCGGGCGGCAGAATCTGCCGGCCCGTTCCGCCCCGGCTGCCGACCCGGCTGCCGGGCCCGCGGCCGGCTCTGCTGCCGGCCCTGCTGCCGGTCGCTTTCGGCCCGGCGGAAGGCTATGGTCCGGCGCCATGACCGCCGATCCCACTGCCCGTCCCCCGGCCGGCAGGGCCGCCGAGCCCGCCGCCCTGTTCGCCGCCGCCCTGCAGCTGCACCGGGCCGGCCGCGCCGCCGAGGCCGAGGCCGCCTACCGCCGCCTGCTGGCCCGGCATCCGGGCCATGCCGATGCCGCCTTCAACCTGGCCAACCTGCTGCGCGAAACCGGCCGCTTCGCCGCGGCGGCGGCCGGTTACCGCGCCCTGCTGCAGGCGCAGCCGGGCTTTCTCGGCGCCGCCGTCAATCTGGGCGTGACCCTCGACCTGGCCGGCGACCTCGACGGCGCCGCCGCCGCCTATCGCGCGGCGCGGACGCTGGCGCCGGACCTGGCGCTGATCCACCAGAATCTCGGCTTCGTGCTGCAGCGGCAGACCCGCTATGCCGAGGCCGTCGCCAGCTTCCGTGCCGCACTGGCCCGCGATCCGCGCCAGCTGGCGGCGCAGATGGGGCTCGGCCAGTGCGCCCGCGAACTGGGCGACACGGCCACCGCGCTGGCCGCCTTCCGCGCCGCCGCCGCGCTGGCCCCCGACAATGCCGATGCCCGGGCCGCCCTGTCGGGCATGCTGAGCGGCCTGGTGCCGGGCTGGCATCTGCCGATGCTGGCCGATGCGGCGCGCAACGAGGCCTATGCGGCCGCCATCGCCAAAGCCGTGCAGCCCGGCATGCAGGTCCTCGATATCGGCACCGGTTCGGGCCTGCTGGCGATGCTGGCGGCGCGGGCCGGGGCACAGCGGGTGACCGCCGTCGAGGCCCATGGCACCATCGCCGCGGTGGCCCGCCAGATCGTGGAGCGGAACGGCTTTGCCGACCGCATCACGGTGATCGCCAAACGCTCGACCGAGGTCGCGCCGGACGAGCTGCCCGCGCCGGCCGATCTGGTGGTGTCGGAAATCCTCGATGCCGGCCTGACCGGCGAGGGCATGCTGCCATCGAGCCGCGATGCCCTGCGGCGGCTGGCAAAGCCCGGCGCCGCGATGATCCCGGCCCGCGCGACCCTCATGGCGCAGCTGGTCAGCCTGCCGGCCCTGCGCCGGGTGCATCCGCTGAAGGACATCCTCGGCTTCGACCTGTCGCCCTTCGATGCCTTCCGCAACAGCGCCGCCCATACCGTGGTGCGGCTGGATCACGAGCAGCATGCGCCCCTGAGCGAGCCGGCCGCCGTGCTGGCGATCGATTTCCGCGATCCGCCGGACTGGAGCCGGCCGCAGGCCATGGACTGGACCGCGACCGCCTCTGCCGCCGGCGCCGTTCAGGCCGTGGTGCTGTGGTTCGAGCTGTGGCTCGACGACGAGATCATGCTGTCATCCGGTCCCGGCGGGACGCTGCGCCACTGGGGCCAGGCCGCCTGCTGGCTGCCTGCCGACCGGCCGGTGCAGCCGGGCGCGGCGCTGCCGTTTCATGTGACGCTGGGCGACAACTACTTCGATTTCACCCCGGCCTGACGGCCAGCCAGTGGCAGCCAATGGCCGCCCATCCGCGCCAATCGCCGGCCAGTTCAGGCCAATGGGATGCCAGTTCCGGCCAAGGCGCGCCGATCTGGGCCAATTGCGGCCAATTCAATCCAGAATAAATGCCTGTTTTCCGGCAAAAAGGCCAATTCGCGCCAGGTTCTGCACAAGGTCCGCATCCGATTCACGATGTCCGACAGCAGAGGCCGCAGAAAATGGCCTTGACTTATGAACAAATATAGTACATATATAGGTACAAAGTCAAGCACCCTTTGTTAACCGCTCCTGCCGCAGGCTGACACCATGGCAACGCCTCCGCATAAGCCGACCGGCTCCCACGCCGCCCCGCCGCGCCCGCTGGCCGCGAAAGCCGCGCCGCCGACCGACGCTGACGCGGCCGAGGCGGAGGAGCAGCTGGAAGCCAGCGAACTGGACGAAGCCACCCACGCGGAATTCCGCCTGCTGTATGACGAGGCGGCGCGCAACATCCTGTTCGCCAAGCGCCAGCAGTGGCGCATGCTGGAATATTTCACGCTGCTGGCCCTGGCGCTGGTCGGCCTCGGTATCGCCCTGCCCTATGCGGCCGATGTCGCGCGCTTCATCGCCGGCTTCCTGACCTTCGTCGCCGTCGTCACCCTGGTGGTGCTGGTGATGCTGCAGAACTGGCAGGGCAGCGAGCATGCCAAGATCCTGTACCTGGTGCGCGACTTCTCGAATTTCGCGCGCAGTGCCCGCCGCCGCAAATCGCGGCTGACCAGCGACATCCACCGCTATTTCATGCTGGCGGCGATGATGCTCTACGTGGTCGTCCTCGACGTGGTGATCTTCCGCCTGCTCCGCGATCTCGGCGGCTGAAGGCCGCGGGAACTGTCGCCGCGGCTGACCGCCGCATGAGAGCCCCGCGGCTGGACGCGGCGCGTCTTCAGCTGAACAGATAACAGTCCATCGACAGGCCGCCGAGCGCGAAGCTCGTGTGCAGCCGCTCGGCCGGCGCGTCCGGCGTGGCGGCGCCCAGCGCCACATAGAGCGGCAGCAGATGCTCGTCGGTCGGATGCGCCTGCACCGCATGGGGCGCCTGCGCGCGGTAATCCAGCAGGGCGGCATCGTCGCGCGCCGCCAGCTTTTCCTGCATCCAGTCGGCAAAATCCTGCGCCCAGGGGAAGACCGCACCGCTGTCGGCCCAGTCGAGCAGCCGCAGGTTATGGGTCAGCGAGCCGGTGGCGAAGACCAGCACGCCGTCGTCGCGCAGGGCCCGCAGGGCCCGGCCCAGCGCCAGGTGATGCGCCGGATCGCGCCGCGACTGGATCGACAGCTGCAGCACCGGAATGTCGGCATCGGGATAGATCAGGTGCAGCGGCGACCAGGCGCCGTGATCGAGGCCGCGCTGCGCATCCAGCGTCGCCGCGATGCCGGCCGCGGCCAGCGCATCGCGCACCTGCGCCGCCACCGCGGGCGCGCCGGGCGCACGGTAATGCAGGCGGTAGAGCTCCGGCGGGAAGCCGAAGAAATCATGGATGGTGTCGGGCTGGGCGGTGGCGCCGACCTGCGGTTCGGCAGTTTCCCAGTGGGCGGAAACCGCGAGGATCGCCGCCGGCCGCGGCCAGTGCCGCGCCGCCGTCTTCATGAACTGGTGGGCCGGCCGCTGCGGCTCCAGCGCCAGCATCGGCGAACCGTGACTGATGAACAGGGCCGGCATCGCAGCCATGGGCAAAATCTCCGTCGGACGGGATACGCGAACGGGACGCTGGCAAAGCTGGGGAGGCCTGCAGCGTGGAGACTTCACCTAAAGCGGGGATGCCGGCCCCGCAAGACGTTACCTGTGCGTGACCCGGCTTACCGCCGGGTCACCGGCCTGGGCGGAGCCGCTTACTCGGCCGCCGCGAGGCGGGCCTGGCCCGACTGGCTCAGGGCGCGGACGACGCGGGCGAGGTTGGACGCCAGCCTGCGCAGGCCGCCACGGACCGCACTGTCGATCGCCTGCTGCCGCAGCGCATAGGCGCGCCGGCGGTAGTAGGAGAGTTCCGCGGCCGACACATAGCGGGCGTCGGAAAACAGGGCGGGGGTTTCAATCTGGGTCTGGGTGCTCATTTTGGCCTCATCTGATCGTGTGCCTGATCCACAAGCTAATGCCCTTCCCTGTTTTCATTAATCCATTAAATTGGCATTATTTAGTGAATTCATTTCACAAAAAGGTCGGCCATGACCCGGTTCAGCGAGATGGAAACCTTTGTTCTGGTTGCAGAAACCGGCTCCTTCACGGATGCCGCGAAAGAACTGCACCTGACCCCCTCGGCGGTCAGCAAGCTGATCTCGCGGCTGGAGGACCGGCTGGGGGTGCGCCTGCTGCAGCGCACCACGCGCCAGGTGCGGATGACCGTGGAGGGCCGCACCTATTACGACCAGGCGCGCGGCATCCTTGCCGAGCTGGATGCCGTGGAGGCCAGCGTCGGCGGCGCCGAGGCCGAGCCGCGCGGCCTGCTGCGGGTGACGCTGGCCCATGGCTTCGGCATGACCCAGATCGTGCCCCTGCTGCCTGAATTCCTGGCCCGGCATCCGAAGGTGGAGGTGCAGCTCGATTTCGCCGATCACGTGGTCGACCTGATCGCGGAGGGCCACGATATCGGCATCCGCACCGGGCCCCTGCATGACGAGACGCTGATGGCCCGCAAGCTCGGCAGCCACCGCCGCATCATCTGCGCGGCGCCGGCCTATCTGCAGCGCCACGGCATGCCGCAGACGCCGGCCGATCTGGCGCATCACAACTGCCTGCTGTTCGACGGTCCGGCCGGCCTGAACAACTGGCCGTTCCGCCTGCCCGACGGCCGCATCGAGCGCGTCGCCGTGCACGGCAATTTCCGCACCAACAACGGCGATGCGATTTTCCGCCTGCTGATGGAGGGCGTCGGGCTCTGCTATGCGGCCGATTTCGGCGTCACCCGCCAGCTGCGCGCGGGCAGCCTGGTGCCGGTGCTGACCGCCCATGCCGCCGATGTCAGCTGGGCGATCCATGCCGTCTATCCGGCACGCAAGCATCTCGCCGCGAAAGTACGGGTCTTCGTCGATTACCTGGCGGAGAAATTCTCGCCGCGCCCGCCCTGGGAGATGTGAGACAGGAGAGAGGTGATTTCTTCAATCGTCGCTCCCGCGGAAGCGGGAGCCCAGTCCGGCGCTCGACTGCCCCCCGCTTCCGCGGGGACGACGAAGCAAAAACGACTACCCCGCCGCGGCCTCTTCGGCAGCGGCCCGCAGGAAGGCGGCGATCTCGTCCTCGCTGCGGTCGAAGGCGCAGACGAAGCGGTGCAGGCTGCCCTCCGGATTCCACGGATGGAAGCGGAACCCGCGGGCGCGCAGCCGCCCGGCCACCGTCGGCGGGATCTGCGCAAACACCTCGTTGGCCTGCACCGGCCAGGCCACCGACAGGCCGTCGATGGCGCGGATGCCGTCGGCCAGCGCCTGCGCACGGGCATTCGCCTGCCGCGCCAGCCGCAGCCACAGGCCGTCCTGCAGCATCGCCAGCAGCTGCGCCGACAGGAAGCGCATCTTCGAGAAGAGATGGCCGCCGCGCTTGCGCCGGAACAGGAAGCTGTCGGCCAGCGCCGGCTTGAAGAAGACCACGGCCTCGGCCGCGATGGCGCCGTTCTTGGTGGCGCCGAAGCTGAGCACGTCGACGCCCGCCTTCCAGGTCAGCGCCGCCGGCGAGACATTCAGCCCCGCCACCGCATTGGCGAAGCGGGCGCCATCCATATGCAGGTGCATGCCGTTGGCGCGGCACAGATGGGCGATGGCGGCCACCTCGTCGGGGCTGTAGACGGTGCCGGATTCGGTTGCCTGGGTGATGCTGACGGCGGCGGGCTGCGGGTGATGCTGCACGCCGAGCCAGCCCTGGCCGAGCGCCGCCTCCAGCGCGGCGGCATCGATCTTGCCGGCGGCACCGGGCAGCGCCACCAGCTTGGCGCCGCCGGTGAAGAATTCCGGCGCGTTGCATTCGTCGACGACGATATGGCTGTCCTGGTGGGCGAAGACGGCACCATGGCCGGGGCTGAGGCAGCCCAGCGCCAGCGCATTCGCCGCGGTGCCGGTGGCGACCGGGAAGACGCGGCATTCGGTGTCGAACAGCACCGAGAAGGCGCCGTCCAGCTCGCGGCTCCAGTCGTCGTCGCCATAGGCGGAGGCCGTGCCGCCATTGGCGGCGGCCAGGGCGGCGAGGATTTCCGGCGCGGCGCCGGAAATGTTGTCGGAGCGGAAATCCATGGTGGTCAGTCCTGTTCCTGTCTGATCGCGACGGTCATGTCCTCGAAGCGGCCTTCCGGCCGCGGCCGGAAGGCGCGCAGGCCGCGCGGCCGGCCGGCCGCATCGACGGCGGAAATCGCCCAGACGAGGCCGGGATCGTGGATCATCGCCGCATCGGTGGCGGACGGTTCGGCGCGGCCGTTCGGATGGCTGTGCCAGTGTCCGACGATGCGTTCGGCGGCGTTGCGCTCGCGCAGGTCGCGGAGCAGGGCGATATGCGTGGCCGGATCGATCTCGAAGCCGGTGCGGCGGTCGGCGGCGACATTGGCCGCCGGCACGATGCGCCGCACCTCGACCAGGCCGCCGCCCGGGCCGTCCTGTTCCCTGACCGTGCCGACCAGCAGGGCGCAGGCCTCGTCCGGAAACGCCGCCGCCGCCAGCGCATCGAGTCCGGCCGCCTGCGCAGCCGCCAGCACCAGCATCAGCGCTCCACCTGCAGGGTCAGGCTGCCCAGCGGCCGCAGGCTGTCGCCATCCAGCGCATAGAGCCGTTCGGTGCCGTCGGCGAGGCGCACCCGCACCACGATGCGGCTGCCCGAGGACAGCACATCGGTGACGCGGCTGTTCTTCGGCAGGCTGAGGGTCAGGTCCTCCACCGCCACCGGGTGCGGCTGGGCCGGCGCCGTCGCGGCGGTGCGCTTCGGTCCGCCGGTCATGATCAGCACGATCAGCAGGGTGGCGAGGCCGAGGAATATCACGCCCAGACCGATGACGATGGCCTTCAGCCACCGTATCTTCGGGTCTGCGGCTGTCTGCGTTGCCGCCTGTGCGGCCGTCTGTGCCGTTCCGTTCATTCCGGACCTTCCGATGCCCGATTCCGCCGGCCATATCCTTCCGCCCGTGCCGCCCGACCGGGCCGGCGCACGGCTCGACCGCTGGCTGGCCGAGGCGATGCCGGCCGCCGGCAATGCCCGTGGCGATGCCCGTGGCGATGCCGGCAATGCCCGTGGCGATGCCGATGGCGGCGCCGTCTCGCGCTCGCGGCTGAAGGCGCTGGTGCTCGACGGCCATGTGCGGCTCGGCGGCGAAACGATAGCCGACCCCTCGCGCAAGATCAAACCGGGCGAGGTCTACAGCCTGGTCATCCCGGCCGCGGTGGCCGCGGTGCCGGAAGCCCAGGACATCCCGCTCGCCATCGTGTTCGAGGACGCGCATCTGATCGTGGTCGACAAGCCGGCCGGCCTGGTGGTGCATCCCGCGCCGGGCAGCCCCGCACATACCCTGGTCAACGCCCTGCTGCATCACTGCGGCGACAGCCTGTCGGGCATCGGCGGCGTGAAACGCCCGGGCATCGTGCACCGCATCGACAAGGACACCTCGGGCCTGATCGTCGCCGCCAAGACCGACGCGGCGCATCAGGGCCTCGCCGCCCTGTTCGCCAGCCATGACATCGAACGCAGCTATCTGGCGCTGGCCTGGGGCCATCCCTCGCCGGCGCGCGGCCGCATCGAGGGCGCCATCGGCCGCGACCCGAAGGACCGCAAGCGCATGGCGGTGGTCGGCCGCAACGGCAAGCCGGCCGTCACCCATTACGCCACCGAGACGCTGGTCTTCGACACGAAAGGCCGGCCGGTCTGCGCCCTGCTGCGCTGCGACCTGGAAACCGGCCGCACCCACCAGATCCGCGTGCACCTGACCGCGAAGGGCCATCCGCTGGTCGGCGACGCGCTGTATGGCCGCAGCCGGGCGAAGCGCGCCTTCGCGCTGGACGAAGCGAAGCTGGCGGCCCTGGCCGGCTTCCGCCGCCAGGCCCTGCATGCGGCGACGCTGGGTTTCCGCCATCCGGTGACCGGGCAGGCGCTGCATTTCGAAAGCCCGCTGCCGGCCGACATGGCCGCTTTGCTGGCTGGGCTGGGGGCGAAAACCCGCTAGTATCCCGGCATGGAGATTTCCCCGCTGCCCGAGGGCCTGGAGGATGCGCGCCTGCAGCGGCTGGCCGCCTACTGGGATGCCCGCCGCGGCGACCGCGCCATGCCGGCCCGGGCCGATCTCGATCCGCTCGACATGGGCTGGATTCTCGGCAATCTCGCCCTGGTCGAGGTCCGGCGCGACGGTTCGCGCCTGCAGTTCCGCTTCCGGCTGTTCGGGGTCAATCTGGTCGCGGATATGGGATTCGACCCGACCGGGCAGGATCTCGATGCGTATCAGCGGCAGGAAATGCGTGAAATCCTGAGGGCCTCCTATACCGAGGCCGTGCAGGCCGCCCGTCCGTTCCGCCGCCGCCGCCAGCTGGTGATGGACGGCCGGCAGTTCGACAACGAAAGCCTGCTGCTGCCGCTGGCGGCGGATGGCCGCACTGTCGACATGCTGCTGGTGGCGGTGATCCTGCGCGAGCGGACCTGACCGGGATCTCCGGCTGCCCGGAATCCGGTCACCCGGGATCCGGGTGACCTGGATCAGTGCCGGTTTTCCGCCCCGCGGCTATACTGGCCGGCGCCGGGCGGGCCGCCCGGCCTGTGACCGGGCGCACAGATTGTCGCGGTTTGCCGCCCCACTTCCGCCGTATTCGGGCTTTCCACTCGTTGATAATGACAGACAGGGACCCCACATCCGCAACCGAGACCGGCGCCCGATCCGCGGGACGCCCGGCCGGGGGAGAATCGACATCCATGAGCCGCGTTGCCAGCCTGCCCGCGCTGTCCGCCACCGAAGGCGGCCTTGCCCGCTACCTGTCCGAGATCCGCAAGTTTCCCATGCTGGAGCCGGAGGAGGAATTCCTGCTGGCCAAGGCCTGGCGCGACCGCGGCGAGATCGAGGCCGCCCACAAGCTGGTGACCAGCCATCTGCGCCTGGTGGCCAAGATCGCCATGGGCTATCGCGGCTATGGCCTGCCGGTGGGCGAACTGATCTCGGAAGGCAATGTCGGGATGATGCAGGCGGTGAAGCGCTTCGATCCCGACAAGGGCTTCCGGCTGTCCACCTATGCCATGTGGTGGATCCGCGCCTCGATCCAGGAATACATCCTGCGCTCGTGGTCGCTGGTGAAGATCGGCACGACGGCCGCCCAGAAGAAGCTGTTCTTCAACCTGCGCCGCCTGCGCGGCCAGATGAAGGCCATCGACGGCGGCCAGCTGACCCCGGAGCAGGTCGAGAAGATCGCCACCCAGCTGAATGTCTCGCAGGACGAGGTCATCACCATGGACCGGCGCCTGGCCGGTGCCGACGCCTCGCTGAACGCGCCGCTGCGCGGCAGCGGCGACGAGGATGGCGGCGGCGAATGGCAGGACTGGCTGGTGGACGAGACGCCGAACCAGGAAACCCGGCTGGCCGAGGGCGACGAATTCGACAGCCGCCACAAGCTGCTGCAGGATGCCATGGGCAGCCTGAACGAGCGCGAACGCGACATCCTGGTGCAGCGCCGGCTGACCGAGAATCCGGTGACGCTGGAAGACCTGTCCGCCCGCTACGGCATCAGCCGCGAACGGGTGCGCCAGATCGAGGTGCGGGCTTTCGAGAAACTGCAGAAATCGGTGCGCAGCGCCGCGGCCGAACAGGCGGCCGGCCGGATCGGCCCCTAGGGCTGCCGCGCCGGATCAGTGCTCGAACTGGCGGCGGCGCGGCGCCAGCGGCACCGGCACCTCGTCCAGATCGGGCACGGCATCGAAATCCAGGCGGCCGGACTGCGGCAGCGGCAGGCGGATTTCCGACTGCGGCGGCGCGGCGCGGCCTGCCTTGCCGGCAAGAACGGCGCGGGACTGCGCCGGCAGTTGCGGCAGGGCCGGCATGTGGCTGTAGCGTTCGGCTTCGCGGCGGATCGTCGCCGCCAGGGTCTGCGCCATCGAACGCAGCATCTTCAGGTCGCGGTCCGACCAGTCGCGGCCATCGGCCGGACGCTCGCAGCGCAGCACCGCGGCCGGCTGGCTGACGCCATCGACCAGCAGCAGGTCGAGCCGCTCCGGCTCGGGCAGCGCCGCATCGGCGTCGCGGTCGTCATCCTGCAGGCCGGCATCGTGCAGAACCGGTGCATCGTCGGTGACCATGTTGTCGAGGCCGCGGCCGGCAGCAGCCAGATAGGCGCCGGTGGCTTCCGGCGGGATCACCGCACCCTGGCGGATACGGCCGTCCCGGGCATCGACCTGGCGCTGGCAGACCATCGATCCGTTATCGGTGAAGAACCAGACGCTGACCCGGCTGGCCCGGGTGACGTCGATGGCGTCGAGGCAGATCGCCTCGCAGAGCGCTGCAACGCCCGCTTCGCCGATGCTGTACAATGCCGCTTCCTGGGTCCTGAGCATGATCCGCTCCCGTCGAAGAAATCCGATGGGTGCAGTCTCGCCCGGAGGCGGTGGACATGAAAGTTATCACCCGGTAACGGGCACATTACTTTCCGGTAATGACGGGGCAGAACGCATGATGACGTATGCATTCTGCCTGAATTTTCAGTCCTCGAAGGGGTCCTTCATCAGGATGGTGTCCTCGCGCTCGGGCGAGGTGGACAGCAGCGCCACCGGCGCGCCGATCAGTTCCTCCACCCGGCGGACATACTTGACCGCGGTGGCCGGCAGGTCGACCCAGCTGCGCGCGCCCTTGGTGCTGTCCTTCCAGCCCTCCAGCGTCTCGTAGACCGGCCGGATCGCCGCCTGGTCGGCCATGCCGGCCGGAAAATAATCCAGCCGCCTGCCGTTCAGTTCGTAGCCGGTGCAGATCTTCAGCTCGTCGAAGCCGTCCAGCACGTCGAGCTTGGTCAGCGCGATGCCGTGGATGCCGTTCAGCTTGACCGACTGCCGCACCAGGGCGGCATCGAACCAGCCGCAGCGGCGGGCGCGGCCGGTGACGGTGCCGAATTCGCGGCCGCGCTCGCCCAGCTGCTGGCCGGTCGCATCGGTCAGCTCGGTGGGGAACGGCCCCTCGCCGACGCGGGTGGTGTAGGCCTTGACGATGCCGAGCACATAGCCGAGCGAACCGGGCCCGAGGCCGGAGCCGGCCGAGGCGCTGCCCGCCATGGTGTTCGACGAGGTCACGTAAGGATAGGTGCCGTGATCGACATCGAGCAGCGAACCCTGCGCGCCCTCGAACAGGATGCGGCGGCCGGACCGCCGCGCCTCGTCGAGCTCGACCCAGACTGGCGCCGCATATTCGAGAATCTTCGGCGCGATCGCCTCGATCTCCGCCAGCAGGGCGGCACGGTCGACGACGGGGGCGCCGAAGCCGCGGCGCAGGGCGTTGTGATGGGCCAGCAGGCCATCGAGCTTGCGGTCCAGCATGGCGCGGTCGGCCAGGTCGCAAATGCGGATGGCACGGCGGCCGATCTTGTCCTCGTAGGCCGGGCCGATGCCGCGCCGGGTGGTGCCGATCTTCACGCCCTCGGCCGAGTCCTCGCGCAGGCCGTCCAGCTCGCGATGCAGCGGCAGGATCAGCGCCGCATTGTCGGCCACCTTCAGGTTGGTCGGGTTGATCACCACGCCCTGGCCGCGCAGCTTGTCGATCTCGGCCATCAGCGCCCAGGGATCGACCACCACGCCGTTGCCGATCACCGACATCTTGCCCGGCCGCACGATGCCGGACGGCAGCAGCGACAGCTTGTAGACATTGTTGCCGATCACCAGCGTGTGGCCCGCGTTGTGCCCGCCCTGGAAGCGGACCACCACGTCGGAGCGCAGGCTCAGCCAGTCGACGATCTTGCCCTTGCCCTCGTCGCCCCACTGGGCGCCAACCACCACTACGTTGCTCATCTCACGCGTCCTTCAGCATGCAAATTACATTCGTCGCTCCCGCCTGCGCGGGGATGACGGGAAAATCTATACCGGCCCGACCTTGTCGCCGTCCCACCAGTGGCTGCAGCCGGCGGCCTTCGCGGCTTTCTTCACGTCACCGCCCTCGGGGGCCAGCGCCGCCCAGGTGGCATGGCCCTGGCGGCGCAGCGCGGCACCGGCGGCGCGCGGTGTGCCATGCGGCAGATAGACCATCTGCGGCACCGGCTGCGGCGGCAGGGCGCGCATCACGCTGTCGAGATACAGCGTGAAGCCGGTGGCGGCCTCGCCCGCCGGCGTCGTGTAGCGGCCACCGCGGCCAAGCTCGCCGCGCACGTTGCGGGCAAACAGGGTGAAGGCGATGCCGGTATGGTATTCGAAGCCGCGGAATTCGCCGGGATCGAGGGTGACCAGCAGGTCGGGTGCGGCGGCCGAGACCTCGCGCACCAGCGCATCGAGATCGGCGACGATCTGCGCGGCGGCAGCGGGCAGCGTCAGGGCCTTCAGGCCGTCCAGCGCGGCCCTGGCCGGACCGGCCAGTTCCAGCAGCTTCAGCAGGGTCGGCGCGGCGCTGCCGGCCGCGGCTTTCAGTTCGGCGGCATCCTTGCGGTCGAGCGCGCGGCGGGCGGCTTTCGCGGCCTTCGGCTCGAGGCCATAGGCATCGGTGATCGCCGGGGCCAGCTGCGGCTGGGTGATATCCAGCGACAGGCCGGTGACGCCAAGCGCGGCAACCGCCTCGGCGGCCAGCACCGCTACCTCGACATCGGCTTCCAGCGCCGCGGCACCGATCAGCTCGAAGCCGGCCTGGGCGAACTGCCGCTCCGGGCGCAGCTGGCTGCCGCGCACCCGCAGCACCTGGCCGGCATAGGCCAGCCGCAGCGGCCGCACGGCATCGCGCAGGCGGGTGGCGGCGATGCGGGCCACCTGCAGGGTGACGTCGTTGCGCAGGCCCATCATGCGCTGCGACACCGGGTCCATGACGCGGAACATCTGGCCGGCGAGATCGGCGCCCGACCCCGAGAGCAGGGTTTCCTCGAATTCGATCAGCGGCGGCTTGACCCGCGCATAGCCGTGCCGGGCGAAGCCGGCCAGCAGCCTTTCGCTGGCCTGCGCCTCCCATTCGGCGCGCGGCGGCAGCACGTCGCGCAAGCCCGCCGGCAGCAGGCCGGCGGCGGGCGCAAGGCCGGATTCGCCGTCCGCAGTGTCGCTGCGGGATTTGCCGCGCGGTGCCATGCCTGCATCCTTCCCGCGGTTACTTGTTCTTGAATTCGGGTTTGCGCTTGGCGGCGAAGGCGGCCATGCCTTCCTTCTGGTCTTCGGTGGCGAAGGTCGAGTGGAACACCCGGCGCTCGAACCTGATGCCCTCGGCCAGCGTGGTCTCGTAGGCGCGGTTCACCGATTCCTTGGCGATCATCACGATGGGCTGCGACAGCTCGCAGATGCGGTTGGCGACCTTGATCGCCTCGTCGAGCAGCTGGTCCTTCGGCACCACGCGGCTGACCAGGCCGGCCCGCTCGGCCTCCTCGGCATCCATCATGCGGCCGGTGAGGCACATTTCCATCGCCTTGGACTTGCCGACGAAGCGGGTCAGCCGCTGGGTGCCGCCGGCGCCCGGGATGGTGCCGAGATTGATTTCCGGCTGGCCGAATTTCGCGTTGTCGGCGGCGAGGATGAAATCGCACATCATCGCCAGCTCGCAGCCGCCGCCCAGAGCATAGCCGGCCACCGCCGCGATCACCGGCTTGCGGCATTTGGCGACACGCTCCCAGTCGCGGGTGATGAAGTCTTCCTTGAAGACGTCCATATAGGTCTTCGGCTGCATTTCCTTGATGTCGGCGCCGGCGGCGAAGGCCTTTTCCGAACCGGTGATGACGATGCAGCCGATGGCGGCGTCATCCTCGAAGATGTCGAGCGCCGCGCCCATCTCCTGCACCAGCGGGCTGCTCAGCGCATTCAGCGCCTGCGGCCGGTTCAGGGTGATCAGGCCGACCGGGCCGCGGGTTTCCACCAGGATGTTTTCATACGCCATGACACTCTTTCCTCTGTTTGCCGCCGGGCATTGTCTGCCTCTGGGCGGATGTCACTGGTTGGGCAGAATCTCGAAGCGCACCGTCAGCGGTCCGCTGCCGGCGGCAAAGCCGATGCGCAGCTGCTCGCTCTCGCGGCGCCAGCGGTTCTCGCCGGCCGCCTGCCAGCCCAGCTGCGGCAGGGTGGCGGCATAGAACTGGCCGACCGCGGCAGCGGTGACGGGGCCGCGGGCCTCGGCGGTGACGATGCGGCCGGTGGGCTTGTCGAACACCGTGGCGGCATCGGCATTCTCGGTCAGGCCGGGCATCAGCGGCACGTCGTCGGCCACGGACAGGAAGCCGCCGGCCGCTTGCGCACTGCCGATAAGAATTGTTTCATTCCAATGGCTTGTGCGAAATCCCGCCAGCTTCTGGCCCGGCCCGGCGGCAAGGCCGAAGGCGAGGCAGACAGCTAGCGCCGGAACCGGGAGAAACCTCCAGCCGGGGCGCAACATGGCCGGGAATGTGGCAGGTCGGGGCCGATTTTGGAAGCCCCGGAAAGCCTTGGAATTACCTACCTTTGGCAGGTGCCGCAGTAGAAGGTCGAGCGGCCGGACTGGACGATCCGGCGCACCGGCCGGCGGCAGGTCACGCAGGCCTGTCCCTCGCGGTCATAGACACGGAAGCGAGTCTGGAAATAGCCGAGCTCGCCATCCGACTGCACATAATCGCGCAGGGACGAGCCGCCGGCCTTCACGGCCTCGCGCAGGACCGCCTTGATCGCCGGCACCAGCTTCGCCAGCTTCTCGGGCTTCACCCGGCCGGCCGGCCGGCGTGGATCGATGCCGGCGCGGAACAGGGCCTCGCAGACATAGATGTTGCCCAGGCCCGCCACCAGGGTCTGGTCCAGCAGGGCCGCCTTCATCGGGGTTTTCCTGTCCTTCAGCGCCGCCGCCAGCACCGCAGGCGAGAAGGCGTCGTCCAGCGGTTCCGGCCCCAGCCCGGCCAGCAGTTTGTGGGTCGGGAGGTCGGCAGGCTCGATCAGGTCCATCATGCCGAACCGGCGCGGGTCGTTATACACCGCCGCCCAGCCCTCGTCGGTGCCGAACAGCACATGGTCATGGGGGCCGATCTCGTTGGGCCAGCCCTGGCGCAGCACCATGCGGCCCGACATGCCCAGATGCACCAGCCAGACGAGGCCGCCCTCGAGGCGGATCAGGATGTATTTGGCCCGGCGGTCCAGTGCCTCGACGCGACGGCCGCGGATGCGGGCGGCGAAATCCGGCGGCAGCGGAAACCGCAGGTCGGGCCGGCGCGCCTCGATGCGCTCGATGCGGCGGCCTTCCAGTTTCAGCGCCAGCCCGCGGCGCGTGGTTTCCACTTCGGGCAGTTCGGGCATGGCTCTGTCTATACCGCGGCGGCCGCATTTCGGCTATGGTCGGCCCCGTCATGACCGACCCCGGCCAAGATACTGGAAACCAGACCCATTTCGGCTTCCGCAATGTCCCCGAAGGCGACAAGGCGCGGCTGGTGCGGGGTGTGTTCGAATCGGTCGCCGGCAGCTACGACCTGATGAACGACCTGATGTCGGGCGGCATCCACCGGCTGTGGAAGTCGGCGATGATCGACTGGCTGGCCCCCCGCGGGGCGATCCGGGTGCTGGATGTCGCCGGTGGTACCGGCGACATCGCCTTCCGCATCCTCGACCGCGCGCCGCAGGCCGAGGTGCTGGTGGCCGACATCAATGCCGCCATGCTGGACCAGGGCCGCGACCGTTTTCTTGATCGCGGGGCGATAGATCAGGCGCGGCTGGCCCGGCTGAACTGGGCCTGCATGGATGCGGAAAAGCTCGCCCTGCCCGACCGCTCGGTCGATGCCTACACCATCGCCTTTGGCATCCGCAACGTCACCCATATCGACGCGGCCCTGCGCGAGGCCCATCGCGTACTGAAACCCGGCGGGCGGTTTCTCTGCCTGGAATTCTCGACGGTACACAACCCGGCGCTGGCCCAGGCCTACGACCTCTACAGCTTCAGCATCCTGCCGAAGATCGGCGGCCTGGTGGCGAAAGACGAGGACTCCTACCGCTACCTGGTGGAAAGCATCCGCCGCTTTCCCGACCAGCAGACCTTCGCCGGCATGATCCGCGCGGCCGGTTTCGGCAACGTGCAATACCGGGATCTCAGCTTCGGCATCGCGGCGCTGCATTCCGGCTGGCGCATCTGACGGACCCGCATGCTGCCGTGCTGACCGACCTGCGCCATCTGCTCCGCCTGTTCGCCATCGGCCGCTGCTTCGCGCGCCACGATGCGCTCGGCATCCTGCGGCAGGAACTGCCGCTGCCGCCGGGCGCCGGGCCGGCGCTGGGCCTGTTCCAGACACTGTTCGGCCGCCGGCAGCGCGACCGGCGCGCAGGCGAGCGGCTGGCCGCCGCCTTCGGCGAGCTCGGCCCCAGCTTCGTCAAGCTCGGCCAGGTTCTCTCGGTGCGGCCCGACCTGGTGGGCGAGGAACTTGCCGCCGATCTCGGCCGGCTGCGCGACCGCCTGCCGCCATTCCCCGCCGCCACCGCGCGCGCCATCGTCGCCGCCGAACTGGGCCAGCCGGTCGCGGCGGCCTTCGCCACCTTCGCGGATACGCCGGTCGCCGCGGCCAGCGTGGCCCAGGTGCATTTCGCGGAAACCACGGCGGGCGATCCGGTCGCCGTGAAGGTGCTGCGGCCCGGGGTCGAGGCCGCCTTCGCCCGCGACCTTGAACTCTTCGCCTGGCTGGCCGATGCCGCCGAGCGCCATGTCGCCGGCCTTGACCGGCTGCGGCCGCGCGAGGTGGTGGCATCCCTGCGCGACTGGGTCGCCATCGAGCTGGACCTGCGCCTCGAAGCCGCTGCCGCCGCCGAGCTGCGCGACAATTTCCGCGACGATCCGGATGTGGTCGTGCCGGCCATCGACTGGCAGCACACCGGCCGCCGGATGATGACCGTGCAGCGCATCGCCGGGATTCCCATCGAGGACCGCGCCGCCATCGTCGCCGCCGGCATCGATCCGACGGCTGTGGCCGAACGGGTGATCCGCGTCTTCCTCAAACAGGCCCTGCGCGACGGCTATTTCCATGCCGACATGCATCACGGCAACCTGTTCGTGGCGGAGGACGGCCGGCTGGAGCTGGTGGATTTCGGCATCATGGGCCGGCTGGACCTCAAGACCCGGCGGTTCATGGCCGAGATGCTGGGCGCCTTCCTGACCGGCAACTGGCGCCGCGCGGCGGAGGTGCATTTCGAGGCCGGCTACGTGCCCGCCGACCGCGATGTCGATGCCTTCGCCCAGGCCTGCCGCTCGATCGGCGAGCCGATCCTCGGCCGCCCGGTGGACGAGATTTCCATCGGCCGCCTGCTGGCCCAGCTGTTCCAGATCACCGAGACCTTCGGCATGCAGACGCAGACCCATCTGCTGCTGCTGCAGAAAACCATGGTGACGGTGGAGGGCGTGGCCCGCGGCCTCGATCCCGACATCAATTTCTGGGAAGTGGCGCGGCCGGTGATCGAGGACTGGGCGCGCGACAATCTCGGACCCGAGGCCATGCTGCGCGAAGCAGCCGGCAACCTGCTGGATTTCGCCCGCCGGCTGCCGCGCATCGCCGGCCAGATCGAGAATCTGGCCCTGCAGGACAGGCCGCCGGCCGCGATGCCGCAGCGGCACCGCCGGCATGGCCGCTGGCTGCAGACCCTGCTGCTGGCGGTGATTGCCGCCCTGCTGGCCGCGCTGCTGCTGCGGCTGGGCTGACGCACAGGAAAAAGGGGCCGGTCGACCGGCCCCTTTCCATGTTGCCGCCACAGGCGGCAATGATCAGAAGTCGAGGCGCATGCCGACGACGCCGAAGGTCGACTTCGAATCGTTGTCGGCCTGGGCGGTGCCGCCGACCAGCGTGCCGGCAGCGATCGCATCCTCATACTCGTAGCGGCCGATACCGGCGAAGGTCAGCACGCCCTTCGCCACCTGATAGGTGACACCGGCCGAATACCAGGTGTATTCGTCCTCGCCACCGACGGCATTGCCGGCAATGTTGCCCTGGTCGGCCTTGGTGTTGGCATAGTCGACACCGACGCCGATCGAGCCCGGGTTGCTGCCATTGGTCAGGTAGCGGACACCGGCCGTGTAGACCTGCCGCTTGTCGTCGCCGCTGATGGTGACACCCATTTCCTCGCGCTTGTAGGCGCCACCCAGCTGCACCGACGACCCGTCGCCGATATTGTAGGTCAGCGTGGTGCCGCCGGCCCAGCCGTCGAGGCCGTTGCCCTTGAACACCGTGGCCGAACCGGTGCTGAGCGAGCCGGCGCTGTTGGCTTCGACCGAGAAGCGGTAATAGGCGCCGAACACGGCAACATCGACCGGGCCGAAGGATTCGAGGTAGTTGGCCGCGCCGGTATAGACCTTGGAGATCTGGCCGGCATCCACCGTCGAGCCGAAGCCGCCGCCGCAGCCGGAGAAGTCCTGGCAGCCATCCGGCGTGTAGGAGAAGCCGAGCTGCAGGCCCTTGCCGACCTTCGAGCCGAAATAGCGGTCGGCCGAGGTGTAGAGGTTGATGCCGTTATTGTCGTCGATACCCGAAAACTTGGTCAGGTTGCCGCTGGTGCGGGCGCCGCCGGGGGCATTGGTGATCGAGATCGAACCGGTCGGATCGACGGTGCCGTAGCCGGGGATGGCGGTCGGCGCGGCATAGACCATCTTCGACGAGGCACGGTCGGTCGACCCAAGTTCGAGGCGGCCGATATCGCGGCGTTCGGCGAAAATATAGGTTTCGTCGATCTGGTCGCTTTCAGTCTGGCCTTCCAGCTCGACCCGGCCGCCGACCACGGTGCCGTTATCCAGCACGCCGCGGATCGAGAACCAGATCTCGGAATCGGAGGCCAGCGCCTGCGAGCCGCGGTCGCGCTGGGTCGCACTGTCGTCGCGATCCTGCAGCTTGTAGACCTGGGACAGGTAGCCGCCGACGGTCACGCCGATGGGCACTTCCTTGGTCTGGGCATTGGCGGTGCCCGCGATGGCGAGGCCGGTGGCTGCAACCAGCGCGGTCTGCAAAAACAGAGAATATTTCATCCTGGGGGGGTCCTTCTTGGAGTGTGTCTTGTCGGCGCCGAAGAATGACCGCGGGTCTCACGCCCGCGTCGGAAGTATGGTCCCGTCTTCCCCTAAGTCAACGCAGGTCCGGGCCGGCCCTGCCCGTTTGCCGGGCCGGGCAGGTGTTAAGGATGCAGCTGTTGTGCGAAAGCCACAGGATTTCCTGACTGCCATCACAAGACAGGCAGAAATCACCAGACCATAAAAAAAGGGGCAGGTTGCCCTGCCCCTTTCCTGTCTGCCCGGATGGACCGGATCAGAAACGCAGGCCGATGCCGACCACACCGAAGGTCTGCTTCGGGTCGCTCGGGCTGTTGTCGGCGTAGTCGACATCCGACACGCCGACGCCGGCGAAGGTCTGCACGGCGCTGGCCAGCTGGTAGGTGACGCCGAAGGCGTAGAACTTCAGCTCGTCCTCGTTGCCGGTCGTCAGCGCGGTCACCAGCTTGTCCTTGCGGGCGCCATACTCGATGCCGATACCGATCGAGCCCGGCTTGCTGCCGTTGGTCAGATAGCGCAGGCCGAGGTCATAGGCCTTGCGGTCCTTCATCACGCCGCTGCCGCCGGAAACGGTACGGCCCAGATCCTCGTTGGTGTAACCGCCGCCGAACTGGATGGCGCCGCCATCGCCCAGGTTATAGGCGAACTGCGCACCGGCCTGCCAGCCAGCCTGGCGCGCATCGGTCACACCGGTACCCAGCGCACCCTCGATATGGACGCTGTTGTAGCCGATGAACAGGGCGACATCGACCGGGCCGAACGACTCGATGTAGTTCGCCGCCGCCTGGTACTGCTGCGACAGCTGGCCGGAATCGGCCGTCGACGAGAAGCCGCCGCCGCAATTGGCGAAGTCCTGGCAGCCATTCGGCACGTAGGACACGCCGACCTGCAGGCCCTTGCCGGCCTTCGAGCCGAAATAGCGGTTCGAGGCGGTGTAGAGGTTGATACCCTCGTTGTCGTCGGCGCTGGTGAACCGCATGCCCGGCTGGACATTGGTCGCCGCGTATTCCGACTGCGAGATGGTGTCATGACCCGGCAGCGCGGTCGGCGCCATGTACAGCATCTTGGTCGACACGCGGTCGGTGGCGCCAAGCTCCAGACGGCCGATATCCGAGCGCTCGACGAAGAGATAGGTCTCGTCCAGCTGGTCGCTGTAGGTGGTGCCTTCCAGCTCGATGCGGCCGCCGACGACGGTGCCGTTGTCCAGCACGCCGCGGATGTTGAAATGGATTTCGGCATCCTGGCCAAGCGCCTGGCTCGACTGGTCGGTCTGGGCCGCCTTGTCGCGGTCCTGGACCTTGTAGAAGGAGGTGTAGTAACCGCCGACGGTCACGCCGACCGGCGTTTCCTTGGTCTGGGCGTTCGCAGCACCGGCGACCATCAGGCCGGCAGCCGCCACAAGGGCAGTCTGCAGAAGCAGCGTCTTTTTCATTTCCAATAACGTCCTTTGATAGTTGGGTTCCAGTCAGCGCCGACGGATGATCCCCGCCTTATTTGGCGGCCGGATCATGGTCCAGTCGATTCAGGGCGCTCTATCGAAGGTTTGTGAAATTTCGCAGTGCAGCGCGACTTCCGCCGCTCCTGTGGCTCATGCGCAACAGGTTTCAACCAAACTGCAGCATATCCGTAACATCCCTGCCGCAGCACCCGGCCGCTGCGGATGCACGGGGAGGAGGAAGCGGCGCGGAAAAGAAAAGGGGCGGGATATACCCGCCCCTTCCCGGTTCCGGATCCGGTCTGGATCAGAAGTCGAGACGCAGACCGACAACGCCGAAGGTCTGCTTCGGATCGTTGGTGGTGGTCGACAGCTCGGCATCGCTGACGCCGGCGCCGGCGAAGCTGAGCACACCCTTGGCAACCTGGTAGGTCACGCCCAGTGCGTAATAGTCGAGCGTGTCCTTGGTGCTGTTGAAGTTCTTGTCCTCGCCATTGTAGTAGGTGGCGCCGATACCGACCGAACCCGGCTTGCTGCCGTTGGTCAGATAGCGGATGCCGATGGTGTAGGACTCGCGCTCCTTGGTGACGGTGCTCGACGAGATGCCGGCCGCGCGACCGACATCCTCGTTGTTGTAGCCGCCACCGACGGTGACCGACGAACCGTCGCCGATGTTGTAGGCGACCTGCGCGCCGACCTGCCAGGCATCCTGGCGCGGATCGGTGGCACCAGCGCCCAGCGTGCCTTCGATATGCACGCTGTTGTAACCGGCATACAGGGCAACATCGACCGGGCCGAACGACTCGATGTAGTTCGCCGCCGCCGAATACTGCTGCGAGAGCTGGCCGGCATCAGCGGTCGACGAGAAGCCGCCGCCGCAGGCCACCGAGCCGGAGAAGTCCTGACAGCCATTCGGCACGTAGGACAGGCCGAGCTGCAGGCCCTTGCCGGCCTTCGAACCGAAATAGCGGTTCGACGCGGTGTAGATGTTGATGCCTTCGTTGTCGTTGCCGTGGTTCACGGTCCACATCTGCGGCTGGATGTTCGAGGCCGCATATTCGGACTGCGAGGTCGTGCCGTGGCCGGGGAACGGATCCGGCGAGAAGTAGTTCATCTTGGCATTGACGCGGTCGGTGGCGCCAAGCTCGATGCGGCCAATATCGGCACGCTCGACGAACAGGTAGGTCTCGTCGATCTGGTCGCTGTAGGTGGTGCCTTCCAGCTCGACGCGGCCGCCGACGATGGTGCCGTTGTCCAGCACGCCACGGATGTTGAACCAGATTTCGGCGTCCTGGCCGAGAGCCTGGCTCGACTGGTCCACCTGGGCCGTCTTGTCACGGTCCTGGACCTTGTAGAAGCTCTGGTAATAGCCGCCGACGGTCACGCCGACCGGCACTTCCTTGGTCTGGGCGTTCGCGGCACCGGCCACGAACAGACCAGCCGCCGCCACGAGAGCGGTCTGGAGCAGCAGGGTCTTTTTCATTTCGGAATCATCCTTCCACTATGTTGGAATTTTAGTCAGCGTCGAAGGACGAGCCCTCTGCGTCTTCTTGTGCGCGGGCATCATGCGGCAGCGGATTCCCCGCAGCAATTCGTGGCGAAGCCGGAATGACAGGGCGATGACAGTTCGTGCCGCGCTGTTGCCGCCAGGGCACGTTTGCGCGTGACGGTCGTCACATTTGCCGGCCGGCGCCGGCTGCAGGCGCTGCTGCGGTACACTTCCCGGCCGGAAGCGCCCGGGCAGAGAAAGGCGCGCGCAAAGACACAGACAAAAAGAAAAGGGGCAGGTTTCCCTGCCCCTTTCCTTCCAACCGATCGGAGGATCGGATCAGAACGTCAGGCCGAGACCGACAACGCCGAAGGTCTGCTTCGCGTCCGTGGTGGTCGTGCCAGCAGCGCGGTCGAGGTCCGACACGCCGACGCCGGCGAAGGTCAGCACGCCGGTGGCCAGCTGGTAGGTCACGCCGAGGGTGTAGTAGTCCAGCGTGTCCTTGCTGCCGGTCGCAACCGCGGTGACGAGCTTGTCTTCGCGATTGTAGTACTCGGCACCGATGCCGATCGAGCCCGGCTTGCTGCCGTTGGTCAGGTACTTCAGACCGACCGAGTAGGCCTTGCGGTCCTTCAGAACGCTGCCACCGGTCGCAGCGCGGCCGATATCTTCGTTGCTGTAGCCGCCGCCGAACTGGACGACCGAGCCGTCGCCGACGTTGTAGGCGAACTGCGCACCGAGCTGCCAGCCATCCTGGCGCGGATCGGTCACACCGGTGCTCAGAGCCCCTTCCATATGGGCGCTGGTGTAACCGGCATACAGGGCAACGTCGACCGAGCCGAACGACTCGATGTAGTTCGCCGCGCCGGCGAACTGCTGCGACAGGCCGCCGTCAGCGGTCGACGAGAAGCCGCCGCCGCAACCCGGCGAGGTACCCTGAGCCGAGAAGTCCTGGCAGCCGTTCGGAACGTACGACACGCCGAGCTGCAGACCCTTGCCGGCCTTCGAACCGAAATAGCGGTTCGAAGCGGTGTACAGGTTGATGCCCTCGTTGTCGTGGCCCGAGTTGGCGAACCACATCAGCGGCTGGGTCGCAGCAGCCGAATATTCGGAGTTGACAGTGGTGCTGTGGCCCGGGATCGCGTTCGGCGCGAAGTACAGCATCTTGCCGGTCACGCGGTCGG
>NZ_CAXPMC010000002.1:0-27227 GCF_964218355.1 Ferrovibrio sp. | reverse complement strand
GCCCTGTCACAGGCGGCCCTGTCACAGGCGGCCCTGTCACAGGCGGCCCTGTCACAGGCGGCCCTGTCACAGGCGGCCCTGTCACAGGCGGCCCTGTCACAGGCGGCCCTGTCACAGGCGGCCCCGCCGGCCCGTCTAGGGGGTATCCAGATGCAGAGGATACCCCGATGACCGAACATCCTGCCATTCCCGACGCCGCCCCTGCCGGTGCGGCCGCTTCCGCCCGGCTTGCTGCCGCCGAGGCCCAGCTTGGCGTGCGGCTCGATTACCTGCGCGAGATGGCCGCGGCCGGCTCGCCGGTGCTGGCAAAGATTGAGGCCGTCGCCAGTCTCGACCGCGCCAGCATTTCCAGCGACCTGCCGCTGGAAATCCGCTCCTTTGCCACGCTCGGTGCCCTCCAGGCCGATGGCAGCGCCGAATGCGTGCAGATCCATGTCAATCTCGACCGGGCCGTCGGGATCAACCCGGCCCTGCTGCAGGCGGCGCTGGATGGCCGTGCCGCGCTGCTGCCGGGACCGCTGGCGCTGGCCTGGCGCTTCGGCCGGGCTGTTGCGGAGAATGATGCGGCGATGGATGATCTGCGGCAGGATCTCGAGGCGCGTTACGGCCGCCCGGCGATCATGGACCTGGCCTTCGCCATTGCCGTGGCCCGTTTCTATCCGACGGTGAAGCGTGCGCTGGGCTATGCGCCGGATTGCAGCCCGGTACGGGTGCGGGCGGCGTGAATGCAGGTGCAATAAGCATGGACGGCAAGACCGAGACCTTCGAGCGGCATCGCCGGCGCCTGTTCGGCCTGGCCTACCGCATGCTGGGCAGTGTCGGCGACGCGGAAGATGCCGTGCAGGATACCTGGCTGCGCTGGCACCGCGCCGATGCGGTGGCGATCCGCACGCCGGAAGCCTGGCTGGTCACCGCCTGCACCCGGCTGTGCATCGACCGGTTGCGCGCGGCGAAGACCGAACGCGAGCATTATACCGGTACCTGGCTGCCGGAACCCCTGGTCGAACTGGACGTCAGTCCCGACAGTGCCGAGACCGCCGACGACCTGTCGATGGCCCTGCTGGTGGTGCTGGAACGGCTCAGCCCCGCCGAGCGTGCCGCCTGGCTGCTGCGCGAGGCTTTCGATTACGATTATCCGCAGCTGGCCGCCGTGCTGAAGAAATCCGAGGCCGCCTGCCGCCAGCTGGTGAGCCGGGCGCAGAAGCATCTGCAGGACGCCAGGCCGCGCTTCGCCGCCGATGCGGCGGCCGCGCGCGACCTTGCCGAGAAGTTTGCGCGGGCGACACGGGCCGGCGATGCGGCGCTGTTCGCCGGCCTGCTGGCCTCGGACGCGATGCTGTGGTCGGATGGTGGCGGCAAGGCCCAGGCCGCGCTGAACATCATCCACGGTGCCGCCAAGGTGGTGCGTTTCTTCATCGGCATCCGCCCCAAGCAGCCGCCCACGCTGCGCCACGTTTCCGCGCGCATCAATGGCCAGCCGGGCTGGGTGTTCTATGATGGCGACGTGCCGTATCTGGCGATGGCGGTGGATATCGCGGAGGGGCATATCCGCAACGTCTTCATCGTGCGCAATCCGGACAAGCTGGCCCGGGTGCCGGTGCTGGCGGGCTGAGGCCTGCTGCTTCGGGCGCCGGTACCATTCAGACGTAGAGATCGACCCGATGGCCCAGATGCGGGTCGCGGCGCAGGTTGCGGCGATGGCCCGGCCGCGGGCGGTCGTGGTCGCTGGCGGCTGTCGCCTGCCGGGCGGTCATGCGCCCCAGACGGTCGAAGGCGCGGCGCCAGGCGGCATGGTCGGGCAGGCGGGTGGCTGACGGCGTCACGCCGGCGGGGCGGATGGCGGCGACCTGCGGGATCTGCATCACGGCAGCCCCGGCCGGGTCAGGCCGGGCCGGCGGCGCCTGCCGCCTGCGGCCGTGTGCGGGCCGCGGCGCGGCTGTCCCGCTGCCGGGGCGGGGTCTGCGTTGCGGCGGCCGGCTGCGGCGGTGCCAGGCGGCGCAAGGCGCGCTGCCACAGCAGTTCCTCCTGGCGGCGGGCACGGGCATTCATCGGTGTGGCGGTCGTCATCGGGCGCTCCTCACTTCTTGGGGGCAGCGCCTCGCCCGGGGGAGGGAAGAGGCAGGACCATGCACCGGGCGGGGCGCTGCAGCCTTGACGGCATGGGCAGAGCCTAGGCCGCAACCGGCGGCAGCGGTTGCGACCAGGTTGGGGCCGGCCGTGACATTTTCGGGGCGCAGACAGCAATCAGGCCCGGCTTTGCAGCCGGGCCTGACAGGCAGGGCCTGATTTTCCGGGCTTTTTCAGCCCTTCTGGCGGTTCAGCAGCCGCAGGCGCAGGGCATTCAGCTTGATGAAGCCGGCGGCATCCTTCTGGTCGTAGACCGAATCCGCCTCGAAGGTGACGTGACTCAGCGAATAGAGCGACTTCGGCGACTTGCGGCCGACCACGTTGACCGAGCCCTTGTACAGCTTCAGCCGCACGGTGCCCTCGACGGTCTCCTGGCTCTTGTCGATCAGGGCCTGCAGCATCTCGCGCTCGGGCGAGAACCAGAAGCCGTTATAGATCAGCTCGGCATAGCGCGGCATGATCTCGTCCTTCAGATGCGCCGCGCCGCGATCCAGTGTCGCCTGCTCGATGCCGCGATGGGCCATGTGCAGGATGGTGCCGCCGGGCGTCTCGTAGATGCCGCGGCTCTTCATGCCGACGAAGCGGTTTTCCAGCAGGTCGAGACGCCCGATGCCGTGCTTGCCGCCGAGTTCGTTGAGCTTCGTGAGAAGGGCTGCCGGCGACAGCTTCTGGCCGTTGATGGCCACCGCGTCGCCCTTCAGGAACTCGACCTCGACATATTCCGGCGCATCCGGCGCCTTCTCGGGATCGACGGTGCGCGAATAGACGAAATCCGGCGCCTCCTCCCACGGATCCTCCAGCACCTTGCCCTCGGCCGAGATGTGCAGAAGATTGGCGTCGACCGAGAACGGCGCCTCGCCGCGCTTGTCCTTGGCGATCGGGATCTGGTGCTTCTCGGCGAAGTCGATCAGGGCGGTGCGGGAATTCAGCTCCCATTCGCGCCATGGCGCGATCACCTTGATGTCGGGCTTCAGCGCGTAATAGCCCAGCTCGAAACGCACCTGGTCGTTGCCCTTGCCGGTGGCGCCGTGGCAGACCGCGTCGGCGCCGACTTCGCGGGCGATCTCAATCTGGCGCTTGGCGATCAGCGGCCGGGCGATCGAGGTGCCGAGCAGATACAGGCCCTCGTACATCGCGTTGGCGCGGAACATCGGGAAGACGAAGTCGCGGACGAATTCCTCGCGCAGGTCCTCGATGAATATCTGCTTCACGCCGAACATCTCGGCCTTCTTGCGTGCCGGCTCCAGTTCCTCGCCCTGGCCGAGATCGGCGGTGAAGGTGACCACCTCGCAGCCATAGGTCTCCTGCAGCCATTTCAGGATCACCGAGGTGTCGAGGCCGCCGGAATAGGCGAGAACCACCTTCTTGACGCTGCCGTGTTTGCTGCCGCTCATGGGGCGCACTCCTGCCTGGAACATACGTGGGAAAACGCGGAAAAAAGCGGGGCGGAGTATAGGCGAGGGGGCCGTCCGCGCAAGCCGCCGGAGCCGGGCCGGTGCCGTGAAATGCCCTGATTCCGCCCTGAATCCGCCTCAGAAATCCGAGATGATACCCTTGCGTTCCCAGTCGCCGTAGCGGGTCGGTTCCGGTCCCTCGGGGCCATTCTCCTCGCCGGGCGCCTGGGTCAGCTTCACCGCCGGTTTCGGCGGCGGCAGCGGCCTGCCGGTGGCGGGGTCGACCGGCCGGGTATCGGCGGGGTCGGCGGCATCGTCAGGGGTCTGTTTGGTCGGATCGGTCACGATCGCTCTGTCCGGTCTGTGGATATCTTGCGGAGGGGCGCTCCCTCCTTACATATAGTGGCGCCGGCCTCCTGCAAAGGCCGCCGGCGCAAGAGGGTTGAAGAGGCCATGAACTATTTCAAGACGGGTCTGCTGCTGGCGGCGCTGACCGGGTTGTTCGGCGCGGTCGGCTTCCTGATCGGCGGCGAGGCCGGCATGCTGATCGCACTGGGCATTGCCGCGGCGATGAACCTGTTCGCCTACTGGAACAGCGACCGCATGGTGCTGTCGATGTATGGCGCCCGCGAGGTCGATGCCCGCACCGCACCTGAATTCCACGGCCTGGTCGCCGAACTGGCGCAGCGCGCCGGCATTCCGATGCCGCGGGTCTACGTGATCGACAATGACCAGCCGAACGCCTTTGCCACCGGCCGCAATCCCCAGAATGCCGCGGTGGCGGCCACCACCGGCCTGCTGCACAGCCTCAGCCGTGAGGAAATCGCCGGGGTGATGGCGCACGAGATCGCTCATATCCGCAACCGCGACACCCTGATCATGACGGTCACGGCAACCCTGGCCGGCGCCATCGGCATGCTGGCGAATTTCGCCATGTTCTTCGGCGGCAGCAGCCGCAACAACCCGCTGGGCATCGTCGGCAGCATCGCCATCATGATCCTGGCGCCCATCGCGGCGATGCTGGTGCAGATGGCAATCAGCCGCAGCCGCGAATATGCCGCCGACCGCGCCGGCGCCGAAATCTGCGGCGAGCCGTCGTGGCTGGCTTCCGCCCTGCAGCGGATCAGCAGCCAGGCGCAGCGTGTGCCCAACGAGCAGGCCGAGGGCAACCCGGCCACCGCCCACATGTTCATCATCAACCCGCTGCATGGCCGCGGCATGGACAGCCTGTTCTCGACGCATCCCAGCACCGAGAATCGCGTCGCCGCCCTGATGCAGCTGGCCGGCGGCCTGCGCAACGGAGCCGGTGCCGGCCGCCGCCACGCCCCGGCTGCCACCGCAGCGGGGCGCGGCGCGGTGCCGCAGAGCGGCGGTCGCCGCAACCGCGGCCCCTGGGGCTGAACGGCCCGGACCGCTCAGCCGGCCGCGGTGAAATCCGGCCGGTAGCTGCCGAAACTCCACAGATGGCCTTCCGGGTCGCGCACCGAAAAGTCGCGCGAGCCGTAATCGGTGTTGCGGATGGTCATCACGACCTCGGCGCCGGCGGCCTGCGCCCGGGCATAGAGGTCGTCGATGCCGTCGGTCGCCACATAGATGCTCTGGGTGGTCACCTTCGCTTCGGCCGGCGGCCGCAGGGCGAAGGGGCCGTCTTCCTGCCGGCTGCCCAGCATCACCATGCCATTGCCGAACCGCAATTCGGCATGGGCGATGCCTCCGGTTTCGTTCGGATAGGAAACAGCGGTGCGGAAGCCGAAGGCTTTTTCCAGCCAGGCGATGGCGGCCGGTGCGTCGCGATACTGCAGGACGGGATAGAGGCTGGGGCGGGGGTCGGTCATGGCGGTCTCCCTGGCTGGTGGATGCCGCGGACGATAGGCGCCGGCCGGAATCCGGTCTTGTAGAAATGTAACCGCTCCGGCGCAGAGGCTAGCCGACCGGCAGTCCGAGCTGGCCGGGCTGGCGGGCGGCCAGGTATTCGCGCGGGGTGCGGCCGGTGAAGGCACGGAAATCGTGGCTGAAATGCGCCTGGTCGTAATAGCCGGCTTCCTGCGCGACCTGGCCCCAGTTCACGGCGTCGGTGCCGTCCACCAGCCGCAGCACCTGCCGGAACCGCAGCAGGCGGGCCACCGTCTTGGGCGGCAGGCCGACATGTTCGCGGAAGCCGGCCGCCAGATGCTTGCGGCTGCGGCCGAGTTCGGCGGCCAGTGCCGCGATGCTGTCGCGGCCGTCGCTGGCAGCCAGCCGGCGCAGCGCCCAGGCGCTTTCGCGCAGGCCGGCCCAGTCGATATCGCGGTGACGGTCAAGGGCGGCGATGATTGCCGCATCCAGCAGCGCGAAGCAGGCGGCCCAGCCCTGCGCCGCCTGCAGCTGTGCCGCCAGCCGGCCGGCAGCGGCGGGACCGAGCAGATCCTCAAGGCTGAAGACGCGGTTGGCGAGATCGCGCATGGGCAGGCGGAAGAATCGCCCGGCACCCGGCGGCGTGAACAGGATCTGCAGGCCGCGCTGGCTGCCGCCGGATTCCGACACGGCATAGGCATCGCTGAGGCCAGCCCCGAAGCTGCCGCCCTGCGGCACCGCCAGCGTGAAGCCGGCCGTGTCGACGATGGTGATCGGCGCGCCGAGATTGATGATGACGACGGCCTGCAGGCCGGGCAGTTCGTGGCGGCGGGTGAACGGCGTGCCGCGTTCGTCATAGCCCTGATAGCCGTCGACCAGGCCGGCCAGCCGCGGATGCGGCGCAGCTGCCGCCATTTCCCAGCGGCAGGTCCCGTCGTCATGACGGATCAGGTGGATGTCGCGGCGTGTGTGGGTCAGGGCGGCCTCCGGTCCTGCCAGTATGGGCCGGGATCGGAGGCCGGGCAATCCGCCTTTCCGGACCTGCGGCTACCAGTGCAGTTCGGCGCCGAAATAGACGGCGCGGCCGTCGCCCGGATTGTAGAGGGTCGAATTGGCATTGGCGGTCGTCGTCGTGCCGACATTCGAGATGTAGGTCCTGTCGAGCAGGTTGCGGCCATCGACGAACAGCGTCAGGCCATTGCCGAAATCATAGCCGGCCCTGGCACCAAGCAGGGCATAGGCCGGTGTTTTCGCGGAATTGGCGTTGTCGACGTAATAACCCCGCGGCACCCACTCGACATTCGGTCCGGCATACCAGCCGCTGGCATGGCTGTACCGGAGCGCGGCGCGCAGATAATGCTTCGGGGCGCCGGGAATGTCGTTGTTGCCATAGGTCGGGTGGCCGTCGAAATAGAAGTCGCTGTAGGTATAGGCCAGCCGCAGCATCGCATTGTCGCCGGTCGCCGCCAGGTCGCGGCCGAACACCCAGTCGCCGCCCAGTTCGATGCCCTGATGGATGGTGCCGTCGACATTCTGCTGCACGGCGGCACCGGATGCCGGCTGGATGGTCTGCAGTTCGTTCTGCAGCCAGGCACGGTAGACGGCTGCGTCCCATGCCAGATCGCTGCCACGGCCGCGGGCGCCGATTTCCAGGGTCCGGGCTTCCTGCTGTTCGAGCGCGGTGGTGGTCGCCGTGGTGCCCAGCTCGGAGAAGGGTGGCGGTTCCGCCGACCAGCTGAGGTTGACGAAAGCCTGCTGCCGCGGCGCGAAATCCCAGCGCGTGCCGATCTTCGGGTTGATGCTGTTATATCCGCGGTCGAAGGACTGATTGCCGTTGGACAGGAATTTGTCCTGCAGCTCGCGCTGCGCCATGGTGCCCTGCAGACCGGCGATCAGCGCCACCTCGGGGATCACGTAGAAGGCATTCTCGCCATAGATCTCGAAAGTGTTCGAGATCTGGTCGGCATCGGCGGTCAGGCTGCCGCGGCTGCCGCCGGCATTGGTGTAGCTTCTGGCCTGGTTGACGCCGGTGAAGTAATTGATACCCAGTGCCATCTCGTTGCGATGGCCGGCCAGCTCGGTCTCGCCGGTCCAGCGGCCGAAGCCGCCGCCGTTGATCTCCTCGTTGTCGACCACGGTGCTGAAGCTTGGCGACGACAGCGGATGGAACAGCGTCTTGCTGGCGGCAAAGAACCCGACCGAAATCTCTCCGCTGTCGGTCAGGAACGTGGTCTTGCTGGCGCCGCGGATCGCCTCGATGTTGCGTTTGGTATTGCCGGTGAAGCTCTGCGGCGTGGTCCAGCTCGGGCTCGCCAGGGCCTGGCTGCGGGTCAGGCTGTTCGGGATCTTCTGGTTGATGTTGGCGGCACTGAGGAAAAATCGGGTTTCGGCACCGTCGCCGAAGCGGTACCCGACATTGCCGTTCAGGCGGGTGTAATCCTGGTCGGTATGGTCGCGGAAGCCGCTGCTGTGGCTGTAGGTCGGGGTGACGTAGTAGTCAAAATTGTCGATGGCGCCACCGGCGCCGAACTGGCTGCGCAGGGTGTCGAAGCTGCCGAATTCCTGCCGCAGCAGGAAGCCGGGCTGGCTGCGGCCGGTGGGACTGACGAAGTTGACCGCGCCGCCCAGCAACGAGGCGCCGTATTGCAGGGCATTGGCGCCCTTGTAGACCTCGGTATAGTCCACGGCGAGCGGATCGATCTCCATGGTATCGCCGGCGCCGTCGGCATCGGTGATCGGCACGCCATCGCGCAGGATGCGGGTGCCGCGCAGATGGAAGCTGCGCGACAGGCCGGAACCGCGGATCGACAGCCGTGAATCCTCCTGGCCGTATTTCGACTGGGCGAACACGCCCGGCACGTAATCCAGCACGTCCTTCACGGTGCTGGCGCGGCCATCGCGCATTTCCTCGGCCGGGACGATATCGACGCCGCCCGCCGTCTTTTCGATGCGGGTGCGGGCATCTTCGGCATCCGGCACGGTCATGGCGCCGGCCGGCTCTGCCCTGTCGGCGGTCACGGTCACCGGCGGGATCGCCGTCTGGCTGCGGGCCGGCGGCGCCAGCAGGCTCAGTATGGCGGAGGTGCCGAGCAGCAAGAGGGCCAGTCGGGGCATGAGGGTCTCGGCCCGGCGGCGCACCGCCAGGAAGGGGATCGGCTTGGTCTGCATGGTTTCGGTCTCTTGGATCTGTTGCGGATGCGCGGAAGCGCGCCGCGCGGCAATGCCGCGCGGCGTCAGCCCGGCGCCGTGCTGCGGGTCAGTGCTTGTGGCCGCTATGGCCGCTGTGGTCGTCCGGCATGGCGCCGGCCTTCATGACCGGGATGTCGAGGGTGACCGCGCCGGCCTTCTGGAAGGTCAGGGTCAGCGGGAAATGACTGCCTTCCTTCAGCGGCTGCTTCAGGCCGATCAGCATTACGTGATAGCCGCCGGGCTGCAAAGCGGTGATGCCGCCGGCGGGGACCGGAATGCCGCCATCCACCGGCCGCATCCGCATGGCCTCGCCATCCTTCACATGCTCATGCAGCTCGACATGCTCGGCCACCGGTGAAGCGGCTCTGACCAGGATGTCGGCCGCCTTGCCGCCATTCTTCAGGGTCAGGAATACGCCGCCGACCCTGGCCGGAGTGGCGCGGGCAAACGGGGCCTCGATCGCGATATCCCCGGCTTTTGCGGCCGGCATGGTCGCAGATGGCTGGGCCCCATGCTGGTGCATGGCCGGCTTGCCGCTGCTGTCGGCGATGCGGATCAGTGCCGCCGGGCGCGGCAGGTCATGGGCACTCTGGCCGGCTGCCGGAATCTGCTCCCAGCGGGCCTCGCCGCCGTCGCAGCCCTGCACCACCGGCAGCCACAGCTGCGCACCGGGCGTCGCCGGCAGTTTCAGCACCAGGCCGAATTCGTCGAACAGGTTGCCGGGCAGGCTGCCGCCGGTCCAGCTGACCTCGCCGGGTACCATGTCGGTCATGCGGCCATGGCCGGCATCCACCGGCCGGTCCAGCTTGCGCATGGCAACGGCGACCTGCCAGCCGGGCTTGGCCTGCGGCGTGACGCTGACGACGCCGTCGGGAATGGTGACGCGCAGGGCGGTGGTGGGGCGGCCGTCGCAGCCATGGGGCACGCGCAGGGCGGTGCGGAAATAGCTGCCCGGCTGGGCCAGGGCCGGATCGGCAACCACATGGGCGCGGGCGGATGGCTGGGTGGCGACAGCGGCAGCCAGGGTGGCGAGCATGGCGCCCGCAAGGAAAGCACGGTTCATTGGGAGAATCCCCCGTCGGTCTGGAAAACACGGAAAGCCGCGGCGGGCCGCGGCGGCGGTTCAGACGGACGGGGCGGGCGGGGCGCGGGCCCGGGACGGCAGCCAGGCGCGCGGCTGCGGGCTACGGTAGTCGGAGGGCGGCGCCAGGGCGGCGGCGATGCCTGCCGGCATCGCCAGCAGCAGGCCGGCCGGCAGCACGGCATGGGCCAGGCCGGCGGAAGCCAGGCAGATCGGGCAGCTGCGTTCGGCCGGCTGGGGCTTGGCGGGGGTTTCGTCGCCGGCCGCCGGCGGCAGGGCCTCGGACAGAGTGATGGTGCGGATGCCGAGTGCGGTGCAGATCACGATCTGCTCGATGCCGCTGCTGCGTGCGGCCTCGGCCATGGCCCGCTGCATGGCGTTGTAGGACAGCGGCAGCAGGCTGTGGAAAGCGAGGCCGAGCAGCGCCAGCCACGCCATCAGGCGGCGGCGGTTTGTCGGGCTGTTCTGGCGGGCGGCGCTCCACATGGCGCCACCAGTATACCGTCGCCCCGGCCGGGGCAAGGGAGGCAGTTTGCCGCAGCCCGGCCCGGCTGCGGCTGGTCGGCATTGCCGGCCGCACCCTTGACTTATCCCGGCCCGGTTGCTATCTCGCTGTGCAGCCGGTCCTTCTTCTTGCGGGCCGGGGCCGCTTCGGCATCTCTCCACTTTCCAGCAGTTTTCCCGGTTTTCCGGTGCCGGCATGGTGGAATCCGACAGGTGGCCGCTCTCTCCCCATCACCCGGCAGCTGCGTTGATGTCCCGATGCGGCGCCCAATCCCCCCGATAGCCATTCAGCCGAGTCCGCGAGTCCGCCGATGAATCTGCAGGAACTGAAATCCAAATCCCCGACCGATCTGCTGGCTTTCGCCGAAGAGCTGCAGATCGAGAATGCCAACACCCTGCGCAAGCAGGACATGATGTTCGCCATTCTCAAGCAGCTGGCCGAGAAAGAGGTGGAGATCACTGGCGAGGGCGTACTGGAGGTGCTGCAGGACGGCTTCGGCTTCCTGCGCTCGGCCGAGGCGAATTACCTGGCCGGTCCCGACGACATCTATGTCAGCCCGAACCAGATCCGCCGTTTTGGCCTGCGCACCGGCGACACCGTCGAGGGCACGATCCGCGCGCCGAAGGACGGCGAACGCTATTTCGCGCTGCTCAAGGTCAACACGATCAACTACGAAGACCCCGAGAACAGCCGCCACAAGGTGCATTTCGACAATCTGACGCCGCTCTATCCGACCGAGCGGCTGAAGATGGAACTGCCCTACACGGAAGAGCCCGCGGCGCCCGCCGCCGAGGCGCCGGCCAAGGCGGCGAAGACCCCGGTGATCAAGTCGCGCGGCGAAGGCGGCCGGCGCGAGAAGATCATCGCGGCGCCGAAGAAGGACATCTCGTCGCGCGTGATCGATCTGATCTCGCCGCAGGGCAAGGGCCAGCGTGCCCTGATCGTGGCGCCGCCGCGCACCGGCAAGACCATGCTGCTGCAGAATATCGCGCATGCGATCAGCGCCAATCATCCGGAAGTCTACCTGATCGTTTTGCTGATCGACGAGCGCCCGGAAGAAGTCACCGACATGCAGCGCACGGTGAAGGGCGAGGTGATCTCATCCACCTTCGACGAGCCAGCCAGCCGGCACGTGCAGGTCACCGAGATGGTGCTGGAAAAGGCCAAGCGCCTGGTTGAGCACAAGCGCGATGTCGTCATCCTGCTCGACTCGATCACCCGTCTCGCCCGTGCCTACAACACCGTGGTGCCGTCTTCGGGCAAGGTGCTGACCGGCGGTGTCGATGCCAATGCGCTGCAGCGGCCGAAGCGCTTCTTCGGTGCTGCCCGCAATATCGAGGAGGGCGGCTCGCTGACCATCATCGCCACCGCGCTGATCGATACCGGCAGCCGCATGGACGAGGTGATCTTCGAGGAGTTCAAGGGCACCGGCAATTCGGAAATCATCCTCGACCGCAAGCTGTCGGACAAGCGCACCTTCCCGGCCATCGACATCACCAAGTCGGGCACCCGCAAGGAAGAGCTGCTGGTCGACAAGGGCGTGCTGGCCAAGATGTGGGTCCTGCGCCGCATCCTCATGCCGATGGGCGGCCAGGACGCGATGGAATTCCTGCTCGACAAGCTCAAGCATGCCAAGACCAATGCGGATTTCTTCGATTCGATGAATACCTGAGGGCAGACCTCGGGTTACCCGGCACGGGCGGGGCGCAGACCCCGCCCGTTCTGTTTTCGGCATCGCCCGTCTGGCACCGGTCGCGTCCGGCGCCGTCCTGTTCCTGCAGGGCGGGGCCTGCGCTATACTGGCGGCATGGCGCATCCCGACGACTGGTTCCAGTTCGCCCGCGATCCCGGCAGCGGCACCGAGATGGTGCGCGCCGCGTTCCATGCCCGCGCCTATGACCCGCATTTCCATGACCAGGTGCTGGTCGGCGTCACCGAGCAGGGGCGGCAGCATTTCCGCTATCGCCGCCAGTGGCAGCACAGCCGGCCGGGCCGGGTGATCCTGATGGAGCCGGGCGAGACCCATGACGGCGAGGCCGGCGACGACGGCGGCTTCACCTACAGCATGCTGTATTTCGATCCGGCCTGGCTGCTGCAGGCGGCCGGCATCTGTGCCGGCCGCAGCATCGGGCCCGGCCTGTTCGATTTCCCCCGGGTGCTGGAGGACAGTCCGGCGCTGGCCGCCGCGGTCTTTGCCGCCACCCGCCAGATCGCCGCGCCCGACAGCCGCATGCATCGCGATGCGGCGCTGGATGCCGTGGTGGCCCATCTGCTGCGGCATGGCGGCCGGGGGGCGGCGGTACCGGGCCGGCATCCGCGCATCGCGGCCCGGATCCGCGATGCCATCGAGGCGCATCTCGACGAGGATCTCGGTCTCGACCGGCTGGCCGCGCTTGCCGGCACCGACCGCTTCCGGCTGCACCGCAGTTTCCAGACCGCCTATGGTCTCGCGCCGCATGCCTATCTCGTGCAGCGGCGGCTGAACCGGGCCCGGCAGCTGCTGGCGCAGGGGGCGACGCCGGCCGATGCCGCGGCCGCCGTCGGTTTCGCCGACCAGAGTCATCTGGGCCGCTGGTTCCGCCGCGCCTTCGGCATGACGCCGGCAGCCTATCGCCGGGCCTGCACAAATCTTCCAGACATCGCCACGCCCTGACCGGCACCCTCGGCATCCCTGCAATGTTCGAGAGGATGCCGTGTTCGAGACCAAGATCGCCGTCGTGGTGCGCGACGACCTCGCCGTCTGGCAGAAGCTGAATGTCACCGCCTTCCTGGCCAGCGGCATCGCCGCCGCCCGACCGGAAACCATCGGCCAGCCCTATGCCGATGCCATAGGCCGCGGCCATACGCCGCTTTTCGGCCAGCCGGTGCTGGTCTTCGCTGCCACGCTCGACGGCCTGCGCCGGACCTATATCCGTGCCCGTGAGGGCGGCCTCGAGATTGCTCCCTATATCGAAGCAATGTTCGCCACCGGCCATGATGCCGCCAACCGCGCCGTCTTTGCCGAGGGCGAGGCCGACAGCCAGGTCTGGGCGGGGCTGGCCCTGCATGGGCCGCGCCGGGCGGTCGACAGGGCCGTGAAGGGCCTGAAGCTGCACGGCTGAATGCCGGGGTGCTCAGCTGTCGCCGAAATCCACGGCCGTCATCACCATGTCGACGGTTTCGCCATCGGCGGCCAGCGGCAGCCGCAGCACGTCGTAGTCACGCAGGCGACCGTCGATCACCATGTCGAGATGCTCGATGAACGGGCTGCGGGCCGCAATCACCTCGCCGAAGGCGGCGGCGACATGCCGGCCGTAATCGGGGGACGGCAGTTCGTCCAGCCACTTGCCGGTGAAATCGGCGCTCAGCCGCTCGGCCACCCGGCTGCCGACCAGGCGGAAACGGAAGCGAAAGCCGCCGCCGGCCTGGCGATGCACCTCTGCCAGCGACAGGTCGCCCAGGATCCACGGCATCTGCAGCGGATCGATATCGGCGCGACCGGGCAGGCGACGGCCATGACGGGCCGCCTGCCAGTAATCCACCAGACGCTGCAGCCGCGGCCGCAGGACCTGCCCGGCCGTAACCGGCTTCTGGGCGGCCGGATTGCGCATGCTCATGCCGTGGGGGCCCTCCGGAACCGGCGGCAGTGTAGTCCGTCCGGCGGCGCCGATAAAAATTTTCCACGGAAGGCCAGATCGGACTTGTAACTGAAAATCATTCGCATATACTCAGGGCCATCGCGGTCACCCGCGGTAAGTTAGGTCGGCCCCGTCACTCTAGCTGGTCGTGACGGGGTTCGTGGCCGGTCCGGCAGAATGGGGCATTGCCGGGCCGGCCCCGACCGACCAGTTTCCGACCGACAAGCTTCTGGAAAACCTGTCATTCTGACGATCCGCCGGCCCGTTCAGGCGCCGCGGGCCTGTTTCACCAGCCGCACCAGTTCGGCGCGGGCACTCTCCGCATCGGTGACCGGCCGGCCGAAGGGCAGGCGGGCCAGTTCGGGGCCATCTCCCGTCTCTTCCCCGTCACCGCGGATCAGGTCGCAGCCCTCCGGGTCGATGCCGCAGAGCCGCCAGCCGCTGCCTGTCCGCCCGAGCAGTTTCGCCGCATAGAGCTGCACCGCATCGGCGTGGTCGGCATTCATGTGCTGCAGGATATCCGCCTCGGCCGCGGCCAGCGCCGCGCAGTCGCCGGCATAGGGATAATCGTCGCACCAGTGGATGCGGCCGAAGCCGGCGACCAGATGGGCGTGCTCGACATGGATGCGCCAGAAGCCGAAATCGCCGAAGCCGGCATACATCGCCGCACCGGGATGGCGCGCGAGGAACCGGGCGCGATGTCGCGGATCCTCGGTCTTTTCGGCACGGCCCTGCAGACTGGCGCGCGGGCCGGTCAGCGGCTCGGCCAGTCCCGCCGTGCCGTCGCAGAGCAGCGAGACGCGGTCGTCGGCCAGGATGTTCCTGGTGTGATCGGCCAGCTGCGAAATCAGCAGCAGCGGGCTGGCATCGAGATCGAAGGCGACCAGCACCAGCGACGCATGGGGATGACCGCTGCCGTTGCCGCTGCTGGCCATCAGTGTGGCCAGGGTGGCGGTGCGGCAGGCGCGGGCGACGGCGCGGGCCTGCCGGGCGGGTGTGGCCTCGCTCATTCAGAACCGGCCCGGCCGGGCCACTTCCACGTCGGAAATGTAGACGATGGCCACCGCATTGGTGAAACGCTGGTGGAACTGGTCCAGCACTTCGCGGGCCACCGGCTCGGCGGCGACGGCAACGATCATCACATTGTCGAAGGCGCGGGTGATGTCGTCGCCGCTGCGCTCGCCATGTTCGCCACCGCCGATCACCCGCGGCAGCAGGCTCCAGCCCTTCACGCCCTGCTGGCCGAGCCAGTCGAGCACGGCGCGCTGCAGGGGCGATTCGACGATGATCTCGATCTTCTTGCGCGGATGGCCGGTCATCGCGTCATCCTCCGAACAGGCGTTGCGCCACCACCAGATACAGCGGCAGGCCGATGGCGACGTTGAAGGGGAAGGTGATCGCCAGTGCCAGCGTCACCGACAGCGACGGATTGGCGGCCGGCAGCGCGAGGCGCATGGCGGCCGGCACGGCAATATACGAGGCCGAGGCCGCCAGCACCGCCAGCAGCATGGCCCCGCCGGTGCCAAGCCCGAGCAGGGCGGCGCCGCCGAAGCCGAAGACCGCGCCCAGCAGCGGCATGACCAGTCCGAACAGGATCAGCGCGCGCGGGAAGCGGCGGGCGGTGCGGCCCTGGCGCACGGCCACAAGGCCCATATCAAGCAGGAAGATGCACAGCGCCCCATTGAACAGGTCGCTGACGAAAGGCCTGATCTTGGCCAGGCCGGCATCGCCGGTGATCCAGCCGATCGCGAAGCCGCCGACCAGCAGCACCACCGAGCCGTTGACCAGCACCTCGCGCAGCAGGGTACCGCGTTCGCTGCTGCCCGGCTGCATCTGGCGCCCGGCCAGCAGCAGGCCGACAAGAATCGCGGGAGTCTCCATCACCGCCGTCATGGCGACGAGATAGCCTTCATAGGCAATACCCTGGCTGCGCAGGAACTCGGTCGCGGTGACGAAGGTGACGATGCTGATCGAGCCGTAATGGGCGGCAATGGCCGCCGCGTCGGTGCGGTTCTGCCGCCAGACCCCGCGCAGCAGGCCAAAGGCGAGCAGCGGCAGCAGGGCGCTCAGGCCGAAAGCCACGACCACCGCCCACAGCAGGGCGAGGCCGCTGGCGGAATGCATCGCCACGCCGCCCTTGAAGCCGATGGCGAACATCAGGTAGATCGCCAGCGCCTTGGCGGCGCCCTCGGGAATTTCCAGGTCCGACCGCAAAAGTGCCGCCGCCACGCCCAGCGCAAAGGCCAGGATCATCGGGGACAGCAGGTTGCCGGCGGCGATGTTCAGGATTTCCGTCATGGCGGCGGACAATGCCATGGCCGCCGCCATGACGGAAGGGGCATCCCGTTACCGGCCGGTTCAGGGCACCAGCAGGGTCGAGCCGGTGGTCTTGCGCGCCTCGAGATCCTGATGCGCCTTCACGGCATCCTTCATGGCATAGGTCTGCTTGATCTCGATCTTCACCTTGCCGGACATGACCACGTCGAACAGCGCGTTGGCCGAACCGACGAGATCGGCGCGCTTGGCCGTGTAGGTCACCAGGGTCGGCCGGGTGACATACAGCGAACCCTTGCCGGCCAGCATGCCGACATCGAAGGGCGGCACCGGGCCCGAGGCATTGCCGAAGCTGACCATCAGGCCGAAGGGCCGCAGGCAGTCCAGCGAGGCGGGCCAGGTATCCTTGCCGACGCCGTCATAGACCACCGGCAGGCCGGCGCCTCCGGTGATTTCCTTCACCCGCTCGACAAAATTGTCCGTGCGGTAGTTGATCACATGGTCATAGCCATGGGCGCGGGCCAGCTCTGCCTTCTGGGCGTCGCCGACCGTGCCGATCACCGTGGCGCCCAGCGCCTTGGCCCACTGGCCGAAGATCAGGCCGACGCCGCCGGCGGCGGCATGGAACAGCACGGTGTCGCCCGGCTTGATCTGGTAGGTGCGGCGCACGAGATATTCGGTGGTCATGCCCTTCAGCATCATGCCGGCCGCCTGCTGGTCGCTGATCCCGTCGGGCAGCACCACGCAGCGGTCGGCCTGCATCAGGCGTTCCTCGGCATAGGAACCGAGTGGCGCTGAGGCATAGGCGACGCGGTCGCCCACCTTGATGTCGGTCACGCCGCTGCCCACCGCGGTCACGCTGCCGGCGCCTTCCATGCCGATGGTCAGCGGCAATGGCAGCTTGTACAAGCCGGAGCGGTGATAGGTGTCGATGTAGTTGAGGCCGGCGGCCGTTGCCTTGATGCGGATCTGGCCGGGACCGGGATCGCCGACCTCGACTTGCTCCCATTTCATGACTTCGGGGCCGCCGTTCTCGTGGATGCGGATGGCATGCGCCATGGGCTGTGTTCCTTGTCTCTGCGGCCGGATCAGGCCAGATGCTGCTTGAAGAAGGCGGCGGTACGCTGGTTGGCGAGATCGGCAGCCGCCTTGTCGTAATGCTCGCCGCCGATGCGGGCGAAGGCATGGTCATTGCCCTGGTAATCGTGGCGGGTGACCAGCGGATAGGCCTTCAGCGCCTCGGCGATCTTCGCCTGGGCATCCTTGGGCACGAACTTGTCTTCGGTCGCACAATGCAGCAGCAGCGGCTTTTTAATGTTTTTCGCTTCGTCGAGGTGATCCTGCAGCATCACGCCGTAATAGCCGACCGCCGCATCCACGTCGCTGCGGCAGGCCATCAGATAGGCCAGCCGGCCGCCGAGGCAGTAGCCGACCGTGCCGACCTTGCCGGTGCCGGGCAGCTTGCGCAGGGTCGCCAGCGAGGATTTCAGATCCTCGATGCCCAGATCGAGGTTGAAGCCACCGAACAGGGCGAAGGCCTTGTCCCATTCCGCCTTGCTCTGGTCGGTGATGTCGACGCCGGGCTCCTGGCGCCAGAACAGGTCGGGACAGAGGGCAACATAACCCTGCGCGGCCAGGCCGTCGCAGATGTCGCGCATCACCTTGTTGACGCCGAAAATTTCCTGGATGACGAGGATGCCGGGGCCGCCCCTGGCGGCCTGGCCGGCAGCCGGTTCGGCCAGATAGGCGGAAAAGCTGCCGCCGTCATGGGCCTTGATCTCGATCTTGCGGGCCATGGTTCCCTCCTGTTTGTGTCTGCGTTCCGCGGGCGGAGGGACTCTAGCGGCAGGGCGGCGCGGCGATCAACCGCCGGCAGGTTCAGGCAAACAGGCTGCCCTGCCGTTCGGGCTGCCAGGCGCCTTCATGCTCCAGCAGCCAGCGTTTGGTGACAAGCCCGCCGCGGCCGGAATAACCGCCGGGCCGGCCGCCGGCGGCCAGGATGCGGTGGCAGGGGATGATCAGCGGGATCGGATTGGCGCCGCAGGCACCGCCCACCGCCTGGGCCGCGGAGCTGCTGCCAGCCAATGTTCTGCCGACTGGGGCCTCGACAGACCCTGCAGAGGCCAGCGCGGCGGCGCAGTCGCCATAGGTCCGGGTCTCGCCCGCCGGGATGGCCAGCATGTAATCCCAGACCGCGCGCTGGAAAGCGCTGCCCCGGGGGGCCAGCGGCAGATCAAAGCGGAACCGCCCGTCGGCGAAGAAGGCGGCGAGCTGCCGTCCTGCCTCGGCCAGCAGGGCCCGCTCTGCGCCGGTCGGCCCGGTTTCCGGCCGGCCGGCCTGCCGCCCCCAGTCGACCGCGGTGATGGCGCCGCCTTGTGCGCTGACGGTCAGCGGGCCGAGCGGGCTGTCGAGGCTGATACGGCTGAAATTTGCGGTTTCCGCGGCCATGACGGCCTCCCGTTGCGGTTGCCGGCCCCGGCACTGGACTCCGGCGGTCGGCTCACTATGTTGGGGCCATTCCTAGCATGCCCCGGCCATTCGGAGTATCCGCTTATGACCCAGTCATCCCCGGCGAGCCAAGAGTCTGCGCAGACGCCGGTCACCGTTCTGACCGGCTATCTCGGCGCCGGCAAGACCACCCTGCTGAACCGTATCCTCACCGAGCCGCATGGCAAGAAATATGCCGTGATCATCAACGAGTTCGGCGAGATCGGCATCGACAACGACCTCGTGGTGGATGCCGACGAGGAAGTCTTCGAGATGAATAACGGCTGCATCTGCTGCACCGTGCGCGGCGATCTGATCCGCATCATCGAGGGGCTGATGAAGCGCCGGGACCGCTTCGATGCCATCATCGTCGAAACCACCGGCCTGGCCGATCCCGGCCCGGTGGCGCAGACCTTCTTCGTCGATGACGAGGTCGCCCGCCGCGCCAAGCTCGATTCCATCGTCACCGTGGTCGACGCCCGCCATCTGCCGGCCCGGCTGAAGGACAGCCGGGAAGCGGAAGAGCAGCTGGCCTTCGCCGACGTGATCGTGCTGAACAAGACCGATCTGGTCTCGCCGGCCGAGCTGGCCGATGTCGAGGCGCGCATCCGTGCCGTCAACAAATACGCACCGATCCATCATGCGACCAAATGCGACGTGGCGCTCGACAAGGTGCTGGACCGCGGCGCCTTCGATCTCGACCGCATCGTCAGCCTGGAACCGGACTTCCTGAAGAAGAACCCCGCCCATGGCGAGCCGGGCCACGTGCATGACGAGCATTGCGGCCACGACCATCATGACCACGATCACGGCCATGCTCACCATCATCATGGCCATAATCCGGCCCATGGCGAGCCGGGCCATGTGCATGACGAACATTGCGGCCATGACCACGAGCATGACGTGACGGTGAAAAGCGTGTCGCTGATCGCCGATGCGCCGATCGACGCGCGCAAGTTCGATGCCTGGATCGGCGAGCTGCTGGCCAGCCAGGGGCAGAACATCCTGCGCAGCAAGGGCATCCTCGATTTCAAGGGGGCCGACAAGCGCTTTGTGTTCCAGGCCGTGCACATGATCAAGGATGGCGATTTCCAGCGGCCGTGGCATGACGGCGAGAAACATGTCTCGCGGTTGGTCTTCATCGGTCGCGATCTCGATGCCGCGAAACTGCAGCAGGGTTTCGATGCCTGCCGCGCCTGACGCGGCCCAGGCCGCTGCGACCCAGGCCGGCGCCACCCAGGTCGGTTTCCGCGCGTATCTGTGGCAGTTCCAGGCCGGCGTGGTCGGCGTGGCGGCGGCGGAAGCTGCTGGCATGGCCGGCTTCGGGCTGGGCGACGGCTCCATTGCATTGCGGCCGTTCGATGACCCCGAGGCATCGAATACCCGGCGCCTGATCGTGCATCCGGACGCGGCGCTGCTGGCGCTGGCGGCCGCGCCCGATGGCGAAGGCTTCCTGTCCGGCGGCGACGACGGCAGGCTGATGCGCACCGCCGTCGATGGCTCGGCCGAGGAACTGGCCAATGTGCCGCGCAAGTGGGTCGAGCATGTCGTTGTCGCCGATAATGGCGCGACCCGGGACAGTCTGGTGGCCTATGCCGCCGGCAAGCGGGTCGGCCTGCTGAAGGCCGATGGCCGCGAGATTGCCGTCTGGGAGGACCATCCCAGCACGGTCACCGGAATCGCCTTCAACCCGAAGGGCAAGCGCGTGGTGGCGGCGCATTACGGCGGCGTCACCCTGTGGTGGGCCAAGGCAGAGGCCCAGCCGCCCAAGCGGCTGGCCTGGAAGGGCTCGCATGTCGCGGTCACCTGGTCGGGCGATGGCCGGTTCGTGATGACGGCGACGCAGGAAAACGAGCTGCATGGCTGGCGTCTGGCCGACGGCGCCGACATGCGCATGAGCGGCTATCCGGCCAAGCCGAAGGGCCTGAGCTGGTCGCGCGACGGCCGCTGGCTCGCCACCTCGGGTGCCGATGTGGTGGTGGTGTGGGATTGCCGCGGCAAGGGCCCGATGGGCTCGAAGCCGGTGGAACTCAGTCATGGCGCACTGGTCACCGCCGTTGCCTTCCATCCGCGCCACGGCCTCGTCGCTTCGGGCCATGCCGATGGCCGGCTCAGGCTCGGCCGGCTGGCCGATGAATCGAGCATCGAGCTGGAGCAGGTCGGTGCTGCGCCGGTCACGTCGCTGGCCTGGACATCCGATGGCCGCTGGCTGATTGCCGGCGGCGAGGGCGGCGCCGCGGCATTGCTCGATTTCGGCAGCTAGCGCTTACTGGCGCAGCCCCAGTTTATCGCGCGACGCGCGCAGCCCAGTTTATCGCGTGACGCGCGCAGCGCGGGCGATGCGCAGCAGCGCGTCGCCGCAGGCGGCTGCCGCGGGCATGCCGGTGCTTTTTGCCGTCAGTTCGGCATCGGTGAGGATTTCCAGCGCCCGCATCAGTCGCGCTGCCGACCATTGCCGCATCTGCCGCTCGAAGCCGGCCTTGCGGGTCCAGTGCACGCCCAGCCGTGCCGGGTCGATGCGGTTGCCGGCTTCCGTCTGTGCGGCAGCGAGATGCAGTTTCTGGCCATGCTTCTGGGCCACCCGCAGGATCGCCACCGGCGATTCGCCGGCGCTTTCGCAGCGGGTCAGCGCATCGGTCAGGGCAGCGAAATCGCCGCCGAAGGCGGCGAAAGCGGCATCATCGAGAAACAGCGTGGCACTGTCGCCGACCACGGCCTCGCAGTCATCCACGCTGATCGGCGTCGCCTCGTCGCCCTTGTACAGCAGCAGCTTGGCGATCTCGCCGCGGGTGACCATGCGGTCGGTGCCGAGATTGTCGGCCAGCCACGATACGGCTTCCGGCACGATGCGCTTGCCAGCCTCGGCCACCATCTCCTCGATCAGACCGTGCAGGGCGCGGGCATCGTCAGCATAGCAGCCGATGGCTGCGGCAATTTCCGATGCCTCGAAGGCGCCGCGCAGGCTGGAACGCGCCGCCAGTTCGCCGGCCTCCACCACCACCAGCGCGTCGCCCGGCGCATCATCGAGGAAGCCCTGGAACAGCTTGGCCAGGCGGTCACCGGCGCCGGCGACCATGACGACGCGGCGGCCACCGGTCAGCGCGATGGCGGCGGCTTCGTCGGCCAGCCGGGCGGGATCTTCCTGCAGCTGCGCGCCGGTCAGGGTGGCGACGCGGAAGGGATCGGAGAGATCCTCGACGGCGCTGCGGGCGATGGCCTTGGCGCGTTCGCGGATCAGGCCGGCATCGCTGCCGAACAGCAGGACGGCGCGGATTCCGGGCCGCGGCTTGCGGACAAAAGCCTCAGCGTCGCGTGCCTGGAGCTTCATAACCGCCCGGTTGTCCGGCCCGCCTTGCCGCTTCGGCCTCGGCCTCCGCTTTCGCCTTGGCCTTCAGGTCGGGTCGCTGCTGGAAGAAATTGGCCAGCCGGATGCGCAGCTGTTCCGCGGAATCGCGCAGGGCGCGCTCGCGGGCATTCTTCTCGCTGATCAGGTTGGCATAATCGGCCACCGTCAGATTGTAGGAGGCGTAGGTCGAGGTGTTGATCGCACTGAGCGCCGTGCCGCTCTCGTACTCGCGCAGCATGTAGACCACGGTGACGTTCATATTATTGCGGGTGATTTCTTCGCTGCGCGTGGTGAATACCGCCCCGATCGATTCGGTGATCTTGTATTCCAGCAGGTAGCGCGGCCGCGATGGAGTGCCGCGCGGGGTCAGCATGTCGAGCAGCTGGTCGCGCAGCAGCTGGTCGCGCCGGTCGTCCGGTTGCCGGATGGCGATATCGGCAAATTCCGCGATCACGGTCTGGCCGGCACCGCCCTGCCGGTACAGCGGCTGGAAGCCGCAGCCGGCGAGGGCCGCGCCCAGCAGCAGGATCGATGCGGCCCTAGACCACGACATTGACGATCCGGTTCGGCACGACGATCACCTTGCGGACCGGCTTGCCGTCGATGGCGCGCTGCACGTTGTCGTTGGCGAGTGCGAGATTCTCGAGCTCGGCCTGCGCCATGTCGCGGGCGACTTCCAGGGTGGCGCGCAGCTTGCCGGCCACCTGCACGGCTATGGTTACGGTGTCGTCGCGGGCCAGTGCGGCATCGGCCTGCGGCCAGGGCTGGTCCAGCAGCAGGCCGTCATTGCCCAGCGTCTGCCAGATTTCCTCGGCCAGATGCGGCACCATCGGGCCGATCAGGCCGGCCAGCATCTCCAGTGCTTCACGCCGGGCCCAGGCGGTGGCGGCATCGTCGCCCTTCACGCCTTCCAGCAGGTTGGCGAATTCGTGGATGCGGGCAACCGCCTTGTTGAAGTGGAACTGCTCGAGATCCTGGGTCAGCGCCGCCACCGTCTTGTGCAGGGCGCGGCGCAGGGCCAGTGCCGCTTCCGGCCAGTCGGCCGGCCGGGCGGCATTGCGGGCCGCGATCGGGCCGGCCGGTTCGGCCACCAGGCGCCACAGGCGCTGGGTGAAGCGCCAGGCCCCGGCCACCCCGGATTCGGTCCATTCGAGGTCGCGTTCCGGCGGGCTGTCGGACAGCATGAACCAGCGTGCGGTATCGGCGCCGTAGGTGTCGATGATCAGGCCGGGGTCGATGACATTCTTCTTCGACTTCGACATTTTCTCGGTGCGGCCCACCGTGACCGGCGCACCGGTATGCAGATGCACGGTCTGGCCGCCATCTTTCTTTACCTCCGAAGGCAGCAGCCAGGCGCCCTTGGCGTCCCGGTAGGTCTCGTGGCAGACCATGCCCTGGGTAAACAGGCCGGCAAACGGCTCGCCGTCAGGCAGGCTGACATGGCCGGTGTCGCGCAGCGCGCGGGTGAAGAAGCGCGAATACAGCAGGTGCAGGATGGCATGCTCGATGCCGCCGATATACTGGTCGACCGGCAGCCAGTAATCGACCTCCGCCTTCACCATCGCCTGGTCGGCGCGCGGACTGCAGAAGCGGGCGAAATACCACGAACTGTCCACGAAGGTGTCGCAGGTATCGGTCTCGCGCCGCGCGGCCTTGCCGCAGGACGGGCAGTCGACATGTTTCCAGGTCGGGTGGTGATCGAGCGGATTGCCGGGCCGGTCGAAGCTGACATCTTCGGGCAGCAGCACCGGCAGGTCGGCTTCCGGCACCGGCACGATGCCACAGGCATCGCAGTGGATCACCGGGATCGGGCAGCCCCAGTAGCGCTGTCGCGACACGCCCCAGTCGCGCAGGCGGAAGGTGACGGTGCCCTCGCCGGCCTTCATCTCCTCCAGCTTCGCAATGGCGGCGCGCTTGGCGGCGGTGACGTCGAGGCCGTCGAGGAATCCCGAGTTGATCGCCACCGTGTTGTCGGTGTCGACATAGGCTTCGGTGCCGATCTCGGGCGCCGGCTGGCCCGCCTTGACGCTTTCCCGGGGCGCGACCACGGCCCTGACCGGCAGACCGTATTTGCGGGCGAAGTCGAGGTCGCGCTGGTCATGGCCGGGGCAGCCGAAAATGGCGCCGGTGCCGTATTCCATCAGCACGAAATTCGCCACATAGACCGGCAGGGTCCAGGCCGGGTCGAAGGGATGGATCGCATCGAGCGGAATCCGGTACCCCTTCTTCTCGGCCTTTTCCAGCTCGGCTTCCGCCGTGCCGCTCTGCCGGCATTCCTCGATGAAGGCGGCAAGCTTCGGATCGTTCTTCGCGGCTTCCGCGGCCAGTGGATGGTCGGCCGAGATGGCGACGAAACTGGCGCCGAACAGCGTGTCGGGCCGGGTCGAATAGACCTCGATGCGATCGGTGCGGTCTTTCAGGGCGAAGGCAAAGCGCGCCCCTTCCGACTTGCCGATCCAGTTCTGCTGCATCAGCTTGACCCGCTCGGGCCAGCGCTGCAGGCCGTCCTGCAGGGTCTGCAGCAGATCGTCGGCATAGGCGGTGATCTTCAGGAACCACTGCGACAGCTTGCGCCGCTCGACCACGGCGCCGGAGCGCCAGCCGCGGCCGTCGATCACCTGCTCGTTGGCCAGCACGGTCATGTCGACCGGATCCCAGTTGACGAAGCTCTCGCGGCGGTAGATCAGGCCGGCCTTGAGGAAGTCGAGGAACAGCTTCTGCTGATGCCGGTAATAGCCCGGGTGGCAGGTGGCCAGCTCGCGGCTCCAGTCCAGCGACAGGCCCATGCGCTGCAGTTCGGCGCGCATGTTGGCGATGTTGTCGTAGGTCCAGGCGGCGGGATGCACCTTCTTTTCCTGGGCGGCGTTTTCCGCCGGCAGGCCGAAGGCGTCCCAGCCCATCGGATGCAGCACGTTGAAGCCACGTGCCCGCTTGTAGCGGGCGACCACGTCGCCCAGCGTGTAGTTGCGCACATGGCCCATATGGATGCGCCCCGAGGGATAGGGAAACATCTCGAGGACATAGTATTTCGGACGGGCGGGATCGGCTTCGGCGCGGAAAGCCTGGCGCTCGGTCCAGGTCTGCTGCCACTTGTTTTCGACCGCCTTGGCGTTGTAGCGGGACATCTACGCTTCCGTTGTCACTGGTGCGCCGGCCGCCCGGCGGGCAGCGCGGCCGGAACTGGGGAAATCAGCGGCGCGCTTCCGTTTCCATGCGGAACTCGCGGGCACGCTGCAGGATGGCGTTTTCCATGTTGGCCGCGGTGTTGGGCGTGGTCGGCTGGTCGATCCAGGTGTCGCCCTGCCGGGCCTGGCGGAACACGCTGACCCGCAGGCCGTCGGCGCGCAGGGCGCGGTCGAGGATGTAGACCGTCACCTTCAGGCGCTCGTTCGGCGTCTGCGGTGGCGTGTACCAGTCGGTGATGATGACGCCGCCGAAGGGATCGGCCGAAGCCAGCGGCATGAAGGCAATGGTGTCCAGCGAGGCGCGCCACAGGAAGCTGTTGACGCCGATGCCGCCGCCGCCGCCCTGCTCCGGCTTCTTGTTGCCGCTGCCCAGGATGTTCAGGCCACCTCCGCCGAATACCGTCTGGCGTTCGTTCTGGGGGGCCGGGTCGTAGGTGCCGTACTGGTTCTTTTCCGGGAAATAGGTCTTGGTCTCGCCGTCATCGGGCGCAGTGCAGCCGGCCAGGCCAAGCAGCAGCGCGGCAGCCGCGCAGGCCGGCAGGACCGGCAGTCGGAAGCGAAGCGAAATCGGACGCAGAGCAGCCATACGGCCTCCTCCTGGCACTGTTACCGGCCTGATGCTATTGGGCCGGGCTGGGATACCATAGTTTGCACCGTGGCGCCAATCGCCAGCCGCCGGCCGGGACCATTGCCGGCAACCGGGGAAAGCCTTAATCCGTCTGGCGATGGCGCCCGTTCCCCCTGTCCTCGACAGTCTGCTCCAGCAGGCCTGGGCGGCCCAGACCTCCGGCCGTCCGGCCGAGGCTGCGGCCATTTACCGGCGGATTCTGGAAAGAGGCGACCATGCGCCGGCCTGGCTGGGGCTGGGCCAGTGCCAGCTCGACCTGCAGCAGGCCGACCAGGCGCTGGCGGCGTTCCGGCGGGCGGCGGCCCTGCTGCCCGATTCGGGGGCAATCCGGCACATGGTCGACATGCTGGCCGGCGACCGCCTGCCTGACCGGGCCCCGGACGATTATGTGCTCTGGGTCTTCGACGGCCATGCCGACAGTTTCGATGCGCATCTGGCGGCCCTCGGGTACCGGGGTCCGCAGATGATCGCCGCCCTGGCCGCGGCGGCCTGGGCGCCGCAGCCGGCCCGGGCAATCCTCGACCTTGGCTGCGGGACCGGGCTGAACGGGCCGGTTTTCCGGCCCTATGCACACCGGCTGGACGGACTGGACCTGGCGCCGCGCATGCTGGGCCAGGCCGCCCGCCGCGGCGTCTACGACCATCTCTACAAGGCCGAGGTGCATGCCTTCCTGCGCCGGCCGCCGGCCCGCTACGACGCGATCCTGTCGACCGATGTCTTCATCTATATCGGCCGTCTGGAGGGGTTTTTCTCTCTTTCTTATCAAAATCTTACAGATAATGGCGAGATTCTCTGCACGATCGAGCTGGGGCCGCCCGAGGCGCCGCCGGTGCAGCTGATGCCGACCGGGCGGTTCCGGCAGACCGACGCCTATATCCGGGCCTGCGCCGCGGCCGCCGGATTTGCCGTGGCACAGGCCGAAGCCGCCACCCTGCGGGTGGAGCAGGGCCGGCCGGAACCCGGCTGCGCCTACCGGTTCATCCGGCAGCAGGGCTGACCGGGACGCGAATCGGCGGTTGCGGCGACAGGCCGGGCCGGATCGGCTAAGCCATTGGCCGGCCGCAGGGATCGCAAAAATGAAACGCCACTGTGGCGGTAATGCAACACGGATTGCAAATCGGTGCTGGAAAATTCCGCTTTCATTGACACTTGCATGCCGGCGGTGGCTTCATCCCTGACGATCAATCGGCTCTGCAAGGCTGACTGTTCATTGTCCGTCGCCTGTTACCCGGCGGCCGGCACTGCAAACCCAAATCCCGGTGGGAGAGGAAAGAGGAACATGAAGAAGACGCTGCTTCTGCAAACCGCGCTCGTGGCGGCTGCCGGCCTGATGGTCGCCGGTGCTGCGAACGCCCAGACCAAGGAAGTGCCGGTCGGCGTGACCGTCGGCGGTTACTACACCTCCTTCTACAAGGTCCAGGACCGCGACAAGCCGGCTCAGACCGACCAGAGCGCCCAGGCCCTCGGCCAGGACGCCGAAATCTGGTTCAACATCCGCGGCGTGCTGGACAACGGCACCGTCGTCGGTGGCCGCGTCGAGCTGGAAGGCACCACCTACAGC
>NZ_CAXPMC010000001.1:0-29909 GCF_964218355.1 Ferrovibrio sp. | reverse complement strand
GGCCTTGTCGGGCGCAATGGCTGTGGCAAGTCCACACTGCTGCGCGCGATTGCCGGCGAGGTCACGCCCGCGCGCGGCACGCTGTCCGTACACGCCCGGCTGGGCCGCCTCGCCCAGATTGCCGATGAGTCGCTGACCCTCAGCGAAACCCTCGGCGTGGCGGAAGACCTAGCCCGGCTCGCGCGTCTGGCGGCAGGCGATGGCACACTGGAAGACGCTGAGCTGGCCGACTGGTCGCTGGAAGCCCGGCTGGCTGAGACCCTTGCCTCTACCGGCCTACGCGACATGCCGCTTGATACCCCCATGTCACAGCTCAGCGGCGGCGAACGCACACGCGTGATGATCGCCCGCCTGCTTCTGGAACAGCCAGACATCCTGCTGCTGGACGAGCCAACCAACAATCTCGATACGGACGGGCGGCGCGCCATCGCCGACCTGCTCGCCCAGTGGCGCGGCGGCGCACTCATCGCCAGTCATGACCGGGACCTGCTGGAGCAGGTCGACCGGATCGTGGAACTGACCCCCATCGGCGTCACGATCTTCGGTGGCGGCTGGAGCGCCTTTCGCGAAGCGCGCGACGCGGCCCGCGCCCAGGCCGAAGCCGACCTCACCCGCTCTGCCAGCGCCCTCAAGCGTGCCGAGACAGACGCCCAGCGCGCCCGCGAGAAACAGGACCGGCGGGAAAAGCTGGGCCGGGCAACCCGCGCGCGCGGATCCCAGCCAAAGCTCGTGCTGAATGCCCGCGCCGAACGCGCCGAACACACATCTGCCCGCGGCGACCACCTCGCTGGCCGCCTGATTGGCGACGCCGCAGACAGTTTCGAGGCCGCCCGCGCAAAGGTCGAGATCACCGCGCCCATCTCGATGGATGTGCCACACGTCGACCTGCCCCATTCGAAAGACATTCTCCGCATAAAGGACGCCGTCGCCGCCTTCGGGGATCGCCACTTGTTCGGCCCGCTCTCGTTTGAGCTGCGCGGCCCGCAACGCGTCGCCATCTCCGGCCCCAATGGCTCCGGCAAGTCCACGCTGATGCGAATGATCCTCGGCGAAATCCCCCCCGTGTCCGGCACGGTCGAGACGCTGACGCCGCGCATCGCCCGGCTGGACCAGCATGTCAGCCTTCTGCCGCGGGAAGGCTCCATCCTCGACGCGCTCCACACCGTGCAGCCGCATCTCAGCCGCAACGCGGTCCATGCCGCCCTCGCCCGCTTTGCCTTCCGCAACGAGGCGGCGCGCCAATCCGTGAGCACGCTCAGCGGCGGCGAACGCCTGCGCGCGGGCCTCGCCGCCATCTTCGCCGCGCCCGAGCCGCCCGAACTCCTCCTGCTGGACGAGCCGACCAACCATCTCGACATGGCCACCAAGGAAATGCTGGTCACGGCGCTGGCGGATTTCGAGGGCACCATGCTGTTCGTCTCGCATGACCGCCATTTCCTCGCGGCCCTGTCGAACCGCGTGCTGGAGCTGACGCCCGACGGCGTGCACCAGTTCACCGGCGGCTACACGGAATATGTGGCCCGCACCGGCCAGGAAGCCCCCGGCCTGCATCCGGGCGAGTAACCGGGCGCGAAACGGCCAGCCGGTCACGTTAATTCTTGAATTTGCGGCCATGGAGGCCTATGCGTGGCGCCATGGAGACCCAGGCCAGCCCCCGGAATGCCCTGATGCCGCCCGCCGCCTTGCGGCAGGGGGCCGGCCGCAAAGCGGCGCCGCTCCTGCCGATGAGCCGCGCCGAGATGGACGCGCTCGGCTGGGATGTCTGCGACATCGTGCTGGTCACCGGCGATGCCTATGTCGATCATCCGAGCTTCGGGATGGCGATCATCGGCCGGCTGCTGGAGGCGCAGGGTTTCCGGGTCGGCATCATCGCCCAGCCCGACTGGCAGTCCGCCGAACCGTTCAAGGCGCTGGGCCGGCCGCGGCTGTTCTTCGGCGTCACCGGCGGCAACATGGATTCGATGGTCAACCGCTACACGGCGGACCGCCGGCTGCGCCATGACGATGCCTACACGCCGGGCGGCGAGGGCGGCGCGCGGCCCGACCGCTGCACCATCGTTTATGCCCAGCGCTGCCGCGAGGCATTCAAGGACGTGCCGATCATCCTCGGCGGCATCGAGGCATCCCTGCGCCGCATCGCGCATTTCGACTACTGGTCCGAGAAGGTGCGCCGCTCGATCCTCGCTGATGCCAAGGCCGACCTGCTGCTCTACGGCAATGCCGAGCGGGCCGTCGTCGAGGTGGCGCGGCGGCTGGCGGCCGGCGAGGCGCCGGCCGATCTGCATGCCGTTCGCGGCGTCGCCCTGTTCCGCCGCGTGCCGGAGCACTACACCGAACTACATGCCGACGATCTCGACAGCGCCGATGAGGGCGCCGCGCGGCGTCCCGGCGATGTCGTTATCCGCCTGCCGGCTTACGAGCAGGTCGAGCAGGACAAGGAGGCCTATGCCCGTGCCTCCCGCGTGCTGCACCGGGAGAGCAATCCCGGCAATGCGCGGCCGCTGGTGCAGCGCCATGGCGATCGCGACCTGTGGCTGAACCCGCCGCCGGTGCCGCTGACCACCGAAGAGATGGATTCGGTTTACGACCTGCCCTATGCGCGGGCGCCGCATCCATCCTATGGCGATGCGAAAATCCCGGCCTGGGACATGATCAAGTTCTCGGTGACCATCATGCGCGGCTGCTTCGGCGGCTGTACCTTCTGTTCTATCACCGAGCATGAGGGCCGCATCATCCAGAACCGCTCGGAAATCTCGATCCTGCGCGAGATCGAGCAGATCCGCGACCGCACGCCGGGCTTCACCGGCGTGATCTCGGATATCGGCGGGCCGACCGCCAACATGTACCGCATGGCCTGCAAGGATCCGAAGATCGAGGCGGCCTGCCGGCGGCTGTCCTGCGTGTTTCCCGATATCTGCCCGAACCTGAACACCTCGCATGACGACCTGATCCGGCTCTACCGCAAGGTCCGCGAGACGAAGGGCATCAAGAAGGTGATGGTGGCGTCGGGCGTGCGCTACGACCTCGCGGTGCAGAGCCCGGAATATGTGCAGGAGCTGGTCACCCACCATGTCGGCGGCTATCTGAAGATCGCGCCGGAGCATACCGAGCGCGGCCCGCTCGACAGGATGATGAAGCCGGGCATCGGCGCCTACGACCGCTTCAAGGAGATGTTCGACGCGGCCGCGAAGCGCGCCGGCAAGAAATACTACCTGATCCCGTATTTCATCGCCGCGCATCCGGGCACCACCGACGAGGACATGATGAACCTCGCCCTGTGGCTGAAGAAGAACCGCTACCGCGCCGATCAGGTGCAGACCTTCCTGCCGTCGCCGATGGCCACCGCCACCGCCATGTACCATACCGGCGTCAATCCGCTGCGCGGCGTGCGGCATGGCGGCAGCGAGCAGGTCGCGGTGGTGCGGGGCCTGACGCAGCGCCGCCTGCACAAGGCTTTCCTGCGCTATCACGACCCGGAAAACTGGCCGGTGCTGCGCGCGGCCCTGAAGAAGATGGGCCGCGCCGACCTGATCGGCTCGCTGCCGCACCAGCTGGTGCCGGCCGGCCAGCCGCCGGGCACGGGGAAGGGCGGCCAGCCCGGCCGCCGGCCGGGTCATCAGCCGGGTCATCAGCCGGGACAGAAACCGGGACCGCGACCCGGACGCCGCAGCGGCGGCCGGCAACGCTTCACCAGCAAGGGCGTGCCCTTTCCCGACGACAAGTGAGCGGTGTTATCCCTTCGCCGCGGCTTCCAGTGCGGCGATGTCGATCTTCACCATCTGCAGCATCGCCGCGGCGACGCGCTTCGCCCTGGCGCGGTCCGGACCCCGCGTCAGTTCGCCCAGCCGTTTCGGCGTGATCTGCCAGGCCAGGCCCCAGCGGTCGCGCAGCCAGCCGCATTGCTCGATCTGGCCGCCCTCGCCGAGGGCCGCCCACAGGCGGTCGATCTCGGCCTGGGTTTCGCATTCCACCGTGATCGAGATGCTGTGGTTGAACGCCTCGGGCCGCCCGCATTCGAATGCCATGTAGCGCTGGTCGCCCAGCGTGAAGCCGGCAATCTTCACGCCGCCGGCCGGCCCGGCCGGCGAGTCGGCCGCCAGCGTGGATTCCCAGTCGAGCGACGATCCGGGGATCAGCGACACATACAGGCGCAGCGCGGCGTCCATGTCGGTGTCGAACCAGAGACATTGGGTGATCTGCATCGGGAATCCTTTCTGTGCAGGGATCGGTCGGCAGCAGCTTAAAAGATTAGTATTGACTAATCAATAAGTGGGAACTAATGTATTGGCCATGATGCAGACCGAAACTGTCACCCATGTCATGCGCGCCCTGGCCGATCCGACCCGGCGGGCGGTGTTCGAGCGTGTGGCGCGCGCCGGCGAGATCACGGTGGCCGATCTCACCAGGGGCAGCGGGGTGACACAGGGTGCCATCTCTCAGCATCTGAAATCGCTGAAACAGGCGGGCCTGGTGGCCGAACGGCCGGAGGGGCGGCGGGTTTTCTACCGCGCCCAGCCGGAAGGGCTGATGCCGCTGGCCGACTGGATGCAGCATTACGCCGAATTCTGGAGCGGGCGGCTCGACCGGCTGCGCGCCCTGCTGGAGGAGATCGAACCGTGACCGACATCGCCGTGAAACCCCAGAGGACGCAAACGCAGGCCACGCAGACACAGGCCATCGTGATCGAGGCGATGTTCCGCCATCCGCCGCAGACGCTGTGGCGTGCCCTGACCACCGGCACCCTGATCGCCCGCTGGATGATGGAGCCGGCCGGCTTCGCGGCGGTGGTCGGCAACCGTTTCACCTTCCGCACCACGCCGGCCGGCGCCTGGGACGGCGTGATCCATTGCGAGGTGCTGGACGTCGTTCCGAACGAACGCCTTTCCTATGCATGGCGGGGCGGCGATGACGGCAATGCCGGCTATGGCTCGAAACTCGACACGGTGGTCACCTTCACCCTGCAGCCGGCCGGCAGCGGCACGCGGCTGCGGCTGGAACATGCCGGCTTCGAGCTGCCGAAGAACGACACGGCCTACCAGAACATGGGCAAGGGCTGGAAGAAGGTCGTCGAGAATATCGGCACCGTCGTCGATGAACCGCGCTGACGCGAAAGACCGGAAAGGATGCACGCAATGACCATGCCCTATACCGGCGGCTGCGCCTGTGGCGCCATCCGTTACGAGATCGCCGCCGAGCCGGTGTTTTCCAACCATTGCCAGTGCCGCGACTGCCAGCAGACCAGCGGCGCCGGTCATGGTTCCTACATGACCTTTCCCAGCCGCAGGGATGTGACGCTGACCGGCAGGGCCGCCCACTGGGACAGGGTGGCCGACAGCGGCAACGTGAAGACGCACGGTTTCTGTCCCGGCTGCGGTTCGCCGGTATATCTCAGCTTTGCCGCGATGCCCGACCTGTTCACCATCCATGTCGCCAGCCTGGACGATCCGGCGCGTTTCCAGCCGCAGGTGGTGACCTACACCCTGCGTGGCCATGCCTGGGATTCCCTCGACCCCGCACTGGCCAGGTTCGACAGGATGCCGCCGGCACCGTGACGCCAGGCGGCGGGCTGCCATCACAGACTGTAACGGACGGACGCCGGATGGAGGCGAGCGATGAATGACCTGCAGTATCGCTGGGCGATCGTGGCGGCGGGCGGCCTGCTCAGCTGCGTTGCCATCGGATCGATGTTCGCACTGCCGGTTTTCCTGCGGCCGATCTCCGAAGCCACCGGCTGGACGATTGCCGGCGTGTCCACCGCGATGACCATCGGTTTCCTGGCCATGGCGCTGGGCAGCATGGCCTGGGGCAGCCTGTCGGACCGGTTCGGCCCGCGCGCCGTGGTGCTGGCCGGCGCGGTGCTGCTGGCGGCCGGCCTCGCCCTGGCCAGCCGGATGACCTCGCTGCTGGCTTTCCAGGTCGTCTTCGGCATTGTGGTCGGCGGCGGCACGGCGGCGATCTTCGCGCCGATGATGGCCTGCGTGACCGGCTGGTTCGACACCCATCGCAGCCTTGCGGTCTCGCTGGTTTCGGCCGGCATGGGCATGGCACCGATGACCATGTCGCCGCTGGCGGCCTGGCTCGTCTCGGTCTATGACTGGCGCAGCGCGATGCTGCTGATTGCCGGCCTCGCGCTGGTGCTGATGCTGCCGGTTGCGCTGCTGGTGCGGCGGGCGCCGGCACTGGCGGCCGGACCGGCGGCGCCGGCCGCAGCCGCGGGTGCCGCGCCGGCGGCGCTGACGGTGGGGCAGGTGCTGCGCTCGCCGCCTTTCATCATCCTGCTGCTGACCAACTTCTTCTGCTGCGCCACCCATGCCGGCCCGATCTTCCACACGGTCAGCTATGCCGTCACCTGCGGCATTCCGCTGCTGGCGGCGGTGTCGATCTACAGCGTCGAGGGTTTTGCCGGCCTTGGCGGCCGCATCGCCTTCGGTCTGCTGGGGGACCGTTTCGGCGCGCGGCAGATTCTCGTCCTTGGCCTTCTGGTCCAGGCCTTTGCCGCGCCGGCCTTCCTGCTGGCCCGCGACCTCGGCAGCTTCTACGCCGTCGCGGCCGTGTTCGGCTTCATCTATGCCGGCACCATGCCGCTCTATGCCGCCATCGCGCGGGAGAATTTTCCGCTGCACATGATGGGCACGGTGATCGGCGGCATCGCCATGGCCGGCAGCCTCGGCATGTCGACCGGCCCGCTGGTTGGCGGACTGATCTACGACATGACCGACAGCTACCGCTGGCTCTATCTCGGCGCCTGGGGCACCGGCATGGGCGCGGTGCTGATCGCGCTCGCCTTCCGGCCGGCGGCGAAAACCCGGCCGGCCCCGGCCATGGCCTGACCGGCCTGCATTTTGCCCGCCGCCCTGCTATAAGCCCTGCCGGGGCCGGCCGCCGACTCGGGATTTGCCGCCGGGATCGCCGGCCCCGCAGGGACCACCGGAGCAGGGATACGAGGGCATGACCGCGACCAAGAAAATCCTCCTGCTGGGCTCGGGCGAGCTCGGCCGCGAATTCGTCATCTCGGCCAAGCGGCTCGGTGCCCATGTGGTGGCCTGCGATTCTTATGCGGGTGCGCCGGCCATGCAGGTGGCCGACGAGGCGGAAGTCTTCTCCATGCTGGACGGCGCAGCGCTCGGCGCCGCCATCGACAGGCACCAGCCCGATTTCATCGTGCCCGAGGTGGAAGCGATCCGCACCGAGGTGCTGAAGGAGTATGAAGACCGCGGCCGGAATGTGGTGCCCTCGGCGCGCGCCACGCTGATGACCATGAACCGCGACCGCATCCGCGACGTGGCGGCCACCGAACTCGGCCTGCCGACCTCGACATTCCTCTATGCCGAAAGCCTGGAGGAAATGCGCGATGCCGTTGCGAAGGTCGGCATTCCCTGTGTCGTGAAGCCGGTCATGTCCTCTTCAGGGAAAGGCCAGAGCACGGTGAAGGCCGCAGCCGATATCGACAGGGCCTGGGACTATGCCGTGGCCGGCATGCGCGGCGACCGCAAGCGGGTGATCGTCGAGGCCTTCATCGATTTCGACTACGAGATCACCCTGCTGACCATCCGCACCCGCGAGGGCGTGGTCTTCTGCCCGCCGATCGGCCACCGGCAGGAGCGCGGCGATTACCAGGAAAGCTGGCAGCCGACCCCGATGACCCCGGAAGCCGTGGCCGAGGCCCAGCGCCAGGCGAAGGCCGTGGTCGACAATCTCGGCGGCTACGGCCTGTTCGGCGTCGAATTCTTCGTCAAGGGCGATGCCGTGATCTTCTCGGAACTGTCGCCGCGGCCGCACGATACCGGCATGGTGACCCTGATCTCGCAGAACCTGACCGAGTTCGACCTGCATGCGCGGGCGATCCTCGGCCTGCCGATCCCGTCGATCACCCAGCATGGCCCCAGCGCCTCGGCGGTGATCCTTGCCGACCGCGACGCTACTGAATTCACTGTCGAGGGCCTGGCCGAGGCCCTGACGCCGGATACCCCCGGCATCGACCTCGACCTGCGCATCTTCAACAAGCCGACCACGCGGCCCTGGCGCCGCATGGGCGTGACGCTGGCGCTGGCGAAGGACGGCGATACCGATGCGGCCCGCAAGGCGGCGAAGGCGGTGGCGGCGAAGGTGACGATCCGCTACAAGGGCTGAATCCGGCCATCCGGCCGGCACTGCCGAAGGTTCATTTTATGAAGTAGAGGCGCTGGCGGCCCGCCAGCATAGTGCTCCGGCTTTGCAACGAGGATGGCCGGACATGAACAAGCTTTACTTCGAGGACCTGCGCGTGGGGCAGCGTTTCGTCAGCCCGCCCCACACTGTCGACGAGGCGCAGATCAGGACTTTTGCCTGCGAATTCGACCCGCAGCCGTTTCATCTCGACCCCGACGCGGCACGGCAGACCCTGTTCGGCGGCCTGGCCGCTAGTGGCTGGCATACCGCGGCGCTGACCATGAAGCTGCTGGTGCAGGCCGCGCCGATTGCCGGCGGCATCCTCGGTTCGGGCGGCGAGCTGGCCTGGCCGCAGCCGACCCGGCCGGGCGACGTGCTGCATGTGGAAGCCGAGATCACTGGCGTCATCCCGTCGCGGTCGCGGCCCGACCGCGGGTCGGCGCTGATGCGCATCGAGACGCGCAATCATCGCGACGAAATCCTGCAGACCTTCGACGTGCGGATCGTGGTGCCGGTCCGGCCGGCCTGAGATGCAGGTCCGCTATACCACCCCGTCGGTCGGGATATGCAGCACCCGGCCGCAATGCTTGCAGTGCACGGCATCCACGTCATGGATGCGCAGGCCGCAATCGGGGCATTCGTGGCGCACCTTGCTGGGACGGAAGATCGCCTGCAGCAGGCGCAGGAACAGGGTGACGCCGACGATCATGATCAGCACCGACAGCAGCCGCCCACCCGGGCCGATCAGGGTAATGTCGCCGAAGCCGGTGGTGGTCAGCGTGGTGATGGTGAAATACAGTGCGTCGATATAGTTCGGCAGGGCCGGATTGATGCTGTGCTGGGTGACGAACACCACCGACGTGACGATGAAAATGAACACGACCAGGTTCAGGCTGCGCTGCAGGATGTCCTCGTGCAGGCGGAACCACGGCGAGCTGGCGCGCAGGTCGCGCAGCAGGTGGTAGGAGCGCAGAAGCCGCAGCGCGCGCACGATACGGAGGAAGGCGAGGTTTTCGAGGAACGCCGCCAGGAACAGCGACAGGATCACCAGCAGGTCGGCGGCGGTGGAGAAGCTGAGCAGGTGTCGCCGCCGGTCCGGCTCGGCATAGAGGCGGGCGGCCAGTTCCACCAGCAGGGCGGTGCCGAGACCGAAATCCAGCGGCAGCAGCCACCAGCCGCTGTCTTCCGGCACGGTGGCGGCCAGGATGAACAGGGCGATGGTGACGAGGTCGAAGGCGACCAGACCGTAGCGGAAGCGGCGTGCCCCCGGTTCGTTGCCGAAATAGAGATCCTGAAGCTTCCCGCGGAGGGATGATGCGGCGGTCCCGGACATGGTCGCGGCATTCTAGGCGGGAGGCGCGGCTTGCGCCAGCCGCGGCTCCTCCGGCATAACGGATGCGGAAGACAGCGGGAGCGGCCGGCATCATGGCGATCACCATCTACGGCATCAAAAACTGCGACACCATGAAGAAGGCCTTCACCTGGCTGAAGGACCATGGCGTGGCGCATGATTTCCACGACTACAAGGCGGCGGGTATCGACCGCGACAGCCTGAAGGCCTGGTGCGCGGCGCTGGGCTGGGAAACTGTGCTCAACCGCGCCGGCACCACCTTCCGCAAGCTGCCCGAGGCCGACCGCGCGAACCTGACCGAGGCGAAGGCGATTGCGCTGATGCAGGCGCAGCCTTCCATGATCAAGCGGCCCATTCTCGCGCTGGGCGGCGGCCGCTACCTCGCCGGCTTCAAGCCGGATATCTATGAAAAGGCCGTAAAAACAGGTCGCTAGCCGAGGCGGGTTGCCTCGGCTGCCAGCTGCGTTAAGCTGGCAGCGATGCCCGCAGGACGGGCCGGGAGGACAGACGGAGGCGCGCATGGCGCCGTACCAGCCGGTCGAGGTGGATCCGAAAGACAGGCGCGTGCAGTATACGCGGCTGCCGCTCGACATGATGGATTCGGCCGGCTTCCGCAAGCTCTATGCGGACTGGCTGCGCCGGAAGCGGGCCCGTGGCACCCGCCTGCCGGCCCGCGACGATTTCGATCCGCTGGACCTCAAATCCGTGCTGCCGCGCCTGCTGCTGATCGCGGTGCAGGACGATCCGCCGGATTTCCGCTACCGCCTTGCCGGCACCGCCACCCGCGAGCTGACCGGCCGCGAGCTGACCGGCCAGTCGGTGCTCGATCTGCTGCCGGCCCAGCATGGCCGGCTGCTGTGGAACAATCTCTGCGAGATGCAGCAGACCCTGCAGCCGCAATATGTCAGCCTCAGCATCATCACCCGCACCGGCGAACCGCTCAGCTACCGGGTGCTGCGGCTGCCGCTCGGCGCCGATGGCGAGACCATGGACATGGTGCTGGTGCTGCAGGATTTCGGCCTCGCGCTGCCGCTGCTGCGCAAGTATTTCGAGCGGCTGAAGGAACTGGCCGAGTCCGGACGCTAGCGGGGCTGGACACATGGCGCCGGCGTCCTAGATGGAGCGGCCTCACCAACCCGGCGGCGGCGCAGATGCATGGCCGGCCGCCCATCAGGAGCGGAAAATCCATGTCCCTGTCGATGTACGACGCCTCGGTGCCGGTGTTTACCCGTGCGCTGGAAATCCTTGCGCGGCTGCTGGAGAAGGGCGAGGCCCATGCCGCTGCCGCCGGGCAGGCACCGGCCGACATGCTGGAGGCGCGGCTGGCGCCGGACATGTATCCTCTGACCCGGCAGATCCAGGCCGCCTGCGACGCCGCCAAGTTCGGCAGCGCCCGCCCGGCCGGAGTTGCGCCGCCCAGCGATCCGGATACCGAGACCAGCTTCGCCGAGCTGCAGGCGCGCATCCGCAAGACGCTGGATTTCATCGGCGCTATCGACAGGGCGGCCTATGACGAAGCCGCCACCCGCCCGGTGACGGTGAAGACCGGCCAGAGCGAGATGAAGTTCACTGGCAGGGATTATCTGCTCGGTTTCGCCGTGCCGAACTTCTTCTTCCACGTCGTCACGGCCTACGACATCCTGCGCCACAAGGGCGTGCAGATCGGCAAGCGCGACTATCTCGGGCTGAGCTGACGGCTATTTCCCGTCGAGGCGGCGGCTGAAGATCAGCCGCTCCTCGACGATGTAGCCAAGCGCGGCGTAGAAGGCGCGCACGCGGTCGTTTTCGGGCCGCACCATCAGCATCACCTTGGGCACGCCGCGGGCGGCCAGCCAGCTTTCCGCGGCGGCCACCATGGCGCGGCCATGGCCGGCCTTCTGCGCTGCCGGATCGACGCCCAGGTAATACAGCCAGCCGCGATGGCCGTCATGGCCCACCATCACCGTGGCGATGAGGCTGCCGCCATCCTGTGCCTCGCCGACCAGAATGGTCGATTCCGGCTGGCCGGTGCAGAAGGCGATGTCGCCGGCGGGATCGTTCCATGGCCGGGTCAGGCCGCAGGCCTGCCACAGCGCGATCACGGCATCCCGGTCGGCGGCGCGGTAGGGCCTAATGTTCATCCTGGGCCGCGCGGATCGATTCGACGCGGATTTCCTCGGTCAGCCGGGCCTTGTAGGCGGCGAAGTCCGGCGTGGTCTTCACCGTGTAATGGCGCGGATGCGGCAGATCGATGGCGATGTCGCTTTTCACCCGGCCGGGCCGGGCGGTCATCACCAGCACGCGGTTGGCCATGAAGATGGCCTCGTCGATATCGTGGGTGACGAACAGCACGGTCTTGCGGGCCGCTTCCCAGATGCCGAGCAGCAGTTCCTGCATCAGCGCGCGGGTCTGGTTGTCCAGAGCGCCGAAGGGCTCGTCCAGCAGCAGGATCTTCGGGTCGTTGGCCAGCGCACGGGCCAGGGCCGTGCGCTGCTGCATGCCGCCCGACAGCATCTTCGGGAAATGGTTCTCGAAACCCTTCAGGCCGACCTGGGCGATGAAATGCGCCGCAATCTCGGCCTGCTGTTTTTCCGGCACGTTCTTCTCGCGCAGGCCGAAGCAGATATTCTGCTGCACGGTCAGCCACGGGAACAGCGTGTAGGACTGGAATACCATGCCGCGGTCGGGGCCGGGGCGGGCCATGCCGGGCTGGCTGACCGGCGCACCGTCCAGCAGCACGCGGCCGGTGGTCGGGCTGTCCAGTCCGGCGATGATGCGCAGCAGGGTCGACTTGCCGCAGCCCGACGGGCCGAGGATGGTGATGAAGTCATTATCCTCGACGGCCAGGCTGGTGGGTTCCAGCGCCCGGGTATCCGGGCCGCCGCGCAGGCCGGGAAACACCCGGCTGACGGTCTCGATCTGCAGTTTGCTCACGGGAGAACCACGCTCACTTGGCGAAATACCACGGGAACAGCGTCTCGTTGGCTTTCTTGAACAGGAAGTCGGAAACCAGGCCGATCATGCCGATCACGAAGATGCCGAAGATCATCTGCCCGGTATCGAGCAGGCGCTGGCTGTCCATGATCATGTGGCCGATGCCGCTCTGGGCACCGATCAGCTCGGCGACGATCACATAGGTCCAGGCCCAGCCCAGCACCAGCCGCAGTGTTTCTGCAATCTGCGGCGCCGCGCCCGGCAGCAGCACGCGCAGCACCACGCCCTGCGAGCGGGCGCCCAGCGTCTTGGCCGCCTCGACGAGATCGAGCCGGCTGCCACCGACGATCACCGCCACCATCAGCACGACCTGGAAGAAGCTGCCGATCACGATCACCGCCAGTTTCTGCGCCTCGCCGACGCCGGCCCACAGGATCAGCAGCGGGATGAAGGCGGAGGCGGGCAGGTAGCGGGCAAAGGAGATGAAGGGCTCGAAGAACGCCTCGATGCTCTTGAAGGCGCCCATCAGGATGCCGAGCGGCACGGCAAACACCGCGGCGATCACGAAGCCGCCAACCACCCGCCAGATGGTGATGCCGACATCGCCGATGAAGCCGTATTCGGTGAACAGCGATACGCCGGCCATCGCTGCCTTCAGCGGATCGGCCAGGAACAGCGGCGGCACGATGCCGCCCAGCGTCACCCCGGCCCAGACGCCGAGGAAGACGACGAAAAACAGAATCCCCAGGGCGGTGCGCCGCCCCGGGGAAACCGGCTTGAGGGGTTCGAACACGGGAAACCCTGTCTGTCGCTTACTTCACGAAGCTGGCGTCGACCATGGCATCGAGATTCGGCACCGACTTGATGACACCGGCCTCGAGCTGGATCTCGGCGGCTTCCTTCATGAACTTCTGCAGGTCGCCCTTGAAGTAGGCCTGGTTGGCGGCCTTGTCCTGCCAGGCGATGAACTTGGCCGAGCCGGCAAACTGCTCGCCGGTCTGCTTCACCTTGCTGCCCATGATTTCGTAGGACTTCTCCGGTTCCTTCTTGATCATCTCCAGCGCGTCGAAGAAGCCATTGACCACGCCCTGCACGATCTTCGGGTTCTTCTTGATGAAGTCGGGCTGGAAGGCGACCATGTCGACCACCACCGGCACGTCCAGGGTGGTCAGCAGGATCTTGCCGGCATTCGGCGCGTTGCGGATCGACGACAGATACGGCTCGTAGGTGACGGCGGCATCGAACTGGCCGGCGACGAAGGCCTGGGCGGCCGGGTTCGGCGCCAGGGTGGCGAACTGCACGTCCTTGGGACCCATGCCGTTGCGCTTCAGCATCGCCATCAGGGTGAAGTAGGGGGTGGTGCCGGCGCCGTCGACGGCGATGGTCTTGCCCTTCAGCTCCTTGACCGAGTTGATGCTGCTGCGCACGGCAAGGCCGTCGCCGCCATTCGACTTGTCGAGCAGCAGCACCTGGGTCAGCGGGATGCCGGCCGCGGAATAGGAGATGAAGGTGTCGACCGTGGTGGCAACCGCCTGGGTGGCACCGGCGGCCACCGTCAGGTGACGCTCCTTCTGCGGGATGAACTTGATCTCGACATCGACGCCATGCTTCTTGAACAGGCCGGCCTCGGCTGCCAGCGACAGCGGCGCGAAGCCGGTCCAGCCGCTCATGCCCAGCACGATCTTGTCCTGCGCCGCAGCAGGGCCGGCGGCCAGCAGGGTAACGGCGCTCGCGGCGCCCAGAATCCAACGCATCGACATGGTTTATCCCCCGGAGAAAGGCAGTGCCGGCCCCCGGCGGGCCGGCCTCTGTTGCCTAATTTAAGGCCGTGGCGAGAAATCCGGCAAGTCAAATGATCCTGTATAGACAACTAAACTGTGGACAGCTTAGTCTGGCCCGGTTCCGTTATGATGGCCGGAGGCGCAAAACTGCCGGCCGGGAGGCTTCCGCATGGTCTATCGCCTGCTGCCGGGCCAGCTGCCGCTGGCCGACCTGATCGCCCTCTACCGGTCCGGCCCGATGGCGGTCGCCCCCGATGACGGCGCCCGCCCGGCAGTGGCCGCGGCGGCGGAGACCGTGGCGCGGGCGGCGGCCGGAGACGCGGCGGTCTACGGGATCAATACCGGTTTCGGCAAGCTGGCCCGCGAGCGCATTCCGCCGGCCGATGTGGCCGAACTGCAGCGCCGGCTGGTGCTGAGCCATGCGGTCGGCACCGGGCCGCTGCTGCCCGATGCCGTGGTGCGGCTGATCCTGCTGCTGAAGATCAACAGCCTGGCCCAGGGCCTGTCCGGCGTGCGCTGGGAAACGCTGTCGGCGCTGACGGCGCTGCTGAATGCCGATGTGCTGCCCTGCGTGCCGGCACAGGGCTCGGTGGGGGCTTCGGGCGACCTCGCACCGCTGGCGCATCTGGTGCTGCCGCTGCTGGGCGTGGGCAATGTGCGCCATCGGGGCCACGAACTGCCGGCTGCCGAGGGACTGGAACTGGCCGGCCTGCAGCCGCTGGTGCTGGGGCCGAAGGAAGGCCTCGCCCTGCTGAACGGCACCCAGGTGTCGGCGGCGCTGGCACTGGCCGGGCTTGCCGCCGCCGAGGACTGCTTCGGGGCGGCCCTGGTCACCGGCGCACTGTCGGTGGATGCGGCGGCCGGCAGCGACACGCCGTTCGATCCGCGCATCCATGCGGCCCGCGGCCAGCCCGGCCAGATCGCGGTGGCGGACCTGCTGCTGCGGCTGCTGGACGGATCGGAGATCCGCGCCTCGCATCGCCAGGGCGATCCGCGGGTGCAGGACCCGTACTGCCTGCGCTGCCAGCCGCAGGTGATGGGGGCCGCGCGCGACCTGCTGGGCTATGCGGCCGATACGCTGGCCCGCGAGGCCAACGGCGTTTCCGACAATCCGCTGGTGTTTGCCGGCGAGGGCGGCCAGGACGGCGACATCCTGTCGGGCGGCAATTTCCATGCCGAGCCGGTGGCTTTCGCCGCCGATGCCATCGCCATTGCGCTGACCGAAATCGGCAATCTGGCGGAACGGCGCATCGCCCTGCTGGTCGACCCGGTGCTTTCGGGCCTGCCGGCCTTCCTGGCGCCGCGCCCGGGCATCAATTCCGGGTTCATGATCGCCCAGGTGACGGCGGCAGCGCTGGCCTCCGAGAACAAGCAGCGCGCCCATCCGGCCAGCATCGACACCATTCCGACCTCCGCCAACCAGGAAGACCATGTGTCGATGGCGGCCCATGCCGGCCATCGCCTGCTGGCGATGGCGGAGAATCTGGCCGGCATCCTCGGCGTGGAATATCTCTGTGCCGCGCAGGGCATCGACCTGCGGACACCGCTTGGCACCAGCGCGCATCTGAAGGCGGCCCATGCGCTGCTGCGCCGGACCGTTCCGGCAATGACGGAGGACCGCTGGCTGGCCCCCGATCTCGCGGCGGCGAAAGCGCTGGTGCAGGACGGCGCGCTGCGCCGCCTGCTGCCCGCGCCGGCACTGGCCGGCTGACGCCGCCTATCCGGGGCGGCGCGGCGAACCGGGCGAGGTCAGCCGGCACCAGGCCAGCACCAGGCCAAACAGCACGAAGGCGCCGGCCGAGCCGGCGAGATAGATCTGTTCCAGAAGCGGCATTGCGGGTCTCCCTGGGATTTCGTCGCCGGGCAACGCTAGGGGCGGCCGCGCTTTCCGCCTTGATGCAGGTCAAACAGGGCCGCCGGCCCGAGTCGCCGGCGGATCGTGGCGGATTCCCCGCGAGTCGCCGCATGACAGCGGCTTGCACCCGCGCCGCGGTGTGGTAACTGCAGAGACCCGCTGCGGATCACCCGAGTCTCCGGTTGTCGCATTCGTGTCGCGGGCAGCATCCGCAGATGTCAGGAGGGATTGACGATGAACAAGGCTGATCTGATCGAAATCGTCCGCGAAACCGCGGGCTGCTCCAAGGCCGCCGCCGGCGAGTCCGTCGACGCGGTCTTCGAGGCCATGAGCAAGGCGATGAAGAAGGAAGGTGGCTTCACCATCGTCGGCTTCGGTACCTTCAAGGTGTCCAAGCGCGCCGCCCGCAAGGGCCGCAACCCGCAGACCGGCGAGACGATCAAGATCGCCGCGTCGAAGTCGGTGCGCTTCAAGGCCTCGAAGCAGCTGAAGGACCGGCTGTAAGCCGGTCTTCTGGTGTATTGGTATCGCGAAAAAGGCCCGCCCCGGCGGGCCTTTTTTTGTCCCGCCTGTGCGGGCCGGCGGGTCAGTCCAGTGTGAAGTCGCAGAATTCACCGTAGTTGCAGGTGATCTCCTCGCCCTCGGCGATATCGCGCAGGGCATAGGTTTCCGGCCGCGTGTTGTCGGTGTTCGGCGTTTCGCTGTGGTTGATGAAGCGGGTGTTGTCGAGGCTGACCACCCAGCCGCCCGGGATCTGCGGCGTCTCGTAGCCATAACGCTCGACGAAGGCGCGGGCCACGTCGGGCAGGGCGGCGAAATCGGCCGGCGGGATGATGCGGTCGAAGACCGGCTCGAAGCGCCAGATCATCGTGCCCCGGGCAATCGGCGCGGCGGCGAACAGGCCGACGCCCTGGATGGCGCTGGCGGCGGCATAGGTCGGAACGAGAAGCATGCTGGCGACTCCGGGTTGGCCGGTGCCAGCCTAGCATGCTCCCCGCGGATTTTAAGCGTCAGACCCCGTGCCGCTTGAACCAGGCCACTGCCTGCTTCCAGCCGTCCTCGGCCGCTTCCTTGCGGTAGCTCGGCCGGTAATCGGCATGGAAGGCATGCGGCGCGCCGTCATAGATGATGAACTGCGACGGCTTGCCGGCCGCGCGCAGCCTGTCTTCCATCTGCTTCACGGTATCGACCGGGATGCCCTGGTCGGCGCTGCCATAGAGGCCCAGCACCGGCGCCTTCATCTCGGCGGCGACATCGACCGGATGCTTCGGCGTCAGCTCGCTGGCATTGCCGACCAGCCGGCCGTACCAGGCGACGCCGGCCTTCACGGCCGGATTATGCGCCGAATACAGCCAGGTGATGCGGCCGCCCCAGCAGAAGCCGGTGATGCCGAGCTTGGCGGTGTCGCCCTTGTTGGCTTTCGCCCAGGCGACGCAGGAATCGAGGTCGCCCATCACCTGGGCATCCGGCACCTTGCCGGCGATCGCCAGCGCGCCCTGCACGTCGGTCACCTTGCTCATGTCGCCCTGGCGCTGGTAGAGGTCGGCCGCGATGGCGAGATAGCCGAGCTTGGCGAAGCGGCGGCAGACATCCTGGATGTGCTCGTGCACGCCGAAGATTTCCTGCACGACGAGAATGACCGGGAAGGGGCCGCCCGTGGCCGGCATGGCGGCATAGGCATCCATGCTGCCGCCGGCGACCGGCACCTTCACCGGGCCGGCGGTCAGGCCGGCCGTGTCGGTCTTGATCACGGTCTGGGCCATCACCGGGCCGGCGGCCACGGTGAAGCCGGAGATCAGGGTGGTGGCGACGAAGCCGCGCCGGGTGAAGTCCACCTTCGGCAGCAGGCTCAGCAGATCGGCATTCATGCGTATCCTCCGGAAGCGGCCGCAGCCGCGCTATGAACCACAACGCTGCCCGATATAGGCGGCAGCGGCCGTTTGCCGAGGGTGGAAACGGCGGACCCGGAGATTTTTGCCAGCGGCTGCGGAGTTTGGCGACCAAAATCCGCGTGAAGTCCGGCCGGATGAACCGGGACGGCTATGTCCCGAACAGGCGATAGAGCAGGGCGACGGCAAGGAAGATGGCCAGCCACAGGGCGGCGAACTGCAGCAGGCGCGGGCTGCGCCAGGGCAACCGCAGCATGCGCGGCAGGATCAGCAGCACGACCATGGCCAGGGCGGCCAGCTGCAGCCAGTCGGCGGGGGTCATCGCGGCCGGTCTCCCGGCGAACGGGGATCGCGGATCAGTTTTTCTGGGTCAGCTTGGTGGCGGCCGGCCGCTGGCAGTCGCCATACAGCCGCTCGGCCTCCGGTTCCTTGATCTTCAGGAACCGCATGTCGAGGCCGCTGATCACCTTGTAGGATGGCGGCGTCTCGGCCTCGGGGCCGCGGAACTTCGCCGGCAGCACATGCACCACCGACATCATCCGGCTGGCCGGATGGATGCGCATCTCGACCCGGCCGCCGTCATAGCCGGTTTCGCTGGCACAGACGCGGCCGAGCTGGCGGTCGAAGGCGGCCACCCGGTCATAGCGCGGGTCCAGCATCGGCTGCGGATCGGCCAGGGGCTGGCCGCTGGCCACCAGGGCGGGGCGGTAGCGGTGGAATTCCGCCGTCGCGATCACGATGGTGCCGAAGGGGAAATACAGTTCGACATCGTCCAGCTTTGCATGCTGGCCGAGGCGGCCGTCGACCACCGGCAGGTCGACCACGCGGAAGGCCGGCAGGCGGGTGACATCTTCATTCAGGCTGACCAGCGCGCGGTCGCCGCGATCCACGGCGCGCTCGCTCTCGAAGGGGATCAGCACCACCGGCTTGCGCTCCTTGGCGGCGGCCGGCGACAGGACCGCCGCAGCCGCCAGCGGGCCGGCAAAGGCGAAAAGGACAGCAAGGAATCGCAGCATGAAGTTCCCCCCGTTGCGGGATGCCTGTCTTGCGTTCAGGACGGACCCGACGGCTTCAGTCAGGGGCGCAGCCTACCGGTTTTTCCCAGCAGTGCCAAGACTCTATTAGTTATCAAAAGGTTACGGAGAAAACGGGGGTTTTCCGGGGCTTTGCCATCGGGGTGCGATCCGGCTAATGTACGCGCCGCTCCGGGCCAGCCCCTGCCGGCCCGGCGGAATTCTTGTGCATGCCCGCGGGGGCCGAGGAGTACGGCGTGGCCGATTTTATCAACGAAGTCGACGAGGAAGTCCGCCGCGAGCGGATGCAAAAGCTGTGGAAGCGCTGGAGCCCGCTGGCCATCGGCGCCGTGGTCCTGCTGCTGGCCGCGGTCGGCGGCTGGCAGGTCTGGCAGGGCTGGCGGGCCGACAAGGCTGCCGCCGCCAGTGCCGCCTTCCGCGCCGCCCTGACCGAGGCGCAGGCCGGCAAGCCGCTGGAGGCGGCGGCGGCTTTCGGCAGCCTCGCCGGCGGCGATCATGACGGCTATGCCCTGCTGGCCCGCTTCCAGCAGGCCGCCAACCTGATCGAGGGCAAGGACCTGCCTAGCGCGATCAAGGTCTTCGACGCGATCGCCGCCGACAGCGGCAATGCGGCGCGGTTCCGCGATCTTGCCCGCTATCTCGCCGTTTTCCACGGGCTCGACACCATGCCGGCCGACGAGGCCCGCCAGCGCCTCGCCGTCATCGCCGCCGACAGCCCCTGGGCCGGCAGCGCCACCGAACTGAAGGCGCTGGCCGAGCTGAAGGCCGGCGAGAAGGATGCGGCGCGCCGGCTGCTGACGGCGCTGGCGGACGATGCCGGTGCGCCGGCCGACCTGCGCGGCCGTGCCGCCGAGATGCTGGCGGCCCTGGGCGGTCCGGTCGAGTAGCCAGGTAGACGCGCGCGGGAAGAGTGGACGGATTGGTCAGCGAGGATCGCATGCGGCGTGGTCTGTGGATGGTGATGGGCATCGCTCTGGTGCTGTCGGGCTGTGACTCGATGAAGGACTGGTTCGCCAAGGAGGAGAAATCGAAGATCGCCGGCGAGCGCATCTCGGTTCTGTCCTTCGACAGCCAGCTCGATCCCGATCCGCAGCTGGCCGACACCCCGGTCGAACTGCCCAAGCCCTGGGCCAACAGCGACTGGCCGCAGGGCGGCGGCTATCCCGGCCATGCCATGTACCATCTGGCGCTGCCCGCCAGCCTGCAGCGCGCCTGGACCGCCGATCTCGGCAGCGAGGCCAGCGACGAGCAGCGCATCATGGCGCAGCCGGTGGTCGCCGAAGGCAAGGTCTTTGCCATGGATGCCGAGGCCAATGTCGCGGCCTTCGACGCAAAGACCGGCAACCGCCTGTGGCGGGTCGACGTCACCCCGCGCAGCGAGGAATCCGGCGCCATCGGCGGCGGGCTCGCCTATTACGACGGCAAGCTGTTCGTCAGCACCGCCTATGGCGACGTGCTGGCGCTGCAGCCCGCCACCGGCCTGGTCTACTGGAATACCGAACTGAAGCTGCCGATCCGCGGCGCGCCGACGGTGGATGCCGGCCGCGTCTTCGTCATCACCTACGACAATGAACTCTATGCGCTGGATACCGAGCGCGGCGAGGTGCAGTGGAACCATGCCGCGGTGACCGAGCAGGCCGGGTTCCTCGGCGCCGCCAACCCGGCGGCGCAGGGCAACATCGTCATCGCGCCGTTCTCGTCCGGCGAGGTGCTGGCCCTGCGGGCCGATACCGGCGTGGTCGCCTGGGGCGAACAGCTGATCCGCGCCTCCAGCCGGGTCAGCCAGGCCGGCGCGCTCAACGACATCAACGGCCGCCCGGTGATCGACCGCGACCGCGTCTATGCCGTCAGCCAGTCGGGCCGCTTCATCGCCATCGACCTGCGCACCGGCGAACGCATCTGGGAACGCGTGATCCCGTCGATCCAGACCCCCTGGGTGGCCGGCGATTTCATCTACGCCATCACCGTCGATGCCGAGATCCTCTGCCTGTCGCGCCGCGACGGCCGGGTGAAATGGATCCGCCAGCTGCGCCGCTACGAGGACCCGTCCGCCAAGACCCGGAAGGGCATCATCACCTGGTACGGTCCGGTGCTGGCCGGCGACCGCCTGCTGGTTGCCTCCACCGACGAACGCATCCTGTCGATCTCGCCCTATACCGGCGACCTGCTTGGCGAACTGCGCCTGCCTGATAAGGCCTCGGTCTCGCCGGTGGTTGCCGACGGCACCGTCTATGTCGTCACCGACGATGCGACGCTGACGGCGTATCGCTGACCCCGAAGGATCGCATGTCCGCCCGCATCGCCATTGTCGGCCGGCCCAATGTCGGCAAGTCGACCCTGTTCAATCGCCTGGTCGGCCGCCGGCTTGCCATCGTCGACGACACCCCCGGCGTGACCCGTGACCGCCGCGAGGGCGCGGCGCGCATCGGCGATCTCGAATTCATCGCCGTCGATACCGCCGGCCTCGAGGATTCCGATGTCGAGAGCATGACCGGCCGCATGCGGCTGCAGACCGAGGCCGCCGTGGCCGAGGCCGCCGCCGTGCTGTTCGTCATCGATGCCCGCGCCGGCGTCACGCCGCTGGACGCGCATTTCGCCAACTGGCTGCGCCGGCAGGGCAGGCCGGTGATCCTGCTGGCCAACAAATGCGAGGGCGGTGCCGGCCGCAGCGGCCTGGCGGAAGCCTACGGGCTCGGTTTCGGCGACCCGCTGCCGGTTTCGGCCGAGCATGGCGAGGGCCTGTACGATCTGGCCGAGATTCTGGCCGAGCATGTCGTCTCGGGCGGCGGCCTCGGCGATGCCGGCGACGAGCTGGATGCCGGCGATTTCGATATCGACATCGATCCCGATGCCGAGGCGCCCGCCGACGATCCGCTGCGGCCGATCCAGCTGGCCGTGGTCGGCCGGCCCAATGCCGGCAAGTCGACCCTGATCAACAAGCTGATCGGCAGCGACCGCCTGCTGACCGGCCCCGAGCCCGGCCTGACCCGCGATTCCATCAGCATCGAATGGGAATACGAGGGCCGCGTGGTGCGGCTGGTGGACACCGCCGGCATGCGCCGCAAGGCGCGCGTCGAGCACAAGCTGGAAAAGCTGTCGGTGGCCGATTCCCTGCGCACCATCCGCATGGCACAGGTCGTGGTGCTGGTGCTGGATGCCGTGCTCGGCATGGACAAGCAGGACCTGACCATCGCCGATCACGTGCTGCAGGAAGGCCGCGCACTGGTGATCGCCGTCAACAAATGGGACGCGGTGGCGGATCGCGCGCTGGCGCTGAAGGAAATCGAGGAGCGGCTGGAAAAGTCGCTGCCGCAGGCCCGCGGCGTGCCGGTGGTCACCTTCTCGGCGCTGACCGGTCGCCATCTCGACCGCCTGCTGCCGGCGGTGATGGCCCAGTACCAGCGCTGGAACCGCCGCATCCCGACCGCGCAGCTGAACCGCTGGCTGGAAGAGATGACGACGCGCAACCCGCCGCCGCTGGCCGGCGGGCGCAGTGTGCGCATCCGCTATGCCACCCAGGTCAAGGCGCGGCCGCCGACCATCGCCCTGTTCGCGCCGCGCGCCGAATACATCCCCGACAGCTATCTGCGCTATCTGATCAACGGCCTGCGCGAGGTGTTCGACCTGCAGGGCGTGCCGATCCGCATGTTCCTGCGCAAGGGCAAGAATCCCTACGTGCGCGACGACGACTGACGGCACCTTTCCATCATGGACCGCGGCCGGCCCGGCCGTAACCATCTCTTCCGTTGACAGCCCCGGTCGGGCGGCCCGAGAGTCCGGGCATCCACCTGCCGGGGAGCCGTGCCATGATGCGTCTGCTGGTGCCTGCCGTTGTCGTGTCGCTGCTGGCTGCCTGCGCGGCTCCGCCGCCGGAAGGGCCGGTTGCCCTGCGCATCCTCGCCATCAACGATTTCCATGGCAACCTGAAGCCCTCGGCCGGCGGCATCCGCATTCCCGATCCGGCCGATCCGTCGAAACGCATCGTCGTGCCGGCCGGCGGTTCGGAACATCTGGCGACGGCCGTGCAGGGCCTGCGCGCCGGCCACCGCAACACCATCTTCGTCGCCGCCGGCGACCTGATCGGCGCCAGCCCGCTGCTGTCGGCCCTGTTCCATGATGAGCCGACGGTGGAATCGCTGTCGATGATGGGCCTCGCCGCCTCGGCGGTCGGCAACCATGAATTCGACGAGGGCTGGCAGGAACTGCTGCGCATGCAGGCGGGCGGCTGCCATCCGAAGGACGGCTGCAGGGGGCCGCAGCCATACCGGGGCGCCGGTTTCCAGTATCTGGCCGCCAGCACCATCGACACGGCAACCGGCAGGACCATCCTGCCGGCCTATATCCTGCGGGAATTCGACGGCATCCCGGTCGCCTTCATCGGTCTGACACTGAAAGGCACGCCCGGCATCGTCACTCCGGCCGGGGTGGCCGGCCTCGATTTCCGCGACGAGGCCGAGACCGTGAATGCCCTGGTGCCCGAACTGAGGGCGAAGGGCGTCGAGGCGATCGTGGTGCTGATCCACGAGGGCGGCATGGCCACCGGCGGCCATAACGAATGCCCGGCGATTTCCGGGGCCATCGTCGAGATCGTCGGCAGGCTCGACCGCGCGGTCGACCTGGTGGTCAGCGGCCATACCCACCAGGCGTATAACTGCGTGATCGATGGCCGGCTGGTCACCAGCGCCGACAAATACGGCACCGTGGTCAGTGCCATCGATGTCACCCTCGACCGCCGCAGCCGTGACGTGACGATGGCCCGGGCCGACAACGTGATCGTGCGCACGGCCGAATTCGCGAAAGACCCGGCGCAGACGAAGCTGATCGCCGCCTACGAGACGCTGGCGGCCCCGCTGGAAGGCCGGGTGGTCGGCCGCATCGCCGCGCCGCTGTCGCGCGAGGTCAACGGGGCCGGCGAATCCGTGCTGGGCAATATCATTGCCGATGCCCAGCTCGCCGCCACGCAGGCGGCGGTCGAAGGCGGGGCCGAGCTGGCGTTCATGAATCCGGGCGGCGTGCGCGCCGATCTCGTCTCGAAAAGCGGAGGGCCGGTCACCTATGGCGACCTGTTCACCGTGCAGCCCTTCAGCAATGCGCTGGTGACCATGAGCCTGACCGGTGCCCAGATCGTCAGCCTGCTGGAACAGCAATGGCTGAACCAGCCGCGGCCGCGCATCCTGCATGTCGCGCGGGGGTTCAGCTATGCCTGGGATGCGGCGCGGCCCGAGGGGAGCCGGGTGGTGCCGGGTTCGGTGCGGATCGGCGGCCAGCCGGTCGATCCGGTCCGGCGCTACCGGGTGACGGTGAACGAGTTTCTGGCCTCCGGCGGCGACGGCTTTGCCGTCCTGCGCGAGGGGCAGCAGCGGGTTTTCGGCCGCTTCGATGTCGATGCGCTGGAGGCCTGGGTCGCGGCGCACAGCCCGCTGGCTGCCGGGCCGCTGGACCGTATCCGCCGGCTCAACTAGGCTGAAGCCGGCCTCAACAGACCGCGACCGCCGCCATGGGTGACCGCTACTTCCAGCCCCGCCATCCCAATCTCGAGCTGCTGCTGCGGCGCAGCCCGGATTTCGGCTATGCCGGCATCGGCCATAATGGCGGGCCGCCGCTGGACATGTCGTTCCGCGGCTGGGCCTGGCGCCGGTCGATGCAGAAGGCCTGGGCGACCCCGCCGCGCGAGATCGCGCTGCGCCGCATGGCCCGCGCCGAAAAGCTCGGCCTCAGCTACCGGGCCTATGCGGCCGCCCTGCTCGATACCGGCTGCCATCTCTCGGCGGCGCTGCTGCCGCTGCATTACCTGCTGGCCGGCAATCTGCAGGCCGGCGCCGGCCTGCGCGTCAACGAACATGTGGCCGGGCTGCTGCCGCGGTTCGGCGGCCGGCTGCTGCTGCTGGCCGACGAGGCCGCCTTCGGCCCGCTCGACCGTGCCGCGCGCAGGGCGCTGGCGGCACGCATCGCGGCGCTGGGCGTGCCGGCCGAGCTGCTGGTGCTGCCTTTCCGGCTGCACGAGACCGACGGCCAGCGGGCCACGCGTCTGCGCCGCCTGCTGGCGGGCAGGGGCGCGCCGCGGCACGAGGTCTTCATGCTGGGCAGCAACGCGGCCGACCTGGCGCTGGCACGCGCCACCAATCTGGGCAGCTTCGTGCCGCTGGCCCGCTGGTTCGCCGGCTTCTGAAGCTTACGGCTTTTTCGGCACCGTGTTGGTCGGCTGCCGGTCTTCCAGGATGTCCTGCAGGCGCATCTGCACGCCCTGCTTGATGCGCTCGTGCGGCAGGATGTAGAAGCGGTTGGCCGCCACCGCGTCGGCCACGGCCTGCGCGATATCCGCCGCCGTCAGCCTGCCCGAGGCGATCGCCTTGCGGGTGCGGGCGGCGAAATCGGCCTGCGAGGGATTGACCTTGCCAAGCGAAGCCGGCCGGTTGCGGGCGGACTCGACGATGCCGGTCGGCACGAAGGCCGGGCACAGCACCGAGACATTGATCGCCGCATTCTCGCCGCGCAGCTCGTGATGCAGGCATTCCGACAGGGTGACCACGCCATGCTTGCTGACGCAGTAGACGCTGGAGCCCGGCACCGAGACGAGGCCGGCCGCCGATGCCGTGTTGACCACATGGGCGGGCTGGCCGGATTCCAGCATGCGCGGTACGAAGGCGCGGATGCCATGCACCACGCCCATCAGATTGACGCCCAGCATCCAGGTCCAGTCGTCTTCCGTGGTCTGCCACGAAAAGCCGCCGCCGCCCACGCCGGCATTGTTGAACAGCAGGTGGCAGGCGCCGAAATTGGCATAGGTCTGTTCGGCCATCGCCATCACGGCGGTCGCCTGCGAGACGTCGCAGGGCATTGCCAGCACCGCAGTATCCGCCGGCAGCAGGGCGATGGTGGCCTCCAGCGCGTCCGGCTGGATGTCGGCCAGCACCAGCTTCATCCCGCGCGCGGCGCAGAGCAGGGCGAGTTCGCGGCCGAAGCCGCTGCCGGCGCCGGTGAGGACGGCGACGTTGCCTGAAGCAAGGATCGAAGAGGATGCGGTCACGGATATTTCCCCCGGCGGTTTCATCGTTGCCGGAAAGATGCCATGACCGTGGCAGCGGGCAAAGCGCTGCCCGCTGCCTGACGCGACGTCAGCCGCGGGTTATTCGGCGGCGGTTGCGAGCCGTTCCGTAGCGGCCTGACGGCGCTCTTCGATGCGATAGCGGCGGACCAGTGCGGTCAGGCTGGCGGCCTGCGTGGCAAGCGACTGCGCAGAGGCCGAAGTTTCCTCCACCAGGGCGCTGTTGCGCTGGGTCAGTTCGTCCATGCCGGTGACGGCGGTGTTCACCTGCTCGAGGCCGGTGGACTGCTCGCGGTTGGCGGCGGCAATCTCGGCAACGATATCGCTGACCCTGGTGATCGCCGCGACGATGTCATCGAGAGAGCCCCCGGTCTGTTTCACCAGGGTGGCACCGGTTTTCACCTGGGCATTCGATGTGGAGATCAGCATCTTGATATCTTTCGATGCGGTGGCCGAACGCTGGGCCAGCGCCCGCACTTCCTGGGCGACCACGGCGAAGCCTTTGCCTGCCTCGCCCGCGCGCGCGGCCTCCACCGAGGCGTTCAGGGCCAGCAGGTTGGTCTGGAAGGCGATCTCGTCGATCAGGCCGACGATGTCGGAAATCTTCCGGGCACTCTCCTCGATCTGGCTGACGGCCGCCACCGCATCGCCGACCACGCGGCCGCCGGTCTGCGCGGCATCCCGTGCGGTGCCGGCCAGCTGGTTGGCGGTCTGGGCGTTCTGCGCATTCTGCTTCACCGTCGCCGTGATCTCGTGCATCGATGCCGCCGTCTCCTCGATGCTGGCAGCCTGCGCCTCGGTGCGCCGGGCGAGATCCTGGCTGCCGGAAGAGATTTCGTCGGAAGCCGAGCCGATGGTTTCGGCGGCGTCGCGGATGCCGACGATGATTCCGGTCATGCCGTCCAGCAGCTCGTTGATGCCCTCGCAGAGTGCGCGGACTTCGCCGGTCATGCCGTCGAGGTCGATGCGGCGGGTCAGGTCGTCGCGGCGTGCTGCTGCCACCACATCGTCCACGGCGGCCCGCACACGCAGCTGCGCCTTGACCTGGGTGGTGACATCGGTGGCGTATTTCACCACCTTGTAGGGCCGGCCGCTGGCATCCATCACCGGGTTGTAGCTGGCCTGGATCCAGACCTCGCGGCCACCCTTGCCCAGCCGCTTGTACTGGCCGGCGTCGTATTCGCCGCGGCGCAGCTTGTCCCAGAAGGCCCCGTATTCGGCACTCTGGGCATAGGCGGGTTCGGCGAACATGCTGTGGTGCCTGCCCTTCACCTCGTCGAGCGCGTAGCCCATGGTCTTCAGGAAGTTTTCGTTGGCGTCGATGATGGTGCCGTCCAGCTTGAACTGGATCACCGCCTGCGCCTTGTCGATGGCGGCCAGCTGGCCGTCATAGTCGGCGGTCTGCTGTTTCCGGGCGGTGATGTCGGTGGCGAATTTCACCACCTTCACCGGCTTGCCGGCGCGGTCGAGGATCGGGTTGTAGCTGGCCTGAATCCAGACCTCGCGACCGCCCTTGCCGAGGCGGCGATACTCGCCGGCGTCATACTCGCCGCGGCACAGCTTGTCCCAGAAAGCCCTGTATTCGGCCGACTGCGCATAGGCCGGCTCGACGAACAGGCTGTGATGCCTGCCCTTCACCTCGGCGAGCGCATAGCCCGTCGCCGCGAGGAAGTTTTCGTTGGCGTCGAGGATCGTGCCGTCGAGGGCGAAGGTGATCATGCCCTGCACGCGATTGATGGCGTCGACCAGGCCGCGGTGGTCGCGGGCGGTGTCGGAACCGGAAAATCCGAACATGCGCATCTGTCTCCGTAACAGTTGGGGGGCTCGGGTGGTACAACCCAACGCTACACCCGCAGCTACGGTAGAAGAACACGGAATGATCGGCACGCCGAAATTGCCATTCCTGGGAACTATACATACTAAAGTATGTTCCAGGCGCGGACGCGGACGGTCACGGGCCGCGCACAGAAAAACGGGCTGCCGTGGGGCAGCCCGTTCAGGGACCGGGGAGGGGGAGGGAGGGAGAGGACGGGTCAGGCGGCCAGCAGGTTGGGGGCGTCGGCGCTGTTGGCGTCGACCAGGCGGTCGAGATCGATCAGCGACACCATGCGGCTGTCGCGGGCGACCAGCGCGGCGAGGAAGTCGTCGCTGGCGGCAATCGCGGTCGGCGGCACCGGCTGCCGCTCGCGGTCGGCCACCGGCAGGATGTCCGACACGCTGTCGACCAGCAGGCCGAAATCGCCGGCTGCCGCCTGCACCACGATCACCACGTTGCTCACCGTCGGCGGCACCGCTTCGGCACCGAGGCGGATGCGCAGGTCGTAGATCGGGATCACCAGGCCGCGCAGGTTGATCACCCCGCGGACATGGGCCGGGCTGTTCGGCAGCGGCCGTTCGGCGGTCCAGCCGCGGATCTCGGTCACCGACAGCAGGTCGATGCCGTAATCCTGGCCGTCGACCACGAAGGTCAGGTATTCGCGGGTGGTATCGGACATGTCGGTCTTGCTCATGGCGGCAATATCCCGGTTGGCGGTTCCAGTCTTGGCCGCAAGGATTTCACGGCCGGGCAGCTGTGCCCAGTTTCTTTCCGGTAATGTCGGGCTGGCGGCCATCAGAATTCCTCCCATTCGCCGTCGGCGGCACCGCCCGCCACCTGCGGCCGGCGGACCGGATCATTGGCGACCGGCTTCGCGGCGGCGCGCGGCGCGGCCGGCTTTGCCGCCGGCTTGTGCAGCGGCACTACGGCTGTGGCGGCGGGTGCCGCGGTGGCGGCCGTCTGCCCGTTGATGCGGTAGCGCTGCACCAGTTCGGCCAGTTCGCCGGCCTGGTTGCTGAGCGCCTGGGCCGAGGCCGAGGTCTCCTCCACCAGGGCGCCGTTGCGCTGGGTCATCTCGTCCATGCTGCCGACGGCGGTGTTGATCTGGTCGAGGCCGGTCGACTGCTCGCGCGAGGCCGCCGCGATCTCGGCGACGATATCGCTGACCTTCTTCACGCCGCTGACGATCTCGGTCAGGCTCTCGCCGGCCTTGTTGACCAGGGCCGCCCCGGTCTTCACCTGGGCATTCGAGGTGGAGATCAGCGCCTTGATGTCCTTCGACGCATTGGCCGAACGCTGGGCCAGCGCGCGGACTTCCTGCGCCACCACGGCGAAGCCCTTGCCCGCTTCGCCGGCGCGGGCTGCCTCAACCGAGGCATTCAGCGCCAGCAGGTTGGTCTGGAAGGCGATCTCGTCGATCAGGCCGACGATGTCGCTGATCTTCTGCGCGCTCTGTTCGATCTGGGTGACGGCGGCCACCGCATCGCCGACCACGCTGCCGCCCTTTTCGGCGGTGTCGCGGGCCACGGTCGCCAGCTGGCTGGCGGCCTGGGCATTGTCGGCATTCTGCTTCACCGTCGTCGTCACCTCGTGCATCGAGGCGGCGGTTTCCTCGATCGAGGCCGCCTGGCTTTCCGTGCGGCTGGCCAGGTCCTGGCTGGCCGCCGAAATCTCGTCCGAGGCGGCGGCGATGGTGACCGAAGCCTCCTTGATGCCGGCGATGATGCCGGTCATGCCGTCGAGCAGGTCGTTGACGCCGGCGCACAGCGCGCGGATTTCGCCATCCTTGCCGTCCAGCGGGATACGGGCGGTGAGGTCGTTGGCCTTGGCGGCGGCGACCACGGCCTGGGTCTGCGCGACCGCCTGCTGCATGATGCGGGCGGCCTTGACCTGGGCGGTGACGTCGGTGGCGTATTTCACCACCTTGTAGGGCCGGCCGCTGGCATCCATGATCGGGTTGTAGCTGGCCTGGATCCAGACCTCGCGGCCGCCCTTGCCCAGCCGCCGGTACTGGCCGGCGTCGTATTCGCCGCGGCGCAGCTTGTCCCAGAAGGCCTTGTATTCGGCGCTCTGGGCC